>NZ_SAUH01000001.1:3495000-4185000 GCF_004193175.1 Streptomyces sp. RFCAC02 | reverse complement strand
GGAAGACGTCCAGCCGGTCCGCCGAGCCCATGAGGCCCACTCCCACCCCGAGGTTCAGGGTGTTCTGCAGGAGCACCCACAGCACGGGGAGTCCGAGCAGCGCGCCGAAGGCGAGGCACATGGCCGCGGCCTGCGCGTTGTTCGTCCAGACCTGTGCCGAGAAGGCCGTCGCCGGACTGCTGGAGTAATACGTCTCGTACTCACCGCCCGGCCTCGTCATCTCGCGCAGCGTCTCCGGGGCCGCGATCGACGCCCTGATCTCCTCGCTGTCCGCGATCCACCAGCCCACGACCGCGCTCAGCAGCACGCACACCACTGCCGTCGGCACCCACCACCGCCGGGTGCGGTAGCAGGCGGCGGGGAACGCCACCGTGAAGAAGCGGACCGCGTCCCGCCAGGACGACCGCCGGGTGCCCACGACCTCGCTGCGGGCGCGCGCGACCAGCGTGGTCAGCCGGCTGATCAGCGCGGGGTCGGGGGCACTCGACTGGATCAGGGACAGGTGCCCCGCCGTGCGCCGGTAGAGCTGGACGAGTTCGTCGACCTCGTGGCCGCCCCGCCGGCGTCCCGGCGTGCGCAGGAGGGCGTCCAGCCGTTCCCACTCCGCCCGGTGGGCGGCGATGAAGACGTCGAGGTCCATGAGGAGAGCTTGTCAGACCCGGGTGCCACACTGTCCACGAGGAGAGAGGGGGTGCGTGGACATGAGCGGGCTGGTCACCGGTGACGCCGTCGTCCTCGGGCTGCGGCCGGCGCGGCTGCCGAGCCGGGCCATGGCCGTGGCGCTCGACCTGGTCGTCGTGCTCGGCGTCTACCTCCTGCTGTCGGTGGTGCTCGTCAGCTCGGTGCTGTCGCTGGGGACCGCCGCGACGGCGGCGGTGAACGTCGCCCTGTTCCTCCTCGTGGTGCTCGGCGCGCCCATCGCCGTGGAGACGCTGAGCGGCGGGCGGTCGATCGGGAAGGCCGCGTTCGGCCTGCGGGTCGTCCGGGCCGACGGGGGGCCGATCCGGTTCCGGCACGCGCTGGTGCGCGGCGCGGTCGGGCTGGTCGAGATGCCGCTGACGCTCGGCACCGTGGCGACCGTCGCCTCGCTCGTCTCCGCGGACGGGCGGCGGCTCGGAGACGTCTTCGGGGGGACGCTGGTGGTGCGGGAGCGGCTCCCCGGCGCGCGGGGGCCCGTGATGCCGGCCGCGCCGCCCTGGCTGGCCGGGCGGTACGGCGACGCGGACCTGTCCCAGGTGCCCGAGGGGCTGTGGCTCTCCGTGCGCCAGTACCTGGGCCGGCTCCGGCAGCTCGACCCGGCCGTCGCCTGGTCGATGGGGGTGCGTCTCGCGGGCGAGATGGCCACCGCGGTGGGGGCGCCCCCGCCCGGGGCCGGGCACCCGGCGGACTACCTGGCGGCCCTGGTCGCGGAGCGGCAGCGCCGGGACGCCGCCCGCATCGGCGGGTACGACGGCCCGTCGGCGGGTGCGGCGGCCGGGGTCGGTCCGGAGCCCGCGGGCGCGGCGAGTGCGCGGCCGGCGGCCTCCCCGCCGGAGACCGGCATACCCGGGCCGGACATATCGGGGACCGGCGCGTCCGGGGCCGAACCCGGGGAGGCGGCGCGGCCGTCGTCCGCCGGGGGCGGCGCCGGCTTCACTCCGCCGGGCTGAACGGCCCGCCGCGCGAGGGCGGCCCGTCGAGGTCCTCCAGCTCGATGCCGGGGGCGGCGAGCACCACGTCGCCGGCCAGGTGCGCCGTGTACCGCTCGCCGGTCTCCAGGTCGTCCACCCGGTAGTGCTCGACGGTCAGGTCGCCGGAGTCGGTCGGGTGCCCGTCCGTGCCGAGGAGCGTCCAGCCCTGGTCGTGGGTGCGGGGAGCGAGGTGCGGCGGAGCGAACGTCACCAGGCGGACGCGGGCCGTCGGCGCCCCGGGATGCAGGCGCAGCAGGCGGGCCGTGGCCACGAGAAAGGCGGGTGACCGCCCTGCGAACGCCCGGGCCTGTGCCGTGCTCTCGGTCGGGTCCGATCCGTCGGTGCCCATGCGGACCCAGGTGAGGCCGCCGAGCGCTGCGCCGCGTACGCGCCAGGGCGGGGCGGTCAGTTCGAGGCGGACGGGCCGTCCGAGGGCGTCGAGGGTGAGGTCCACCGTGCCCCCGGAGGCGTCCGGGGTGTCCCGGTCGCCGAGTGGCACGGTGCGGGACACGTAGCGCCAGCCCGTCGGGCCGGGCGCGCACTGGAAGTGCTCGTCGGCGGGCGGGACCCGCTCTTCGGGGTCGTGGAGGCGGTAGCGGCCGTTGGGCATGGGGATGGGGTCGGCGCACGGGTGCGCCCGGCCGGGGGCCGGGCGCACCGGCCGGTCAGTAGCGGTAGTGGTCGGGCTTGTAGGGTCCCTCGACCGGGACGCCGATGTACGCGGCCTGCTCGGGGCGCAGCTCGGTGAGGCGGGCGTCGAGGGCGTCGAGGTGGAGGCGGGCGACCTTCTCGTCCAGGTGCTTGGGCAGCGTGTAGACCCCGGTCGGGTACTCGCCGGTCCTGGCGAAGATCTCGATCTGGGCGATCGTCTGGTTCGCGAAGCTGTTGGACATCACGAACGAGGGGTGGCCCGTGGCATTGCCCAGGTTGAGGAGGCGGCCCTCGGACAGCACGATGATGCTGTGCCCGTCCGGGAAGGTCCAGGTGTGGACCTGGGGCTTGATCTCGTCCCTGACGACGCCCGTGACGCGGGCGAGGCCGGCCATGTCGATCTCGTTGTCGAAGTGGCCGATGTTGCCGACGATCGCCTGGTGCTTCATGCGGACCATGTCGGCCGCCATGATCACGTCGCGGTTGCCGGTCGCGGTGACGAAGATGTCGGCGGTCTCCACGACGTCGTCGAGCCGGGCGACCTGGTAGCCGTCCATGGCGGCCTGCAGCGCGCAGATCGGGTCGACCTCGGTGACGATGACGCGGGCGCCCTGGCCGCGCAGCGACTCGGCGCAGCCCTTGCCGACGTCGCCGTAGCCGCAGACGACGGCGGTCTTGCCGCCGATGAGGACGTCGGTGCCGCGGTTGATGCCGTCGATGAGGGAGTGGCGGACCCCGTACTTGTTGTCGAACTTCGACTTGGTGACGGAGTCGTTCACGTTGATCGCGGGGAACAGCAGGGTGCCCTCGCGGAACATCTCGTACAGGCGGTGGACGCCCGTCGTGGTCTCCTCGGTGACGCCGCGGATCTCGGCGGCGGCCTGGGTCCACTTCTGCGGTGCCTCGGCGAGGGTGCGCGTCAGGAGCTGGAGGATGACGCGGTGCTCGTCGTTCTCGGCGGTGGCGGGGTCGGGGACCGCGCCGTCCTTCTCGTACTCGACGCCCCGGTGCACGAGGAGCGTGGCGTCACCGCCGTCGTCGAGGATCGTCGTCGGGCCGCCGCTGGGGGCGTCCGGCCAGGTGAGGGCCTGCTCGGTGCACCACCAGTACTCCTCCAGCGTCTCGCCCTTCCAGGCGAAGACGGGGACACCGGCGGCGGCGATCGCGGCGGCCGCGTGGTCCTGGGTGGAGAAGATGTTGCACGAGGCCCAGCGGACGCGGGCGCCGAGGGCGACCAGCGTCTCGATGAGGACGGCCGTCTGCACGGTCATGTGCAGCGAGCCGGTGATCCGGGCGCCGGCGAGCGGCTGGGCCGCGGCGTACTCCTCGCGCAGGGCCATCAGGCCCGGCATCTCGTGCTCGGCGAGGGTGATCTCCTTGCGGCCGAACTCGGCGAGGGAGAGGTCGGCGACCTTGAAGTCGCCCGAAGCGTTCGACGTCATGACGTCTGCTCCTCGGAGGTGAGCGTATGGCGGACAGGTGCGGGCGCGGGCGCGCCGGCGAGGGCACGTCCGTGCTGCGCGGTCCGTCGGAGGGCCTTCTTTCCCCTCGGCCGGGCCGGTCAGATGACCGCCCGACTGCCATCAGCATCGACTGTGACTCCGTCGCCGAATCTACACCCGGGCACCCCGGAGGGCTCAAGCCGCCGCCGGTTCTCGGCCAGTTTGCCCGTACCTCCCCCGGTACGGCCCGGTGCGCGGACCGTACCGGCGGGCGGCGGGGGCGTCAGACGGTGACGGTGGCGCGGAACAGGGTCCCGGCCCCCGAGGCCGTGACCCGCTCGTCGGCTGCGGCCCAGACCGACTGCCCCGGGGCGAGGGTGATCCCGCTCCCGTCGTCGGCGCGCAGGTGCACCTCTCCGGCGGTGCACAGCAGGATCTGCGGCGTGCCGGCGGGCAGGTCGCGGTCCGGGGCGCCGGTGGACAGGACGTGCCGGGAGAGGCGGAAGTCGTCGACGGGCACGGTGTAGTCGTGGTCGGGGGCGTCGTCGTCAGCGGGACCGAGGACGGCCGGGTCGGTGGCCTCGAAGCGGACGATGCGCAGCAGCTCGGGGACGTCGATGTGCTTCGGGGTGAGGCCGCAGCGCAGGACGTTGTCGGAGTTGGCCATGATCTCGACGCCGAGGCCGCTGAGGTACGCGTGCGGGACTCCGGCGCCGAGGAACAGGGCCTGTCCCGGGCGCAGGCGGACGTGGTTCAGGAGCATGGCGGCGATGACACCGGGGTCGCCCGGGTAGTGGCGGGCGATGCCGGCCCAGACGGCGTACGGGCCGTCCGGGTCGTCTGCCGCGAGGCGGCCGGCGGCCTCGGCGGCGCGGTGGACCGTGTCGGCCAGGGTGTCCGGGTCGGCGGTGAGGACGGCCGTCAGGACCTCGCGCAGCGCGTCGCCCTCGGGCGCGGCGCGCAGGATGTCCGCCCACGGCTTGAGGGAGTCCACGCCGAGCCCGTCGATGAGGTCCGCGGTGACGGCGGCGGGCCGGAAGCCGCACAGGCCGTCGAACGGGGTGAGGGCGCAGATGAGTTCGGGCTTGTGGTTGGCGTCCTTGTAGGTGCGTTCCGGCGCGTCGGCGGGGACGCCCCGTGCCTCCTCGTCGGCGAATCCGGCCTCCGCCTGCGTGCGGTCGGGGTGGACCTGGAGGGAGAGCGGCGCGTCGGCGGCGAGGACCTTGAGGAGGAACGGGAGGGCGGGGCCGAAGGCCCGGACGGCCGGTGCGCCCAGCGCGCGGTCCGGGTCGGCGGCGATGACCTCGGTCAGCGGGGCGGAACCCGTGCCGCGGTCCACGCGGGAGGGCGCGCCCGGGTGGGCGCCCATCCACAGTTCTGCCTGGGGCTCGCCGGTGGGCTCGGTGCCCAGGAGCCGCGGTATGGCGGTGGTGGAGCCCCAGGCGTAGGGCCTGATGGTGTTGCTGAGGCGGTCCATCGGGTGGTGCTTCCTTTGCTGTGTGTCGGCCGGACGCCGTCGTGCCGGGTGTCCCGCGGCCGTGCGGGGCGGGCGGGGCCGCCGCCGTCAGCCGCCCCGGTGGGCGGTGACGGTGAGGTAGACGGCGGCGAAGTCGAGCTGGGCGATGAGTTCGGCGGCGGTCGCGAGGAGGCCGCCGCCCCCGGTGACGGCGGGTTCGCCGATGGCGGTGCCGAGTCCGGTGGCGAGGTCGCGGGCGGTGTCGGCGGCGCTGCCGGTGCCCTCCTCACCCGCCCGGGCGGGGTCGCGGAGCAGCACGACACGGGCGTGGAGCGGCGGGGATTCGTCCACGCGGTCGCGGAAGAAGTCGTCCGGGTCGCCGTCGGCGGGGGCCAGGTTGACGCCGAGGAGGGCGCGGTGCGCGACGAGGGCCTCGGGCAGCCCGGCGGCGAGGGCCGGGCGGCCGGCGAGGGCGGTCAGGGTCGCGGCGGCGTGCCGGGCGGCGGCGCCGGCGACCGGCCCCTCGCTCCACAGCAGGGGGAACGTGTCGGCCAGGTCGACGGCGAGGGTCTTCGCCGGGTTCGCCGCCGCCGGGACGTTGGGGCCGCAGCGTTCGGCCAGGGCGTCGAGCCGGTCGGCGACCGCCTGGACGGCCGTGGGTCCCGCCTGCGGGTCGGCGTCGGGTCCCGAGCCGGGGCGCGGCTGGAGGAGACCGAGGCGGTCGGCGAGCAGGAGCGCCGGGGTCAGGAGCGCCCAGGCGGGACCCGGTGCCGCGGCGGGGGCGCCGGGTCCCGGCAGGGACAGGGCGTGGGACGGAGCGGAGTCCGTGGGGACGACGGGGCAGCGGCGGTGCGCTGCGGTCTGCGCGAGAGGGCTTTCGGCCGGGGCGGCGACCACGATGGCGCAGCCGCGCCGGAACGCCGCCTCCAGGAGCATGGCGAGCCCCGGCTCCGAGCCGTCGGCGGTGAGCAGGAGCAGCAGGTCGAGGGGGCCTGCCCAGCGGGGCAGGGGCCAGGTGAGGGCGCCGTGGGCGGCCAGCGGCCCGGTGGGGCGCAGGTGCGTGAAGCGGACGGTGTCGCCGGCGAGGGCGGCGAGCAGGTCGGCGGCGAGGGGCACGGCGGGGCCCGTGCCGGCGACCAGGACGGTACCGGGGCGGCCCTCCGGCCGCAGCCGGGCGAGGTCGGACTCCTCGGCGGTGCGGGCCGCCGTACGGACGTGGGCGCCGGCCGCGGCGACCGCGCGGAGCAGGCCGTGCGGGTCGGCGCGGACCAGGTCGTCGGGTGCGTCGAGCAGCGGGGCGTCGATCACGCGGGGTCTCTCCGATCGGCGGGCGCCGGGCGCGACGGTCCGGTGGGGGTGCCGCGGTCAGTCGCGGCGGCGGGCCTCGTCCGCGAGGAGGACCGGGATGCCGTCCTCGACGGGGTAGGCCAGGGCGCAGGACTCGTCCGTGCAGACCAGTTCCTCGCCCTCCTCGCGGAGCGGGGCGTGACAGACCGGGCAGGCGAGGATCTCCAGCAGGGCGGCCTCGACGAGCGGCATGGCGTGTCTCCCGCGGTTCGGTGTGTCGCTGATGTCGCCGTTCACCCTACCCAACGGCGCACCGCCCCGGCGCGGTGAGCCGGGGCGGTGGTGCGGGCGGGGGTCAGGCGCGGACGATGGCGAGGACCTCGTCGCGGACGGCGGCGACGGTGTCGGCGTCGCGTGCCTCGACGTTGAGCCGCAGGAGGGGCTCGGTGTTGGAGGGCCGCAGGTTGAACCACCAGTCGTCGGCCGTGACGGTGAGGCCGTCGAGCTCGTCCAGGGTGACGCCCTCGCGGTCGGCGAACGCGGCCTTCACGGCGGCGGCGCGGCCGGCCTGGTCGTCGACCCGGCTGTTGATCTCGCCGGAGGCCGCGTACCTGTCGTAGGCGGAGACGAGGTCGGAGAGGGTGCCGTCCTGGCCGCCGAGCGCGGCGAGGACGTGGAGGGCCGCGAGCATGCCGGTGTCGGCGTTCCAGAAGTCGCGGAAGTAGTAGTGGGCGGAGTGCTCGCCGCCGAAGATGGCGCCGGTGCGGGCCATCTCGCCCTTGATGAAGGAGTGGCCGACCCGGGTGCGGACGGGCGTGCCGCCGCTCTCCTCGACGACCTCAGGCACGGACCAGGAGGTGATGAGGTTGTGGATGACGGTCGATCCGGGGGCCTTGGCCAGCTCCCGCGAGGCGACGAGGGCCGTGATCGCGGAGGGGGAGACCGGCTCGCCGCGCTCGTCGACGACGAAGCAGCGGTCGGCGTCGCCGTCGAAGGCGAGGCCGATGTCGGCGCCGGTCTCGCGGACCTTGGCCTGGAGGTCCACGATGTTGGCCGGATCGATGGGGTTGGCCTCGTGGTTCGGGAAGGTGCCGTCCAGCTCGAAGTACATCGGGACGACGTCGAGCGGGAGACCGCCGAGGACGGTGGGGACGGTGTGGCCGCCCATGCCGTTGCCCGCGTCCACGACGACCTTGAGCGGGCGGATGTCCGTGAGATCGACGAGGGACCGCAGGTGCGCGGCGTAGTCGTCGAGGATGTCGCGCTGCCCGATGGTGCCCGGCTGCGCGACGGGCCGCGGGGCGCCCTCGTCGGCCCAGCGCTCGACCAGCTCGCGGATGTCGGCGAGGCCGCTGTCCTGGCCGATGGGGGCGGCGCCGGCGCGGCACATCTTGATGCCGTTGTACTGGGCGGGGTTGTGGCTCGCGGTGAACATCGCGCCGGGCAGCCCGAGGGCGCCGGACGCGTAGTACAGCTCGTCGGTGGAGCACAGGCCGATCTCGGTGACGTCGGCACCCCGGTCGGTGGCGCCCCGGCCGAAGGCGCGCGCGAGGCCGGGCGAGGACGGGCGCATGTCGTGGCCGATGACGATGGCGGAGGCGCCGGTGATCTCGGCGAACGCGGCGCCGAAGAGCGCGGCGAGGTCCTCGTCCCACTGGGCGGGGACTTCGCCGCGTACGTCGTAGGCCTTCACGATCGGTGACAGGTCCGGCACAGGTGACCCCTTGTCTGGCTGACGGTGGCTACGGTCGGGAGCGCTCCGCCGCTCAATGTACCGGGAGGGGTTTACGGGTCCGGTGAGCGCAGGATGCGCAGGTGTCCGCGGCGGGCGACCTCCACCGGGTCCGCGCCGCGCGGCGGCGGTCCCGGGGGCGGGTCCTGCCGGGGCGGCGGGGTGCGGGCGGCCTCGCGGACGGCGTCGGCGAGCGCTTCGAGGTCGTCGCCGCTCGGCCGGGTGGCCGCGGGGTCCATGGCGAGCCGGACGACCTCCCAGCCGCGCGGCGCCGTCAGCCGTTCGGAGTGCTCGGCGCACAGGTCGTAGCAGTGCGGCTCGGCGTAGGTGGCCAGCGGACCGAGGACGGCGGTGGAGTCCGCGTAGACATACGTCAGGGTCGCCACGGCGGGGCGGGCGCACGCGGTGCGCGAACAGCGGCGGACGGGACTCACGATGTTGGACCGTACCGCACTCCTGAGCGGGCCGCGACGACTCGGGGCAGCGTCACCCCGCCGTGTCGCCGCACGGGCGCCGGGTGTGCGGTGATTCGTCCGGAGGTTCGCGGTTGTCCCCGCGGGGTGGGGCGGTGGGACGGCGTGCTCACCATCTGGCGCCCCGTCATCTATGGTCGGACGTTGATGGACGATTCCAGCTCCGTTCCGCCCGGCCGGCGCCGTCACCGCGACCGGCACGGCCGCGGCATGCGCGGACCGCTGGCGCCGCCGCAGGTGCCGCTCGCGGTCAGCCGGGCGGACACGTTCGACTCCCTCGTGCACGACTCGGCGGAGCGGCTGCGGCGGCGGCTGCCCGAGCTGGACAACGTCGACTTCGCCGTCCTCGAGGTGCCGCTGCCGCCGGCGGACGACGCCGCCGACCCGGCGGGCGGCACCGTGCCCCTCGGCGGCCTGCTGCGCGCGCGGGGCGGACGGCCCGACCGCATCGTCGTCTACCGGCGGCCCGTCGAGCTGCGCAGCCGTGACCGGGACGAGTGCGCGCAGCTCGTGCACGAGGTCGTCGTGGAGCAGGCCGCCGAACTCCTGGGGCTCGCGCCCGAGTCCGTCGACCCGAGGTACGGCCAGGACTGACGCGGCCGGCCGCCGCCCCGGTCAGTCGGTGAGGACGGCGAGGTCCTCCTCGGTGTCGGGCACGGCGACCGTGGAACGGTCGTCCGTCAGCGTCTGCACGGTGAACTCGGGGGCGTCCTCGTCCCCCATGGTCAGGACGCGTGCCGCGTACAGCGGGCCGTCGCTCGTCGCGACCGTGAGGGCGTACGGGCCGTCCGTGCCGTCGGGCAGCTCCGGCCGGATCTCCAGCGTCGTGCGGCCGTCCACGGTGTACGACTCGGTGACGGGCTCGCCGCCCCCGGCGCCCGCGGAGATGGTGACCGTGGCCTCGACCGCCTCGTCGGGCGCGACGAGGGTGAGCGCCGTGCCGGACGCCGTGTTGCCCGAGACAGTGGCGCGGGTGTCGACCGGGCCGGTCACGGGGATGAAGGCGAGTTCCGTCGGGTCGTCCTCGTCCGGCCCGCCGAGCGTCACCTGGAGCGCGGCGAACACCGGCCCCGACCCGGTGCGGGAGGCACGGCTGAGCACGAGCGAGCCGGCCTCGTCCTGCGTGAGGCTGCCGAGATCGACGGCGGTGACCGTGCCGGCCTTCACGTCGATCGTCTCGTGGCCCGCCGGGGTGATGGTGCCGGTCGCGCCGGCGAGGCCGACGTCGAGCACCACGTCCTCCTCGGCCGGTGTGAACGCGACCAGGCGGGCGGAGCGGGCGTTCGCCGGGATGCCGGGGATGACGAGCGTGTCGTCGGGCGCGTCGGACGGGGGCAGCCAGTCGGCGCCGCCGGTGGCGTCCACGGCCTCGACCTGGGCGCCGATACGGCCGGTGCGGGCGGTGACGTGGACGGCGAGCGCGGGGACCTCGGCCTCCGTGAGGCTGCCGAGACGGACCGGGACGGTGGTGCCGCCGGGGACGGAGATGTTCTGCGCGGTCTCGGACTCGATCGGCCCCTCGGGGCCGTACAGCTCGATGTCCACGACGGTGCCGGCGGGGTCCGGGTTGGTGAGGTGGACGTAGTCGCGGCGTGATCCGGCGGTGCTCGCGCCCGCGAACCAGAACTCCGTGTCGGGGGTCTGGCAGGACGTGCCGAGGACGCCGTGGTCGGCCGAGCCGGTGAGGCGTGTGGTCTGCTGCACGGTCCAGCCGGGGGCGAGGGCGCCCTCGGCGGTACCGGTGAGCGCGGGGCCGTCGGGGCCGTCCACGTCGGTGGTGACGGGGATGCCGGTCTCCTCCAGGGGGACGACGGGCTCCGTGTCGCCGGACTCCTCCGTGTCCTCCTCGTCGCCCTCCGTCTCCTCACCGCCGTCCGATTCCTCGGTCCCGTCGCTGACGTCGGGGGCGTACTCAGGGGCGGGGACCAGCGCTGCCGACGCCCCGCCGGACCCGCCGTCGCCGTCCTCCCCGTCCGCCAGGTCCCGCGCGTCGGCGAGGGGCGGGGTGTAGGCGGTGTACCAGGTGGTGGCCGACTCGGACGCCGTCGGGCGCGGGCAGGTGAGCGTGGACCGCTCCACCGGCACCGGCATCCGCTGCTCCAGCGTCGCGGTGTCGGTGTCGTCGCCCCGCAGCGTCGCGGCGCCGGTGAGCGCGCCCAGGCCGGCGACCGCCGCCACCAGGGAGATGAGGGTGCGGTTCATCGCTGAGGGCTCCCGTCGCCGTAGTCCGCCGGATAGTCGTACGGGGCCGCCTGGTCCTGGCCGTAGCCGCCCTGGTCGTAGGTGTTGGAGTCGTAGGTGTTGGGGTCGTATCCGGCCCGGTCGTAGGAATCGGTCTCGTAGCCGCTGCCCTGGTAGCGGTTCTGGTCGTAGCCGCCGGAGTCGTAGCGCTGGCCGTCCCAGTCGCTGTCGGACTGCTGCGGGATACGGCCCTGTTCCGGGTACTGCACCGGGTAGCCATAGGCGTCGTACTGCTGGGGAGCGGGCTGCTCGGGCGCGGGCTGCTGCTCGTACGGCGGCTGCTGCCCGTACGCGGGCTCCGGAGCAGGCTCCGGCTCGTCCCCGTCCTGCCCGGGCGGCGGACCCGCCCCCGGCTCCGCCGGCGGGCCGGCCTGCGCGGGCACGGTCGCCGCGCGGCGGGCGCGGCGCCCCTGCGGCGCCGCCTCCTCCACCGGCTCCTCGTCCTCGGGCAGGTCGTCCACCACGACGCGGCGGCCCGGCAGCGCCAGCACGCACAGGACGAGCAGCGCGAAGCCCTGCACCCAGGTCCACACGGTGTGGGTGAACGGGGTCTCGTGGACGATGTCGAGACGGCCGCCGCCCTCCGGCAGCTCGAAGCCCTGCGCCCAGCCGTCGAGCGTCACCGGGGTGAGGGGTTCGCCGTCGAGGGTGGCCCGCCACTCCGGCGACGCGGTGTCGGCCAGCCGCAGCGTCCGGCCGGCGGGGCCGTCCGGCAGGTCCGTGTGGACCTCCACCGTGCCGGCCGCCACCGGGACGGCGTCGGCGCCCACTCCGGGGGCGCGGTCCTCGCCGTCCCCGGCCGGCGGCAGCACCATGACGCGGGCGAGGTCGCGGTCGACGCGCCACAGCGACGTGCCGTCCTCCTGGCTGAGGCGCTGGAGCCCCGGCGTCGTGTCGAGGACGTCGCGCAGCGCCTCGGGCGAACCGTCCTGCACCAGGACGTAACGGATCGCGTACCCGGCGAGGACGGACGCCTGGTCGGCTCCCGAGCCGGCCGCGAGGTCGCCGACGGCCGCGGCGAGCGCGCTGTCGCCGCCGAGCTCGGCGGCGAGGTCGGCGTCGCCGAGCCGGACGCCGGAGCCGCGCACGAGGGAGAAGGTGACGTGGTCGGCGGGCGTGTCGTCGCCGCCGCGGCCGCTCAGCACGAGGGTGCGGGCCTGGTCCTGGTTGGCGCTGTCCTCCGCGACGAAGGCGGGGACCTGGACCGGGTTGCCGCGCTCCAGGGGGCCGCCGGCGCCGCCGAGGACCCAGCCTGCGGCGGCGAGCAGCGGACCGATGGCCGCGGCGCCAGCGACGGCCACCGCCACGGGCTGCCGCCAGCCGAAGCTCTGGGCGGCGACCCGGTAGCGGGCACCGTCCGCGCCGAGGACGCCGGCGCACAGGAGGGCGAGGCCCTGCACGAGCGTCGCGGGGCCGGCCCACGCCTCGTCGCTCGACCACACGGCGAACGCGAAGCCGGCGAGGGCGACCGTCCAGGACGTCGTGATGGCGAGGCGGCGCTCGGCCCGCAGGAGGGCGCCGAGGGCGGCCAGGACGAGGCCGGCGAGCAGCCAGGTGGCGGGGGTGCCGGGGCCGCCCGGGTTGACGTTCAGGAGCTGCTCGGCCCCCGGCTGGCCCGGGTCGAACGGCAGGCCCGCCTCGTGGACGAAGCGGGAGGGGTCGAGCACGACGCTCCACGACCACGGTCCGAGGAGGGCGAGCGGGGTGAGCAGGACGACCGCGACGCGCGGCAGCCTGGCCCGTGCCGCGCCCGCCGCGCCGCGCAACGGCAGGGCGATGGCGCAGACGGCGAGCAGGAGGGTGAGGGGCCAGACGACGGGCGTGAAAGCGGTGGTGATGGTGAGCAGGAGGGCGTACGCCCAGACCGCGCGCCAGGGTCCGCGCCCGCCGTTCGCGTGACCCAGGGCCGCGATGGCGCAGCGGGCCATGGGGGGCAGCAGGACGGCGAGGACCGCCGTGCCGACGCGGCCGCCGGCGAGCGCGCCGGTGACGGCGGGCAGGAAGGCGTACGCGATGCTGCCCCAGGCGCGCAGCAGCCGGGACATGACCAGCGGGCGGGACGAGAAGTAGGCGCTGGCGCCGGCGAGGGGGACGGAGGCGACCAGGATGAGGGTCATGGCGAGCCCTGGCTTGCCGAGCAGCAGGGTCGACAGCAGACCGAGGAACGCGAGGTAGGGCGGCGCGGCCTCGGTGCCGCCGGTGCCGATGGGCTGCCAGGTCTCCAGGTAGCGGTCCCACAGGGCGCCGGCCTCGGCCGGCGCGGGGAGCAGGGCGCCGCCGGTGAGGGCGCCGCCGCCGATGAGGTCGCGGCAGGCGAGGAGCGCGGCGAGCAGCAGGCCGAGGAACAGCATCGGGCCGGGGCGGCGGGCCAGGCGCCGGACGCGGGCGAACTGCTCGACCTGGAGGTCGTCGGCGTCGTCGCTGGTCGGCCCCGACTCCAGGCCGCCGTGCCGGCCGCCGGACGAGGCGGCCGGGTCGTTGCGGCCGGAGAAGTTGCTGACGATCTGTTCGACGGTGGTGCGGACGGTCGCGCCCGCGGGCGGGAAGAACGGCCGCAGTTCGCGCGGGTCGTGCCCCGGGGCCTCGGCGTGTTTGCGGCGGCGGCGGGCGGCGAGGATGCGGCCGGGGCGCAGCAGCGTGCCGAGGAGACCGGCGGTTTCGTCGAGTGCGCGGCCGGGGAGCTTTCCGACCAGGTAGGCGAGGACGCGCAGGAGGGTGCCGAGGAACAGACGGAAGAGGACCCAGGGCAGGACGCGTCCGCGGGCGTTGACGAGGAGGGCGTAGGCGGCGGCGGCCTTGTCCACGCGGTGCGGGCTGCCGCCGAGGCGGCCGCCGCAGTCGATGGAGCGGCGTTCGCGCGAGGCGGCCTCGGCGTGGCGCACCACGGCGGCGGGGGCGACCAGTACCTGGTGGCCGGCGGCGTGGGCGCGCCAGCAGAGGTCGAGGTCGTCGCGCATGAGGGGCAGGCGCCGGTCGAAACCGCCGAGTTGCTCGAAGACGTCGCGGCGGACGAGCATGCCGGCCGTCGACACGGACAGGACGGGCCTGACCTGGTCGTGCTGGCCCTGGTCCTGCTCGCGGCGGTCGAGTCCGGTCCAGCGGCGGCCGCTGTTGGCGACGCTGACGCCCGTCTCCAGGAGCTGCCTGCGGTCGTACCAGCCGCGGAGTTTCGCGCCGATGACGGCGGCCGAGGGGCTGGCGTCGGCCTGGCGGAGGAGTTCGCGCAGGGCGTCGGGCGCCGGGGCGGAGTCGTCGTGCAGCAGCCACAGCCAGTGGACCGGCTCGCCGTGCGGGTACTCCGGGAGGTCGTAGGTGCTGTTGTCCCAGGTGCGGGTGACGGGGTCCCAGGCCGGGGGCCGCTTGAGATAGGGCAGTTCGTCCGGGGTGAGGACGGGTGCTGTCCTGGCCGCCTCGGCGACGGCGGTGCCGAAGCCGCTGCGGCGGGCGAGGTGGAGGACCCGTTCGGCGCCGAGGGCGTCGGTCACCAGGCCGGCGGAGGCGTCGGCGCTGCCGGTGTCGGCGGCGATGACGTCCTGCACCGGACGGTCCTGGCCGAGGAGTCCCTTCAGGACGTCGGGGAGCCAGCGTTCGCCGTCGTGCGAGACGAGCACAGCGGTGACGACGTGCCGCGGGAATTCAGGATGGCTTTGCACGGACATCGAGGGCGGGCCCCGGTTCGCTGGACGGTGGTGGACGTCGCACCACACTAGCGGCTGGGACCGCGGCCACCCCTCCGGTCCGTCAGACGGCCGCCTTCTTCAGACGACGCCGCTCACGCTCGGACAAACCGCCCCAGATGCCGAAGCGTTCGTCATTGGCGAGTGCGTATTCGAGGCATTCGGAACGGACCTCGCAGGCGAGGCAGACTTTCTTCGCCTCACGTGTGGAACCCCCCTTCTCGGGGAAGAACGACTCCGGGTCGGTCTGGGCGCACAGCGCCCGCTCCTGCCAGCCGAGTTCCTCGTCCGTCTCTTCGACGAGCAGTTGTTGGAACAGCTCGGTCATATGCGCGCCCCTCGTCTTCTTTGCGTCCCCGTGATGCCGTCGTTATCGATTCCGCTCGAACGACATGGGTGAAATTACAGGCGTGGCGCTCTACGGCAGTCAAGCCACGGTCTGCCATTCACCCGATGATTCACCCTGCGGCACCACACCCGTACAGAAAGTGTTCAAATCGGCACAAACTATGCGCGTCCACCGTGCTTCCGGTCTCCCAACCCGGTCGTTCTCCGTCACTTCACACTCCCCTGCACCGGGGAGGACGCACCCGTGAACCACGGTGTTGCCGCCGGGCCGCGACAGCGACAGGGATCACAGCCGCATCACGGATGAGCAACGGGGCACCTGTCCCGGACGCGCCGTGCATAAACCTTTCAGCAGCCATCCGGACCGGAACCGGTGAAACAATGCACGGGACCGCGCGGCGCGTTGACGCGACCGTGAAGGCCCGCTCGACCGGATCGAGGCACACCGCAGTCCCATGGACAACGACAACGACATCGCCGGCAACCCGCTGGCGATCCCGCATCTCCTGCCGCCGCCCCCGGCGCACCCCACGACCGTCGCCCAGTTCGCCGGCCTCGCCGGCGCCCTGGCCGCGGACCGTGCGTGTTGGGAGCCCCTGGTGCGGTACGACGCGGTGAGTCGCTGGTACCACCGGCTGCGGACCGGCCCCGGTTACGAGGTGTGGCTGCTGAGCTGGGTGCCCGGGCAGGGCAGCGGGCGCCACGACCACGGCGACTCGAGCGGGGTGTGCACCGTGCTGCGGGGCGCCCTCACCGAGGACGCCGGCGGCCGCGGGGCAAGGGTTCTGACGCCCGGTTCGCTGCGCGTCTTCGCCCCCGGCTACGTCCACGAGGTGGTGAACGTCTCGCTGGAGCCCGCCGTCAGCCTCCACATCTACTTCCCGGGACTGACGCAGATGCGGATGCACCCGAGGAGCGAGGCCGCACCCATGTCACGGGATGTCCTGGCCTGCTGACAGACTGGGGCGCATGCGACGTATCGTGGCGCTCTCCGGCGGCATCGGCGGGGCCCGCTTCCTTCGGGGGCTCCGCCGGGCCGCCCCGGACGCGGACATCACCGTCATCGGCAACACCGGCGACGACATCCACCTGTTCGGCCTCAAGGTCTGTCCCGATCTCGACACCGTGATGTACACGCTCGGCGGCGGCATCCACGAGGAGCAGGGCTGGGGACGCGCGGACGAGACGTTCGCCGTCAAGGAGGAGCTGGCGGCGTACGGCGTGGGCCCCGAGTGGTTCGGGCTCGGCGACCGGGACTTCGCGACGCACATCGTGCGCACCCAGATGCTGGCGGCCGGCTACGCGCTCAGCGCCGTCACGGAGGCGCTGTGCCGCCGCTGGGACCCGGGCGTGCGGCTGCTGCCCATGTCGGACGACCGCGTCGAGACGCACGTCCTGATCGACGACGGGGACGGGGGCCGCAAGGCCGTCCACTTCCAGGAGTACTGGGTGCGGCTGCGCGCCTCCGTACCCGCGCACGCCGTCGTGCCGGTCGGCGCGGAGACGGCCAAGCCGGCGCCCGGCGTGCTGGAGTCCATCGCCGCGGCCGACGTGGTGCTCTTCCCGCCGTCGAACCCGGTCGTCAGCGTCGGCACGATCCTGGCCGTCCCCGGGATGCGGGAGGCCATCGCGGACGCCGGTGTGCCGGTCGTCGGGCTCTCCCCGATCATCGGCGGCGCGCCGGTGCGGGGCATGGCGGACAAGGTCCTCGCCGCCGTCGGCGTGGCGGCGGACGCGGCGGCCGTCGCGCGGCACTACGGCTCGGGGCTGCTCGACGGGTGGCTCGTGGACACGGCCGACGCCGGCGTGGTCGCCGCCGTCGAGGCGGACGGCATCCGCTGCCGCGCCGTCCCCCTGCTGATGACGGACCTGGACGCGACCGCGGCGATGGCCGGTGCGGCCCTCGCGCTGGCCGCGGAGGTGGGACGCGCGTGACGGACGACGGGCTGACGGTACCGGCCGGGGTGCCGGCGTACCGGGTGTGGGCGCTGCCGGGGATCGGGGAGGTCAGGGAGGGCGACGACCTGGCGAAGCTGATCGCGGAAGCGGCGTCGGGGGCCGGGCTGCCGGGTCTCGCCGACGGCGATGTGGTGATCGTCACCTCCAAGATCGTCAGCAAGGCGGAGGGGCGGCTGCGCCGGGCGGACGACCGGCAGTCCGCCATCGACGAGGAGACGGTCAGGGTCGTGGCGCGCCGCGGGGCGGCCAGGATCGTCGAGTCGCGGCACGGATTCGTGATGGCGGCGGCGGGCGTCGACGCGTCCAACACGCCGCCGGGCACGGTGCTGCTCCTGCCGGAGGACCCCGACGCGTCGGCGGAACGGGTGCGGCGCGGGCTGCGCGACCTGCTGGGTGTGTCGGTCGGCGTCGTCGTCACCGACACGTTCGGGCGGCCCTGGCGCGAGGGGCAGACGGATGTGGCGATCGGCGCCGCGGGGATCGCCGTGGTGGACGACCTGCGCGGCGGCACCGATCCGTACGGCAACCCGCTCGGGGTCACCGTCACCGCGCTCGCGGACGAACTCGCGGGCGCCGGCGACCTCGTGAAGGGGAAGACCGCCGGCCTGCCGGTGGCCGTCGTGCGCGGGCTCGCCCACCGGGTCGGGCCGACCGGGCAGACGGCGCGCGGCCTGGTGCGGGACGCGGCGCACGACATGTTCCGGCTCGGCACGTCGGAGGCGGTGCGGGAGGCCGTCACGCTGCGGCGGACCGTGCGGGAGTTCACGGACGCGCCGGTCGATCCGGACGCCGTGCGGCGCGCCGTCGCGGCGGCGGTCACGGCACCGGCGCCGCACCACACGACACCGTGGCGCTTCGTGCTGCTGGAGTCGGCCGGTGCGCGGGAGCGGCTGCTCGACGTGATGCGGGACGCGTGGATCGCGGACCTGCGGCGCGACGGGAAGCCGGAGGAGAGCATCGCGCGGCGCGTGCGGCGCGGGGACGTGCTGCGGGCTGCGCCGTACCTGGTGGTGCCGTGCCTCGTGACGGAGGGGGCGCACACCTATCCGGACGCCAGGCGCGCGGGCGCCGAGCGCGAGATGTTCGTCGTGGCGATGGGCGCCGGGGTGCAGAACCTGCTGGTCGCCCTGGCGGGCGAGGGTCTGGGCTCGGCGTGGGTGTCGTCCACGATGTTCTGCCGCGCGCAGGTGCGGGCGGAGCTGGGGCTTCCCGACGGGTGGGACCCGATGGGCGCGGTCGCGGTCGGGCACGCCGCGGCGCCGCCGCGGGCGCGGCCCGCGCGGGACGCGGAGGCGTTCGTCACGGTGCGGTGAGCCCCGGCGGGCGGGCCGTCAGCAGGTGAACTCGTCGGCCGTGGTGGGCGCGGGTGCCCGGGTGGCGGCGCCCGTGCCGTCCCCGGCCGGGGTCTCCCCGGCCGGTGGCGCCGGCAGGGGGCGGTCCTCGCGCAGGGCGCGGAAGAGCCGGTCCGCGCCCGCCTCGTCCCACAGGACGGTCGAGCCGAGGCCGGTGACGGCGTGCGCCGGGTCCGCCACCGGGACGGTGCCGAAGTGCGCCCGGCCGGTCGTCAGGTCGCTCACCGCGCGGGCGAGGTCGAGCATCTCCTCGGCGCCGAGGCCGTGGTCCGCGCTGACCGAGCCGGTGAGTGCCGTCACGGTGTCCTTCAGGCGGCCGGGGTTGAGCAGCGTGCCGCTGTCGAGCACCTGGTCGAGGAACGCGGCGAGGAAGCGGTGCTGGCGCTCCACGCGGCCGAGGTCGGAGCCGCCGTCGACATGCCGCGCCCGGACGTAACCCAAGGCTTTCGCGCCGTCGAGGGTGTGGGTGCCGGCGGGCAGGTCGAGGCCGGAGTAGCCGTCCTCGAGGGGTGTCGTGGTGCACACGCGGACGCCGCCGATGATGTCGACGGCCCGCATGAAGCTGGTGAAGCTGATCTCCAGGTAGTGGTCCACGCGGACGCCGGTGAGGTCCTCGACGGTGCGGACCATGAGGCCGGGGCCGCCGTGGGAGAGGGCGGCGTTGAGCTTGTCGGGGTGTGCGTCGTGGTGACCTCCCGTCATGCTGAAGGTGTGCTCCGGCAGTTCGGCGTACGTGTCGCGGGGCAGGCTCACGATGTCGGCGCGGTCGCCGTCCGCGGAGAGGTGGAGCAGCAGGACCGCGTCGGCGCAGTGGCAGGCGGTGTTGCCGACGTGGAGGGCGGCGCGTTCCTCGGCGGACAGGCCCTCGCGGGTGTCGGTGCCGACGAGCAGGACATTGAGGCCGCGGCCCGCGTCGGGGCGGTTCTCCAGGCCGTGGAACGGGTCGACGCGGCCGAGGCCGTCGGTGACCGTCCCGACCATCGCGTGGCCCGCTCCGCTGACGGTCAGGACCAGGCCGGCCAGGCCGGCGGTGATGCGCAGGCCCCAGCGGCGGCGGGTGCGTCGAGCGGTGGGCATGGTGGGTCACCTCCCGCCCGCTACGGTATGGCCATAGGACTTACCGACCGGGGCGGCGCGCGCCCGGGTCCCCCGTTCGCGGTAACGTGCTCCGGTGACCAGCATTCCCACGCCCGCCGTGTCCGTGATCATGCCGGTGCTGAACGAGGAACGCCATCTCCGCAGCTCCGTCCGGCACATCCTGGAGCAGGACTATCCGGGCGAGATCGAGGTCGTGATCGCACTCGGTCCCTCTTCCGACCGGACCGATGAGATCGCCGGTCAACTGGTGGCCGAGGACAGCCGGGTCCGTACCGTTCCGAACCCGACCGGTCGCACACCGGCCGGGCTGAACGCGGCGATCGCGGCGTCACGGCACCCCGTGGTCGTCCGCGTGGACGGGCACGGCATGCTCTCCCCCGGCTACATCGCCACCGCCGTGCGGCTGTTGGAGGAGACGGGCGCGGCCAACGTCGGCGGCATCATGCACGCCGAGGGCGAGAACGACTGGGAACGCGCGGTCGCCGCCGCCATGACCTCGCGCATCGGCGTGGGGAACGCCGCGTTCCACACCGGCGGCGCGGCCGGCGAGGCCGAGACGGTGTACCTCGGTGTCTTCCGGCGCGAGGTGCTGGAGCGCCAGGGCGGCTACAACGTGGAGTTCATCCGCGCGCAGGACTGGGAGCTCAACTACCGCATCCGGCAGGACGGCGGCCTCGTCTGGTTCTCCCCCGAACTGCTGGTGTCCTACCGGCCGCGCCCCTCGGTGCGGGAGTTGGCCAAGCAGTACCGGAACTACGGGCGTTGGCGGCACGTCGTGGCCCGCTACCACGCCGGGTCGATCAACCCGCGGTATCTCGCGCCGCCCGCGGCGCTGCTGGCGATCGCGGCGGGCATCGTCGTCGGCGCCGTCCTGACGCCCTGGGGATTCGTGGTGCCGGGCGGCTACCTGGCGGCGATCGTGGCCGGGTCCGTACCGGCCGGCAAGGGACTCGGCGCCGGGGCGCGGGCGCGGATCCCACTGGCCCTCGCGACGATGCACCTGTCCTGGGGCTGGGGCTACCTCACCAGCCCGCGCAAGCTGGCGCGGAAGGTGATCGCATCGCGGCGGCAGCCCGTCGGCACGCCGCGGCCGTGACCTGAGCGCCGGATCCGCGCCACCCCGTACGCGAGACCGCCGCCCCGCCCGGACCCACCGGGCGGGGCGGCGTCGTGTCACCAGGTGTACTCGGGGTTGACCTCCATGCAGCTGTCCTCGGAGCCGGACAGGATGTTCTCCTGGTCCACGGCGTCACCGCCGCCCGCGTCGTCCGAGGAGGAACCGGAGTCCGTCTCCCCGCCGGCGGATCCGGAGTCCCCGCCGCCCGAGGACGTGTCGTCGGAGGCCGGCTCGGTGAAGGTCGTGCCCTCGCGCCAGTCGGCGCCGACGACGACCGTCACCTGGTCCACGGTCGTGCCGATCCGGACGGTGCTCGCGGGGAGGCCGAGCGCCTCGGCGACCGCCTCGGCGTTCGCCCGGTCCTCCTCGGCGCCGTACAGCACGCGGGAGGTCGACTCGCTCGCCGTGGTCGCGTCCGTGACCGCCTGGGTGAAGCCGGCGGTCTGGAGCGCCTCGGTGATCTCGGTCGCGCGGCCGTCGACCGGGAGCAGACCGTCGGCGCCCGTGCCGTTGCGGACGGCGACGGGGATCTCGTCGGCGGGATCGGCGCTCTCCGCGGACTCGGACGCGTCCGCGTCGGGCGCCGCGTCCTGGTCGTCCAGCGGGATGTCCTGGCGGACCAGGGAGAACAGCGGCTCGGCCTCCTCCGTGTCGGGGACGACGCGGTTCTCGTCCTCGGGGTCGGGGAGCGTGGGCAGCGTGATGCTGTTCATCCGGTCGCCCGGTATGGACCGGAGGTCCTGGCCCAGGTCGTAGAGCGCCTGGACGCTGCCGAGGGCGTTGTCGACGGTGAGGGCGCTGGTGGCCGCCTCCGCGAGGTCCATCAGCTCGCCCGCGTTGGTCAGGGACGCGCTCTCCTGCAGCTCGTCGACCATGTTGCTCAGGTACATCTGCTGCGCCTTGGTCCGGCCGACGTCGCTGCCGTTGCCGAAGCCGTGGCGCGTCCGCAGCCACTGGAGGGCCTGCTCGCCCTGCACGATGTTGTCGCCGGCTTCGAGGCGCAGGTGGGAGTAGGGGTCGTCCACGTTGGCGTCGACGCAGACGGGGACGCCGCCGATCGCGTCGGCCATGTCCACGACGCCGGCGAAGTCGATCATCATGAAGTGGTCGATGGGGATGCCGGTCATCTCCTCCCACGTGGCCACGACGCAGCCGGGGCCGCCGTGGTCGAGCGCGGAGTTGATCATGGCCTTCTCGGACGCCTCGTAGACCGTGCCCGTGTCGGGGTCGGTGCACTCGGGGATCTCGACCATCGTGTCGCGCGGGACGCTGATGAGCGTCACATTGCTGCGGTCGGCCGAGGCGTGCATCAGGATCTGGACATCGGCGCGGTGGCCGCCCTCGCTGCCGCCGCCGAGGGACTGGTTCTCCTCGCCGTCGCGGGAGTCGGAACCGAGGAGGAGGATGTTCAGCGGGACCTGGCCGTCGGCGTTCGGCTGGGAGCGTTCGAGCTGGTTGCCGCCGAGGTTCAGCTCGTCCTTCTCCAGGTTGCCGTTGAGGTGCTGGATGTAGAGGTACGCGGCCGCGGCGACCGCGACGATCACGAACGCCAGGGACCCGCTGGTCCACACGAGCACGCGCCGCCAGCGCGGCGTCTCCTTCTTGCGGCGGCGCTGCCCCTTGCGGGCGGCGGCTCGCGCCGCCGCGCGGCCGCCGGGACGGACACCGTCCTGTGAGGCGCGCTGGAGCGGAATGGTCCCCGGACCGCCGTCGTCCCGTGCGCCGTCCGCGCGGACGCCGCCACCGGCGGCCCCGTCGTCATCCTCGCCGCGTATACCGCTCCTCCGCACGGGAACCCCCACTCGTCTCTGATCGTCGGTGCCGGTCCGCGCGGGCGGACGTCCTACTCGGCGCACACATCTTCGTCGTCCGCCTGAATGCTCGTGACATCGTCGGGAATCTCGGCCGGGACCTCGATGGGCTCCCCCGCGCCACGGAAGTCGTTGCCGAGAACGAGGACCATGGCCTCCCCCTCGGCGCTGTCACCCGGCTGCTCCTTGAGCGCCGAGTCCGGCAGGCCCATGATCTCGGCGAGGGTCGCGGCCTGGGCTGCCTGGTCGGCACGGTACTCCAGCGTAGTGGTCTCCTGGGACTCCGGGGCATTCCCCCGGTTGCTGGCCAGGGGCATGCCCTCGTCGACCTGGAGCCACTGGAGCGTGTCCTGGGCGGCCCCGATGACGTCACCGCCGTTGTAGATGTCCACGCGCACGTCCTCGGGGGCGGCGGACCCGGCGCCGGCGGAGTCGCCGCCGGCACCGGGCTCTTCCTCCTCCGTCTCCTCGGCCGCGTCGGGATCGATGTCCTCGCGCAGCATCCGGAAGATGGGTTCGGCGCGGTCCTCGTCCACGACGACGGTGGCACGGCGGTCGGCGGGCTCGTCCGGGTTGTCGCGCACCGGGAGTGTGACGAAGTTGACATCGGACATGGGGATGCGGCCCACGTCGGAGGCGAGGTCGTAGAGCTTCTCGATGCTGCCGATGCCCGTGTCGACGGTCAGGGCCTTGGTCGCGGTGTCCGCGAGGTCCCAGAAGTCGGTGAGGCTGGAGAGCATGTCGCCGCCGGTGATCTCGCGGGCCATCGAGGCGAGGAACTGCTGCTGGAGGTGGATCCGGTCGAGGTCGCTGCCGTTCCCGACGCCGTGGCGGGTGCGGACGAACGCGAGGGCGTCCTCGCCCTGGAGTTCGTGGCGGCCCGGCTCCAGATCGAGGCCGGACTTCTCGTCGTGGATCGGTTCGGAGACGCACACCGGGACGCCGCCGACGGCCGTGGACAGGTCCTTCACGGCGTTGAAGTCGGCCATCATGAAGTGGTTGATCTCGACGCCGGTCAGCTCCTGCACCGTGCGCCAGACACAGCCGGGATCACGGCCGAGGGCGCCCATGCTCTGGTTGAAACGGACGCCGTACGAGGCGGGGACGGTCTCCTGGGTGCCGTCCTCGTGGGTGACCTCGCACTCGGGTATGTCGGTGATGAGGTCGCGCGGGATGCTCAGCGCCGTGGCGTGCTCGCGGTTCTTGGAGAAGTGGACGAGGATCGTGGTGTCGTTGCCCTCGCTCGCGTCGCCGCCGTAGGAGTCGTTGCCGTCGCCGGTGCGGGTGTCGGTGCCGATGAGGAGGATGTTGACGGCCTCGTCGTGGGAGAAGCCGTTGTCGAAGCCGGTGTCGACCTTGGTGATGTTGCCGTTGAGGCGTTGGTAGGCGTACCAGGCGGCACCCGCCCCGACCACCAGCAGGAAGGCGAGGCCGCCGCCCGTCCACACCAGGCCCTTGCGCAGCCGGGAGCGTTTCGGCTTCGCCTTGCGGCGGCCGCGCGGGGGGCGGGCCTCCGGGCGCGGGGCGTCGCCCGAGCCGGTGCCGCGGGTGGTGGGGCCGCCCGGCGGGTCCCCGTGCGGATCGCCGCGCCGGGGTGACGGGACGTGCCGGGGCCGCGGCGCGGCGTGCTCGCTGGGGTCCGGTCTCCGGGCTCCCGGGAGGCGGAGTTCATACGTGCCGGTCTCCGGGTTGAACACCCACTGGTCCGCGGGATCGATACCGCCCGCGTCCCCACGTCCCTGCGATTCCACGAAGCCGTGAGCCCTCCGTCGTGCCCGTCGAGAAGTCGGACGGCCACACTAGCGGGCGGGTTCCGGGGTGGGCGATCGCGGTGACGCATTCCACCTTTTCGGGGACGGCGGAACGTTTCCGCCCCGCCTCGCGGGTGGTGTCGCCGGCGGGACGGGGCGCGGATCAGCCGGTGGGTCCGGCCGAGGCGCACAGCCCGGTGTCGCCGGACGCGGGGCCGCCCGTCGTGTCACCGCCCCAGTCGGGATCGACCTCGGTGTCCTCGCGGAGGGCCGCGAAGAGGTGGTTCGCGTCGGGCTGGCGGAGGCCGCCGTCCGCCAGCGGCACGGTCAGGAACGCCATGGCGTCCCGGGGCACGGCCCGGATCGTGCCGATGAGCTGCCACAGCTCGGCGAGCGAGTCGAGCTCGGCGTCGGTGGTGATGGAGGCGGACAGGGCGTTCAGCACGGGGAGGAGGCGGGCCGGGTTGAGGAGGACGCCGCTGCTCGACACCTTCCTGGCCAGGGCGTCCAGGGTGCACGGTTCGACGCCGCCGACGGCGTCGGCGACCTCCCGCAGGGCCTCCACATCGATGATCAGGTGGTGGTCGACGCGGACGCCGGTGAGCCGTTCCAGGGTGCGGATGGCGCAGGCCGCGCCGCCGCTGCCGTAGGCGGCCGCGAGGGAGCCCTCGCGGGGGTCGAGGGCGGTCCCGTCCGTGCCGGCGCAGGCGGGGATGCGTGTCTCCAGGGTGCGCGGGATGCCGAGGGCGGTGGCACTGCTGCCGTCGCCGGCGAGATGGAGGAGGACGAGGCCCTCGGCCCCGGCCGCGCCGTCGGCGGTGTCGTCCCCGTCGCCCGCGGCCGCGGCGTCGGAGCGGATGAGCAGGATGTTGCGGGCCTTCCCCGGGGCGGGGGCGGGACGTTCCTCCCGGTGACGGGCCAGCTCGCGCGCGGTCGCGGTGTCCGTGGTGAGTCCGGTGTCGAGACCGCGCAGCCAGAGCCAGCCGCCCAGGGAGCCGGCGAGGACGAGGACCGTGGAGATCAGCGCGAACCAGCGCAGACCGCGCGCGCGGCGCCGCCGCCGCTCGGGCGGGCCGGCCGGCTCGGCGGGCGGACCTGTGGGCGGGTGGTAGGCAGGCTGTCGCGGCACCCTCATGCGGTCGATCCTGGGGGTGCCGCGGACAGGCGGCCACTGTCAGTCGGCGAAGTGGGTGACGCGCTCACTCTCCCGGCGCGCGGCGAGGGCCGCCGGGTCGAGGTGGCCGCTGTTGCGGCACAGGACGACGGAGGCGCCGGCGGCCAGCGGGGCGAAGAGGCCGGCGGACAGGCCGGGCCAGCCCGCGTAGTCGGCGGTGGACAGCAGCCGGCTGTCGCCGTCCAGGCCGCGTTCGGCGGCATCGGCGCGGGCCAGGGCGATGACCTGGGCGCCGGTGAGGTCGCGGCCGCCGACGCCGATGGCGACGTCGTCCGGACCCGGCGGGTCGTAGGCGTCGAACGTGTCGGGCTGGCCGGGGACGGCGACGGCGTAGTCGGTGAACCCGGCCGGCGGCTCGGGGAAGCGGGCACCGAGAGGACGCAGGCTCAGGGCGACGCGCTCACCGGCGCAGGCGCGGGCCTCGGCGAGCTGGTCGGGACCCGCGACGACGAGGTCGGCGTCGCGGGGGTCGCCGCCCACGTCGGCCACGACGCCGGTGGCGGCGCAGGCGAGGAGCCAGGCGGCGGTCTGCCAGTGGGCGGGGAGGAGGAGGGCGAGGCGGTCGCCGCGCCCCGCGGACAGCTCGTCCTGCAGGAGGTTCGCCGTCTTGGCGACCCAGTTGGCCAGGGTGGCGGCGGACAGCTCGACGCGCTCGCCGGTGGCGTCGTCGTAGTACGTCAGCAGGGGCCGCGCGGGGTCGGCGGCGAGAGCGGCACGCAGGAGGTCGGCCGGGACGCCGGGTTTCGATGTCATCGCGGCCAGCGTAGCCCCGGCCACCGACAGCCGGTCGGGGCGGTGGCGAACCCCGATCGGGCGATCCGGAGAGAAGGGCCTTGACCTGGGCCGGGACCCTGTGGTTACTCTGTGTAGTCAAGTGGGTACGCCATGAATGGACAGGAGTGTTCCGGTATGTCAAAGATCAGTGTTATGCGTGCATTCATTGCTTCCACCGTCGGGGCCGCGTGCTCGGTCGCGCTGGCGTTCCCCCTCGTCCTGGTGCCCGGTGGCACCGCCCACGCGGCCGGTGTCTCCGCCGGCGGGACGCAGTCCCTGCCGCTGCGGCCGCTCGGCGCGCTCCAGCCGCTCGACGCCGATGGCGGGGGCGGCGGGGACGGCACGGCCGAGGCGGGCGGCCAGGGGCTGCCCGCCACGACCACCGAGCCCTTCTCCCTGCTCGGCATCGTCTGGTCCGACGCCGACGCCGAGCTGAACGGCCAGGCCCAGGTCCGCGCCCGCTCGGTCGACGGCGACTGGTCCGGCTGGCAGGACCTCACGGCCGATCCGGCGCACACGCCCGACCCGGACTCGGCGGAGGCGACGGCGCCCGGCGTCCGCGGCGGGACGGCACCCCTGTGGGTCGGCCCCTCCGACGGCGTCCAGGTCCGGGTCCTGCCGGACGACGGCTCGGCCGCCACCGAGGGGCTGCCCGACGGCCTGTCCCTCGAACTGATCGACAGCGGCCCCGATCCCGATCCGGCCGCGGTCACCGAGCCGCAGGAGGTCATCGAGCCAGCCGCGGCGCCGTCGGCGCACGAGGGGCCGCGCCCGCCGATCGTCATCCGTTCCAAGTGGGGCGCGGACGAGAGCCTGCGGGAGAGCGGCTTCGTCTACACCGACTCGGTGAAGACCGTCTTCGTCCACCACACCGCCGGCACCAACGACTACGCCTGCTCGGAGGCGCCGGCGCTCATCCGGGGCATCTACCGCTACCACGTGGAGAGCCAGGGCTGGCGCGACGTCGGGTACAACTTCTTCGTCGACCGCTGCGGCACCATCTACGAGGGCCGGGCGGGCGGCGTCGCCGAACCGGTGCAGGGCGCCCACACCCTCGGTTTCAACCACAACAGCATGGGCGTCGCGGTCCTCGGCACCTACTCCTCCACCGCGCCGAACCGCGACATCACCGACGGCCTCTCGCTGCTCACCGCATGGAAGCTCGGCCTGCACGGCGGCGACCCCGAGGGGACGCGCAACCGCACCTCCAGCGGAGGCAAGTGGGCATCGGGGACCACGGTCCGCATGGACAACGTGTCGGGCCACCGGGACGCCTACAGCACCGACTGCCCCGGCGGCGAGCTGTACGCGGAGCTCGACACCGTCCGCTCCACCGCCGCCCGCCTCCAGGGGAGGTGACGCGCACCGCTAGCCTTCCGGACGTGCCGGACCGCGTATGGGCACCGCCCGAACCGTACGACCTGCACCGCAGCCTGCTGGTGCTGCGGCGCGGGCCGTACGACCCCGCGTTCAGGATCGCCGGGGACGGGGCCGTCTGGCGGGCCACCCGCACCCCCGAGGGGCCGGCGACGCTGCGGCTGCTGCCGGGCCCGCCGGTGCGGGCCACCGCCTGGGGGCCGGGGGCGGACTGGGTCATCGACGGTCTGCCCGCGCTGCTCGGCGCCGAGGACGACCCCGGCGCGTTCACGGCGCACCACCGGGTGGTCGCGCAGGCGCACCGGCGGCACGGCGGGCTCCGGCTCGCGCGGACCGGCCTCGTGTTCGAGTCCCTGGTCCCGGCGGTGCTGGAGCAGCGCGTGACGGCGGAGGAGGCCTACCGGGCGTGGCGGCTGCTGCTGCGGCGCTTCGGCGAGCCCGCCCCCGGTCCCGGTGCGGGCGCCGGCCTGTGGGTGATGCCGGAGCCGAGGACGTTCGCGCTGCTCCCGTCCTGGGAGTGGCACCGGGCGGGCGTGGACCCGAAGCGGTCGGCCGCGGTCGTCCGCGCGGCGCGGCTGGCCCGGCGCATGGAGGAGGCGGCCCGCATGCCGCTGCCCGAGGCGCTGGCCCGGCTCCGCGCCGTCCCCGGCATCGGCCCGTGGACGGCCGCCGAGACCCTGCAGCGGAGCAATGGCGCGCCCGACGCCATCACGGTCGGCGACCTGCACCTGCCGGGGACCGTCGGCTACGCGCTGACCGGGCTGCGCGGCGCGGACGACGACCGGATGCTGGAGCTGCTCGCGCCGTACGCGGGGCAGCGGCACCGGGCGGCCCGGCTGATCCTGCTGTCCGGTGTGGCGCCGGCACGGCGGGCGCCGCGCCAGCGGCACGCGCGGATCGAGCGGCTGTGACCCGCGGCGGCCCGGTCGGGCGCGGGCTCAGGAGGGGGCGCGGCCAGCGCGCAGCTCGGTGATCTCGCGGCGCCTGGCGAGGCGGTGGGTGCGGCGGATCTGCGCCTCCTTGAACCGCCGCCTGTCCCGTTCGCTCTCCGGCAGCACCGGGGGCACGGGGCGCGGCCTGCCCTGTTCGTCCACGGCCGCGAAGACGAGGTAGGCGGTCGCGACGCGGGTGGCCGGGGTCGCCTCGTTCCACCGCTCGGCGAGGACCTTGACACCGATCTCCATGGAGGTGCGGCCGGTCCAGTTGCACTGGGCGCGGACATGGACGAGGTCGCCGACCTTCACCGGTTCGACGAAGACCATCTCGTCCATGGCGGCGGTGACGGCCGGGCCGCCCGAGTGCCGCCCGGCGACGGCGCCCGCGGCGTCGTCCACCAGTTTCATGATCACGCCCCCGTGGACGGTGCCCAGGAGGTTCACGTCGTTCTGGGTCATGATGTGCGACAGCGTGGTGCGCGAGGCGGCGGTGGGCTTGCCCGGTGGCGGCCCGGGCGGCAGTTCGGTCATGGGGCCAGGGTAGGCAGGAGCCTTGTGCATCAGGTTCGCCACAGTCGGTGCACCGGGTTTCCGCTGGGCCCCCGCGGGACGGCACACTGCGGAGGTATGAACGACTGGCCCAACGGATGGACAGACGACCGGGACGACCGCAGCGCGTACGGGCGGGGCAGCGCCGACGCACGGCCCGAGGGCGCCCGGGTCATGCCGCACGTCCAGCCGCCCCGTGCGCCGCGCCCGCCGCGGCAGCGCGGTCCGTACGACGGCGGCGGCGGGGCCGACGCGTACGACTCCGGCTGGAGCGACGGCCAGGTCTACCGGGGTTCCGGCCAGCGGCAGGAGCCCCCGCCGCCGCCCGGGACGGCGCCGCCGGACGGCGGTGCGCCGCGGCCGCGGCCCCGGCGCCGCTGGGGCCGGATCATAGGTTTCTCGACGCTGGCGCTGGCGTTCGTCCTGCTGGTCACCGGCGTCGCGACGTACTTCTGGGCCGACGGCAAGCTGAACCGCGAGGTGGACCTGTCGGCGCTCGAGGACCGCCCGGAGGCCGGCGAGGGCACGAATTACCTGATCGTCGGCTCGGACAGCCGCGAGGGGCTCACGGACGACCAGAAGGACGACCTGCACACCGGTGACGCCGAGGGCGGGCGCACCGACACCATGATCCTCCTGCACGTGGGCGACAACGGCAGCACGATGATCAGCCTGCCGCGTGACTCGTGGGTGACGATCCCCGAGTTCACCGGCTCCGAGTCGGGCCGGCGCATACCCGAGCAGGAGCGGAAGCTGAACGCCGCCTACACGATCGAGGGGCCGTGGCTCCTGGCCCGGACCGTCGAGGCCAATCTGGACATCCGCATCGACCACTACGTGGAGATCGGATTCGGCGGCTTCGCGAACGTCGTGGACGCGCTCGGCGGCGTCGAGATGTGCCTGGACGAGCCCATCCAGGACAAGAACTCGGGCGCCGACTTCGAGGCCGGCTGCCAGCGCATGAACGGCACCGAGGCCCTCGCCTACAACCGGCAGCGCTACCAGGAGGCCATGGGCGACCTGGGACGCACGCAGAACCAGCAGGAGTTCCTGAGCACCCTGGCCGACCAGGCCGCATCGTGGTCGACGGTGCTGAACCCGTTCAAGGTCTACCCGGTGCTCGGTTCCGTCCTGGACGCGCTGATCGTGGACAAGGACATGTCGCTGTGGGACCTGCGCTCCATGTTCTGGGCCATGCGCAGCGCCGAGCGGATGAACATGCCGGTCTCCGACCCGGGCTACGAGACGTCCGAGGGATCGGCGGTCCTGTGGGACACCGAGCAGGTCGACGCGCTGATGGACCAGATCAGGAACGACGAGAAGGTCACGGTCAACGTCTCGGAGGAGTGACCCGTCGGCCGAGCCGCGTGCCGCGCCCCGGCCGACGGGGGCGCGGCTCGCGGCTCAGTCGCGGACGCGGCACAGGCAGAACGGATGCCCCGCCGGGTCCGCGTACACCCGGAAGCCGCGTTGTCCGCCGTCGTCGCCCTGCAGGAGGCGCGCGCCGAGCGTGAGGACGTCCCGCTCGGCCTCGTCGAGGCGTGACTCGGGGACGTCCAGGTCGATGTGCATCTGCTGGGGGTGCTCCGTCCCGGGCCACTCCGGCGGCCGGTACCCCTCGGAGAGCTGGAACGCGAACCGCTCCGCCGGCGCCCCGCCGCGGATCTCGACCCAGCCGTCGTCGCTGTGCTCCTCGTCGATCGGCCAGCCGAGGACGTCGGAGTAGAAGGCCGCGAGCGCCCGCGGGTCCGGACAGTCGAGCACGGTGACGCTGAAGCGGGCGAGAGACACGACGGCACCAACTCCTCGCTCATGCGGCCCGGCACCTGAGCCGGGCCGGTGCCCCGACGAGTACCCGGGCCGCCCGGACCTCAACCCGCGCCGCCGGCGGGGGTGTCCGTCCCACGGCCGCGCGCCGCCTCCCGGGCGGCCCGGCGCGCCAGCACCCGGTCCCGCAGCGCGCCCATCTCGCGGACGGCGGCCTTGCGCTCCCGCGCGGCGAGGCGGTCGACGTACAGGCGGCCGTGGAGGTGGTCGGTCTCGTGCTGGAGGCAGCGGGCGAAGTAGCCCCGCCCTTCGATGACCAGCGGCTCGCCCGCGATGTCCACGCCGCGCACGACGGCGTGGTCGGGGCGGGCCAGCGGGACGTAGGGACCCGGCACGGACAGGCAGCCCTCGGGCTCCTCCAGCAGGGTGCGGCTGGCGGCGGGCACTTCGTCGAGCACCGGGTTCGCGATGTGGCCCACGTGCCGGACGCCCCACTCGTCGGTCATGTCCCAGACGAAGAGCTGGAGGTCGACGCCGATCTGGTTGGCGGCGAGCCCCGCGCCCTCGGCGACGTGCAGCGTGGCGAACATGTCGTCGACGAGCCGGGCGAGGTCCGGGTCGCCGAATCCGGTGACCGGCCGCAGGCGGCGGTGCAGGACGTCCTCACCGATCACGGTGATGCGGTGCGGTGTCCCCCGGACGGCCTCCGGTGTGGGGTGCGGGTGGTCGTCGGCGGCGGGCCGGCCCTGGACGAGTACGGGCATCGCGTGCTCTCCTCTCCCGATCGCGCGGGTACTTGACCCGGGAGTTTGCAAAGTACCAGACTTTGCAAAGTGATTGGAGGCGCGATGACCGAGGACGAACTGCGGGACGACGGCGTGCGGGCCGGCCATCCCGTACGGGCCGCCCTGCTCGACCTGCTCGCCGAACGGGGCACGCTCACCTCGGCGGAGGCGGCGCGCCGGCTCGGGCGGAGTTCGGGTGTGTGCTCGTTCCACCTGCGCCAACTGGCGCGCCACGGCCTTGTGGAGGAGGCGCCGCGCGCGGCGGGCGCCGGTCGCGTACGGCCGTGGCGGCTCCGCGCCGACGCCGGGCCGGCCGCGGCGGTGAGCCCGGAGGAGGAGGTCTTCGGGCAGCTGAACCGGGCGCTCGAGGACGAGAGTCACCGGCGCTGGCTGGAGCGGCGCGACGAGGCACCCGCCCCCTGGCGGCACGACGAGGCGTTCAGCGCGGTCGTGCATCTGACGCCCGGTGAGCTGACCGAGGTCGCCGACGCCGTCCGCGCCGTCCTCGCGCCGTACCTCGACCGCCGCGGCCGGCCGGCCGACGCGGCGCCGGTCGCCGCCGTGGTGCGCCTGTTCCCGCTGCTGGCCGGGGAGCCGCCGCGTGAGTGCTGAGGAACCCGCGCTGCTGCCCCTCCCGGACGCCGGAAGGCGGCCGGCCGTCACCTGCCGGCTGTGCGGCCGCAGGCTGTACGGGCGGGAGGCCCGCCTGTGGGGCCTCGGCCCCGAGTGCCGCGCGAAGCTGGCCGTCCGCGTCGCACCGCGACCGCCGGAGCGCCCGGTCGAGCAGGACACCCTGCCCGGCGTCTGACAGGGCGTGGGAGCATCTGCGGATGACCATACGATCAACGCCCGCCGTTGTCCGGTCGCGCGCGGCCCGTTCCCGGGCGGCGGCCGCCGTCGCGGTCTGCGTCCTCACTGCCGCGGCCCTCGGCGCCTGCGGTACCGAGCGGGCCTCCGGGGACGGCGACGGCGGGGCGGTGGTGGATCCGGCGGCCGTCGTCCCCACGCCGACGACCCCGCCCTGTCCGCCCGAGGGGATCAGCGTCTCCCCCGGCCTGATCGACGCGGCCATGGGCCTGCGTGCCGGGAACCTCGACGTCACCAACTGCGGCGACGAGCCCGTCACTCTGAACGGCTATCCGGAGCTGACGGTGCTCGACGCGGACGGCGAGCCGCTCGACATCGAGGTGACGCACCGGGGCGCGGACGTCGCGACGGTCGAGGGCTTCGACGACCCGCCCGCCGACGTCACCATCGCGCCGGGCGAGCGGGCACGGGCCGGCCTGCTGTGGCGCAACACCTACACGGACACCACCCGGGACCCCGACCTCGGCGTGACAGTGCTGGTCGTCCCGGCCGCGGGCGCGTCCGAACAGTCGGTGACGCCCGACGGCGGCATCGACCTGGGCTCGACGGGACTGCTCGCGGTGAGCCCCTGGCGGGCGGTGGAGTGAGCGGCCCCGGGAGCGCGGAACGGCCGGCGTCACCACAGCGCCGGTGAAGTAGCTCGATGGGATGATGATCGGTTCCCTGACGGCTGCCCCGGGCCGTCCGGGGTAGCTCCGGTGCGGATCTTTTCCCGAGAGCGAGAGGAGCGCAGCGCCATGAGCACTGCGGTCACGTCCGGTTCCTGGCCGTCCGTCACGGCCGACGCGTCCACATTCAGCGGCCTGGGCACGGACCACGTCAGGTGGGGGAACGTCGCGGACGACGCGAAGAGCGGTTATGTCTTCAGCGGCGGAAGCGTGCCGGTGAAGCTGGACGGCACCGAGTTCACGCTGGGCACCTTCACCCACCGGAACTTCCCCGTCCCCGCCCTGCCGCAGCCGCAGTTCGACGTCGACCTGTCGGTGAAGGTGGTGTTCGAGGACGGCACCGAGAGCGCCTTCTCCTTCCGCTTCCACCACAACGAGACGCCGAACGACGGCCCGGCGCCCGAGGACCTGGTCGACCTGCCGAGCTTCGTCTCGCCGGAGGAGGTCACCGTCGACGGCCGGAAGTACAAGGTCGTCATCAGCGGGTTCAAGCAGAACGGCCAGATCGTCCGGCAGTTCGTGAGCGCCGAGGGCGGGGCGAACAGCGCCGACGTCGTCGCGCTCTTCGCCCCCGCCGGCGAGCCCGACGTGGTGCTGACCGACGTCCGCTTCCGCGGCACGGCGAAGAACCAGGCGGACGAATACGTCGAGATCATGAACCGCGGCAGCGAGCCGGCCGACATCTCCGGCTGGCAGCTCGGCGCCGACGACGCCGGCCAGGACTTCGTCTTCCCCGCCGGCACCGTCATCCAGCCGGGCCAGCGGATCCGGGTCTACACCAACGAGGTGCACCCGGAGTGGGGCGGCCACTCCTACGGCATCAACCGCCCCATCTGGAACAACAAGGGTGACAACGCCCTGCTGCAGAACACCGCGGGGAAGACCGTCTCGGAGTTCCCGTACGGCGACAAGGTCAAGGTCGCCGCGCCCTGATCCCCGAGGACGGGAGCCCGCCCCTGCGCCGGGGCGGGCTCCCGTCCGGCGGGCGGCCGGCACCTCACCCGGCGGGCGGCGGCGCGGAGTCGTCCTTCTCCCGCCGGCCGCCCCGCCCGCGCAGCACGCGGTCGGCCACCCACACGCAGGCCCACAGCCCGATGCCGATCAGCATCAGCCAGCCCGCCACCCGGTAGTCGTCGCCGGACCGCCCGGACAGCGGCGTCGCGAGGTACGCGCAGAGCACGGCGCCGATCACCGGCAGCGCGGTCGGCGCCCGGAAGTGCCGGTGCTCCACCGTGTCGCGGCGCAGCACGAGCACGGCGACGTTGACCACGGTGAAGACGCACAGGAGCAGCAGCGACGTGGTGCCGCCGAGCGCGGTCAGGTCCGCGTAGCCGATGAGGAGGAACGCGAGCAGCGTCGTGAAGACGACCGCGACCCACGGGGTGCGGCGGCGCGGGAGGATACGGCCCAGCGGTGCCGGCAGGACGTGCTCGCGGGACATCCCGTACAGCAGGCGGCTGGCCATCAGCATGTTGATGAGGGCCGAGTTGGACACGGCGAACATCGTGATCCACGCGAACAGGTCGATCGGGAAGCCCGGCGCGCCCGCCTGGACCACCTTCAGCAGCGGTGTGTCCCCCTCGCTCAGCTCGGCCGGGGAGACGAGGGCGATGCTCGCGATCGCCACCAGGACGTAGATCACGCCGGTGACGCACAGGCCGATGAGCATCATCCGGGGAAAAGTGCGCGCGGGATTCTTCGTCTCCTCCGCCATGTTGACGGAATCCTCGAATCCCACCATGGCGAAGAACGCGAGAGCCGTCGCCGCGCTCACGGCGCCGAATGCCGTCTCACCCGACGCAGTATGGAATTCGGTCACACGCCCGAATTCCCCGTCGCCCTGGACGATGGCCCACGCGCCGACGCCGATGACAATGACGAGTCCGGACAGTTCCACCGCGGTGAGGACGACGTTCGCCTTGACGCTCTCGCCGACACCGCGCAGGTTCACCAGGGCGATGAGCGCCATGAACGCGATCGCGATCGTCATCGTGACCCGGCCGTGCTCGCCGTCGGCGTTCAGCGCGGACAGCAGGTTGGCCGCGAACGCCTTGGACGCGCTGGACGCCGAGGTGAGGCCCGAGCACATGACGGCGTAGGTGATGAGGAAGGTGAGGAAGTGGACGGCGAACGCCCGGTGGGTGAACGCCGCGGCGCCGCCCGCCCGCGGATACTTGGTGACGAGCTCCAGATAGCTGGTGGCCGTCAGCAGGGCGACTGTGAAAGCGCACAGGAAAGGCAGCCAGACGGCGCCGCCGACTTCCGCGGCGACCTTTCCGGTGAGCGCGTAGACACCTGTTCCGAGAATGTCGCCGACGATGAAGAGCAGCAGCAGCCCCGGACCCATCACACGGCGGAGTTCCGTGTGTTCCGCCGCTTCCTGCCGCGTGTTCGAGTTCCCCATTGTCTTCGACATGCCCCGGACCCTAGCGCACAAACCGTCGGGCAAATGCGCGGTCGGGAAAGCGCCCCGGGGACCGGCCGGTCCCCGGGGCGGTGGTGTCCGCGGGCGCCGTGCGGCGCCGGTCGTCAGGCGGTGGGCCGCCCGAGGGCGCGGTACGTCCAGCCGGCCTTGCGCCACAGCTCGGGGTCGAGGGTGTTGCGGCCGTCGAGGATGCGGCGTTCGGCGACGACCTCGCCGACGGCCTCCGGGTCGAGCTCGCGGAACGCGCGCCACGGCGTCAGGTGCAGGACGGCGTCGGCGTGCTCGGCCGCCTCGATGGCCGTCCCGGCGTAGCGGAGCGTCGGGAAGACGCGGCGCGCGTTCTCGTTGGCCTTGGGGTCGAAGACCGTGACCTGGGCGCCCTGCAGGTGGAGCTGGCCCGCGATGTTGAGGGCCGGGGAGTCCCGCACGTCGTCGGAGTCCGGCTTGAACGCGGCGCCGAGGACGGCGACGCGCTTGCCCAGCAGGGTGCCGCCGAGCGTCTCCTTCGTCAGCTCGACCATGGCGCCGCGGCGGCGCATGTTGATGGAGTCGATCTCGCGGAGGAACGACACCGCGTCGGCGACGCCCAGTTCGCCGGCGCGTGCCATGAAGGCGCGGATGTCCTTGGGCAGGCAGCCGCCGCCGAAGCCGATGCCGGCCTGGAGGAACTTCTTCCCGATCCGGTCGTCGTGCCCGAGGGCCTCGGCGAGCATCACGACATCGCCGTCGGCGGCCTCGCAGATCTCGGCCATGGCGTTGATGAAGGAGATCTTGGTGGAGAGGAACGCGTTGGCGGCCGACTTGACCAGCTCGGCGGTCGGCAGGTCGGTGACGAGGAACGGCGATCCGGCCGCGATGGGGCGCGCGTACACCTCGCGCAGCAGCGTCTCGGCGCGCTCGCTCGGGCAGCCGGCGACGATGCGGTCGGGCCGCAGGGTGTCCTCCACGGCGTAGCCCTCGCGGAGGAACTCGGGGTTCCACGCCAGCTCGGCCGCCTCGCCGGCCGGGGCGAGTTCGACGAGGCGGCGGGTGAGCCGTGCCGCGCTGCCGACCGGGACCGTCGACTTGCCGACGACGAGGGCCGGCCGGTCCAGGTGCGGCGCGAGCGACTCGACCGCGGCCTCGACGTACGACATGTCGCAGGCGTACTCCCCCGCGCGCTGGGGGGTGTTGACGCAGATGAAGTGCACGTCGCCGAAGGCCGCGAGGTCGGCCCACGAGGTGGTGAACGACAGGCGCCCGGTGGAGTCCGGGAGTCCGGCGACATGGCGGCGCAGCAGGTCCTCGAGGCCCGGCTCGTAGATCGGGGAGCGGCCGCGGGCCAGCTCCTCGGTCTTCTCCGGCACGATGTCGAGGCCGAGGACCTCGAACCCCATCTCCGCCATGGCCGCCGCGTGCGTGGCCCCGAGGTAGCCGAGGCCGATGACCGTGATCTTCGTCGGGCTGTTCACGCGCCCGAGCATAGCCCCAGGGCGCGACCGGGCCACGGGGTGCGCGGCGCCCGTTGCCCGTGGGTGTGACCGTGCGCTTTAGTTACTCGACAGTCATAACGTCGCCCAGGACGTCGGCAGGCGTCAGCAAGGAGTTGGGACCGTGCCAGGAGCCGCAGACTTCGACCTCTACCGCCCCGCCGAGGAGCACGACATGCTGCGGGCCTCGGTCCGCGCCCTGGCCGAGGCGAAGATCGCGCCGCACGCCGCGGCGGTGGACGAGGAGGGCCGTTTCCCGGCGGAGGCGCTGGACGCGCTGGTGTCGAACGACCTGCACGCCGTCCACGTGCCGGAGGAGTACGGCGGGGCGGGCGCGGACGCCCTCGCCACCGTCATCGTGATCGAGGAGGTGGCGCGGGTGTGCGCGTCCTCGTCGCTCATCCCCGCGGTGAACAAGCTGGGGTCGCTGCCGGTGCTGCTGGCCGGGTCGCCCGAGCTGCGGGCGCGTTACATGGCGCCGCTGGCGCGGGGCGAGGCGATGTTCTCCTACTGCCTGTCGGAGCCGGACGCGGGCTCGGACGCCGGCGGCATGCGCACCCGCGCCGTGCGCGACGGCGACGCGTACGTCCTGAACGGTGTGAAGCGCTGGATCACCAACGCCGGCGTCTCCGACTACTACACCGTCATGGCCGTCACGAACCCGGACAAGCGCACGCGCGGCGGGATCTCGGCGTTCGTCGTGGAGAAGGACGACGAGGGGGTGTCGTTCGGCGCGCCGGAGAAGAAGCTCGGCATCAAGGGCTCGCCGACCCGCGAGGTGTACCTGGACCACGTGCGCGTCCCGGCCGACCGGATGATCGGCGAGGAGGGCACGGGCTTCGCGACGGCGATGCGCACGCTGGACCACACGCGGATCACGATCGCGGCGCAGGCCGTCGGCATCGCGCAGGGGGCGCTGGACTACGCCAAGGGGTACGTGCGGGAGCGCAAGCAGTTCGGCAGGCCGGTCGGGGACTTCCAGGGCGTGCAGTTCATGCTCGCGGACATGGCGATGAAGCTGGAGGCGGCGCGGCAGCTCACGTACGCGGCGGCGGCTAAGTCGGAGCGGAACGACGGCGACCTCACGTTCTTCGGCGCGGCGGCGAAGTGCTTCGCCTCGGACGCCGCGATGGAGATCACGACGGACGCGGTGCAGCTCCTCGGCGGCTACGGCTACACGCGGGACTACCCGGTGGAGCGCATGATGCGCGACGCGAAGATCACGCAGATCTACGAGGGCACGAACCAGGTCCAGCGCCTCGTCATGGCGAGGAACCTGCCGTAACGGCGCCTCCGCCGCGGCCCCCCGCCCGGGGGCCGCGGCGCGATCAGCCGGCCGCCGCGCGGGCGGCGAGCGTCGCCGCCACCCCGTCGAGGATGAAGGAAAGACCCCAGAGGAAGTCCTGCTCCGGGGTGGACCGGTCGTCGTCGAAGACACCGCTCCGCACGAGGCGGGCGAGGGCCGGGTAGCGGGGGTCGTCGATGACGCGCCCCAGCATGCGCTGGTACGCCGCGCCCCACTCCTGGTAGGCGACGCCGGTGCGCGGAGCGGCCCGCTTGAGGGAGACCTCCTGGCGCACCTCGTTGAGCGCGAATCCGCTGACGACCATGAGGACGCCGAGCTTCTCGTCCTCGGTGAGGCCCGAGTCCTGCATGCAGGAGAGCGCCGCCTCCATCCACGCGAGGTTGTTCGGCCCCATCGGGGGGCCGCCGATGGGGATGTCGAGCAGCCAGTCGTCGGCCAGCATCAGTTCGCGCATCGCGAGGGCGTAGGCGGCCAGGCCCTCGCGCCAGGTCGTCGGCCAGTCGTCGGCGTCCGGCTGCCCCGTGACCGATTCGAACATGAGGTCGAGCAGATCGTCCTTCGACGGGACGTACCGGTAGAGGGACATGGTCGTGACGCCGAGCCGCTCGGCGACCTTCCGCATCGAGAGGCCGGCGATCCCCACCTCGCGCGCCACCTCGATCGCGGCGGCCACGATCTGGTCGAGCGTGAGGCTGCCGCGCGGCCCCCGCCTCCCCGGCCGGTGCGTGCGCCACAGCAGATCGAGCAGGTACTGCGGGTCCCGTCCGCCCTTCGGCTCGGTCGCCATCCCCGTTCCTTCCCCTCGCCCGGCCGGCGGTCGCCGTTTGACGCCATCCTAAAACTGTGTATGGTGTACACCGAGTCTACGGCATAAACAGTTTCTGCCGTACACAGTTGCTTGGGGGCATCTCATGGCGGATCACGCCATAGCAGCCGATGGGCTGCGCAAGCGGTATGGCGGCAAGAACAAGGGGAACACCGCGCTCGACGGCCTCTCGCTCACCGTCCCGGCCGGCACCGTGCACGGGCTGCTCGGCCCGAACGGCGCCGGCAAGACCACCGTCGTCCGGACACTGGCGACCCTGCTGCGCCACGACGCCGGCCGCGCCGAGGTGTGCGGCTTCGACGTGGCCCGCCGGCCCGACGAGGTACGGGCGCGCATCGCGCTCACCGGCCAGTACGCCGCCGTCGACGAGATGCTCAGCGGCCGGCAGAACCTCGTCCTCTTCTGCCGCCTGCACCGGCTGCGCCCCCGCGCCGCCCACCGCCGGGCGGACGAACTGCTGGAACGCTTCGGCCTCACCGAGGCGGCCGGCCGCAACGCGGGCACGTACTCGGGCGGCATGCGGCGGCGCCTCGACCTGGCGGCCAGCATGGTGCGCACGCCCGAGGTCCTGTTCCTCGACGAGCCGACCACCGGGCTCGACCCGCGCAGCCGCACGCAGGTGTGGGACGCCGTCCGGTCCCTCGTCGCCGACGGGACGACCGTGCTGCTGACCACCCAGTACCTGGAGGAGGCCGACCAGCTCGCCGACCGCATCTCCGTCATCGACGCGGGACGCGTCGTGGCCGAGGGCACGGCCGACGACCTCAAGGCCCGCCTGGGCGGCGACCGGATCGAGGTCGTCGTCCGCGACGCCGCCGACCTCGCCGATGTCGCCGCCCTGCTCGGCCGGGTCACCGCGCCCGGCGAGCAGCCCGAGACCGACCCCGACACCCGGCGCGTGAGCACCCCGGTGACGGACCATGTCCACGCGCTGACCGAAGTCGTGCGCGCGCTGCACGGCACCCGTATCGCCATCGAGGACATCGGGACCCGGCGTCCCACGCTGGACGAGGCGTTCCTGCACCTCACCGGCCACACCACACAGCAGCGCGCGAGCGAGGAGCGGGCGGCATGAGCGCGACGACGGCGAACGAGTCCCTGCGGCGGCGGTCGGCCACCGCGGACGGCCTGATCATGACCCGCCGGTACATGGCCCACGTGGTGCGCCAGCCGGAGGAGGCGGTGCTCTACTTCGCGCTGCCCATCATGTTCGTCCTGGTCTTCGGGTACGTCTTCGGCAGCGGCATGTCGGTGGCGGGCGGAGGCGGATACCGGGAGTTCCTCGTGCCCGGCGTCTTCGCGATGACGATGCTCTACGGCATGGGCGCCACCGGATCGGCGATGGCGGGTGACGTGTCGCGCGGCGTCGTGGACAGGTTCCGCTCCATGCCGATGGCCCGCTCCGCGCTGCTGGTGGGGCGCAGCCTGGCCGACCTGCTGCGCGCGCTCGTGGAGCTGGCGGTCGTGGTGGTCTGCGGCCTGCTGGTCGGCTGGGAGTGGCACCGCGGCGTGGGCCGGGTGCTGCTCGCCCTGGCGCTGGTGCTCCTGCTGCGGGTGGCGATCACCTGGATCGGGATCTGGATGGGCCTGGTGGTGCGCAGCGAGGAGATGGTCGGCGGCATCGTCTTCCCGCTGGCCTTCCCCCTGACGGCCCTGTCGAACGTCTTCACGTCACCCGAGCTGATGCCCGACTGGCTGGGCGCCGTCTCGGAGTGGAACCCGCTGTCCGCCACGGTCACCGCGCTGCGCGACCTGTTCGGCAACCCCGGCGTGGTCGGCGGGACCTGGGCGTCGGACCACGCGCTGCTGCTCGCGATCCTGTGGCCGGTCGTGCTCACGGCGGTCTTCGCGCCGCTGTCCGTGCGCCGCTTCCAGGCGCTCGGCCGCTGACCGGCCCGGCGGCGGGAACGGCGGAGGGGCGGGTGCCGGCGGCTGCCGGAACCCGCCCCTCCCTTTCCCGGGACGGGCGCCGCGCGGGGACGGGCCGCGCGGCGCGCGCGTCACTCAGGCCGTGACGCCGTGCTCCGCGAGGAACGCGATCGGGTCGATGTCGGAGCCGTAGTCGGGACCGGTGCGCACCTCGAAGTGCAGGTGCGGGCCGGTGACGTTGCCGGTGGCGCCGGAGAGGCCGATCTGCTGGCCGGTGCTGACGCTCTCGCCGACCGAGACGGAGATCGACGACAGGTGGGCGTACTGGCTGTAGTGGCCGTCGGCGTGCTTGATGACGACCTGGTTGCCGTAGCTGCTGACCATGCCGGCGGCGACGACCTCGCCGTCGGTGATGGCGGACACCGGGGTGCCGGTCGCGACGGGGAAGTCCGCGCCGGTGTGGTGGCCGGAGGCCCACAGGGAACCGGCGGTGCCGTACCCGGAGCCCTGGACACCGGCCACCGGGGCGGCGTACCCGGTCGAGGCGGTGTCGCCCGCGTCGGCGGCGGTGGTCGAGGCGGTGGCGGCGGCGTCGGCACTGTCGTCCCCGCCGGCGGCGGAGGCGTCGAGCGTCAGGGTCTCACCGGGGTGGATGAGGGCCGGGTCGGTGCCGATCGCGTCCTTGTTGGCGTCGTACAGGGCCTGCCAGCCGCCGTCCACGTCGAGGTCGGCGGCTATGCGGTAGAGGCTGTCGCCGGCCTGGACGGTGTACGTCTCGGGCGTCGCGGCGCTCGCCCCGCCCGCCGCGACCAGCGGCAGGGCGACGCCGGCGCCGCCGGCGGTGAGCAGCAGGGAGACGCGCGAGAGGCGACGGGCGCGCTGGCGGCGGTGACGTCCGCGTGCGGACATAGGTGTGCTCCTCTCCAGCGCCTGCGAGGTGAGCTGTCGGGTTCGGGCCGGAGATGCCCGGCCGCCCCGGACCGGGGCACTGCTGTGCCCGGCGGTCGTCGGCGGCTTCACCCCGAGCCGGTGGCGACGGATCGCACCGGCGGAAGTGGGTCCCCCGCTCCTGTCATACGGAAGGGTTCTGCGTCTCCGCCTCCGGTGACAGGATTCGGCGTCCGGGAGCGGCGCGCCGCGGAGGTGCGGCGCGGCGACACGTTAAGCCGATCAATTCGGACAACACAAGCAACAGGGGCACACAGAGGGCATGACCAACGCCACTCCGCGACACGAACGTTCACCTTGAGCGCGGACAATGTCACTCACGGTCGCGGTCGGGCTCAGTGACGCTGCGTCAAGTCCCCAGGCGGGGCGGCTCGATGGGGCGTTTCCGGTCAACGCGCGTCACGCGGCGACCACCTGCGGGCGAGGGGGCGAGTGAGGTCGGTCACGGGCCGGTCACAGCCGACCACTTGGGGGGTTAATGCCCGATTTGCCCCGAGGTTGTCATGCCCCGGCGGGACGGCCGTCCAGCCGCTCGATGGTCGCGAACGACGGCCCCCTGCGGGCCGACACGTCCCGCGCGACGGCCTCGGCGTCCCGCAGGACCCGGAGCGCGTTGTGCCAGGTCAGCTTCGCGATGTCGGCCGCCGACCAGCGGCGCTCCAGGAGCTCGGCGACGAGCCGCGGATAGCCGGCGACGTCCTCCAGGCCGTCCGGCAGGTACGCCGTGCCGTCGTAGTCGCCGCCGAGACCCAGGTGGTCCACGCCCGCGACCTCCCGCATGTGGTCCAGGTGGTCCGCGACCGTCGCCACCGTCGCGCGCGGACGGGGACGGCGCTCCTCGTACTCCGCGAGCGCGCGCATCGCCGCCGGGGTCGTGTCCAGCGCGCCGAGACCGTGCTCCCGCAGGTGCTCCCGCGCGCCGGCCGTCCACTCGGCGGCACCGGGCAGCACGAACTGCGGCACGAACGTCGCCATGGCCACGCCGCCGTTGCCCGGCAGCGCGGCGAGCACGTCGTCGGGGATGTTGCGCGGGTGATCGCACACGGCGCGCGCCGAGGAGTGCGAGAAGAGCACGGGCGCCTCGCTCACGCGCAGGGCGTCGCGCATGGTGGCGGGCGCGACGTGCGACAGGTCGACGAGCATGCCGAGGCGGTTCATCTCCCGCACGACCTCCTCGCCGAACGCGCTCAGCCCGTCGTGGCGCGGCGCGTCCGTCGCGGAGTCGGCCCAGTCGATCGTGCTGTTGTGCGTGAGCGTCATGTACCGGACGCCCAGGCGGTACAGCCCGCGCAGGGTCCCGAGGGAGTTGGCGATGCTGTGGCCGCCCTCGGCGCCCATGAGGGACGCGACACGGCCCTCGGCCCGCGCCGCCACCACGTCGTCGGCGGTCAGGGCGCGCCGCAGGGCGTCCGGGTACCGCGCGAGCAGGGCGTCGACCGCGTCGATCTGCTCCAGGCAGGCGCTGACGGCGCGCTCCCCCGCGTACTCGGCCGCGACGTAGACCGACCAGAACTGCCCGCCGACCCCGCCCGCCCGCAGGCGCGCGAGGTCCGTGTGCAGCCGGCCGGACGTGTCGCCGGCGATGTCGAGCCGGTCGAGGTCGTACCCCACCTGCTCGCGCAGCGCCCACGGCAGGTCGTTGTGCCCGTCCAGGACGGGGGCGTCGGCGAGCAGCGCGCGGGCCTCCGCCAGCCGGTCCCCGCTCACGCGGCGTCCCCGCCGGCGCGGGCGGCCCGCAGCCGGCGGCCCTTCTCCGTGGCCTGCTCGCGCAGCCCCTCCTGGAAGGCGCGCATGCGGATCCGGAGGCCCTCGTCGTGCGCGGCGAGCATGCGGACGGCGAGGAGCCCCGCGTTGCGCGCGCCGCCGATCGAGACGGTGGCGACGGGCACGCCCGCGGGCATCTGCACGATGGACAGCAGCGAGTCCATGCCGTCGAGGTGCTTCAGCGGCACGGGCACCCCGATGACGGGCAGCGGCGTGAGGGACGCCAGCATGCCCGGCAGGTGCGCGGCGCCGCCGGCGCCGGCGATGATCGCCCGCAGCCCCCGGTCGGCCGCCGCCCCGCCGTACGCGAGCATCTCGTGCGGCATGCGGTGCGCGGACACCACGTCCACCTCGTGCGGGACGCCGAACTCGTCCAGCGCGTCGGCGGCGGCCCGCATCACCGGCCAGTCGGAGTCGGACCCCATGACGATGCCGACCAGCGGCGCGGCGCCGCCGTCCGTCGCTGCGGCGCTCATTCGGTGATGACTCCTCGCAGGTAGTCGGCGGCGTGGCGGGCGCGCTCGCGCACCTCGGCCAGGTCGTCGCCATAGCTGTTCACATGGCCGACCTTGCGGCCCGGCCTGACGTCCTTGCCGTACATGTGGATCTTGACGGCGGGGTCGCGCGCCATGCAGTGCAGGTAGCCCTGGTACATGTCGGGGAAGTCGCCGCCGAGGACGTTCGCCATGACGGTCCACGGGGCGCGCGGGCGCGGGTCGCCCAGCGGGAGGTCGAGGACGGCCCGCAGGTGGTTCGCGAACTGGGAGGTGACCGCGCCGTCCTGCGTCCAGTGGCCGGAGTTGTGGGGCCGCATGGCCAGCTCGTTCACGAGGACCCGGCCGTCGCGCGTCTCGAACAGCTCGACCGCCAGGTGACCCGTCACGCCGAGCTCGGACGCGATGCGCAGCGCCAGCTCCTGGGCGGCGAGCGACAGGCCCGGGTCGATGCCGGGCGCGGGCGCGATCACGGTGTCGCACACGCCGTCGACCTGGACGGACTCCACGACCGGGTAGGCGACGGCCTGGCCGTGCGGGGAGCGCACGACGTTCGCCGCCAGCTCGCGCGCGAAGTCGACCTTCTCCTCCGCCAGGACCGCGACCCCGGCGCGGAACGGCTCGGTCGTGGCCGCGGCGTGCTCCGCGTCGCGCACGACCCACACGCCCTTGCCGTCGTAACCGCCGCGCACCGTCTTCAGCACGACGGGGAACCCGCCGACCTCGGCCGCGAACCGCGCGACGTCCGCCGGGTCCGCCACCACGCGGTGGCGCGGGCAGGGAATGCCCAGCTCGGTGAGGCGGGCGCGCATGACGCCCTTGTCCTGCGCGTGCACCAGGGCGTCGGGCCCGGGCCGGACCGGGATGCCCTCCGCCTCCAGCGCGCGCAGGTGCTCGGTCGGGACGTGCTCGTGATCGAAGGTGATCACGTCGCAGCCCTTCGCGAAGGCACGGAGCGTGTCAAGATCGCGGTAGTCGCCGATGACGACGTCACCGGCCGCCTGGGCCGCCGAGTCGTCCGGGGTGTCGCTGAGGAGTCGGAACCTGATGCCGAGCGGAATGCCCGCCTCGTGCGTCATACGGGCGAGCTGACCGCCGCCGACCATGCCGACCACGGGAAATGTCACACACCCAGCGTATCCGCCCCACCCGGGAGGCCGGGTACCGGGCGCCTGGTTACGATGGCCGCTATGAGCGATGGGAGCGCAGGGCTCACGCTCCGCGACCGGTTGCGGGGGATCGCCCGCGAGGTCGTGAAGTTCGGCGCCGTGGGCGCGCTCGGCCTCGTCGTCAACGTCCTGGTGTTCAACGTGTGCCGGCAGTCGGCCTCCCTGGCGCCCGTGCGCTCCGGCGTCATCGCGACCTCGGCGGCCATCGCCGCCAACTACCTCGGCAACCGCTACTGGGTGTACCGCCACCGCGACAAGACGCGCGCCAGCCGCGAGGCGGGGCTCTTCCTGCTCTTCTCCGGCGTCGGCATGGTGATCGAGAACGGCGCGCTCGCCCTGTCCCACTACGGCTTCGGCTTCACCTCCCCCCTCGCCGACAACATCGCGAAGAACGTCGTCGGCCTCGGGCTCGGGGCGCTGTTCCGCTTCTGGTCCTACCGGACGTGGGTCTTCCGCGCCGCGGGCGACACGGTCGGCGCCGCCGCCACGGCCGCCCCCGCGCCGGACACGTCACGCGCCGGCTGACCGGCCCCGCCCCGGATCACTGCGGGCACTCCGCGGCCTCGCGGCTCAGGAACAGCGCGAACACCGGCGGCCGCCCCTGGAGCAGTTCGAGGCGCCCGCCGTCCGCCTCGGCGAGGTCACGGGCCACGGCGAGCCCGAGCCCCGTGGAGTTCCGGCCGCTCACGGTGCGCTCGAACACGCGGGAGCCCAGCTCGGCCGGGACGCCCTGCCCCTGGTCGGTGACCTCGATGACGGCCTGGTTGCCGGTGGTGCGGGTCCGCAGGGCGACCGTGCCGGCGCCGTGCATGAGGGAGTTCTCGACCAGGCAGGCCAGGACCTGCGAGACCGCGCCCGGCGTGCCGACCGCGCGCAGCCCGGCACGCCCCGAGTGCACGATCGCGCGGCCCGCGCCCCGGTAGGCGGGCTTCCACTCCTCGATCTGCTGGACGACGACCTCGTCCAGGTCGAAGGCGACGGCCGAGCCGAGCCGGGGGTCGCGCGAGTTCGTCAGCAGCCGCTGGACGACGTCGGTGAGGCGCTCGACCTGCGTGAGGGCGATCGTGGCCTCCTCCTGGACCGTGTCGCGGTCCTCGGTGGCGATGATCTCCTCAAGCCGCATCGACAGCGCGGTCAGCGGCGTCCTCAGCTGGTGGGACGCGTCGGCGGCGAGCCGGCGCTCGGCGGTGAGCATGCGGGCGATGCGCTCGGCGCTGGCGTCCAGCACGTCCGCGACCCGGTCCAGCTCGGCCACCCCGTAGCGGCGGTGCCGGGGGCGCGGGTCGCCCGAGCCGAGGCGCTCGGCCGTCTCCGCCAGGTCGGTGAGGGGCGCGGCCACGCGGCGGGCCTGCCGCACCGCGAGCAGCACCGCGGCGGCGACCGCGAGCAGCGCGACGACGAGGATGATCGTCACCATGCGGCCGATCTCCTCGCTGATCTGGCTGCGCGGCTGCGAGACGGTGACCGTCTCGCCGTGCACGCCGGTCTGCTCGGAGGCCATCACCTCGCCGTCGGGCCGCTCCCCGACCCGCACCGGGGACCGTCCGGGCAGGACGATCTCCACGAAGCGGTCGGCGGGGACGGAGGCGCGCATCGCGTCGGCGGTGACGTCCTCGCCGTTCGCGATACGGCTCTCCACGTCCGCCAGCGTCCGGGCCGCCTCGGCCTCCAGGCGGTCGCGGGCGCTCGACTCGATGGTCTGTGCCTCGACGAAGAACAGGGACAGGCCGAAGACGGCCAGCACGACGAGGACGACGGCCAGCGTGGAGCTGATCAGGCGGCGGCGCACGGCTCCCCGTCAGCTCTTCTCGAAGCGGAACCCCACGCCCCTGACGGTGGCGATGTAGCGCGGGTTCGCGGCGTCGTCGCCGAGCTTCTTGCGGAGCCAGGAGATGTGCATGTCGAGGGTCTTGGTCGACGACCACCAGGTGGTGTCCCACACCTCGCGCATGAGCTGCTCGCGGGTGACGACCCGGCCCGCGTCCCGCACCAGGACCCGCAGGAGGTCGAACTCCTTCGCCGTGAGGTGCAGCTCGTCGTCCCCCATCCAGGCGCGGTGCGACTCGACGTCGATCCGGATGCCGTGCACGGCGGGCGCGGGGCCCGCCGTCTCGACCGTGCCGCGCCGCAGCAGCGCCCGCACCCGGGCCAGCAGCTCGGCCAGCCGGAACGGCTTCGTCACGTAGTCGTCGGCGCCCGCGTCGAGGCCCACGACGGTGTCCACCTCGTCCGCGCGGGCCGTCAGGACGAGGACGGGCAGCGTCAGACCCTCGGTGCGCAGCCGGCGGCAGACCTCGAGACCGTCCATCCCCGGCAGCCCGAGGTCGAGCACGACGACGTCGACGTCCCCCGCGAGCCCGGCGCGCAGAGCGGCCGGCCCGTCCTCGCGGACCTCCACCTCGTAGCCCTCGCGGCGCAGTGCCCGGGCCAGGGGCTCCGAGATGGAGGCGTCGTCCTCAGCGAGCAGTACTCGGGTCATGGCCCGATGGTAGACGCCCCCGGGAGCGCTGCCCGGAATACGGGGTATCCCGTACCGGCCGGTGCGCGGGCACGCCCGTGGTCAGGCGAGGCCGGGCGGTGCGGCGACCTCGGCCCACACGGTCTTGCCGCCGGACGCGCCGTCGTGCGAGACGCCCCAGTCGAGGCACAGGCGCTCCACGATGAACATGCCGTGGCCGCCGGGCCGGCCCGCGCGGCGGGTGGTGCGCAGCGCCGGGTCGGCGGCGGAACCGTCGACCACCTCGATGCGCAGCCGCTTCGCGCCGCGCCCGACCAGCAGCTCCTGGGGGCCGTCGGCGTGCAGGCAGGCGTTGGTGACCAGCTCGGAGACGACCAGCAGGGCGTCCTCCGCGCTCGCGCGCTGCTCCTCGGTGCGCGACGGCATCCAGCCCCAGTCGTGCAGCGCCTCGCGGAGGAACTCGCGCGCGCGTGCCACGACGCCCGCGGTGTCCACCAGGTGCAGCCTGCGGACCTGGAGGAGCGGTTCGGCGGGGCCGCGGCCGTCGTCGGACGGGCCGGCCTGCGGATCCCCGTCCCGCGGGTCCGCGGCCTGCCGCACCTGTTCGGCCGGGGCCTGCTCCTCCAGGACCGGTTCCGCCCCGTCTCCCGTGCCGTCCGTGGCCGGATTCCGCGGTTCCGGGCCGTGGTCGCCACCCGCAGGGAACGGCCGGGTCGCATTCATGCCCACGCCTCCCCTCACCATGTCCCCACGCTGCTGAAACGTTCGTCCGCCGGCGCGCGGAAAGCTCCGCAGGCCCGGTCTGTGTGGTCTCCTGCCCGGCGGGACGGACGCCACACCCCCGCGGCCCTGGCAATAGTGTGACGCGCCCGCGGGTGCTCGCGGGGCGCGCTGCGCACGGCGTTCAATCCGCCGGGAGCGCCGCGAGGGCGTCGTCCAGGGTGTCGTGCACCGTGAAGACCGAACCGGCGCCCGTTATCTCGAAGACACGGGCGACGATCGGGCGCATGGCGGCCAGATGGATCTGGCCACCGGCCGACTCCGCCGTCAGACGTGTGGCGAGGAGCACGTTCAGCCCGGTGGAGTCGCAGAACTCCAGGGCCGAGCAGTCGATGACGATGCGCCGCACGCCGTCGGCGAGGCACTGCTCCAGCGAACCGCGCAGGGTGTCGGCGGAGTGGTGGTCGAGCTCGCCGGCCGGCGTGACCACCGCGCCGGCCTCCGTGCGCCGGACGTCGATGGTCAGCTGTTTCCGGCGCGCACCGTCCGGTGTCCCGCGGTCCATGCAGCCCCCTCATCTCCTCGGAGCCATCGGCTGGCTGGGTCCGGAAAACCTTAGCCCGTGCCCAGTGCTCCGAACAGCTTCTCTTCTCGGACATACGTCCGATCAGGAGCGTACCGGACTTGCCTTCGGGCCCCGATCCCCGATAGGCGTAGAGGTCGAAGGTTTTCCGACAGACGGCTTTGGAGGCGCCGCACACCGCAGTGCACGTCACGGCTTCGGCAGCCATATGCCGAGACACTTACGGAGGACACCCGATATGTCACCCGCCCCTCGATCGCACGTGAGACCGGCCGAGGACTCGGCCGCAGCGGCGTTCGTACCCCAGCAGCGCGGACCGGCCGACGCCCGGTCCGGCGAGGGGGACGACGTCCTCGCGTCGCTGACCGGGATACCCCGCTTCGACGAGGTCGCGCCGGACGACGCCCGCGCCCTGTCGAAGTCCCTCTTCGCGCGGCTCGGCGAGCTGGAGGAGGGCACCCACGCGTACGCCTACGTGCGCAACACCCTCGTCGAGCTGAACCTCGCGCTCGTCCGCTTCGCGGCCTCCCGCTTCCGCTCCCGCAGCGAGCCGATGGAGGACATCGTCCAGGTCGGCACGATCGGCCTGATCAAGGCCATCGACCGGTTCGACGCCGACCGCGGTGTGGAGTTCCCCACCTTCGCGATGCCGACCATCATCGGCGAGATCAAGCGGTTCTTCCGCGACACGTCCTGGTCGGTGCGCGTCCCGCGCCGGCTGCAGGAGCTGCGCCTCGACCTGGCCAAGGCCGGCGACGAGCTGGCGCAGCAGCTCGACCGCTCCCCCACCGTCGCGGAGCTCGCGGCGCGCCTCGGCGTCCCCGAGGACGAGGTGGTCGAGGGCATGGCCGCGTCCAACGCGTACACCGCCAGCTCGCTCGACGCCCAGCCGGAGGAGGACGACAGCGAGAGCGCCCTCGCCGACCGGCTCGGCTACGAGGACCACGACCTGGAGGGCATCGAGTACATCGAGTCCCTCAAGCCGATGATCGCCGAGCTGGCCCCGCGCGACCGGACGATCCTGTCGCTGCGGTTCGTGGCCAACATGACGCAGTCCGAGATCGGCGAGGAGCTGGGCATCTCCCAGATGCACGTCTCGCGGCTGCTCTCCCGCACCCTGACGCGGCTGCGCAAGGGGCTGCTCGCCGAGGAGTGACGGCGGCCGGGGCACGGTCCCCGGTGTTTCACCAAGGGCCTGCCCGGTGTCGGCGTGTGCGCACGCGCCGTCACCGGGCGGGCCTTCGTCATGCCGGGCGCCGCCTCAGCGGGCCGTCCCGGGTCCCGCGATGAGCGGCGCCACGGCCGGCAGGGCGTCGAACGCCTCGCGCATGCGGGCGTGCAGGGCGGGCCGGTCCGGCGTCCCGCCCTCGGACCAGCGGGCCAGCGCCCAGTGCCAGGCCGCGAGCAGCACGTCGAGGAGGACGCGGCGCAGCAGCTCCGGCTGCCCCGCGGGCTCGCCGGCGGCCACGAGCCGGTCGGTCACCTCGGCGCAGTGCCGCAGGCTGTGGGCGGTCAGCGCGGGCGTGCGGTCGCACAGCGCGCGGCTGGCGAGGAAGCGGTCCTCCCAGCCCTCCGTCATGTCGTCGACGGCCGCGTGGAGCGCCGCGACGTAGCCGGGCAGCGGGGAAGGCCCCGGCGGTTCGGCCGCGATCCGGGCGGTGAAGGCGGCCCACAGCTCCTTCTCCGGCGCGAGCGCGACGTCCTCCTTCGAGGAGAAGGTGCGGAAGAACGTCCGCTGCGAGACCTCGGCCGCCTCGACCACCTCGTCGAGCGTGGTGGCGGCGAACCCCCGCTCGGTGAACAGGCGCAGCGCCTCTTCCACCAGGGTGCGGCGCGTCCGGATCTTCTTGCGCTCCCGCAGGGTGAGCCCGGTGCCGTCGTCCGTCATGCGGGAATCCTACTGCCCGCTGGTCACCCGCGATTGCCTGTGGCAGGCTTCTGCCGGTCACCGGCACTTCGGTGGTGCCGGCTCACCGTTCCCGACCGGAGGACCGTGCCATGCGCGCCTGGACCATCGACCACTCCGCACCCGGACATCTCGCGCTCGCCGAGGCCCCCGACCCCGAGCCGCGGCCGGACGAAGCGCTCGTGCGCGTGACGGCCTTCTCCCTCAACCACGGCGAGGTCGTCCACCTCCTGCCGGACGCGGCGCCCGGCACCGTCCCGGGCTGGGACGCGGCGGGCGTCGTCGTCCGCGCCGCCGCCGACGGCTCGGGACCCGCCGCCGGCACGCCCGTCGTCGGGGTCGGCGCGGACGGCGCGTGGGCGGAGCTGCGGGCCGTCCGCACCGGGCTGCTCGGCGTCCTCCCCGGCGGCGCCGACCACGGGGCCGCGAGCACCCTGCCCGTCGCCGCCGGCTCGGCCCTGCGGGCGCTGCGCCGGCTGGGTGCCGTGATCGGACGGCGGGTCCTGGTGACCGGCGCGGGCAGCGGCGTCGGCCGGTTCGCGGTGCAGCTCGCCGCGCGCGCCGGGGCCGAGGTGATCGCGACGACGACCGACCCGGGCAAGGAGCCGCTGCTGCGCTCCCTCGGCGCGGACGGCGTGGTCATCGGCGCCGGCGGGCTGCGGGACCTGCGCGGCCCGGTGCACGGGGTGATCGACACGGTCGGCGGGGACCACCTGGTCGCCGCGTTCGCCGCGCTCGCGCCCCACGGCACGCTGGTCGCCCTCGGGCACACGGCGGGGCAGCCCGAGACCTTCCCCGTCGGCGCGCTCGAGGGCCCGCTCGGGCACGACCGCGCGATGACGACGTACTTCCTGCTCGACGACACGGCGGGGCTGGCCGGCGACCTGACGTGGCTCGCCGGGCTGGTCGCGCACGGCGCGCTCGACACCGGCGTCGGGTGGCGCGGTCCGTGGGAGCGCGGCGCCGAGGCGGTCGCCGCCCTCGCCGCCGGCCGTGTCGCGGGCAAGGCGGTCCTGGACGTCGGCGACGCCGCGCGGGCCTGATTCCCGGCGGCCCCGGCCGTATCCTCGGCAGCATGTCCCTCTCCCCGGGCGCGCCCCGCGTGCCGATGCCCCGTGTGCTGCCCCCGACCGTGCTCAGCGTGAACGTGGGCCGGGCCGGCGCCGTCGCGCGCACCGACGCGCCCTCCGGCCTGACCGGCATCGACAAGCGGCCCGTCGGCGGACCGGTCGCCGTCGCCGCGCCGGGGCCGCGCGGCACCGGCGGCAGCGGCCTGGCCGGGGACACCGTGGCCGACCTGCGCTTCCACGGCGGGGACGACCAGGCGGTGTACGCCTACGCGCGCGAGGACCTCGACCGGTGGGAGCCGGCGCTGGGCCGGTCGCTGGCGAACGGCGTCTTCGGCGAGAACCTGACCACCGTGGGCGTCGACCTGGCCGAGGTCCGGATCGGGGAGCGGTGGCGCGTCGGGCGGGACCTCGTCCTGGAGGCCAGCCTGCCCCGCATCCCCTGCCGGACGTTCGCCGACTGGCTGCGCGAGGAGGGCTGGGTGCGGCGGTTCACCGCCGAGGCACGGTCCGGCACGTACTTCCGGGTCATCGCCCCGGGCGAGGTGCGGGCCGGGGACGGCATCGAGGTCGTGCACCGCCCGGACCACGAGGTCTCCACGGGCTTCCTGTTCCGCGCGCTGACGACGGCGCCCGAGCTGCGGCCCCGCGTCGTCGCCGCGGGGGACGCCCTGCCCGCCAAGGAGCTGGCGAAGGCCCGCGCGTGGGCCGCCGCCGCCCCCGCCTGACCGGCCCCGCTCCGGCTCAGGCGCCGCCCGCCCCGGCCAGGGCCGCGTCGATCGACCGCTGCCGCAGGTGGCGCCGCATGTAGAGCGCGAGTACGGCGACCGCGGCGAGCGTGACGGCGTACGGCGCCCGCAGTCCCGCCTCGCGCCCGGCGAACGCCTCGACCGCCCCCACGAGCACACCGGCCGCCGCCATGCCGAGGGGCATGGTGCCCCAGCCGAGGAGGCGGTAGACGCTGTTGACCCGGCCGAGGAGGTGGTCGGGGATCAGCGTCTGCCGCAGCGAGACCGTGACGACGTTCCACATGACGACGCCGAAGCCCGACACGCCCGTCATCACGGCGACCGGCCAGGCGTCCGAGACGACCGCGGCCGTCGCGTACACAGCGGCCTCGACGCCGAGCAGCGCGAACAGCGACCGCGCCATCCCGATCCGCCGCGTCACCCGGCTCGCGAACAGCCCGCCCAGCAGCCCGCCCACGCCGCCGGCCGAGGTGAGGACGGCGAAACCGAGCGAGCCGAGGCCGAGGATCTCCCGCGCGTAGAGGACCTGGACGGCGGCGACGCCCGCGCCCGCCATGTTGAAGACGGCCAGGGAGACGGCGAGCGGGCGCAGCAGCGGGTGCCGCCACAGCCACCGGACACCCTCCGCGATCTCGGCGCGCGCCGACCGCCGGGCGGCGGGGACGCCCGTGCCGCCGGCCCGGAAGCCGCCGCGCAGGGTCAGCAGCAGCACGGCGGCGACGGCGGCCGTCGCGGCGTCGAAGGCGAACGGCAGGGCGAGGGCCACGCCGAGCAGCACACCGGCGACCGGCTTCGCGAAGAAGTCCTCGGTGACGATCTGCCCCGCCATCAGCCGGCCGTTGGCGGCGGCCAGCCGGGCGCGGTCCACGACGGCCGGCAGCAGGACCTGCGAGGTGTTGTCGAAGAGCACCTCGGTGAAGCCCAGCAGCAGCGCGCAGGCGTACAGCAGGGGCAGCGACATGGCGTCGGCGGCGACCAGTGCGGCGATGGCGCCGACGGCCAGCGCGCGGACGGCGGCCATCGCCAGCATGATGCGGCGGCGGTCGAGACGGTCGGCGAGCATGCCCGCCGGGAGGCTGAACAGCAGCCACGGCAGGCGGATCGCGACGCCGACCAGCGCGATGGCGAGGGCGTCGCGGGTCAGGGTCGCGGCGAGCCACGGCAGCGCGACAGCGGTGGCGCCCTGGCCGAGGTTCGCGACGGTGCCGGCGGCCCACAGCCGCAGGAAGCGGGAGCCGAGCCCGCCGCCGCCCGCCGCCGGGACCCGCACGGTCTCCGGCAGGGTGCCGTCCACCGGGGTGTCACGCACGTTCTCGGTCATCGCCGCCTCCCTGGCCGCCTGTCGCGGCGTCGAGGAAGTCAAGCACCAACGGGTTCACCTCGTCCCGCCGTTCCTCGAAGTACGCGTGCCGCGCGCCCGCCACGAGATGCAGGACCGCGCCGGGGATGCGGCCGGCGAGCAGCGGGGCGTTCGCCGCCGGGTTGAACGTGTCGTCCGTCCCGTGCAGGACGAGGGTGGGCGCCGTGACGCGCGGCAGGGCGTCCCACGCGTCGTGCCGCTCGCTGGCCGTGAAGTGCCGGCGGCGCGCGTACAGCGGCATGCCCGGGTCGCCCAGCGTCCCGTACGGGCCGGGGTGGGCCGCGCGCCAGCCCGGCGTGTACATGAGGTCGGCGAGGATGCGGGCGGCCTCGTGCGGGCTCGCGGCGGCCAGGGAACGGCTGATGGCCGCGTCGCGCGGCACGCTGTGCGGGCCGCCCGGCGTCGTGCAGCCGAGGACCAGCCGGCGGACGCGCCCGGGGTGCCGTACGGCGACCCACTGCGCGACCCGGCCGCCCATCGACGTGCCGTACACGTCGGCGCGCTCGACGCCGAGATCGTCGAGGACGGCGATCACGTCGTCCGCGAAGCCCTCGGTGCTGTACGGGTCGCGGGGCTTGTCGCTGTCGCCCGTGCCCCGGTAGTCGAGGACGATCGTGCTGCGGGCGGTGTGGAAGTCGCGGCGGACCGAGTCCCACCAGTGGTGGCTGTTGGCCTGCCCGGCGAGCAGGACGAGCGGCGGTCCCTCGCCCTCCGTCCGGTACGCGATGCGGCAGCCGTCGGACGCGGTCGCGCGGAGCATGGTGTGCCTCTCCCCCGTGGTCGTGGTTCCGCCGTGGATGGTGGCACACCGCCCGCCGCGGCCCGTGGTGCGGGGAACACCTCCATGGGAAGGGGGGCTAGCCCCCGTGTGCAGGGGTGGCGGGCCACCGTAGCGTTGGCCGTATGACGAGTGGCAGTGACCGCGATCCCGATCTCCGCACCGACCTGGACGCAGCGCTCCAGACCCGCAAGGAACTGGGCGAGGCGTACGAGGCGGAGTTGGTGGACGGGTTCCTGGAGAAGGTGGAGCAGCGTGTCGACGCGACGGTGGACAAGCGGGTCCGGCGTCAGCTCGCGGAGCAGCAGATGGTGATCGCGCGGGGCGGCCGGCCGCAGACGCCGGACCAGTACCGGGGGCCGGGGTCCGAGTTCGTCCTGGCGGCGATCTCCCTCGTGCTCGCGATCCCGCTGTCGGCGATCGCCGCGGCGAACTCCGGGCTGAACGGCCTGCTGACGTGCTGGGCGGGCATCGTGGCGGTCAACGGGTTCTACGTCCTGCGCCGCGACCGCCGTCACCCCCCGCAGAACTGACCGGCGCCCCGGCACCGCGGCGGGGAGGAGGAGACGGCGGGGACCGCCGCACCCCGGCGCGAGCGCCAGGGGCGGGACGACGGCGGTCCCCGCGAGGACGCCGGCCGGGTCGGGGCCTGGCGTCCGGGCGACCAGGGAGGTCCGGGAGCCGCTCCGGAGGTCCTTGGTGCCGACACCGACCACTGTGCAGGACCGGTGTTAACGACGCGTTGCCCGGCCGTGACACTTCGGGATCCCCTGCCCGTCCCGCGCGGGTCAGTGCCCCCCGGCGAGGAACGCCAGCAGGTCCTGCCGGCTGACGACGCCCGTCGGCCTGCCGTCCACGAGCACGACGGCGGCGTCGGCGTCCTGCAGGACCGGCATCAGGTCGGCGATCGGCTCGCCCGACCCCACGTGCGGCAGGGGCGCGGCGAGGTGCTGCTCCAGCTTGTCGTCCAGCGCCGCCCGCCGCGTGAACAGGGCGTCGAGCAGCTCCCGTTCCACGACCGAGCCGACGATCTCGGCGGCCATGACGTCCGGATGACCGGCGCCCGGCTTCACCACCGGCATCTGCGAGACGCCGTACTCGCGCAGCACGTCGATCGCCTCGCCGACCGTCTCGTCCGGGTGCATGTGGACGAGGGACGGCAGGTCGCCCTCCTTGGCGCGCAGCACGTCGCCGACGCGCGCGCTCGGCTCGCCGCCCTCCAGGAAGCCGTAGTCGGCCATCCACTCGTCGTTGAAGATCTTGCTCAGATAGCCGCGGCCGCCGTCCGGCAGCAGCACGACGACCACGTCGTCGGGACCGCAGCGGCGCGCGACCTCCAGCGCCCCGACGACGGCCATGCCGCACGAGCCGCCGACGAGCAGCCCCTCCTCGCGGGCCAGCCGGCGCGTCATGCGGAAGGAGTCCTTGTCCGACACGGCGACGATCTCGTCCGTGACGGAACGGTCGTACGCCTCCGGCCAGAAGTCCTCGCCGACGCCCTCCACGAGGTAGGGCCGCCCCGAACCGCCGGAGTACACCGAGCCCTCGGGGTCGGCGCCGACGATCCGCACACGGCCGCCGCTGACCTCCTTGAGGTAGCGGCCGGTCCCGCTGATGGTGCCGCCGGTGCCGACGCCGGCGACGAAGTGGGTGATGCGGCCGTCCGTCTGCCGCCACAGCTCGGGGCCCGTGGTCTCGTAGTGGGAGAGGGGGTTGTTCGGGTTGCTGTACTGGTCGGGCTTCCAGGCCCCCGGGGTCTCGCGGACGAGGCGGTCGGAGACGTTGTAGTACGAGTCGGGGTGCTCGGGGTCGACGGCCGTGGGGCACACGACGACCTCGGCGCCGTAGGCGCGCAGCACGTTGATCTTGTCGGTGGACACCTTGTCCGGGCACACGAAGACGCAGCGGTAGCCCTTGCGCTGGGCGACGATGGCGAGGCCGACGCCGGTGTTGCCCGAGGTGGGCTCGACGATGACGCCGCCGGGCCGCAGTTCGCCGGAGCGTTCGGCGGCCTCGATCATCCGCAGGGCGATGCGGTCCTTCACCGAACCGCCGGGGTTGAAGTACTCGACCTTCGCCAGCACGGTGGCCTGGATGCCGGCCGTCACCGTGTTCAGCTTCACCAGCGGGGTGTTGCCGACCAGTCCGATCATCGACTCGTGATACTGCACCTGGGTATCTCCGCACGTCCGGGGCGCGTGGGCGGGTTCGTCCGCCCCACCGTGAGCACCCTATTGCGTTGCGCGGCGTCCCGCCGTGGGAACCACACAGGTGAGGAATGCGGACGGGACGGACAGGAGGCGTGAGGCTTGCCATGTCGTCAAGGGCGCGGGTGGCACGCAGGATCGCGACCGCGGCGGCGTACGGCGGGGGCGGCGCCGGGCTGCTGGGGGGCGCGGCCGTCGGACTGCTGCTCACCGAGGTCCGGTACGCCCGGCACGCGCTGAGCCGTGGCGCGGACGACGAACCACCGGTCGCCGACGGCCTGTACGGCGCCGCCTTCGCCGCCGCGCCCGGTCCGCCGCTGCGGTTTGCCATGCTCGGCGACTCGACGGCCGCGGGGCAAGGCGTACGGCGCGCGGGGCAGACGCCAGGCGCGCTGCTCGCGGCGGGGCTCGCGGCCGTCGCCGAGCGCCCCGTCGAGCTGCACAACGTCGCGCTGTCGGGCGCCCGTTCGTCGGACCTGGAGCGGCAGGTGTCGCTGCTGCTGACCGAGCCGGGCCGGGCTCCGGTGCCGGACGTGTGCGTCGTCATCGTCGGGGCCAACGACATCACCGGCCGTGTCCCGCCCGCCCGTTCGGTCACCCACCTCACGGAGGCGGTGGCGCGGCTGCGGACCGCGGGCTCCGCCGTGGTCGTCGGCACCTGTCCCGACCTCGGCTCGGTCGAGCCGGTGGCGCAGCCGCTGCGGTGGCTCGCGCGGCGGCTGTGCCGGCAGTTGGCGGCTGCGCAGACGATCGCGGTGGTCGAGCTGGGCGGGCGCACGGTCTCGCTGGGGGCGCTGCTCGGCCCCGAGTTCGCCGCGCACCCGCGGGAACTGTTCGGCCCGGACCGCTACCACCCGTCGGCGGAGGGGTACGCGACGGCGGCCATGGCGATCCTGCCGACGCTGTGCGACGCGCTCGGCGTGTGGCCGCGCGAGGACGAGGCGGCGCTCCCGCCACGGCGCGCGCGCCTGCTGCCGGTGGAGCGTGCCGCGGCGCGCGCCGCGTCCGAGGGGGGTACGGAGGTCAGCGCGGCCGACGGCGGCGAGGGGCGGCACCGGCCGTTCGCGCTGCTGCGGCTGCGGCGCAGGCGGCGGCTGCCCGAGGACGGGGCGGACCGGTGCCCGTCGGGCGCCGCCGGGGAGACCGGGGCCGACGGCCGCGGCGCGTGAGCCCTTCCCCGCCCGCGGCGGGCGCGCGCGAACGCGTCCATCGACCCGCGCCCGGGACCGTACGGCGGTCCTGGCCCCGGGGCGCCGCCACCGGTCCCCGGCGGCGCGCGGGCACGCGGAACCGCTCCCGGGGGCACCGGCTCACCCTGCCGGTGCCTTCCCCGGGCGCGGCGGCGGGCGGCCGCTCGTCAGCGGTCGGACGGCGCTCCTGGGACAGTCGTCCCGCCGCCGGAAGCGTCGGTCCGGCACGTCCGGGCTCGTGCACCCGTTCGGCATGACGGGCGCCCGCATCGGCACTACGCTGATCAACGCGCTGCGGCGGCACGACAGGCAGCCCGGTCGGGAGACCGTGCGGGTCGGCGGGGGCAGGGGCACGGCCCCCGCACGGACGCGGCACCGGTCGGGGCCGGCCGCGGTGACGTACGTCACCGCCGTATATGCAGGCGATACCGAAGCGGCCCCGGGATGTGATGCATCCCGGGGGCACGGAGAAAAGCGCAGCTCACAGCGGTGGCGGGGAGCGCGGATGGACCAATGTCCCGGCCGTCCGATGACGTTCCGCACTGCACGCCGTGGCCCCGCCCCGGAAACCTGGGATAAGAAGTCAGGGACTGAAGAGCACTGGGAGCGAGTCCGTGAGCGCCATATCCGTCATCCTGCTGGTGGCCGCAGGCACCGCCGTGGCCCTGGGCGCGGGAGCCCTGATCACCGCGCGCGGTCTGCGGGCCGATCTCGCCGCGCTCCGCGCCGAGCTGTCCGGCCGCCGTGTGCCGGGCGCCCGGCCGGTGCCGCCCGAGGAGATCCGCCGAGCCGTCGCGGCGGCGCTCGCCGACGAGCGGGAGCGCGAGCTGGCCGAGGCGCGGGCGTACTGGGCGGAGCACGAGGCGGGCGACACGACGGCCACCGGCACGCTCCTCGCGGGCGGCGGCCCCATCGGGCAGGGGACGGGGAGCGCCGACGAGGAACTGCTCGACGCCCTTTTGGAGCGCTACCTGCTGAGCGACTCGGGGCTGCCCGGCGGCCGGGACGGCGCCGCGTTCATCCCGCGCCAGGCGGCGGACGCGCCGGACGCCGCGGACGACCCGGCCGAGCCCGACGACCGGGAGGCGCAGGAGGGCGGCGAGTCCCCCGAGCTGGCGGCCGCCCGCAGGCGGCACCCGTCGCACCCCGGCTACACGCTGTCCGGCGAGCCGGTGGACCGCGCGGCGGCGGCCGAGCGCGCGGCCCGCGAGGAGCACCGGCGCACGGCGGACCGGCTCACGCGGCTCGCGGAGGCACGCACCCCGCTCGCGGACGTGCGTCCCGGGCCGCTCGGGACGCTGGACGTCTTCCTCTTCGCCGACGGCACCACGCTGTGCCTCTCGCCGAGCCACCAGGAGGCCGCGGCCCGGCTGTCGGAGGCCGTGCGGTCGGGGGAGCCGCCGGTGCTCATGGGCGGCTCCGGCGTCTCCGGCGCGTACGCCCTGACGTTCTCCTGCGGCAGCGACAGCGTCTACCTGCTGGCCGACCGCGTGGTGGCGTCCTCGTACCTCAATGAGCACGAGCAGAACGACTAGGCGGGACACCGCATGACGGAGACACCCTCCGCGTCCGCCGGCGCCCCCGGGGACGGGGGCGCCGACGCGCTCGACGCCGCCGTCGACCGGGTCGCCGACCGGCTGCGGACCCTGCCGGAGAGCACGCTGCGCCGCGGGGCCGCGGCGCGCGGCCTGGAACTGGCCCGTGAGCTGGCCCGCCGGGCGCAGGCACTGGAGCGGCCCGGCGCTGCCCCGCGCGAGATGCCCGACGAGGGCCTGTACGTCGTCGGGGACCAGGTGGCCGTCGCGGGTCACGACCTGGCGCACGCCGTGCGCGCCGCCGGGCCGGACCCCCGGGCGGCGCGCGACCTCGCCGCGGCCCTGGAGCTGCTGCGCTCGTTCACGCCGTGACGCCGCCCTGACGCACGACGGCCGGGGACCCCGGCGGAAGACGTGCCTTCCGCCGGGGTCCCCGGCCACTTCGTTCGGAGGTGTACCCGCGCGCGGGCACACCGGTCATTCCCCTTGCAGGATGGCGATCAGCCGGAGGAACTCCAGGTAGATCCACACCAGGGTGAGGGTCAGCCCGAAGGCGGCGAGCCACGCCTCCTTCTCGGGGGCGCCGTAGGCGATGCCGTCCTCGACCATCTTGAAGTCGAGGGCGAGGAAGCAGGCGCCGAGCACGACGCCGATGACGCCGACCACGATGCCGATCGGGCCGGAGCGCAGGCCCAGGCCGTCACCGCCGCCGATCATGGCGGCGATCGCGTTGACCATGCAGAGGACCACGAAGCCGAGGCCCGCCGCGATGGCGAACTGGGTGAAGCGCTGCGTGACCTTGATGATCCGCTGCTTGTACATGAACAGCACCGCGGCGAAGACCGCCATGGTGCCGATCACGGCCTGCATCGCCGCGCCGGGCGCGTACTGGTTGATGGCGGCGCTGATCGTGCCGAGGAACAGGCCCTCGAAGACCGCGTAGGCGACGATCAGGGCCGGGGACGCCTCGCGCCGGAAGGACTGCACCATGCCGAGCCCGAAGGCCACCAGGGCGAACACGACGCCGAGGCCGATCGGCATGTCGGTGAGCCAGGCGGCGGCCGCCGCGATGACGACCGTGCCCAGGGTGATGGCGGTGCGGGAGACGACCGCGTCGATCGTCATCACACCGGGGCGCGCGGGCGCCTGCGGCGGCATGAGGCCGCCGGCGGGGGCGCCCTGCGGCTGGGCGTAGGGGTTGGCCGGCTGCGCATACGGGTTGCCCGGCTGCGCGTAGGGGGTGCTGGGGCCGCCCGCGTAAGGATTCCCGGTCTGCGGCTGCGGTCCGGCGTTGAAGCCGGCGTAGCCGCCGTCCCGACTGAACCCCCGACGCGTGAAGACCGGGTTGCTACTCCTCATCTCACTCCTCCATGGCCGCACGGCACGGCCTTGACTACCAGAGTAATGCGTTGGCAAAGAACGCACGGTAGTGCAGTGAGGCAAACGAACGGAAGGCCGTGGGTGTTCCCGTACGGCATCGATACGCCGGACACGCCGCCGGAACGCCGCGCCCGCGGGTGGGCGGCATCGGGACCCGTCGCTTGGGGATGCCCGGAGCCGGATTCGAACCGGCACGACCCGAAGGCCAGCGAGTTTTAAGCTCACCGTGTCTGCATTCCACCATCCGGGCACAGATCCCGAAGCCGTACCGGGCACATGCGCGCCAGCGCTCCCGACGAGCTTATCCGGCCGGTTCGCCCGAACACCTTTGCCCCGTACGGTTGTTGTCTGATTTTATGAGCCGCTGACGCTTCATCAGGCCCGGACCGTGTGGCCACGGGCCGTTTCGGTCCGGTCACCCGGACGGCTGACCGTCCGAGGAATGACGCAAATCAACCCTCCGCGTCCCTCCGCGCACTCAGGGGTGACTACGACTCCAGGAGGAGACGACGGCCTCCGGAGTCCATCCGAAGAACTCATGGAAAGAGCACGATGACGGATCGCGCTGCGTGCGGGCCGTGGCCGAGGATGGAGCGTGTTGTCACCGTGCCGGTCGTGGCGCGGTGTCCGGAAGAACCGCAGGCCCCACGTGTCAGGAGTACCCGTGTCCACGTTCACCACCGCCACCACCCCGGCGTCGACCGCGGCGGTGGCCGCCCGCGCCGTCGACCTGACCAAGGTCTACGGCCAGGGCGAGACCCAGGTCGTGGCGCTCGACCATGTGTCGGTGGAGTTCCGGCGGGCCGAGTTCACGGCGATCATGGGGCCGTCCGGCTCCGGGAAGTCCACGCTCATGCACTGCATGGCGGGTCTGGACACCGTGTCGGGCGGCTCGGCCCGCATCGGTGACACGGAGATCACCGGGCTGAAGGACAAGAAGCTCACGCAGTTGCGGCGGGACCGGATCGGCTTCATCTTCCAGGCGTTCAATCTGCTGCCCACGCTGAACGCGCTGGAGAACATCACGCTGCCGATGGACATAGCCGGCCGCAAGCCCGACCGGGAGTGGCTGGACAAGGTCATCTCCACCGTCGGTCTCGCCGACCGCCTGAAGCACCGGCCCGCCCAGCTCTCCGGCGGACAGCAGCAGCGCGTCGCCGTCGCCCGCGCCCTCGCGAGCAGGCCCGAGATCATCTTCGGCGACGAACCCACCGGCAACCTCGACTCCCGCGCCGGCGCCGAAGTCCTCGGCTTCCTGCGGAACTCCGTCCGCGACCTCGGCCAGACCGTCGTCATGGTCACCCACGACCCCGTCGCCGCCTCCTACGCCGACCGCGTCGTCTTCCTCGCCGACGGCCGCATCGTCGACGACATGGCCGACCCCACCGCCGAGGCCGTCCTGGAGCACATGAAGCGCTTCGACGCCAAGGGCCGCACGAGCTGATCCGGCCCCCGGACCGCCCCCACCCCGCCCCGCAGCCACCACCTTCCGGAAGACCACCATGCTGAGAACCGCCCTGCGCAACGTGCTCGCGCACAAGGCGCGCCTGCTCATGACGACGCTCGCCGTGCTGCTCGGCGTCGCGTTCGTCGCGGGCACCCTCGTCTTCACGTCCACCCTCTCCGAGGCGTTCCAGCGCAGCGCGGAGAAGGGCCTCGACGACGTGGACGTCGCCGTGCAGCCGGACGACGACAGCGACGCCGCCGAGGAGACGCCGGGAGCGGCCTCCGACCTCCCCCAGGAACTGCTCGACTCCCTCGGCGCGCTGCCCGGCGTGGCGTCGGCCACCGGCAGCGTCAACGGCTTCGCCGCCCTCGCTGACAAGGACGGCGACCTCGTCGGCGCCGGCTGGGACACCACCGGCACCAACTACTACGCCGGCCCCGACGGCACCGGCACGGACGACCGCTACCCGATGGACGAGGGCCGTGCCCCGGCCGGCGAGGGCGAGATAGCCATCGACGCCAGGACGGCCGAGCGCACCGGGTACGCGGTGGGCGACACCGCCCGGCTCTCGGTGGACGGCCCGGTCCGCGAGGAGACGATCACCGGGATCTTCACCACGGACGACGGCGCGGTCGCGGCCGGCGGCGCGATGGTCCTCTTCGACACCGCCACCGCGCAGCAGCTCTACACCGCGCCCGGCGAGTACAGCCGCATCGTGCTGCGGGCCGAGCAGGGCACCTCACAGGAGGAGCTGAAGACGGCCGTCGAGCCGCTGCTGCCCGCCGACGCCGAGGCCATCACCGGCGACCAGGCGGCGAAGGACCAGGCCGACAGCATCGAGGCGGCCACCAGCGGCATGCGGACCGCGCTGCTCGGCTTCGCCGGGGTGGCGCTGTTCGTCGGCATCTTCATCATCGCCAACACGTTCACCATGCTCGTCGCCCAGCGGACGCGGGAGCTGGCGCTGCTGCGCGCGGTGGGCGCGAGCCGGCGGCAGGTCACACGGTCGGTGCTGATCGAGGCGTTCGTCGTCGGCGTCGTCGCCGGCGCCGTCGGCCTCGCCGTGGGCATCGGGGTGGCGGCCGGCCTGCGCTCCCTCATGGGCTCGGCCGGCATCACGGTCCCCGACGGGCCGCTGATCATCTCGGGCTCCGCGGTGGCCGCCTCGCTGATCGTCGGCGTCGGCATCACCATGCTCGCTGCCTACCTGCCCGCGCGGCGGGCCGCGAAGATCCCGCCGGTCGCCGCCATGAACGCCCTGCACGCCGTGCCCACGGCGCGCGGCCTCCTGCTGCGCAACACCATCGGCGCCCTGTTCGCGGCCGCCGGCGGCGCGCTCGTCGTGGTCGGCATCGGCGCCGACGACAACGGCGCCACGATGGGGCTCGGTGCGGCGCTGCTGGTCGTCGGGGTCTTCGTCCTCACGCCGCTGCTGTCCCGCCCGGTGATCGCCCTGGCCGCTCCCCTGGTCCGTGTCTTCGGCGTCTCCGGCCGCCTGGCCCGGCTCAACGCGGTCCGCAACCCGCGCCGCACCGCCGCGACCGCGTCGGCGCTGATGATCGGGCTCACCCTGATCACCGGCATGACCGTGATAGCGACCTCCCTCTCCCACGCCATCGACAAGCTGGCGGCCGAATCCCTGAAGAGCGACTACGTCGTCTCCATGGCGAACTTCACGCCGTTGTCCCCGGAGATCGGGGAGACCCTGGCCGAGCTGCCCGAGGTGACCGCCATCAGCGGCCTGCGGAACTCGCCGGCGCTCTACGAGGGCGACGACGACACCCAGTACCTCACCGGTGTCGACGGCTCCGCCATGCCGGACCTGGTGAACCTCGACTTCACCACCGGCTCGTGGGACGACCTCCGCGGCGACGCGGTGGTCGTCGACACCGACACGGCGGAGAAGCACGGCTGGTCGGCCGGCGACACGTTCACGGCCACCTTCGAGGACGGGGAGACGGGCACGCTGACCGTCGCCGGCCTCTACGAGGGCAACGCGATGATCACCGGCGTCATGATCGACACGGCCGCGCTCGACCCGCACCTGGACCGCGTGTGGGACATGCAGGTCATGCTGCGCATGGACGACGGCGTCAGCGACGCCGCGAAGGACCGGCTGGAGAGCGCCCTCGGCGACAACCCGGCGATCCTCGTGCAGGACCGCGACGACATATCCGAGGACATCGCCTACATCTTCAACCTCCTGCTGAACATGCTCTACGGCCTGCTGGCCATGGCGGTGATCGTGGCCGTCCTCGGCGTCATCAACACCCTCGCCATGTCGGTGTTCGAGCGCCGCCAGGAGATCGGCATGCTGCGGGCGATCGGCCTCGACCGGCGCGGCACCAAGCGGATGGTGCGGATCGAGGCGGTCACCATCGCCCTGTTCGGCGGCGTGATGGGCGTGGGGCTCGGCGTCTTCTTCGCCTGGGCGGTGGGTCAGCTGATCAGCGACTCCCTCGCCACCTACACGCTGACCATGCCGTGGACACGGCTGATCGTCTTCCTCGTGCTCGCCGGCGTGGTGGGGGTGCTGGCCGCCCTGTGGCCGGCGCGCCGCGCGGCCCGGCTGAACATGCTGGAAGCCATCAAGGCCGACTGAGGCCCGCTTCGCCGCCTCCCCGCCCGGCGCCTCCGGCGACCGGACGGGGAGGCGGCGCGTGAGGGCCGGGGTCTGCCCCAGCGGACCCTAGGGCCTAGCCGGGGCAGGACGAGTCGTCCTGCGCGATCTTCCAGTCCCGGCCGCTGACCTCGACGGTGATCAGGTCGGACATCGGCCACGCGGAACCGCTCTCCGTCGGCTCGGCGGCGAACGGTTCCGCGGCGCGGAGGGCCGCCGCCGCTGTGCAGACGAGCTGCCGCATGGCGGTCCTCGACAGCGGAGCGGCGCCGGGGAGCACGATGGACACGGTGAAGACGCCCGTCGTGACGGTCGCGTCGCCGGCCAGGTCGGGCAGCCGCGTGACGACCCGGCCGCTCTCCTCGGCGCGGGGACCGTCCAGGAGGAGGGCCACGACGGTGGACACACCGGCGGGCCCGTCGGTCCCGCGGGGCGTGGCCACCAGCGACCCGTCCGTCGGCGACACGAAGTACACGAAGGTCTCGGCGAGCATGCCCGTCGCCGGGGCACCGGCCTGGATGACGCCGGACGGCGGCACACCGCACGCCGCGAGCAGCGCGGCGGCGGGCAGGCAGCCCAGCGGCGCGAGTGAACGGGAGCGGGGGCGTCTCATGCGCGCCGCACCGGGAGTTCGACGGTGAAGACGGCTCCGCCCCGCGGCCTGTTCGCCGCGTGGACCCGCCCGCCGTGCAGGTGGACGTTCTCCGCGGTGATGGCCAGGCCGAGGCCGCTGCTCTCGCTGCGCGCCCGGGTGGCGTCCGCCTTGTAGAAGCGCTCGAAGATGTGGGGCAGGGCCTCCTCGGGAATGCCGCGCCCCTCGTCGGCGACCTCGATGATCAGCCACGCCCCTTCCGTACGGTCGTGCCGGACGCCGAGCGAGACCCGCACGGGCGCGGCGCCGTGCCGCAGCGCGTTGCCCACCAGGTTCGCGACCACGACGTCGAGCCGGCGCGGATCGAGCCGGGCCCGCAGCGTACCGGGCGCGGGCAGCCGGGCCACCACCCGCTCGTCGGTCCAGCCGCGCGCGGCCAGCGTGCGGCGCAGCGACTCGGCCACGTCGATCTCGTCCAGGGCGAGCGCCGCGGCGCCCGCGTCGAACCGGGACATCTCCATCAGGTCCTCGACCAGTCTGCTGAGCCGCGCGGTCTCCTCGCTGATCAGCCGCACCGCGTCCCCGGTCTCCGGGTCGAGCCGGGGCGCCCCCTCGTCCAGCACATCGGTGACGGCCGCCATCGCGGCCAGCGGCGTCCGCAGCTCGTGCGACACGTCGGCCGCGAAGCGCCGGGCCTGCACCTCCAGCCGCCGCAGCTCGGCGACCGACTGTTCGAGGGCCGCCGCCGTGTCGTTGAACGTCCTTGAGAGTTCGGCGAGTTCGTCGGACCCCTGCACGTCGAGCCGCACATCGAGGTGGCCCTCGGCCATCCTGCGGGTCGCCCCGCGCAGCGCGCGCAGGGGCCGCAGCACCCCCCTGGCCGCCAGCAGCGCGAGCAGGACGGCCCCGCCGAGCGCGTACACCGTGGCGTGCTCGACGGCGGCGATGATGGCCTGCACATACGCCTCTTCCGTGTCCTGCGGGACGACGAGGTAGAACGCGACCCCGGAGAGGTACGACCCGCCGGACGCCGACGCGTAGGTGACCGGCAGCCCGACGACCAGGAAGGGCCGGCCGTCGGCGTCCACCCGCTGGAAGACGGCCGAGGCCCGCTCCGCCACCGCCTCGCGCAGCTCGGGGCTCAGCCTCGCGAAGGCGCCGTCGGGACCCGAGGCGGCACGGGTGTCCTCGTAGGTGGCGAGCACCTGCCAGCCCTGCGACCGGTGCGCCCGCGCCACGGAGTCGACGAGGGCGGTCAGCTCCTCACCGGTCGGGGCCGAGGGCACGCCGGGCGCGAAGGCGTCGATGCTGTCGCGGAACTGCTCGATCACCACGTCCTGACTGCGCTGCAGCACCCCCGTGCGCGCCTCGCGGAAGGCCAGCAGCCCGGTGCCGAGGGCGCTGACGGCGGCGACGACGGCGAAGCCGACGACGAGGCGGACCCGCAGCCCGCGCAGGAACCGCACCGCCTTCGCCCACATGCCGCCGCCCCCGGGGCTCACGAGGTCCGGAAGCAGTAGCCGAAGCCGCGCACCGTCCGGACGTACCGGGCGGCGCTGCCCAGCTTCCCCCGCAGCCGCTTCACGCAGGCGTCCACCAGCCGTATGTCGCCGTGGTAGTCGTGCTCCCAGACGGCTTCGAGGAGCTGCTGGCGGCTCAGCACCTGGCCTGGCGACGCGGACAGCGTCAGCAGCAGGCGGAGTTCGGAGGGGGCGAGTTGCAGCTGTGCGCCCTCGTGGGAGACGACGAGGCCGGTCCTGTCGATCGTCAGCGTGCCGTGCGTCTCGGGCAGGGGCCGTATGCCCTCCGCGACGGTGGGGCCGATACGGCGCAGCACCGCCCGTATCCGCGCGTCGAGCACCCGCGCCCGCACCGGCTTCACCACGTAGTCGTCCGCGCCCGCCTCCAGGCCGACCACCATGTCGACGTCGTCGCCCCGCGCCGTCACCATGATGATCGGGACCTGGTCGCGCTCCCGGATGCGGCGGCAGACGTCGAGGCCGGAGAGCCCCGGCAGCATCAGGTCGAGGACGACGACATCGGGGCGCGCGGACGCCAGCCGCGCCAGTCCCTCCTCGCCCGTCGTGGCGGCGATCACGTCATATCCCTGGTGGCCCAGAGCCAGTTCGACGCCCTTGCGGACGGCTGGGTCGTCTTCGACGAGCAGGACTCGGGGCATGCGCCCCAGTATGCGGGGCGTCCGGGGCGGCGGACGGAGGCGGGGTCGGCTGCCCGCACGGCACCGCTGTTGCGTTTCCGTGACCTTCCGATCCAGGAGTGATCATGTGGAGGGCGCAGGCTCGGGAGCATGCACTCCCGGAAGAAGCGCAAGAACGCCCCGTCGGCACCCGTGGGCCGCCGCGCGTCGCAGGGCCGCCGCCGTGCGCGTGCCCGCCGGCGGCGCCTGGTCACCGTGCTGCTCGCGGCCTGCGCTGTCTGCCTCGCGGGGTCGGCGTTCATGTACCTCCGGGACGGCGGCACGGGCACCGCCGCGTCCGGCCCGTCGGCGACCGGCGGCACGGCGACGACGCCGGAGGCGCGTATCGAGGGCGTGGAGAGCAGCCCGGAGGCCGATCCCGAAGGGAGCGCGGACGCACAGGAGGACGTCACCCCGAGTGACGACCCCACGGACGAGGACCCCCGGAGGACGACATACCCGACGAGGAGGACATACCGACCTCGGGGACCGGCGAGTTCCTCACGGCCGAGGCGTCGGGCGAGACCGTGGGCAGCGGCAGCACGCTCCGCCGCTACAAGGTCCAGGTGGAGGACGGCGCGGGGGTCGACCCCGAGGAGGCGGCGGCGGAGATCGAGGGAATCCTCGCCGACCCCCGCGGCTGGACCACGGACGGCGTCAACTCGTTCCAGCTCGTCTCCGGGGACAGCTACGACTTCGAGGTGAAGATCGCGACCGCCGACACGGTCGACACGATCTGCGGCCAGTACGGCCTCGACACGCACGGCGAGGTCAACTGCGCGGTCGGCGACCAGGTCATGGTCAACCTGAAGCGCTGGCTCACCGGCTCGCCCCAGTTCGACGGCCCGCTGCACGAGTACCGGGCGCTCATCATCAACCACGAGGTCGGCCACCGCATCGGCCACGGCCACGAGACCTGCCCGGGCGAGGGCATGCCGGCACCGGCGATGATGCAGCAGATCGACGGCCTCAAGGGCTGCGTCGCCAACGCCTGGCCGTACGACGAGAACGGCAACTACCTCTCCGGCCCGTCCGTCCCCTGACCGCGCGCCGCGGCCCATCGGGCCCTGGGCCGGGTGGCGCTTCGCGCGGCTGCCGCCGGACGAACAGGTGGTCGAGGAGATCGTCTTCGAGACGGACGCCCCGGCCCGCGCGGCGCGTGCCCGCGCGGGCCGGGGCGCCGGATCAGGCGGCCCGTTCCACCCAGGCGCGGGGCCGCAGCGGGAGGACGGACGCCCCACCGGCCGGCGGCCGGACCGCGAGGACCTGGTTGACACCGATCCTGCCGCGCTCGAACGCCTGGGCCGACGCCGCCATGTACAGCCGCCACACGCGGGCGCGCCCCGGGCTGGTGAGGCGCACCGCCTCGTCCCAGCGCGCCTCCAGGTTCCGCACCCAGTGGCGGAGCGTCAGGGCGTAGTGCTCGCGCAGCGCCTCGGCGTCCCGCACTTCGAAGCCGGCGCGTTCCAGCAGCGACACCGTCCGCCCCACGGGGGCGAGTTCACCGTCGGGGAAGACGTAGGCGTCGATGAACGGGTCGGCCCGGTAGGTCCGTTCGTCCTCCAGCGGGCGGCGGGCGATCTGGTGGTTCAGCAGCCGGCCGCCGGGCCGCAGCAGCCCGAGGAGGCGGTCGGCGTACTCGCGGTAGCGGGCGGCGCCGACGTGCTCGGCCATGCCGATGGAGGAGATCGCGTCGTACGGGCCGTCCGCCGTCTCGCGGTAGTCCTGCACGCGGATCTCGACGCGGTCCTCGAGACCCTCCTTGGCGACGCGTTCGCGCGCGTACGCCGCCTGCTCGGCGGAGAGGGTGATGCCGACGGCCCGCACGCCGTACTCGCGCGCGGCGTGCAGGACCATGGAGCCCCAGCCGCAGCCGACGTCGAGGAGCCGCTGCCCCTCGCGCAGGCCGAGCTTGCGGCAGATGAGGTCGAGCTTCGCCGCCTGGGCGTCCTCAAGCGTCGTGTCAGGGGTGCCGAAGACGGCGCACGAGTACACCATCGACGGGCCGAGGACCAGCTCGTAGAAGTCGTTCCCCACGTCGTAGTGGTGGCTGATGGCGGCACGGTCGCGGCGCAGGGAGTGCAGGGCGCCGGTGCGGCGGGGCACTTCCTCCGGGGGCGGCGGCAGCGGCACGGGGACGACGGGGCCGATGAGGGAGATCAGTTCGCGGGCGATGGCGGCCCTGCGGCCGGCGGGGAGGGTGAACGGACGGGCGCCGACGAGGTCCGTCATCCGCTCCAGCGCGTCGTACAGGTCGCCCTCGACGTCGAGTTCGCCGGCGACCCAGGCGCGGGCGACGCCGAGTTCGCCGGGCCGGAAGAGGAGGCGGCGCAGGGCGCGCCGGTGCCGTACGACGAGGACCGGGCCGTCCTGCGGTCCCGCGGTGCTGCCGTCCCAGGCGCGCAGACCGATGGGTGGCGGTCCGCCGAGAACCTGTTCGATGAGCGCGGCCAGCCGAGGAGCTACGGACATCCGGACACACCTCCATAAAAGGGAACGATCAGATTCTCTGCATCTCCGAGCACTCAGATGATCCGAAACGCCCGGGGAAACAGATGCATTCCACACCTATGGACCGTCCGGAGGAAGGACGCGTGACGACGACGGAGGGGGCGGAACGGCGTGTCGCCGTTCCGCCCCCTCGGGGTCGTGCGTACCGCGCGGACGCGGCGGGCCGTCAGCCGGCCTTGGCGGTGGCCTTCTCGGCCGAGCCGGCCTGCTCCGCCTCGGCGGCGGCGCGGCGCTTGGCCTCGGCGGCGGCCGTCACCGGCGCCGCGGCCTCGTAGAACTCCTCGCGCGGGTGCTCCATCGCGCCGAGGGAGACGACCTCGCGCTTCAGGAACAGGCCGAGCGTCCAGTCGGCGAAGACCCGGATCTTCCGGTTCCACGTCGGCACGGCCATGCCGTGATAGCCGCGGTGCAGATACCAGCCGAGCCGGCCGCGGAAGCGGAACGTCAGCTTGCCGAGCTTGATCATGGCGACGCCCTTGCGCAGGCCGAGGCCGGCGACGGCGCCCATGCTGGCGTGCTTGTACTCCTTCTGCGGGAAGCCGCGCATGCCGGAGATCACGTTGTCGCCGAGCACCTTGGCCTGCCGCAGGGCGTGCTGGGCGTTCGGCGGGCACCAGGCGTTCTCGACCCCGGCGGCGCGGGCCGCGAGGTCGGGGACCTGGGCGTTGTCGCCGGCCGACCAGATGTAGTCGGTGCCCTTGACCTGGAGCGTCGGCTGGGTGTCGACGTGGCCGCGCGGGCCGAGCGGGAGGCCGTACTGGGCGAGCACCGGGTTGGGCTTGACGCCGGCGGTCCACACGATGGTGTCCGAGTCGGCGGTGACGCCGTTGCTCAGCTCGACGTGACCGTCGACGCAGGTGTTCACGGAGGTCTTGAGGTGCACCTCGATGCCGCGCTTCTTCAGGTGCTCAAGGCCCCACTCGCCGAGCTTCGGGCCGACCTCGGGGAGGATCTTGTCGGCCACGTCCACGAGCAGGAAGCGCATGTCGTCGCGGCTGACGCCCGGGTAGTACTTGGCGGCGTCACGGGCCAGGTCCTCGACCTCGCCGATCGTCTCGGCACCGGCGAAACCACCGCCGACGAACACGAAGGTCAGCGCCTTGCGGCGGATCTCCGGGTCGGTCGTGGAGTCGGCCCGGTCCATCTGCTCCAGGACGTGGTTGCGCAGGCCGATGGCCTCCTCCACGCCCTTCATGCCGATGCCCTGCTCCGCGAGACCGGGGATGGGGAAGGTCCGGGAGACGGCGCCGAGCGCGACCACCAGGTAGTCGAACGGCAGCTCGTAGCCCGGGCCGTCGAGCGGCGCGACCTGCGCCACCTTGCGGTCCTGGTCGATGGAGGTGACGCGGCCGGTGAGGACCTCGGCCTTCGGGAGCACGCGCCGCAGCGGCACCACCACGTGGCGCGGGGAGATGCTTCCGGCCGCCGCCTCGGGGAGGAAGGGCTGGTACGTCATGTACGAGCGAGGATCGACGACGGTGACGGTCGCCTCGCCGTACCGCATCTTCTTCAAGATCCGGCGGGCTGCGTACAGACCGACGTACCCGCCGCCTACGACGAGAATACGGGGACGCTCCGTGGTGCTCATGCCATCGAGTATCCACCCACCCCAGGGGGGTAGCTCGTGAGGGGCTTCACAAGCAAGGTCGGCTCTTCTGCTACACTGCGCCCCTTTTTGCGCCGGGTGGAACGGGCTCCCCTGGGCGGTTCCCGGACCCGCGTGCGCGACGGGGACGAACGCCGCAGTTCGCGAGGGGTGCGGCCATCCCGCCACCGCCCCGGCCCGCGTCTCGCGGCACCGGGACGGCAAGGGGCCGGACGGCCCCGGGGCGGCGTTTTCCGGCCTCCGGGGACCCGGATCGGCCCGTTCGGGGCCGCCGCACGCCGTGCGTCATGTGAAAAACTTCACGAACTGGATCGCGGGGCCTCCCCGGCCCAACGAACGGCCTCCCTCCCCGAGTTCCCGCACCCCGCCGTCACCTGCGTTTTTCCTCGGCACGGCCGGTACCGGCCAGGTCCGCCATGAGGGCGGCGGCCGAGACGGCGGCGTCGCCGCAGCACGTGTTGAACAGGACGTGCACGGCCCCGGCCCGCCGCGCCAGGGCGCGCGCCCGTGCCACCCAGGGCACCAGTTCGTCGCGGGTGTACCGGTGGCGGAACCGGTCCTCCTTGGTGCCGCTCCCCCAGTGCGGACTGCGGCCGTGCAGCCGGATCACGGCCAGCCGGGGCGCCGTCACCTCGGCGACCGGCGGCACCGAGGTGGGCAGCCCCTGCGCGGTGTCGACGGCGACCAGACTCATGCCGTGGTCCCGCAGCAGGGCGAGGGTGCGGGGCAGCCGTCCGCCCGTGAGCCACCCGGCGTCGCGGAACTCCACGGTCAGCGGCATGTCGCCGGCCAGCTCCCGGCAGCGGGCGAGCCGCCCCTCGGCCCGCTCCCCCGGCGCGAACCACGGCGGGAACTGGAGGAGCACGCCGCCGAGCCGCCCCGCGTCACGCAGCGGCGCGATCCCCTCGGTGAACGCGCGCCACACCTCCCGTTCGCCGTCCGCGCCGAGGTCGGCGGCCCGTACCCGCGCGCCGGACGGCACCCCTGCCGGCCGCAGCCTCGCCGGCAGGGCACCGGCCCGCGCGGGGTGGCCGGTCATCAGCGCGAACGCCTTCACGTCGAAGACGAACCCGGGCGGCGTGCGCTCCACCCACCGCCGGCTGCGCTCGGCGGCCGGCACCCCGTAATAGGTGGCGTCCACCTCGACGACCGCGAAACGGGACGCGTAGTGCCCGAGCCGCCCCGCCGGCGTCCGGGCGCCGGGCGGGTACCAGCCGGAGGCCACGAGCGCGGGATCGGTCCAGGAGCAGGTGCCGATGAGAATGTCGCCCATTCCCACCGGCTGCCCCGCGGACAGCCGCGCGCCGCACATCCGGCCCCGGCGGGCGGCCGTACGGCGGCGCGCTCACCCGGCCAGCGCGGTGGCCGCGGCGTACGCCGCGGCGAGGTGGTCGGGACCGGCGCCGCCCAGGCTCACCACCAGGGGGGCTTCCTCCTCCTGCCCGAGGACGTACGGCCCGGCGTAGTCCGCCACGTCGCCGGCCCCCGTGACGATCCGGTCGAAGTGCGTCGATTCGAGCGCCAGGACGCCGGGACCCCCCACGCCGAGGCGGCCGTCCACGATCCCGGTCACCTGCTGCTGGAATGTCCGGAACGGGAAAGTGCGGATCGCCCGGAAGCTTCCGCACGAGGCACTTCGCCCGTACGTCGGCCGTCAGGAACGGATTGTGGAACTGAAGGTAGGCGAGAAGGTGATCGCAACGGTGGAAACCCATACTGACATCGAAGAAATCCGTCTGGAGAGTCCCGGGTTCCAGGAATTCCTGGCACCTGTTCTTCTCCTTGCAGTAGCGGTGCTTGACCAGCAGCTCCGCGACGTCGCCGAAGAGCGAGGCCATGCGGGTCTTCACCTTGGCCGGCGAGTCGTCGTCCCCTGCGCCCGGCGTGAAACAGGCACTCACCCGGTGCTCCTCCCGGTCGGGAACCATTGTCGGCCCGGACGCGGTGGACCGCATTTCCACGAGTGGCGCACCCATATCGGCGCGGTTATTTTCGGAAGTACGGGGACCGCGCTCCGAGAAGGGAAACTCTCCATGGGGCAAGCCGTCACGCGCGCCGGGATCGTGCAGTTCCGGCTCAAAGGGTTCATCGAGAACGATTCGACCGACGACTTCCTGCAGGGCGCGAACGACGAGGTGTTCCTCTCCGCGCTCACGCTGGACTCCTCGGCGGTGAAGGCCGGAGCGGACGGCAAGCCCGTCGTGGACGTCGGGCGCACACCCACCCTCGGGGACATCTCCGACAACAGCGTCCGCGGCCCCTGGGCGACGAACCCGCATGTGCTCGCCGAGTTCGACCTGCGGAAGCCCGGTGACTTCCCGCGGACGTACACCGTGACACTGCTGTTCGTCGAGCACGACAACGGCAATGTGGCCGAGGCGTTCCGGCAGCTCGAATCCCAGGTGGGGGACAAGGTCAAGCAGCAGGTCATCACGGTCGCCTCCGCCGCGGCGGCCGGTGCCGTGGCCGGCGCGCCCATCCCCGGCATCGGCCCCGTGGTCGGCGCGGCGGTGGGCGCGCTGGTCGCCGTGGCCTTCGACGGCATCGTCACCGCCATCGACCAGGGGCTGAGCGACGACGTCTTCCAGCCGATCCCCGTCACCCTCACCGTGCCCGGCCCCGCGGAACTCATGACGCACCCGGACGTCGGGGTGCAGAAGTCGCTGAAGATCGCGCAGCACGGCGGTGACTGGGACCTGTTCTACGACTGGCACGTCATTCCGGAGACGGCCGCGCCGCCCCTGCCGCCGCCCGCCGAGGAGCCGGACGCGGACGGCGGCGGCAGGCCGGGGCGTCCTCCCGGCGGTCGCCCGGGCGGCGGCGGTCATGGCGGTCATGGCGGTGGTGGCCACGGCGGCGGCCACGGACGTCCCCACGGCGGCGGCGGTCACGGCCGTCCCCACGGCGGGGGGCGCGGCGGCGGGGGTCGGCCGCACCGCTGAGGCCCGCCGCTACCCGCGGCCCGTGCTCCGCTCGGCGCCCCGCCGGGCGAGCACGGCGTTGCCCTGCCGGTCCACCATGCGCGTGACGGACTCCTGGAGGATGCCGAACGCCACCGCCCACCCGACGATCTGGGAGCCGCTGTCCAGCCGCGTCAGCCCCGGGATGAACTGGGCGTTGACGAGGAAGATCCCGAGGAGCGCTGCCAGCGCGCCGACCGGCAGCCGCAGGAGGATCAGCATCATGGGCACCGAGTACGGCATCGACGTGCCCTGGATGGAGCGGATGGACACGGCCCCGGCGAGCGCCGCCGCGCTCAGGCCGGCCGCCTCGACGACCGCGACGTCCCCGCCGCCCGGACGCGACGCGGTGGGGCACGTCTCGGCGGCGCACAGGTGCGGCGGCAGCGCCGAGGGGTTCGCGTAGGCCCACACCACCATGAGGATCGCGATCAGTCCGGTCAGGGCCACGGCCGCGGCGAGGATGTTGCGGAAGCTGCGGATCCTGGCCGTCTCCTCCTCCTGCGCGGCGTGGGCGGCCAGGAGGGTGGTGACGGCCAGGTCCCGCAGGGGCGGCTCCAGCCGGTCGCCCGAACCGGCGAGCCGCCCCTCCAGCAGCCGCAGCCGCGGATCGGACGCGGCGAGGTGCCGCCGCGCCCGCGCGAGCACGACGGCGCCGCGCCACGCCAGGTCGGATTCCGGGGTGAGACGCAGCAGGTGCACCTCGGCCCGGTGGATGTTGGCGAACGCCCGGTCCGTGGCGGCCCCGGTGAGCCGCGCCCACGGCCCGCCCCGTTCGTCGACCGCCTCCCTGGCGGCCCGCAGATGGGTGCGGGTCTTCTCGGCGATGGCCGCGTCGGGCGCGCTCAGCCCGACGCACTCGATCCGGTTGAGCTGCGACTGGAGCTCGGCGATGGCGGCGCCGGCACGCTGCGCCCACGCGGCACGCCCTCGCCCCGCGACATCGGCGTCCTCGTCCTCGACGGCACGACCGGCTCCCGGCATGGCCTCTCCTCGCAAGCGGATCCCCACTGGCCAGTAGAAGACAGCTCCCCCACCCCCGCAAACGAACCACCGCGCCGGCCCCGTCGACCTCGTCGCCGCCACGGCCGGGTTGCAGGGCCTCACGCTGCTCCACCGCGACCGTTACTTCGACCGCGTCGCCACCGTCACCGGTCAGGCCACCCAGTGGTACGGCCCCGAGAACGGCAAGTGAGCCGCCTCACCACGTGAGCACGACGCGACTACAGCAGCCCGTTCCGCTCGGCCCAGCCGACGAACTGGCCTCGTGCACAGGGATACCGGGCTCCCGTGTCGATCATTGCGTCCACCAGGGCCGTCGACGCGTAACGGGTGATGTGGCCGTCGCCGACGGACTCGGCTATGACACGCAGGGAGCCCCGTACGTCGAGTCCGGCGGCACGTCCGATGCGTCGGGCGTCGGCGTCATCGACGATGGCCACCGCGTCGTGCACTTCGGCCCAGGCGAGGACCGTGGCCTCGCCGTGGTTGGACTTCGCTCCCGAGACGCGGTTCATCCACTCGACCAGGGCGTTGATCTCGTGCAGGTCATCCACGTGCACGATGCTCAGCCACTCCTTCCCGGCCAGCGGCAGGCGGAAGCAGTCGATCTCGCTGATGACGGCCTGAGTGGTCACGTTCCGCCGCGCACCGCCCCGCCGGCTCTGGGCGATGTCGCCCGGGATCTCGATCTTCCCGGCCTTGATGGCGTGCAGGAGCGGGGACGTGTCCCAGATCAGCAGTGGGTCGGACGAGCCCGGCGGCCGTCGGTCCGAGGTCACGGCAGACAGTCCTCCACGCTTCGGCCGGGCAGTTCGTCCTCCGAGACGGCTCCGTAGAGGAGTTCGACCGCCCGGGGCGCGGTGATCCGGCCACGGGACCATGCTGCCAGAGCCGCCCGGCGCCATTGTGCGCCGGTCGTGCCGATCTCCAGGTCGGGAACCGGCTCGCTTCCGTGCACCGCCAGGAAGTCGCCACGCATCGGCGTATCGGCTCGCTGACGCCTGGCCTCGTCCGCCCCGACCAGCGACAGACGCCGCGCCCTGCTGACGACGGCGCCCCAGGACAGCCGGTAGGAGGCCGACAGGCCGATCATGATCGCCCTGGGGTGCCTGCCGTCCGCGTCGTCCGTCCACGCCCGCCGCATGTCGGCAGCGGGCAGCAGAAACTCCTCCACGAACCGGTCGATGAGCTGCTCGCGTTCGTCCCGCCCGGCGGCCACGCCGGCGTCGCTGTGGTACTCGTCCTGCATCAGGTGGTGCCCGAGTTCGTGCGCTGCGGTCCAGCGTCGTCGTCCCGGCGGCGCCTGCCCGCTGATCACGGCGACGCCGAAACCGTGGAGCAGGAGCGAAGCGCCCTCGGCGGCCTCGTCGACCACCGTCACATACAGCCCAAGGCGTTCCAGGACGTCGGCCAGCGGCCCCAGCGGACCGGAGGGGCGTCCTACTGCCTCCCGAGCGGCAAGGGCGAGTGCAACCGGATCGACCTCGCTCCCCTTCCTCCGCACCCGCGGATCGAGGGCCGGCGGGACGAGGAACCGGTGATCGACCAGCCACTGCGCATGACGGGTGTGCTCCTCGAGCCGCGCGTCGAGGCGGTAGCGGGCACGCGCGGCCTCATCCGCCGCCTCTTCCAGCGCGCTCCGGCGCGACACGAGGGCCTGCGGAGGCCGGGTGACCAGATGCGCGAGCGGAACGCCCAGCACCTCGGCCAGCCGGAAGAGCTCCAGGGCGGTGATGCGCCGGTCCCCGGCCTCTATGCGTACGACGGCGGTACGGTCCAGCCCCACCCGGGACGCCAGGTCGCCCTGGCTCATACCGGCGGCGAGGCGCGCCTCGGCGATCCGCTCGCCCACTTCCGCCCAGCTCCGCGCACCATCCATGTGTGTGATTTTGGCACACCCCGGGGGGCGGGGCAGGTGTTCGGCGGAGCCGGGGGCGCGACGTGACGTCGAGGGGGATCCGTATGAGCCGGACCGTGATCGATCCGGATGACCGGTTGGGGCGAACTACCGCAGGTGAACGCGACGCCCGCCCCGAGAACGGCAAGTGAGCCGCTTCATCGGTTGCTTGTGCTGTGCCGGTGCCGCCTGGCACCGTACGGCGTGACATGAGCGGCACACGACCACCGGACGAGCGCGCGTTCGACGCCTTCTACACCGCGAGTGTCGGCCGGCTCATCGGCCAGCTCTACGCGATGACGGGCGACTTCGCCGAGGCGCAGGACGTGGTGCAGGAGGCGTTCGCCCGCGCCTGGGAACGCCGCGCCGAGCTGGACCTGGACGCGGCTCCCGAGGCGTGGGTGCGCACGGTGGCCTGGCGGCTGGCGGTCAGCCGGTGGCGGCGGGTGCGCACCGCGCTCGCCTTCGCCCGGCGGCAGGGACCGCCGCCCCCGGTACCGCCGCCGGATCCGCAGCACGTGCTGCTGGTCCGCGCGCTGCGGCAGATCCCCGAGGCGCAGCGGCGGGCCGTCGTGCTCCACCACCTGTGCGACCTGAGCGTCGAACAGGTGGCCGCCGAGACCGGCTCCCCCGTCGGCACGGTCAAGGCGTGGCTGAGCCGGGGGCGGGCCGCCCTGGCCCGGCTGCTGGCCGATACTGAGCTGGATCCGCGGACTGCCCGCGTACCGGAGGTGCGCCATGACTGAGCAGACGGAGCTGGAGGGCCGCCTCGCCGACCTCGCCGCATCGGGCCGCCGGTACGCGGCGCCGCTCGCCGCCGAGCGGATCAGGGCACGCGGTGAGCAGCGCCTGCGCCGCAGGCGGACCGCCCAGGCGGCCGGGGGCGCGCTGCTGGCCGTGGCCGTGGTCGTGGGAGGGCTGTCGCTGAGCCGCGTCGCCCGGGAGCATGAGCCGCCCGCCGCCCCGACGCCGGCCGCCTCTCCGTTCGTGACGCCGACGCCCGCGCCGGGCGAGGAGTACGCCGGTGAACTGGGCTACGTGTACGGCGCGGTGCGGACGGGCGACACGGTGCGCATCACCGTCGAGCAGCTCCACACCGGCGTGGTGCACACGCTGACCCTGCCGGCGGGAACGCTGGTCGAGACGCGGGAGCTGACCGGCGGCGACCACACGGACGTACAGCTCGGCGAGCTGGTGGACCGGCTGGCCGACGGGCCGCGGTGGGTGTTCGCCATCGACTACGACAGTGACGGCCGCGTGCACTCGCTGCGGGAGGCGTACTGGCTCGGCGACTGAACCCCCCGCGTGAGGCAGGGAAAAGATGTGCGGCCGGGTGCAACCCGGGGGGTGGGGTGGCGCGTAGAGCCCTTGAATCCGACAACACCTGCCTCTGGGGGGACCCTTGTCCACGCGCCTCACACACCGCCGGGCCGCCGCCGTACGCTGCCTCAGCGCTCTCGCCCTCGGCCTCGCGGCCCTGACCGGTTGCGCCGGCGAGGACGACGACCGGTCGGCCGCCGCCACGCCCACGGCATCGACGACACCTCCCGCGCAGGAGGACGACGCGGACTCCTGGGCGGGCACCCTGCAGTTCGTGCAGATCGAGGAGGCCAGGACCAGCGACGGACGGACGTACCTGTCGGTGCGGCCCGCCCGGAAGGAGGCCCACGTCACCGAGCACAGCGAGGCCTGGGTGGTCGTCCCGGGCGAGGGCGACTACGCCGAGGTGCCGATGGCCGAGGACGCCGAGGTGCTGCTTTCGGTCCCGCTCGGCGACGACAAGCACGCCGCGTCGTACTCACAGGCCGAGTTCGTCAGCCGCCTGATGGCCCAGTCGCCATCGGCCCGCTCGCTCGTCGGGTACGACCTGAGCTTCGACGGGGACGGCCGGGTGATCAGGCTCCAGTCGCTGTACACGTCCTGAGCACACGACCCCGCCCCCGGCGATCCCCGGGGGCGGGGCTCAGGAGGACCAGGCGGCGAGGAGATCGGCCGGACCGTACGCCGCGTCCGGCCCCGCGCAGTCGACGCCACTGCGCGACACCGCGATCGCGGGAACCGGATCGGCCGTCAGCAGGGCACGGTGGCGGTGCAGCGCGGCGAGGTCGTGCCGGTCGAAGGGGGAGTTCTCCAGCCACTTCACGGACCCCACGAAGAGCAGTTCCTTGGCGACGGGAGCACGGTCGGCCCCCACGACGTCGATCTCCACGTCGTTCGTGCGGGTCCAGTACGCGCCGATCGCGGGCGCGGCGGGCAGGGACTCGTCCGGCAGGAGACGGGCCAGCGCGTCGCGGACCAGTGGTTCGACGGCCCGGCCGCGCCAGCTCGTCCAGTTCTCCTGCACGCGCCGCAGCGTCAGGTCGCCCCTCCCCCGCTCGATCTCCTCCATGGCCGGCCCCAGGAAGCGCAGCCAGAAGCGGAGGTACGGATCCGCCACCCGGTAGCGGCGGTCCTTCGACGGGTGGGTGGAGACCGGGAGTTCGGACGCGACCACCCTTTTGTCGGTCAGCAGGGTCAGGGAGCGCTGGAGCGGAGTGGAGCCGAGCCCGCCCGCCGCACGCGCGATGGTGCTGAAGGTCCGCTCGCCGCTCCCGATCGCCGACAGCACCGTGCGGGCCTGCGCCTGCTGGGGGAACTCGGCGGCGAGCGACCGTTCGGCGGAGACCAGCAGCGCGGAGACCGGATCGGCGAGGGCCGTGGACAGGAAGTCCCGCACCCCGGCGCCGTGCGGCCACTCGGCGCAGATCAGGGGCAGCCCTCCGGTGATCAGCGCGGCGTCGAACGCGGAGGGCGCGTCGAGCCCCAGCATGCCGCCGACCTCGGCGGGGTTCAGGGGGCCGAGGACCATCTCCCGTCCGCGCTGGTGGAACGGGCGCCCGTAGCTGTTGAGCGTCTCCATCATCGACAGGTCGGACCCGATGAGGATCAGGAGGACCGGCTTGTTCTCCAGCGCCCTGTCCCAGGCCCGCTGCAACGTGCCCTCGAACGCGCCCTCCGGGTCCATCAGGTACGGCACCTCGTACTAGGGCCTGTATCGAGTTGTGATCACTGAGTGGTTCGGGTGAGGTCCTTGATCCAGATCATGGAGGCGCGGAGGTGGAGCCCGGCGAGGTAGCTCTCGGGGGTCTTGTCGTAGCGGGTGGCGATCCCGCGCCATGCCTTGAGCTTGTTGATCAGGCGCTCGACGGTGTTGCGCTCTTTGTAGAGCTCGGCGTCGTGGGTGACGGGTCGGCCGCCGTGTCGGCCCTTCTTCTTCCGGTTGGCGGCTTGGTCCTTCTTCTCCGGGATGACTGCCTTGATCCCGCGTTTGCGCAGGTGAGCGCGGTTACCACGAGAGGAGTACGCCTTGTCTGCGGCGACTGCGTCCGGTCGGGTGCGAGGACGCCCGACAGGCCCGCGGACGCGCACTTCGGCGAGCACGGGGATGAACTGCGGGCTGTCCGCGGCCTGGCCGGCGGTCAGGACAAGCGCCAGGGGCCGGCAGCGGCGGTCGGCAGCCAGGTGGATCTTGCTGGTCTGTCCGCCTCGTGAGCGCCCGAGCGAAGCAGCTTTCAAACGCAGCTTGCGCCGTCGCCGGACGCGTCGCCGTTCGCCCTGGCCGGGATCGCAGACACCACTATGCCTGTCTTGTCCCTCCGAGCCGCCCCTTTTTGCCGGGCCGCCTCCGCCTCGACGGCGGCCTTCTCCAACGCCTCCAGGATGCCCTCCTGCAGACGCATCCCGGCCGCGTCGTGGTGGGCACGGACTGTCGTGGAGTCCACACTGACCAACGACAGGTCCACCCCGCCCCGCTCGGACGCCTCGGCGATCACCCCCTCCAGCAGCGCTTCGAAGACCCCGGCGTCCCGCCACTGCCGGAACCGGTTGTGCACGGTGGACCAGGCACCGAACCGCTCCGGCACCTCCCGCCACTGCGCTCCCGAGCGGAACTTCCAAATCACACCCTCGAACTGCTGCCGCAGCCGCTCGGGATACGGGCCGTACTCACCGACCGGCAGATACGGCTCGACGAACCCCCACTCCCCGTCCGTCAGTTGCACACGCGTCATGCGCACCGGACTACCGGATCCACCCTCGAAACGAGGGCGGAACCAACAAACTGATCACGACTCGATACAGGCCCTAACACGCATGTTAGTAGCATTGATGTTAGTTACCAGCCGACTCGATGCCGGTCGGGCGCCGCCGGCGACATGGGTGAGGCGCCTCCCTGCCCGGTCTCATGCCAGGTGAGGAGACGCCCCGAGGACTACGTGACAGTCAGGCGTCGAGCGAACCGCGCGCCACACCGGCGACGAACGCGGCCCAGCCGCCACCGGGGACACTCAGAACAGCACCGTCTCGCTGCTTGCTGTCCCGCATCGCAACGGCACCACTGGGAAGGTTCGCAACCTCCACGCAGGCGCGGTCCCCGTTGCTGTAGGTGGACGTGTAGAAGTCTGGGGTCTCAGGCACTTCTCGCTCCCATCTGCGCACGGTCGGCTCGCCTCGGCCACGAGGCGCAGCGACAAGCGCTCGTTCAGCAGGAACCAGGCTAGAACCGGCGCGAACTCTGCGGAAGAACGCATAAACGGCGACAGATCATCGGTGCGGCGGGTGAGCCCACAGGGAACGCCTCCTGTTCGGCGGTGCACCGAAGCAGGAGGCGTTTCCTGTGGCGAACCTGGCAGTCAGGCGCCGAGCGAGCGGCGTGCCACACCCGTGACGAACGCGGCCCAGCCGCCACCGGGGACACGCAGAACAGCACCGTCCCGCTGCTTGCTGTCCCGCATCGCAACAGCACCACCGGCGAGTCGCGCTACCTCCACGCAGGCGGATGAGCCGTTGCTGTACGTGGACTTCCGCCACTCAACCATGTCGTTCATAACTCCCTACCGCGCGCCTGAGCAGCTTCTGTGTCGCCTGCTCGTCCAGCGCTTTGCTCCACATGTCCGCGAACGCGCCAGCGTAGTGGGCTGACTCGTCGGGCTTGTCCAGGTACAAGTCCCCGACGTAGCCATCCGCGTACACCGTAGTCGGCTCGCCGATGCCACTGATCGCCGGGAACTTCAGGATTCCGAACTGGCCGGTGAACATGCCCTGATGAAAGCCACGTTCGAAGGGAATCACGCGCAACTCAACGTTCGGCAACGCCGATAGCTCTACAATCCGCTCCGCCTGCTCGAACATGACATCAGGGCCGCCGACCGGGCGCAGAAGGACGGCTTCGCTCAGAACGACGCGCAGCGACAGGGGTTGGCGAGTCCTCGTGAGGAGGGCCTGCCGCCGCATACGAACCGAGGTCCGTCGCTCGATCTCTTCCGGCGCGAGTTTGTCGTACCACTCCGACATCATCACCCGGGCGTACCGAGGCGTCTGGAACAGACCGGGAACGAGGTCCGGTTCGTACCAGTCGACCGCCGATGCCGCCGCTTCGAGTCCGATGAAGACGTCGAAGTCCCGTGGGACCGCGTCCCCGTAGGCGTGCCACCAGCCCTTCGCCTTGGTCTCCGACGCGAGACCGACGAGCGCCTCCCTCAGTTCCTCGGGCGCCCCGTACTCCGTGCACAGGAGCCGTACGTCGTGCGTGCGCACGGAGGTCAGGCCGGCCTCGATCCGGCTCATCTTGGCTTCGCTCCACTCCATGGCCGTCGCGGCACGCTTGAGTGTGAACTGAGCCCGCAACCGCAGTTCCCGCAGGTGCCTGCCCAGCAGGCGCCGAGGCACGGTCGAACCGGTCGCTTCGCCCATGTATGTCCCTCCCATTCTTGCGGTTTGTCGCCCCGACGACTTTCGGGACGCAAGCAACGCTTCCATCGTTTCGCAATGCAAGTCAACTTGGTGCCAAAACCCAAAAATGAGGGCTTGCGGTTTCGGCGCCGATGGCTGCACCCTTGTCTTCCGATCACCGGGAGCACCGGACCGGATGCGCAGCGCGCGCATCTGTGGTCACCCCGGGCCGACACCATCCTCGGGACGATCCATGACCGAACCCCCACCCCCGGAGTCCGAGCCAGTCTCCCCGCCACCGAACCCGTCGAGGACCGATACCGCCGAAGGGTCCACCCTCGAAGATCTGCACGAGGAGTGGGACCGGCTGGATGCGGCGATTCGTGCGCATCTCGGTGATCGGTACGACCTCGACCTCTGAGGGCGCGCGAGTCCTCTCCCCAACTCCCCGTCCCTCCGGCGCTGCACCGCCGGAGGGGCGGGGGCGAACAACCCAGGCGGCCGTCGGGTCAGGGCCGCGTCCGCAGACTCCCGCGCGGCCGGGTTCCCCCATGCCCGGCCGCGCGGGTCCACCGTTCCGGGAGCACCACATGCCCACCCATCCACCGCCGCACCGGGCGCGCGCTCGCGTATCTGGCCGGGCGCGGTGTGAAGGCCACAGGTGTCGATCTGTCGCCGCGCATGGTGCGGCTGGCGGCCGAGCGGTGGACGCCGTTCGGTGTCCGCATCGAGCAGGGCGAGGTCATCGACTGGCTCGCCGGCCACTCCGACCGCTACGACGCCGTGTACTCGGTCTTCGGCGCCGCCTGGTTCGCAGATCCGTCGCGGCTCTTCCCCCTGGTGCGGGCGCGACTCGCGGACGGTGGACGGTTCGTGTTCTCGCAGCCGCCCGCCATCCCCGGCGCGTACGGGCCGCAGGGCATGTACAAGGGCGGGTTCGCGGGGCGCGCGCAGTTCACCTACCGGTACTCGTACCGCCCCGCCGTATGGGAACGGCTCCTGCTGCGAGCCGGCTTCACGACGGCCGAGGCCGCTGTGCTGGACGCGCCCCGGCCGGGGCACATCGGGACGCTGATCGTCACAGCCGTGGCGGGCGTGGACCGGGCAGAGGAGGCCGCCGACGAGGTGCTGGTCCGGGAGGCCGGGGCCGTGCTGGCCGAGGGGGGTCCCGCCGTGTCCCTCGCGGAACTCGTGCGGGACCTGTTCCCCCGGCAGCTCCCGGTGGGTGAGGTCAGGCGCCGGTGCGTTCCGCGACCGAGAAGGCGATGCCGTCCAGGATGTCGTGTTCGCTCACCACGACCTCGCGGGCGCCCGTGCGTTCCATGATGCGGCGCAGGATCAGCGCGCCCGCGCCGATCACGTCCACGCGGCCCGGGTGCATCACCGGGATCGCCGCGCGCTCCGCGTGCGTCGCGGACAGCAGCCGGTCCGTCGTCTCCCGCACCCGGTCGATCCCGATGCGGGCGTGGTGGATCGCGGCCGGGTCGTACGACGTCAGGCCGAGCGCGATCGCCGCGACCGTCGTCACCGAGCCGGCGAGGCCGACCAGCGTGTCCGCCGACGTCAGCGGCACCCGCTCCTCGGCCTGGTCGAGCGCGGCGTCCACGTCGGCCGTCATGGCGGCGAGCTGCGCGTCCGACGGCGGGTCGGCGATCGTGCCGTCCGGGCCGGCCAGGTGCCGTTCCGTGAGGCGTACGCAGCCGATGTCCACGCTGCGGGCGGCCCGTACGTCGCCCCCGCCGAGCACGAACTCCGTGGAGCCGCCGCCGATGTCCGTCACCAGGTAGGTGCCGGCGGCGAGTTCACGCGTGGCGCCGGTGAACGACAGCGCGGCCTCCTCGTCGCCCGTGACGACCTCGGGCACGACACCCAGGATGTCCCGGACGCCGCCGGTGAAGTCGTCGCGGTTCTCCGCGTCGCGGGACGCCGAGGTCGCGACGAACCGCACCCGGTCCGGCGTGACACCGTGCGCGCGGATCGCCTCCGCGTACGCCCGGCAGGCAGCGAACGTCCGCTCCAGCGCCTCGGGGGCCAGCCGCCCCGTCCGGTCCACGCCCTGCCCGAGCCGCACGATCTCCATGCGCCGGTCCAGGTCCGTCAGCAGACCGCTGTCCGGATCGATCCGGGCGACGAGCAGGCGGATCGAGTTGGTCCCGCAGTCGATCGCGGCGACGGCCGTCATGCCGGGTCCCCCTTGTCGTGGTCGGTGTCACTGGCCTCGCCGTCGCGCGGCACGCACGGCCCCTTGCGCCACCACTCCGGCAGCATCGCGATGGCCTCGTCGCCCAGCGGGTTCACGCCGGGGCCGGCGGCCAGCGAGTGCGCGACCAGGACGTGCAGGCACTTCACGCGGTCCGGCATGCCGCCCGCGCTCGGGAAGCCGGCGAGCACCTCGATGGCGTCGCGGCGCTTCAGGTAGTCCTCGTGCGCGGCGCGGTAGGCGGCGGCGAGGTCGGGATCGGCCGCGAGGCGCGCCGTCATCTCCTTCATGACGCCGTTCGCCTCCAGCGTGCCGATCGCGGACGCGGCGCGCGGGCAGGTCAGGTAGTACGTCGTCGGGAACGGTGTGCCGTCCGGCAGGCGGGGCGCGGTCTCGACCACGTCGGGGTTGCCGCAGGGGCAGCGGTGCGCGACGGCGCGCAGGCCGCGCGGGGGGCGGCCGAGCTGCTCCCGCACGGCGGCGGTGTCGGCGGGGGAGGGAGTCTCCACGGGGTCACTTCTTCGTCGGTGCGGCGGTGGTGCGGTCGGCGGCGCGGCTCAGGGAGTGTCGGCCCGGTCCACGCCGTCCCACATCCTCTCGTGCCACGGGCGGTCGGCGGCGGCGCCCCGGTTCTCCGGCTCGTCCCCGGCGTCCTCCGCGTCGTCGCCGTCGTCCGGGACGACGTAGCCGATCTCGCCGGGCTCCACGTACATCAGGCGCTCCCTGGCCTGCTGCCGGACGTACGCGTCGTCCTGCCAGCGGGCCTTCTCGTCCCGCAGCTCAGCGACGCGGTCGGCGGCCTCCTCGGCCTGGCGGCGCTGGTCGGCGATCTCGGAACGCTGCTGGATGTACTGGCGCAGCGGATACGCCAGTGCCACCACGAGCGAGCAGACCACGAGGGCGAGGACGGCGGCCCGGCCCGTCAGGCGTACCCGGCGCGGCGGCCGGGGCGCGAGCCTGCGGCTCTGCGCGCGGTACACCCGCGCGGCGGCCTGCTCGCCGAGCGCCCTGAGCCTGGTGGCGGTGGAGAACCGGTCCCGGTCCGCGGCCACATCGCCTCCCGTTCGCCTGCCGTGTCGCCTGCGCCGTCGCCTCGCGACCGCGCACCCCGTCCCCGCCACCGTACGGGACGGACGGCGGGGAGGGGCGGCGGGGCGGCCGGTGGCGCGCCCATGTCGCGGGCGGGCGTGCGGCGCGTCAGCCCCGGAAGCGGGGGAACGCGGAGCGGCCCGCGTACACGGCCGCGTCGTCGAGGATCTCCTCGATGCGCATGAGCTGGTTGTACTTCGCGACGCGCTCGGAGCGGGCCGGGGCGCCGGTCTTGATCTGGCCGCAGTTGGTGGCGACGGCGAGGTCGGCGATCGTGACGTCCTCGGTCTCGCCGGAGCGGTGGGACATCATGCACTTGAAGCCGTTGCGCTGCGCGAGCTCGACGGCGTCCAGCGTCTCGGTGAGGGAACCGATCTGGTTGACCTTCACGAGGAGCGCGTTGGCGGCGCCCGCGTCGATGCCGCGCTGGAGGCGCTCCGGGTTGGTGACGAACAGGTCGTCGCCGACGATCTGGACCTTGTGGCCGAGGGCGGCGGTCAGGGCCTGCCAGCCCTCCCAGTCCTCCTCGCTCAGCGGGTCCTCGATGGAGACCAGCGGGTACGCCTCGACCAGCTCGGCGTAGTAGGCGGTCAGCTCCTCGGCGGTGTACGCCTTGCCCTCGAAGGTGTAGACGCCCTCCGAGTAGAACTCGGTGGCGGCCACGTCCAGGGCGAGCGCGATGTCCTGGCCGGGGGTGTAACCGGCCTTCTGGATGGCCTCGACGATGAGGTCGAGGGCCTCGCGGTTGGAGCTGAGGCTCGGGGCGAAGCCGCCCTCGTCGCCGAGGCCGGTGGACAGGCCGCGGTCCTTCAGGACCTTCTTCAGCGTGTGGTACGTCTCGGCGCCCCAGCGGACGGCCTCGGAGAACGACTCGGCGCCGATCGGGGCGATCATGAACTCCTGGATGTCCACGTTGGAGTCGGCGTGGGCACCGCCGTTCAGGATGTTCATCATCGGCACCGGGAGCTGGTGCGCGTTGGGGCCGCCGAGGTAGCGGAAGAGCGGCAGGTCGCGGGACTCGGAGGCGGCGTGCGCGACGGCGAGGGAGACGCCGAGGATGGCGTTCGCGCCGAGGGACGACTTGTCCGGGGTGGCGTCCAGGTCGAACATCGCCTGGTCGATGAGCCGCTGCTCGGTGGCGTCGTAGCCGACGAGTTCGGGGCCGATCTGCTCGATGACGGCGAGGACGGCCTTCTCGACGCCCTTGCCGAGGTAGCGGCTCTGGTCGCCGTCCCGCAGTTCGAGGGCCTCGAAGGCACCGGTGGAGGCGCCGGAGGGCACCGCGGCACGGCCGGTGCTGCCGTCGTCGAGGCCGACCTCGACCTCGACCGTGGGATTGCCTCGCGAGTCCAGGATCTCGCGGGCGACGACGACGTCGATGGACGGCACTGTGTCTCCTTGTGTCAAAGGGGCGGTCTTCGGTTCAGCCCCCTGAGCCTAACCGGCCCCGGGGCCGGTGCCTCCCCTCAGCTCGCCGCTACGGGCTGAACATCGGAAGAACTCGCTGGTCAGACGCCGCCGGACTTTGTTCAATCGGGGAAGAAAACCCGGTGCGCGGGGCCTCGCGGCCACCGCGCACCGGGTTTCGCGCCCGTGCGGCCGGTCAGAGGGCGAGCTGCTGGCCCGGGATGATCAGGTCGGGGTCGTCGCCGATCACGGACTGGTTGGCCTCGTAGAGGTCCTCCCAGGTCGTGCCGTGGGCGTCGGCGATGGCGGACAGGGTGTCGCCGGCCTCGACCGTGTACGTGTCGCCGTCGGAGGTGGCCGGCGCGGATTCGGCGGGAGCCTCCTCGGCCGGGGTCTCCTCGGCGGGCGCCTGCTCCTCGGCGGGGGCGGACTGCGGCACGGCCTCGGCCGCCGCGTCCGAGCCGGAACCGGTGTCCAGGCTCGGCGACTCGCCGCCGGCCGAGAGACCGGCCTGCGGGCCGCACACCGGCCACGCGCCCGGACCCTGCATGGAGAGCAGGACCTCGGCCGCCGCGATCTGCTGGTCCTTGGTGGCCTGGTCGGCGGTCGGGGCGTACTGCGTGCCGCCGGCCGCGGCCCAGCTCGACGCGGAGAACTGGAGGCCGCCGTAGTAGCCGTTGCCCGTGTTGATGGACCAGTCGCCGCCGGACTCGCACTGGGCGACGGCGTCCCAGGTGTCCACGGAGGCGGCGTTGGCGCCGGTGGCACCCAGCAGCGGGATGGCTATGGCCGCACCGGTGACGCCGGCGGCGGAGGCGATGCGGGCACCGCGCCGGGCGGGACGGCGGTGACGGCCCTGGCTCGTGAAGCGCATGACGATCCTTCTCACCGACGCCTGCGAAGTGAGCTGTCGGGTTCGGGCCAGGTGAGTGCCCGGCTCCGGGGGGCCGTTCGGCCGCCCCGGGGCTTCACCCCGAGCCGTCTTCCGAGCGCGCGGGCGGGTGCCCGCGGTCCGGTGACGGCGGTCCGCGCCCCCGGCCGTGACGGCCGCCGGGTCGCGGGTCGGGTCCCCCGCTCCTGCCCGCGGTGGTGCGGTGGTGGTCTCACCCCGGACCGGGGGCAGGATTCGGCGTACGGTCCGGGACGCCCGGCGGTGAACCGGGGCGCAGGACACTAAACACACGCCGCACGCCGGTTCAAGGCCGGTCAAGATCGCCGAAAGGGTGTGACGAGCCCCTCAACACCCCGCATCCACGCAGGTCATACGGCAATCGGACAGGACGGACACGCCGGACGGGACGGGCGGAACGCGAGAGGATCGTCACACTCCGCCCGGGCCTGCGCGGCCACGGTCCGCGACGCGCGTCAGACCCCCGCGCGCGTGACCTGACGCCCCCCGAACACCGGCCCGAGACGGGCCGCGAACACGACACTGAGCGACGTCCCGAGGGGCATCCGCCGGCCCGACTCCTCCGGCCCGCCCATCTCCTCCTCGGCCTGCGCCTCCTCGGCCTCCTCGGCCCAGTCGACGTCGTCGCCGTACTCCTCCCTCGACTCCGGACGCAGCCCGGGCAGCAGGGCGGAGAACCCGCCGGCGCCCGGTGTCAGCCCCGCGCGGCCCTCGTCCCTGACCTGCTGGGGGCGACGGCGACGACCAGTCCGCGAGCGCATGTGTTGGGCCTCCCTGTACGAACACCGATGCGACTACCGATGCGACTGAGGGGAACTTATTCCTCCCCACCGCGCGATCACAAGCCGGTCCCACGAAGATCACGCCCGGATCACACTATTGACTCCCGGTCATCCGTTCCGCGGTGAACTTCACGGGAAGGGAGCGCAATCCCCGCATGATCAGACCGCCGCGCCAGCGCAGCGCGTCGAGATCGCCCGCCAGCCGCAGATCCGGCAGCCGCCGCAGCAGGACCTCGAACGCGACCCGGCCCTCGAGACGGGCCAGCGGCGCACCCAGACAGTAATGGATGCCGTGCCCGTACCCGAGATGCGGGTTGTCGCCGCGGCCGAGGTCGAGCCGGTCCGGGTCGGTGAACCGCGCCGGGTCGCGGTCGGCGGCGGCCAGCACCACCAGGACGGGGTCGCCGCGCTCCACCCGCTGCCCGCCGAGCGTCAGCGGCTCGTTCGCGAACCGCCAGGTCGCCAGCTCCACCGGCCCGTCGAAGCGCAGCAGTTCCTCCACGGCACGGCCCGCCGCGCCGTCGTCCCCCGCGTCGAACACCGCGCGCAGCCGGTCCAGGTCGGCCGGGCGGCGCAGCAGGGTGTGCAGGCCGTTCCCGATGAGGTTGACGGTCGTCTCGAAGCCGGCGAACAGCAGGATGAACGCCATCGCCGCCGCCTCGTCCTCGGTGAGCTGCTCACCGTGGTCCGACGCGCGGATCAGGCCGGAGATCAGGTCGTCGCCCAGGTCGTCGCGCTTGCGGTGGATCAGGTCGGTCAGATACGCGCGCATCCGCTTGACCGCGCGCCCCACGCCGCCGCGCCGGCCGGTGGTGTGCAGCATCATCCCGGCCCACTCCCGGAAGTCCTCCTGGTCGGCGGCCGGCACGCCCAGCAGGTCGCAGATCGCGTAGATCGGCAGCGGGAACGCGAACGCGTCGATCAGGTCCGCCTCGCCCCGGCCCGCGAACCCGTCCACGAGCCGGTGGGCCAGCTCCCGCACCCGCGGCTCGAACGCGGCGACGCGGCGCGGCGTGAACGCGGCCGACACCAGGCGCCGCAGCCGCGTGTGGTCGGGCGGGTCGATGTTGAGCAGGTGCGTCATGACGCCCGCGCCGCGCTCCCCGGGGATGCCGACACGGCCCTGCGCGTGCGCCTCGGCGGTGTGCGCCTGCGGATTCTTGCTGAGGCGGGGGTCGGCGAGGGCGCGGCGGGCGTCGGCGTAGCGGGTCACGAGCCAGGCGGACACCCCGCTCGGCAGCGTGGCACGGTGCACCGGCGCGTGCTCGCGCAGCCAGGCGTACGCGGGGTACGGGTCGGCCGCGAACCCCGGGCCGAACAGCCCCCCGGCCGGGCACCCGTCAGACATCGCACGGGTCCTTCCGGTCGGGGATGACGGCGGACACCCGGAAGCCGCCGCCGTCCGACGGCCCCGACACGAAGCCGCCGCCCAGCGCCATCACGCGCTCCCGCATGCCGACCAGGCCGTTCCCGCCGCTCGGCAGGCGCGGGGCGGGCACCTGGGCGCGGACCGGCGGGTCGTTCTGCACGAGGACGGCGACCTCGCCGTCGCGGTGGGCGAGCCGGACGCGGGCCGACGCGCCGGCCGCGTGCTTGTGCACGTTCGTCAGGGCCTCCTGCACCACCCGGTACGCCGTCGACTCGACCGGCGGGGCGTAGCCGCGCGGCTCGCCCTCGACGGACAGGTCGACCGCCATGCCGGCCGCGCGCGACTCGTCCACCAGCGTCGCGACCTCGGCGAGCGCCGGCCCCGGCTGCCCGGCGGCCGCGCCCGCGTCCCGGCCCGGCCGGTCGCGGACGGAAGCGGTGGCGACCTCGGCGAGCCGGGCAGCGGCCGGCGCCCCGCCCGCGTCGCCCGCGCGCAGGACGCCCAGCATGGTGCGCAGCTCGGTGAGGGCCTGACGGCCCATGTCCCCGATGAGGGCGGCGTTGTCGGCGGCCTTCTGCGGGTCCTTCGGCGCGACGGCGGCGACGGCGGCTGCGTGCACCACCATGAGGCTGACCCGGTGCGCCACGACATCGTGCATCTCGCGGGCTATGCGGCGGCGCTCCTCGCCGCGCGCCCACTCCGCCCGCTCCTCGGCCCGCTCGGCGAGCAGCGCGAGTTCGCGTTCGAGTCCGAGCGCGCGGTCCTGCAGCGTTTCCACGAGACGGCGCTTCGCCCGCACGTACGCGCCGAGCAGCACCGGCGGCACGACGAACACGACCGCGAAGATGCCGGCGACCAGCGGCCGGAACAGCGGCTCGGCGGCCAGGTACCGGTCCCGCCCGAGCATCAGGTAGGTGACGAGGAACGTGCCGCCCGTCTCCATCACCGCGAGCAGCCCGACGACGCGGCGCGGCGCCTCGGTCGTGGCCAGGGTGTAGAGCCCCACCATCGACAGGACGCTGCCCATGCCGGTCGGCAGGATCGCGATCGACACCAGGACGACGGCCAGCGGCAGGCGGCGCCGCACGATCAGCGACAGGCCGGCCGCCACGCCGAGCAGCAGGATCGGCCACGCCGGGACGCCCGTCCGCTGCGCGAATCCGAGGCCCTGCACGACGCACTCCAGCGCGGACAGCACCGCGAGCCCCGCGTCCAGGGCGGCGCTCCGCCGCCGCGTCCACCACCACAGCCGGTATCCCCCACCGGCCGGGTGCTCCTCCCCCGTTGTCTCCATGACGACCAGCCTACGGGCGCGATCCGCACCTTTTCAGGTGGGTGCGGCGGGTCGGTACCGGTCGCGGACCGTCGCGGGAAGCCCGTGCGGACTGGCATAGTGTGGGGTGCCCGGCGGGAGCCGGGGGGCGCAGACCCCCGAACCCCGCTGCGCGGGTGGTCCCCTGTGGTGTAATCGGCAGCACTGCGATTTTTGGTGTCGTAAGTCCAGGTTCGAGTCCTGGCGGGGGAGCCGGAACGGGCGCGGCGCGCGGTCAGCCGCCGAGGTTCGCGACGCAGAGCTGCTCGTCCTGCCGGAGCTGGAGGACCAGCGGGTCGTACGGGCCGCGTTCGGCGGTCAGGTCGTCGGCGAGGCGCCGGATCTCCGGGAGCGCCCGCGCGTACTGGGCGGTGTCGAGCAGGGTCGCGGCGTACTGCTTGCGCAGGCTGCGCACCACCGGCGAGCCCTCTCCGTAACGGGCCGCCGCCACCGGGATCACCCGGCACAGCAGCTCGGCCACGTCGGCGTAACGGCCCTGGCCCAGCAGGCGTTTGATCTCCTCCAGACTCGCCGACAGGTCGTTCTCGCGCGGCCGGGCGGGCGGCCAGGGGGCCAGCGGGTGGTACAGGGGGCGCGTCGGGTCGAGCGGGACGGCCGCGTCGCCCGACGTGTCCGTCCGCGGGGCGTGGGCGGCGAGCAGGGCGGCCAGGTCCGTGAACAGGGCGGCGGCGCTCGGGGCGCGGTGGTCCGGGTCCTTGTGCAGCAGCCGGTGCACGAGGCCGGCGAGGCCGGGCGGCAGCCCCGGGCGGAGGTGGTCGAGCGGCACGGGCTCCTCGTGCAGCTTCTTGTAGAGCAGGCCCGCCGCCCCGGGCGCGCTGAACGGGACGCGGCCGGCGAGGAGTTCGTACCCGATGGCGCCGAGCGCGTACAGGTCGGCCGCGGGACCGACCGGCGGGCCGCCGACCGCCTGCTCCGGCGCCATGTACAGGGGCGTGCCGAGGAGGGTGCCGGTGCGGGTGAGACGGGTCTCCTCGGTGCCGTCGGTGACGGCGGCGATCCCGAGGTCGAGGACGGTGACCCGGCCGTCCGGGCGGATCATGACGTTGCCGGGCTTCAGGTCGCGGTGCACGACACCGAGGGCGTGCACGGCGGCGAGCGTCGAGCAGAGCTGCACCAGCACGGCGACGGCCCACGGCCACGGGTAGGGGTCGTGCTCGGCGAGGTGGTCGGCGAGGTCGGAGCCGTCGATGAGCTGCATGACGAGGTACAGCTCGGCGCCGTCCTGGCCCGCGTCGTGGACGGCGACCAGGCCCGGGTGGTCGATCCGCGCGGTGGCGCGGCACTCGCGCAGGAAGCGGCGCCGCAGGTCCTCGGTCAGCTCCTCGTCGGCCGCCGTGCCGGCGATGCGGTCGGTGTGGAGGAGCTTGACGGCGACGCGGCGGTCGCCGAGCGCCGTGTCGCGCCCGGCCCAGACCTCGCCCATGCCGCCCTTGCCGAGGGGTTCGGTGAGGGCGTAGCGGCCGGCGAGGAGGCGTCCCGGGGTCACGTGCCGTTCTCCTGGCCCTTGAGGTACGCGTCGAGTTCGTCCAGCTCCGAGGCGACCTGGCACATGCGGGGCGAGGGCGGCACGGCGGGGGGCGGCGCGGGGGCGATGACGGTGGGGGTGCGGCGGGGCGGGGCCGCGTGGGCGGGGCCGACGGCGAGGGTCTCGGCGTCGGCGACGGCCGCGTGCGGCGGCTCGGGGGCGGGGCTCCCGGCCACGGCGGCGTGGCACGTACCCCCCGTCATGAGCACCACGACGTAGAAGCCGGCGACCACGCTCAGGTCGCCCTCACTGTTCTCGGGGACGACGGCGAAGAACACGATCTCCCCGACCGTCAGGGCGCAGTAGAGGACCAGGACGAACCAGTACAGCGGGCTGCGGCGTATGCGCGCGATCCGTATGAACGGCACCCACGCCAGCAGGCCGAGCGAGAGGAACGGCACGGCGGCCAGCACCCAGCGCAGGACGTGGGACAGCGTGGCAGGGCGCGGTGTCCGGGATGGTGCCGCCGGCAGACCGTGCATCGCGCCCCCTCGTTCTTCCGTTCGACCGTTTCGGACCAGGATGATATCCGGGGCGCGCCGGCCGTCCGCCACGGTGCGCCCCGGTTTCTCCGGTTCCGGATCAGTCGGCCGGGCCGCCGGGCGGTACGGTGCCCTCGGTGAGGCCGTCCACCATCCCCTGGGCGAGACGGCGGCCGAGATCGGCGGCGTGCCGCAACGCCGCCTCGAACGCGGCGAGTTCGGCGAACCGGCGGCCGTATCCCCGCTGCACGTCGAGCGGCAGCCGCGGGACCTTGAGCCGCCGCAGGTCGACGCGGCCCGCGCTGGACGCGTAGCTGCTGGCCTGCCGGGTGTTCGCGCTGCCGCGCAGGAAACCGGCCAGGAACCACGCGTCCAGCGCCTCGGGATCGGGCCGCAGCAGGCCTGTGTGGCGGTCGGGGACCTGCCCGGCCTCCGTGCCGGACACCACGCACGGCGCGGTCTCGCCGTCGTGCAGCAGCGGCACGAGGACGTCCCCCGCGCGGGCCGGCGGCGGCTCGGCCGCGGATCCCGCGAGGTGCACTTCGAGGGCGCCGGAGCGGGCGAGTTCCCCGACGGTCACGGTGGACCAGTGGGGGCCGCTCGGCTCCTCGGCGCCGGGCGGGTGCGGCGCGGGCGCGAGGTCGAGGGTGCGGTGCAGGGTGTCCCGGAGGTCCTGCTCGACGGCGGCGAGGGCGGACGTGCCGGTGGTGTGCCCCGGCGGCGGGAGGTGCCGGGCGGGGGCGAGGTCCACCTCGTCGTCCAGCAGGTCGATGACGGGCAGCGCGCGGTGGACCCCGGCCCGCTCCCCGAGGTCGCCGTCGCGCTCGAACGCGGTCCACGCCCCGAGGACGGTGCGGCGCAGCGCGGACCAGTCGATCTCGCCGCCGCCTGCGCGTCCGGCGGGCGCGGGGCGGACGGCGGCCGTACCGGTCTCGATGACGAGGAGCCGGGGCGCGGGGGCCTGCCCGCCCGCCGCGGGGTCGGGCTTGCGCAGGACCCACAGGTGGAGCGGGAGGTTGTGCGGGGGTGCGGCGCCGGTGGGCAGCGCGATGACGGCGCGCAGGGCGCCGCGCCGCAGGAGGCCCGCGCGGACGCGACGGCCGGTGCGGCGGGAGGCGACGGCCGGGGGCATGAGGAGGACGGCGGTGCCGCCGGGCCGCAGGCGGGCCAGGGCGTGCTGGACCCAGGCCAGTTCGGACTCGGTGCGGGCGGGGAGGCCGTACTCCCACCGGGGGTCGTAGGTGAGGTCGGCGTGGCCCCAGTGGCGTTCGTTGAACGGGGGGTGGCACAGGACGGCGTCGGCGGTCAGGTGGGGGAACGCGTCGGCGAGGAGCGTGTCGCCGGTCTCGACGCGGACGCCGGCGGCGCCGCCGCGCAGGGCGAGGCGGATGCCGCTCAGGCGCGCGAGGAGCGGGTCGGTGTCCTGGCCGTGGAGTTCGCCGGGCGGACGGCCCTCGGCGTCGCGGGCGGCGGCGAGCAGAGTGCCGGGGCCGCAGGCGGGGTCGTACACGGAGTCGGCGGGGCCGGTGAGGGCGGCCATCAGCTCGGCCGTCTCCGGCGGAGTCGTCGTCAACTGCCGGGCGGCGGCGTCGAGGTGACGGTCCAGCAGGAAGGCGTACGCGTCGCCGGGCGAGGTCTCGGCGGCGAGCGCGGCGACGGCAGCGGCCGCGTCACCGGCGTCGGGGGGTGCCGCGGCGCCGTGCTGGAGGAGCTGTGCGCCGAGCCGCGCGACGGCCTCCCCCGTCCCCTCGGGATCGGACTCGACGAGCTGCCACAGCCGCTCGCGCAGGGGCACTTCGGCGAGCTTGCCGTGGCGGCGGAGCCAGCGTTCGACCTCGGGGAGGGAGAACGTGGGACTGGCCTCCGTGCCGCCGACCGGCCGGGGGAAGTGGTCATGCCGGCGGCGCCAGTTGCTCACCGCGGCGCGCCCCACGCCGGCGAGCCGGGCGATGCCCGCGGCGGTGACTTCCGTGTTCTGCCCGGACACGTGACTGCCTCCTGTCGGCTCGCGGTGGGACGACCTTACCCACACACTTCCTGGTGATCGCGGTACACGGACAACAGTACCGGCGTTCACAGATTTGCGCGTTGACTCGGTTCACAGGCTATGGTCTTATTAGCTCGCCGGTTCGAGGGAACCGGTGTTGATGAGGGAGGGAACCCCCATGGTCAGGACCCGACGGCGGATGACGGCTGTGGCGGCGCTCACGGTGGCGGCGCTCACGATGGGCGGCGCGCTCACCGCCTGCTCCTCCGACGACGAGGGCGACTCGGGCACGTCGAGCGAGCAGACCACGCAGGAGGACAGCTCCGAGGACAAGCCCGCCGAGGAGGAGGCCGCCGAGGAGGAGCCGGCCGAGGACGCGCCCGCCGAGGACCCCGCGGACGACGGCACGCTGGCGGCGGACGAGACCGCGACGTTCACGGGCGATGTGAACATCACCCTGTCCGCTCCGGAGGAGTACACGCCCGACGAGTTCGCGATCGGCCACACCGAGGGCAACCAGCCGTACGTCGTCACCATCACCATCGAGAACGCCGGCACGGAGGCGTACGACACCGAGATGCTCCTCGCGACCGCGCGGGCCGGCGAGGACGGTGTGGAGGCCGAGGAGATCTTCGACGACACCGTGGGCGGCTTCGTGGGCACCCTGCCCCCCGGCCAGACCGGGACCGGCCAGCTCGCCTTCGACGTGCCGCCGGACACCGCCGAGCTCAACGTGCAGATCGAGGACATCGCCGACTTCGAGAGCAGCGGCCACTTCTGGACCCTGACGTTCTGACGGTGAACCGGTGGGCGAACGGCACGGCCGCTCACCCACCCCACCACAGGCACCGCCCCGCAGCCCACCGCGCGGGGCGGTTCGCGTTCCTGCCCCGGCACGGACCCCGGTCAGTGTTCGTGGGTGATGCCGAGCCGAGCCACGTCCGGTGCGCGCAGGGACAGCAGGTTCGCGACCTCCGGTGCGTCCTCCCTGTCGCGGCCCACGATGGCCGCGGCGTCCTCCGGGGCGATCACCGCAAAGTAGCTCCCCGGCACGGCGTACGTCCGGCCCGGCGCGGCGAGGGCGAGGGCGCCGCCGGAGCCGCCCTCGCCGATGAGGAGGCTCGTCACCGGCACGGTCGCCGTCGCCACCGCCGCGAACAGGTCGGCGATCGCCGGCCCGGCGCCCGCCCGTTCCGCGTCGGGGCCGTTGTCCGCGCCCGGCGTGTCGACGAGCGTCAGCACCGGGACGCCGAGCCGCCCCGCGAGCCGTACGAGCCGCGCGGCCGTCCGGTAGCCGGCCGGCGACGTACGGGCGCCGCTCTGCGCCGCGTACGCGACGGTCCGGCCCGCCCGGCGCCCGAACCCGCACTCCACCGTCCGGTCGGACCCCCCGCAGCGGTCGCCGCGGATCGGCGCGCGCACGTCGAAGTACGCGTCCAGGTACGCGTCGGCGCCGGGCCTGGTGAGGTCGCGGGCGCGGCACACCGCCTCCCAGCCGGTGGCCGGCACGGCCGTGTCGCCGAGCGCGGGCGGCGGATCCGCCGGCGCCAGGGGGTGCGGCGGGGCGAGGAGGGTGACCCAGCGGATCAGCTCGTCGGCGAGACCCGCGTCCGTGACCAGGGCGTCGATGTGGCCGTGGACGTACTGCGAGTCGGCCGTGTACGCGTCCGCCCCGACGCCGGGCGGCCGCACCCGGGACCCCGCGAAGCCGACCTGTGCCCGCGACATGCCGATCACCACGTCGGCGCCCGCGCCGAGCACCGCCCAGCCGCCGCCGGTCGTCGGATCGAGCGCCACGGCGATCTGCGGCACGCCGACCGCGCGCGTACGGGCCGACTCGGCGGCCAGCCGGTGCAGTTGGCCGAGGGCACGCATACCCTCCTGCACGCGGCTGCCGCCCGTCGCGATGAGGGAGACCAGGGGGACGCGGCGTTCCCTGGCGTGCGCGTGCGCGGCGGCCAGCAGGTCCCCGGTGCGCTCCCCGATAGAGCCGCCCAGGAAACCGAACTCGAACGCGACGGCCACGACGTCCCGCCCGCCGATGAGGGCCGTGCCGCAGACGACGGACTCCCGCTCGCCGGTACGGCCGGCGGCGCGGGCGCGCGCCGCGTCGTACCCGGGCCAGCCGATCGGCCCGTCGGGGCGGCCCGGCGGTGACGGGTGCGGGACGGGCAGGTCGACGAAGTCGCGGGTGACGGCCGCCAGCGCGGCGCGGGCCGTCCGGCGGCGGTCAGTCATGGAGTGCCCGCTTCATGATCTTGCCCATGTCGTTGCGCGGCAGGGCGGTGAGACAGCGCACGACGCGGGGGCGTTTGTGGGGTGCGAGCAGCGCCGCCACATGGCCGGCGATCGCGTCGGCGGCGGGCGGGGCTGCCGGATCGGCGGGCACGATCCAGGCGACGATCCGCTCCCCGAGGTCGGGGTCGGGCTCGCCGGTGACGGCGGCCTCGCGCACCGCCGGGTGGTCGAGCAGCGCGTTCTCGATCTCGCCCGCGCCGATCTTGTACCCGCCGCTCTTGATCAGATCGGTCGCGCGGCGGCCCACGATCCGTACGCGCCCCGCGGCGTCCAGGGTCGCCATGTCGCCGGTGCGGAACCAGCCGCCGGGAGCGAACGCGGCGCCGGTGGCGTCCGGGCGGTTCAGGTAGCCCGAGAACAGGTTCGGGCCGCGGAGCTGGATCTCGCCGATCGCGTCCGGGTCGCCGGGCGGCAGTTCGGCGCCGTCGTCGTCCACCAGGCGCAGCGTCACGCCGGCGAGCGGGGTGCCGACGGTGCCCGCCGCGCCGTCCGGGTCCGGGTCGCCGGGGCGGACGGACGTGTTCATCAGCGTCTCGGTCATGCCGTACCGCTCGACGACGCGCCGGCCCGTGGCGCGGTGGATCGCCTCCCGGTCGGGCGCCGGCAGGGCCGCCGAGCCGGAGACGAGGAGCCGGGCGCCGGCCAGCGCCGCGGCGAGGCGCGCGTCGCCCGGGAGCGCCTCGGCGATGCGGTGGTACATCGTCGGCACGCCGAACAGCATCGTCCCGCCGTCCGCCAGGGCCTCGGCGGCCGCGCCGGGCGAGAAGCGGCCCAGGTGCCGCACCGCGCCGCCGTGCCGCAGCGGACCGAGGACGCCGAGGATCAGGCCGTGCACATGGAACAGCGGCAGCCCGTGGACCAGGACGTCGGCGTCCGTCCAGCCCCAGGCGTCGGCGAGCGCGTCGAGCGTGGCGCGGATCGCGCGGCGCGGGATGACGGCGCCCTTCGGCGGGCCTGTGGTGCCGGACGTGTAGACGACCAGCGCCGGGCTCTCCTCCGGCGGCTCGGGCGGGGCCTGGGTCATGGCGCGGTGGACGTCCACCTCGACGCGGGGCAGGGCGGCGACGGGGGCCGGGAGGCCGGTGCCCGGCGGCACGAGGACGGCGGCCGGGTCGCTGTCGGCCAGGATGTGGCCGAGTTCCGCCTCACCCGAGCGGGGGTTGAGCGGCACGGCCGCGACACCGGCGAGCAGCGCGGCGGCCACGGCGACGGCGGTCGCCGGCTCGGGCGCGGCCCACACGGCCACCCGGCGCGCCGGGTCGAGCTCCGCGGCCAGTGCCCGCGCGGCGGCGGCCAGGCCGGCGTGGGTCAGGGTCGTTGCGCCGAACCGTACCGCCGGGCGGTCCGGCGGTACGGCGGCGGACAGGGTGGGCAGCAGGGGGTCCACGCGCGCTCCTTCGTTCTCCTCGGTGGCCGTGTTCCACGTGTCCCGGTGAGCGACGACGATACGGGCGGCGGCGGTTTCCTGGGGGCCGCGGCGGACATCGGCGCGTAAAGGGGTGGTCCGGCGGCCGGGGCGTCCGTACGGTCACCGGCATGAGACTGCTGTCCGTCAACGTAGGCCGGCCGCGGCCCAATCCGTGGAAGCGCCTGCCCGCCACCGGCATCGACAAGTTCCCCGTCGACGGTCCGGTGGCCGTCGCCGATCCAGGTCCGAAGGGCACCGGGGCCGTGGGGCTCGCGGGCGACCGGGCGTACGACGTGAAACACCACGGCGGCAGCGACCAGGCCGTCTACGCCTACGCCCGCGAGGATCTGGACCGGTGGTCCGCCGACCTTGGCCGGCCCCTGGCCGGCGGGGCCTTCGGCGAGAACCTCACCACCGCCGGCGTGGACGTCAACGGCGCGCTGATCGGGGAGCGGTGGCGCGTCGGCCCGGACGTCGTCCTTGAGGTGTCGTGCCCGCGCATCCCGTGCGCGACGTTCGAGGGCCGGCTCGGCATCGACGGGTGGAACGCGCGTTTCCTGCGTGCCGCGCTGCCCGGCGCCTACCTGCGGGTGGTGGTGCCGGGGGACATCCGGGCGGGCGATCCGGTCGAGATCGCCGGGCGCCCGGAGCACGACGTCACGGTGGCGCTGGCGTTCCGCGCGATCACGCTGGAGCCCGAGCTGCTGCCGCGGCTGCTGGTGGCCGACGCGCTGCCGGAGGCGGACATGGCGCGGATCAGGCGCCGCACGGCCACGCCGCCGGTGGCCGCGGGCGACGGAGCGGTGTGACGGGCGGCCGGATCCCCGGCGGCGGGCGTAGGGTTCCGTCGTGACCGCTCCGGAGAATCCCGAGTCCACCCGTCCCGAACTGCCCACCGGATGGCGCCGGTTCCTGTTCCGGCTGCCGATCCGGCTCTACCGCGCACGGCTCGGGTGGCTGCTCGGCCGGCGCCTCCTGCTGCTGGAACACGTCGGCCGGAAGTCGGGGCGCACGCGGCAGGTCGTGATCGAGGTGGTCGCGCGGGACGTACCGCACGGCCCCTCGTGGACGGTGGCCTCCGGCTTCGGCCCACGGGCCGCCTGGTACCGGAACCTGCGCGCCACGCCCCGTGTCACGATCCAGGTCGGCGCCCGGCGGCACGACGTCGTCGCGCGTTTCCTGCCGCCGGACGAGGGCGCCGAACTGATGGCGGGGTACGCGGCGCGCAACCCGCGGCTCGCGCGGCGGCTGAGCGCGTTCATGGGCTTCCGCCTCGCGGACGGCAGTCCGGACGAGTTCCGGCGGGTCGGCCGTTCGATCCCCTTCGTCCGCCTGGAACCGCGCACCCCCGACGGAGAGTCCTGACCACTGGACGGGCGTACCGGGACGCGGGGAGGGAGCGGCCGGTGACGGGTGGAGCGGCCTGGGTGAGCCAGGCGTGCCGGGACTGCGGGCACTCGCGGGCGGACCACGACCGGCTGGTCACGGTCGACGGCCGCTGCCGGGGGACGACGGGCGGCGACCGTGCGGCGGGCAGGGCGCCCCGGCCGTGCGCGTGCCGGGAGTTCGTACTGCGGCCGGAGGACGCGGGCGGACCGGAGACATGGCCGTGCTCCTCGTGCGGCCACCGCCGTCACCTGCCGCGCGCCTGCACGGCCACGGCACCGGCCACCCGGACCGGCCCGCGGCACTGCACCTGCGGCTACGACCCACCACAACCGTGGCTCGACCCGGTGGTCTGACCGGTGGGCGGCGCCCGTCACAGGGCTGTCACAGGCGTGGGGGCGGCCTTCCGGGTGTCTGGAGGGTTCGTGACCGGCTCCCTACAGTGGTCTTCGGGGGGAACAGGGGGCGTGCGCCGGGGGGATGCGCGGGTCGGTCGGCCGAATCCGGGGCGGGGTCCGGCTGTTGTGTTCCTCCCCCGTCCGCACGGCGGCGGTTCATGAGGAGGGGGTCTCCGTGGATTTCGCGATCGAACGGCGCGGTCTCGAGGCGGCGTTCACACCGGGGCGGCTGGCCGTCGTCCCGCCGGGGCGGCTCAGCGGAGCCGTGACGCACGAGGGGGCGCGCCGGTTCCTGACCGGGGTGGGGCTGCCAGTGGTTTCCGGGTTCCTGTACGAGCCGGAGGACGCGCTCACCTGCGGACTGCCGGACGCGGACGAGTTCGAGCCGGAGTTCGACACACTGACGGATCTGCCGGAGACGGCCGCGAGCTGGGTCGCCCTCGGCTTCTGTCACGGTGACACGCTGTTCCTCGACGGGACGACGGGCCTCGTGTGGGCGCTGCCGCAGGGCGAGGTGTGCGCCGATGTCGCCAACGGCGGGGTCGACCGCCTGGCGCGCTTCCTGGCCGACCTGTTCGCCGAGTGGGACGCCTTCGACGAGGGCACGCCGCGTGCCGCCAGGGAGGCGGCGGCCGGGCGGCTGCGGGCGGCGTTCGCCGCGGTGGACGCGGTGGCGACGGGGCATCCCGGCACCCTGTGGAACCGGATCCTCGACGGTCTGGTCCTGGCCCCTTCCGCGTCCTGATCCCGGCCGCGCCGGCGGTCAGCCGGCGGCGCGGTCCGGGGTGAACGGGTTGCTCCAGGCCCGCCCGCCCGCGGCGTCCTCGACGGTGACACGGCAGTGGGCGGCGGCGAACCGGCCGAGCGGGACGGTCCACTCCGTCAGGCCGTCGCCCTCGGTCACGAGCGCCCCCGGCACGCCGCCCGTCAGCAGCATCGTGCGTGCCGGGGAGCAGCGGACCGTGAGGACGCCGTCGGTGACCCGCACGTCGTGGAGTTCGGGGCCGGTGCTCGCGTAGTAGTGGCCGGCCTTGAGCGAGGACAGGATCGCGTCGGGGGCGAGCGTGTCGGCGCGCACCTGGACCCATGCCGCGCAGGCCGGCGGGTCGTGGGGCTGGAAGTGGGCGTCGTCGGCGGCGTAGGCGCTGAGCCGGTGGCCGCGGCCCAGGAGGACGTCTGCGAGGTGCCAGCTGTCGCCCCTGTGCTCGCGGGCGGAGAGGGCGTTGTGGACCTCGACCGCGTGGGCCGCGTCCAGCGTCTCGGCGTCGGCGGCGGTGAGCAGGGAGGCGGCCGGGTGGGCCATGCCGACGAACGCGCCGGCGGCCCGGGCGCGGCGTGCGAGCGACGGCGCGGTCTCGTCCGGTGCCGGCGGCGCGAAGCCGAGGGGCAGGCCGACGGCGACGATGTGCCACTCGGCGGAGAACTCCGTGTGTGGCGCGTGCAGTTCGGCACCGATGAGGGTGGTGAATCCGGCTGTTCGCAGGGGCCGGGTGTCCGTCAGGGGGAAGCCGTGGGCGCGGCGGAAGTGGTCGGTGACCGCCAGGAAGTCGTACCCGGCCTCCCGGTAGTGGCGCACGGTCTCCTCCGGGGACAGCGCGCCGTCGGAGCGGTCCGTGTGCGTGTGCAGATTGCCTTTCCAGAAGCGACCGGTCCTGCCGAACGGCAGATCGAACACGGTTCCCCCTTTGCCGGCGACGCGGGATCTCCGAGTGCCCGGGAAGATGACGCGAGGACTTGCCAACTCGCTGACGGGCCACAAGAATCCTGCCCATCAGGTGAACGGTTCACTCCGGTTCCCGCACGGAGACGACCGGCGCATCGATCGTTTCGCGCTGCCCCCCGTCCCCTTTTCGCTCGACTCCGTGCAACGCCTGTCTGTCCTTCGCTCAAGGGAATCCACACGTGCGTCCGGCCCAGCCCGCACGACGCGCGGACCCCCCGCCCCCCGGGAAGAGATCGATGAAACGACGTCTGGCAAGCCTCGCCGTCCCCTTCGGTGTGACGTGCGCGGTGGTCGCCGCCACCGCCACTCCGGCCGCCGCCGCCTCCGACGCACGGGCCGCGTGCGGTCACACCTGGAGCAACACCTCGTCGCCGAGCACCGGCGCCTACTACGTATGCGGCTACGCTGACTTCGAGAGCGAGGTCGGCGACGGTACGGAGCAGCTCCGGCTCAGTGACAGCAACGACGACGGCTACGGCGTCATCGTGCAGAACTACCGCTACGACATGAGCGACCCGGGGCCGTACACCGGCACCGTCACCTCGGGCGAGGGGAGCAAGCAGACCTGGACGCTGCACATGCCGGAGGGGACCAAGATCAAATTCCGGGTGTGCCCCTTCACGCACGCCCACGGCACGTACACGAGCCTGTGCGGCGCCTGGGTGACCGGCACGGCGTGACGGCGGCGCGCCGGGGCTACGGCCACAGCAGGTGGCGCTCCCACGCGGCGGCGGGGCCGGAGCGCTCGTAACGGAGCCGCGTGTGGGAGCGGCCGTCGTCCGCCTGCCAGAACTCGACCGCGAGCGGTGTGAGCGTGTAGAGCGTCCAGGCGGGGGCGACGAGGGCCGGGTCGGACTCGATCCTGGCGAGGGCCTGGCCGATCGCGCGGTCGTGTTCCGCCCGGCTCGCCAGGCGGTCGCTCTGGCGGCCGATCAGCGCCTCGGCGCGGGCGGACGGCGAGCGCGCCAGCAGGTCGGCGGCACTCGCCGCCGCGGACTCCGCCGACACCGTGCCCCGCACCCGTACCTGACGGCCGAGGAGCGGCCAGAAGAAGGTGAGGGCCGCGGCCGGGCGGCCCGCCACCTGACGGCCCTTCGGACTGTCGGCGTGCGACGCGAACTGCCAGCCGCCGGCGTCCACGTTCTTCACGATGAGGACCCTGGCGTCCGGCATGCCGTCCTCCCCGACCGTGGACAGCGTCGCGGCGTGCGGCGCGGGCGCCCCGGCTCCCACGGCCTCCCGCAGCCACGCGAGGAACAGCGCGACGGGCTCACCGGGGGCGCCGTCGGGGTCGAACTCCGCGAGCGGCCCGGTGAAGACCTCGATGCCGCGCAGCCACTCCCGCGTACTGCCTCCGCCGGCGGAACGGGCCTCCGCGTCCATGTCGTCCTCCTCCTGGCCGGCGGTGCGCGCGGACGCCGCCGACACTACCGGGGACGGCCATGGCGCAGCAGGCCCGTTCCGCAGGCCGGACGGCCCTCAGCTCCCGGGGATGGTCGTGAGGAACTCGCCCGTCCAGGCGAGGAGTTCGCGGCCGGTGAGCGGCTTGCCGCCGATGCGTGCCGTGGTCGGCCGCGGGACCAGGACCTGGTTCGTCGCGCGCTTCACGACCGACCCGGGGTAGACCCGGTTCAGCCGCAGTTCCTGGGACTCGCGCAGGTCCACCGGGGAGAAGCGGATGCGGCTGCCCTGGAGCGTGATGTCGGTGACGCCGCAGGAACGGGCCAGCATGCGGAGCCCGGCGACGAGCAGCAGGTTCTCCGTGGCCTCGGGCAACGGGCCGTAGCGGTCGGTCAGTTCCTCACGGACGGCGCGGATGTCGTCCTCCGTGTCGGCGGCGGCGATGGACCGGTACGCCTGGAGGCGCAGCCGCTCGCCCGGGGCGTAGTCGTGCGGGACATGGGCGTCCACCGGGAGTTCGATCTTCACCTCGAGAAGTGACTCGTCCGGTTCACCACCGCCTTCGCCGGACTCCAGGGCGGCGCGGTAGTCGGCGACGGCCTCGCCGACCATCCGGACGTACAGGTCGAAACCGACGCCCGCGATATGGCCGGACTGCTCACCGCCCAGGAGGTTGCCCGCGCCGCGGATCTCCAGGTCCTTCATCGCCACGTACATGCCCGCGCCCATCTCGGTGTGCTGGGCGATGGTGGCGAGCCGCTCGTGCGCCGTCTCGGTGAGCGGCTTCTCCGGCGGGTAGAGGAAGTACGCGTACCCGCGCTCCCGGCCCCGGCCGACGCGGCCGCGCAACTGGTGGAGCTGCGACAGCCCGAACATGTCGCCGCGCTCCACGATGAGGGTGTTGGCGTTCGAGATGTCGATGCCGGACTCGACGATCGTCGTGGACACCAGCACGTCCGACTTCTTCTCCCAGAAGTCGACCACGACGCGCTCCAGCGCCGACTCGCTCATCTGCCCGTGCGCGGTCGCGATCCGCGCCTCGGGCACGATCTGGCGCAGCCGCGCGGCGACCCGGTCGATGGACTCGACACGGTTGTGGATGTAGAAGACCTGGCCCTCGCGCAGCAGTTCACGGCGGATGGCGGCGCCGATCTGGCGTTCCTCGTACGGGCCGACGAACGTCAGGACGGGGTGGCGCTCCTCCGGCGGGGTCGTGATCGTGGACATCTCACGGATGCCGGTGACGGCCATCTCCAGCGTGCGCGGGATGGGCGTGGCGGACATCGTGAGGACGTCCACGTTGGCGCGGAGCTTCTTGAGCTGCTCCTTGTGCTCGACGCCGAAGCGCTGCTCCTCGTCGACGATGACGAGGCCGAGGTCCTTGAACTTCACCTCCGAGGAGAACAGCCGGTGGGTGCCGATGACGATGTCGACGGACCCGTCGCGCAGCCCCTCCAGCGTGGCGCGGGCGTCGGACTCGGACTGGAAGCGGGACAGGGGCCGCACGTTCACCGGGAACTGGGCGTACCGCTCGGAGAACGTGCCGAAGTGCTGCTGCACGAGGAGCGTCGTCGGGACGAGGACGGCGACCTGCTTGCCGTCCTGCACCGCCTTGAAGGCCGCGCGCACGGCGATCTCCGTCTTGCCGTAGCCGACGTCGCCGCAGATCAGCCGGTCCATGGGGACGGAGCGTTCCATGTCGCCCTTGACCTCGGCGATGGTCGTGAGCTGGTCGGGGGTCTCGGCCCAGGGGAACGCGTCCTCCAGCTCGCGCTGCCACGGGGTGTCGGAGCCGAAGGCGTGTCCCGGCGCGGCCATGCGGGCGGAGTACAGCTTGATCAGGTCGGCGGCGATCTCCTTGACGGCCTTGCGGGCGCGGGCCTTGGTCTTCGTCCAGTCGGCGCCGCCGAGACGGTGGAGGGAGGGTGCCTCGCCGCCGACGTACTTCGTCACCTGGTCGAGCTGGTCGGTCGGCACGAACAGGCGGTCGCCGGGCTGGCCGCGCTTCGCCGGGGCGTACTCGACGACCAGGTACTCGCGGGTCGCGCCCTGGACGGTGCGCTGGACCATCTCGATGTACCGGCCGACGCCGTGCTGCTCGTGGACGATGTAGTCGCCCGCTTCGAGGGTGAGCGGGTCGAGGGTCTTGCGGCGGCGCGCCGGCATGCGGGCGCCCTCGCGGCCGGCGGCCTTCTGGCCGGTGAGGTCGGTCTCGGTGATGACGGCGAGGCGGAGGGCCGGGGACAGGAAACCGTTTTCCACGGCGCCGCAGGAGACGTGGACGACGGACGGGGGGAAGTCGGCGGGCAGCTCCGGGTCCAGGCGGGCGGCGATGTTCTCGCCGCCGAGGATGTCCACGGTGCGGCTGGCGGGACCCTGGCCCTCGGTGAGGTAGACGACGCGCCAGCCGTCCGCGAGCCAGCCCTTCGTGTCGGCGAGGGCGCGGGCGGTGTCGCCGCGGTAGCTCTCCGCGGCGCGCAGGCCGAGGCGGATGCTGTCGTCCGCGTCGTCGTCGGCCGGGACGTGGGCGGGTGCATCGTTGTACACGGTCTCGTCGTCCGGGCCGGCGGCCACGGACTGGGAGAACGGGGACACGGACCACCACGGCATGCCGAGGGCGGCGGCGTGCTCCCGTACGTCCGCGAGGCCGCGCAGCGATGCGGCGCCCACGTCGATGGGCGCCGCGCCGTCCTCGCTCATCGCGGCGGCGGCCCAGGACGCCTGGAGGAACTCCTGGCTGGTCGCGACGAGGTCGGCGGCACGGGTGCGGACCCGCTCGGGGTCCAGGACGACGGTCATGGCGCGGGCCGGGAGGACGTCGAGCAGCAGCTCCATGTCGTCCACGAGGACGGGGGCGAGGGACTCCATGCCCTCGACGGCGATGCCCTCGGCGACGCGGCCGAGGATGTCGGCGAGGCTCGGGTGCTGCGCGGCCAGGTCGGCGGCGCGGCGGCGCACGTCGTCGGTGAGGAGCAGTTCGCGGCAGGGGGGCGCCCACAGGCCGGTGTCGGCGACTTCGAGGGAGCGCTGGTCGGCGACCTTGAAGTAGCGGATCTCCTCGACGTCGTCGCCCCAGAACTCGACGCGCAGGGGGTGCTCCTCGGTGGGCGGGAACACGTCGAGGATGCCGCCGCGCACGGCGAACTCCCCGCGCTTCTCGACCAGCTCCACCCGGGTGTAGGCGGCGGCCGCGAGGGCCTCGGTGACCTCGCGGAGGTCGGCGGTCTGCCCGGTGCGCAGTTCGACGGGCACGAGGTCTCCCAGGCCCTTGACCTGCGGCTGGAGGACGGAGCGGATCGGGGCCACGACGACCGAGACGGGCCCGGCGCCGGGGTCGTCGGCCCGTGGGTGGGCGAGGCGGCGCAGCACGGCGAGGCGGCGGCCCACGGTGTCGGCGCGGGGGGACAGGCGCTCGTGCGGGAGGGTCTCCCAGGACGGGAACTCGACGACGCTGTCGGCGGGGAGCAGGGAGCGCAGGGCCGCCGCCAGGTCCTCCGCCTCGCGCCCGGTCGCGGTGACGGCCAGCACGGTGCGGCCGGTGCCGTGGGCGAGCCCGGCGACGGCGAAGGGGCGCGCGGCGGGCGGGCCGACCAGATCGACATGGCGGCGCGTCCCCTCGTCCGCGGCTGCGACGGCCTCGGCGAGGGTCGGGTCCTTCAGGGCGGCGGCGAGCAGGCCGGCGAGAGACATGAGGGCGTTTTTCCGTTTCCGGAGGGCGACGACGAGGAGTCGGGGACAACACGAAAGCCCGGCAGGGCTACCGACCGGGGGGTTCCCAGGGTACGCCGCCACGGGGACGGCCGCGCCGCGGGAAGACCCCGGGGAACCGGCGGCGGGATCACGCGGGGCGGCGGTAAAACGTTACAGATTGTGCTGGATGCCCCGGGGGACGGTCGCAGGCGGTAACGGTGGTGGAACGTTCTACGACGGGGAGGTGCAACGTTGTCGGCCCGGCTGCCCGGCACAGGATCGCGGGAGCCGCGGGCCGAGTCACCCGGTACAGGGCCCGCTCCCCTGGCATCCGCACCGTCCCCGACGCGAGCGCGGCACGTACGCGGGTGCCGGCCCCGCGCCCCGCCACCGGGTCCCTGCCCGTCCTGGAAGTACGCCGCCGGCCGCACAGGGCCGATCCGCGGCTCAGCACCAGGTCACCACCGCCGGGACCGGCGTCCCTGCGTGGTCCACTCCGCCGACGGCCACGTCACGCAGGTGGCGCGCGGCGCCGGCCCGGGTGCACAGCCTCCCCCGCGCGCGGCGGGACGGACACCGTCCACCACGGGTGACACCGCCGAGGCAGACCGCGCAGGTACAACGTTGTCGGCGGACGGGTGCAACGTTGTCGGCGGGCTCGGCGCGGCGATGGCACCTGGACGGGCGTCGGCCCGCCGTCACCGGGGAGTCACGGTGCTCCGCGCCCTCGGCTCACCGGCGGTACAACGATTTCGATGGCACCGCGCAGCGGGCCGAGCTCCGGCGCGACGCCCTGCGGCCCCTCCGCCGGGCGCCCCCGGGGTCACCGTCCGATCCGGGCGGGAAGGGCGGTGACGTGGCGGGCGACTTCGGAGGGGTGGGTGAGCTGCGGGTAGTGCCCGGCGCCGTCGATCTCGGCCACCGGCCGGTCCACGGGGACAGCCAGCGGATCGGCCGAGCCCGTGACGATCCGGACCGGGACGCCCACCGGGCCGAGCAGCGCACGGAGCCGCTCGCGATCGGCGACGGCCGCCCGCAGGGCCGCGACCACACGGCGCGACACCCCGCGACGGCGCAGGTCCAGCACGGCGCTCCGTACCTCCGGCCCGTCCGGGACGCCGAGTCTCCGTGCCAGCCCGGCGGAGGTCATCCGGCGCAGCACCGGCACGGCGGCACGGGAACGGGCCAGGCGCGGGCCGGGGGCCTGCAGGAACGACGGGGCGATGAGGACGAGCCCGCTGACACGGTCCGGGTGCCCCGTGGCGAAACGCAGCGCGGGTCCGCAGGCCAGCGAGTGCGCGACCAGCACGGGACGGCTCCGTACCGGTCGCAGGAGATCGGCCAGCCACCTGTCCGTCGGCTGGTCGGTGGGGGCCGAGCGCCCGAGGCCGGGCAGGTCGGCGACCAGGACGTCGCCCGGTAGGTGCTCGGCGAGTGGCGCCCAGAGGTCGGCGTTCATGGGCAGTCCGTGCAACAGGACGTGAGCGGGATCGCGCCGCTCCCCGGCCACCCAGGTGCGGCTGCCCGCGACGGCGTGGAAGCCGTACGGGCTGAGCCAGGGCGACGCAGTACCGAAGCGCGCGGCCACGAGATCGTCGGTCCACGCGCGCAGGGCCTCCGCCGCCGGGGGCATCCTCAGACCGGCGCTCTCGGCCAGGGCGCGGGCGGAAGCCGTGGGGTAGCGGTCGGCCGACAGGAACGACAGCGTCTCGGGATCGGCACCGGTCAGTCTGCGCGGCAGGCGACGCAGCAGGCCGACCGGGACGGTCCGCCGGGGCGCCCGTACGCCGGCGTGGTCGGCGACCGTACGGATCAGTTCGGGCAGGAGCGGAGTGGCGTCGTCGAGGACCCAGTGGTGCTCGCCCTCCGGCGCCGCGGGGACCTCCGCCAGGAACCGCACGAGGTGGTCGATCGTGACGACGGGCACGAACGTGTCGCTGCCGCCGGGAAGCGCGGGCAGCCGCCCCGTCCACAGGTCGTCGACGAGGGACGCAAGGCCGAGGTACTGGCCCGGTCCGATGACGGTGCTCGGGTTGACGATGGTCAGCGGGACCCGCAGCTCGCGGGCACGGGCGCGCACGGCGAGGTCGCCCTCCGCTTTCGACGCCTCGTAGGCCCCCAGCCGGCGGTGGTCGGGCGAGCCGCCGACGGCGCTCACCCGGTAGCCGCTGATGTGCACGAGACGTCGCAGTCCGGGCAGCGTGGCGGCCCATTCGAGCACGTTGAGCGCGCCGGTGACGTTGGCGGCCCGCGCCTCCTGAGCACTCAGGCCGAACGCGAAGCGGGCCGCCGTGTTGTAGACGTCGCGGGCTTCGGGGAGCCGCGGGAGCCGTCGTGTGATGTCGGCGGTGACGATCTCCAGGCCGTCGGTGTCGAGATGCCGGGAGGCCAGCCACGGGGTGAGGGTGTCGCTCCGGACGGCCGCCGTCACCCGCTCGCCCCTGGCGAGCAGTTCGGCGACGAGGGAGCGGCCGATGAAACCGGTCGCGCCGAAAACGATCGCACTCATGGGACCTCTTTTTAGATCGGTCTACATATTTTCTGGACGTGAGGACACCCGCCCGGCGCCACGTGGGCGCGGTCAGCCGAGGAGCGCGCCGATCCGGCGGGCGACGCTGTCGAGCGGGCTCCTGCTGCGGTGGGTCCGGGCGAGCAGGAGCGCCCCTTCCACCAGGGCCAGGATCGTGATCGCGAGGTCGTCGGCGTCCGGGCGCCCGGCGAGCCGCGTGCGCAGCGCCTCCTCCCACGACGCGTAGACCTCCGAGCATGCCTCCCGGAGCGGATCGCTGGTCGCGGCCGTTTCCAGGGCCACGGTGGCCACCGGGCATCCGCTGCGCCAGCCGGACTCCTCCAGCCGGTCGCCCAGGAACCGCAGCATCCCGTCGACGAATGCCTCATCGGACGGACTGGTCTCGGCGAGGCCGGCCAGGGCGTCGCCGATCGTCCGCCCCGCCCGCCGGACGGACTCGCCGACCAACTGCTCCTTCCCGCCCGGGAAGTGGAAGTAGAGCGATCCCCGAGGCGCGCCGCTGACGTCGATCACCCGGTTGAGCCCGGCGCCGGAGTAGCCCCCGGTCTCGACCAACTCCTGCGTCGCGTCCAGCAGTCGCTCCCGCGTCTCGGTACCTTTCCGTCCCATGGCTGAAGAGTAGACCGACCTACATATTCTCTCAACGGGTCCCGACGCCCGGCCCGGACGCGTCCACCTCTCGACGGTCGTCTCCGGCCACGAGGATCGACGGCGCCCGGGGCAGGTACATCGTTGTACTCACCGCACCGGTCTCCCCCGTGAGGCGGGCGCGGCGCCGCTCCCCGGCACGGATATCGATACACCATCTACGCGGTCGACACCGGAGGTCCTGCCGTCCCACCTGCGTGGCACGGCCACGCAGGTGGGACGGCAGCGGGTGGAACGTTGCACCCGGAGCCGGCGAACGCCCGGCGCGGGGCGTCAGGCCGCAGCCGTCCTGATGGTCGGCCGGTGACGGACCGGGAAGGAGACGGAGTTGGCGATGAAGCAGGAACGGTGCGCCGCGTCGTGCAGTTCGGCCGCCGTCTCCGCCATGCCGGCGTCCGCGACCGTCACGACCGGGTTCAGCACGACCTCGGTGAACCGGCCGCTGCCCGCCGACTCCGCCATCGTGCCGTGCGCCACGTCCTCGTAGGCCGTGACGACGATCTTGCGCATCGCGCACAACGCCAGATAGCTGAGCATGTGGCACTGGGAGAGGGAGGCGACGAGGAGTTCCTCCGGGTTCCAGCGCCCGGCGTCACCGAGGAACGCGGGGTCCGCGCTGCCGGGGAGCGGCCCCGGCTTGCCCTCGGCCACTGTCTCGGTGTCGCGGCTGTACGCCCGGTAGGCAGTCGTCCCGCCCTCCGCGGCGCCCGTCCAGCGGACGGTGACGTCGTAGCCGTGTTCCCGCTCCCTGCCCATGTGTTTCCGCTCCTTCGCACGACGATCGTCCTCCCCGCCATGATCCCCCGGTCCGGTGCCGTCCCACCGCCGCCGGACCGGGCGCCCTTCTCACCCGCCGAGCGTCACCGTGCGCTCCCCCGGGCGGAACGAGTCCAGCGACTGCCGCCATGCGGACTCACCGGGCCAGTGATAGGTCACGCTTCCTTCGGCGGGCCGGTAGTCGGCCGTGTAGAGGGTGCCGAGGTGGTCCTCGTACGCGGTGCTGTACAGCGGTGGGCGCAGCAGGGCGGCGACGACGGCATCGGGAGCTCCCGCCTCCGCCGCCGCACGGATGGCCGCGAGCCGTTCCCCGGTACGGGTGACGCGTTCCTGCTCGGCCGGTACCGGCGTGTGCTGATGGTTGGCCGCGCAGCCGTCGGAGGTGCGGACCACCCCGATGTCCGGGCCGGTGTGGACGGTCGCCGCCGCCCCCGTGCGGTCGACGAGCGTCAGGTTGTGGGCGGTCGCGAACGGCAGGGAGCCGAGCGTACCGAGCGCCTGGCCGACCGTGTCGCACGTCTCCAGCAGGTAGCGCACGATGATGACGATCGACAGGCCCGGCCGGAACGCCGGCCGGCCGCCGAAGGTGAGGGACACCGCGAGACCGGCGTCGTTCACGCCGTCCAGCAGCCCCCAGCCGCTGTCCTGTGTGCCGAGGACGGGCCGCAGGAAGTGGGAGCGGACGACGGTGCCCTCGCAGACGTCGGGGTGGAAGTCGTAGTTGCGCACGAGTGCGCCGCCGGTCGCCGACTGGGTGCAGCCGGAGAACAGCGGCCGGAACACGGTCTGGGTCATGGCGGCCCCGACCTCCGCCACCGGCGCCCCGGCGCCGGCGAGCCGGGCGGCGAGCTGGTCACGGACGGGGACGAGCTCGGGGAGGTGGCTGTCGAACAACTGCCGGGCGTGCGCCGCCTCCTCGGGCGACCGCTCACCGCCGAACCAGCTCATGGTCTTGTCCCAGACGGCCAGCGCGGCCTGCGCCCACCGGCCGTCACTGCCGTCGCCCGCGTCCACCGCCCGGAAGGTGTATCGATGTCTCATGGCGGTGAGTCACCCATGATTTCTGGGGAGCGGGCAAGGGAGTTACGACTTCCGGCGCTCCCGGTATCGATTGAGCGAGGCGCAGCCGGAGCGTGGCCGGTGTGCCGAGTGCGGGCATGACAGCCCGCTGCCGATGGGCAACACCGAACCCCGATGAACGGACAGTGCCGGCCGCCGCCGGCACCGTTCGTCCCACCCGGTGACCGGCCCGGACGGAGGACGGCGCCGTACGGGGGGTCGTCCGGCTCGCGCAGGTGACCGGGTGGAGCCCTGTCACTGGCGCACCTTCTGCGAGGAACCGGAGTGGGATCCGCTGGCGAAAGGGCGACAGGCTGTCCCGGTGCGCGAGTCCCGGACGGCCGGGGAACCGCCCGTCCACGCGGATCTCGACGCCGGGGCCGTGCGCATCCGCAGCCCCCTGTGCCGGACACCGCACCGGAGGAGACCTCCCCCGGAAGAGGTGATTCCGCTCGCCGTGATCGGCGGATGCCTGCTGGCCGTCCTCGGATGCCTCGCGCGGCTCGCCCGTCGGGGAACAGCACGCGCCGCGTTCCAGGTGGTCACGGGGGCGTACGACACGATGTACCGGCGCACCGCCGTGGAGTCCCACGAGGAGATGAGGGCACAGGCCGACCGCGTCGTCTCCTTCTCCTCGCCGGACGCTCCCTGGCGCCCGGCCGACGGAGGGCGGGCACGTCGCCCGCGTCGCACCCGCTGATCAGCGCCTTCCGGCAGGACGGCTGCGATCACCCGGCGAGGGGGTCCCGGCCCGCTCTGTGCTCGTGTTCCAGCACGGCGTGGACGATCGAGTCGCGCCAGGCGCCGCGTACTTGCACGTGGTCGCGGATGCGGTCCTCCTCCGCCATGCCCACGCGGAGCAGGACCGCGCGCGACGCCGCGTTGTCGGGGAGCGGGCCGCCCACACCCGGTGCGTCCCGAGGCCGTCGAACCCGAGGACGAGCAGCGCCCGCACGACATCGGTGCCGTAACCCCTGCCCCAGTGACCGGGGTGGAGCGCGAACCCGACCGTGGCCGCCCGTTGCGGTTCGGTGGCCAGGCGGGCGAACCCGATGAGCCGGCCGTCCGCGCGCCCGGTGACGGCGAGTGCGTACTCGCTCCTCGGCCGGACGGTGGCGGCGACCACGGCGCGGGCGACGATGACGCCCACCTGGTCACGGGTGCGCGACTCGAACGACAGGTGCCGCGTCACCTCCGCGCTGCCGTGGATCGCGTGCAGGGCGTCCACGTCGTCCACGGTGATCTCACGCAAGGTCCGGCGGACACTGCTGTGCGTGACCGGACGCATGGGACGTGACTCTACTCGTGGGTGCCGCCCCCGGCAGGCCAGTTGGTGGCGGCGATGATCCGGGCGGCCACTTCCGCCGGGCTGAGTGCATCGTTTTCCACAACGAGAGCGGTGGTGTCGGTCGCGTCGAGGCGGGCCGCCTCGCGGACAGCCCTTCGCGCGCGCACTTCCAGGGCTTCGTCGGGAAGGCCGAGCAGGGTGTCGCCGGGGAGCTGCGGCCCCCCGCCGTCTCCCCGTCCGCGCCGGAACACGCGGTCCCGCAGCACGTCCGCGGAGGCGCGGAGACGGCAGCGGGTGACGGCCATCCCGGGCAGGTCGAACGGGACGGCGGGAGGCGTGCCGTCGTTCCCGGGGGCCTCGCCGACCCGGTCGTCCGCCGCGCCCGACAGGACGAGACAGCGCGCGCCGGCGGCGTAGAACGTTTTCCACATCGCCATCACATTGGCCTGGCGCAGCCGTCTGCCGGTCGGGTCGTCGGGCGGCCGCGGTGCGGCGAAGGCGATCTGCGCGAAATCGATGTACCCCGGCTTGACCGGGCCGCCGTGCCAGATCCGCGCGAAGACCTCCCAGGCCACGACGGACTTGCCGGTGCATTCGGCACCGTCGATCCACAGCACAGGTACAACGTTGTCGGTCATCGGCTCACTCCCGTGCCGGGCCAGCCGCCCGCCTGTCGCAGGACCGTCTCGGCCACCTCGCCCACCGACAGGCCGTCGGTCGTCACGCACAGGTCGGCGAACTCCTCGCCCCCGTCCAGGTCCCGCGCCTCGGTGACGGACGCCGCCACGAGGTCCGGTGACCAGCCGCGGCGCGGCAGGCGGGAACGCAGTTCGGTGGTCCGGACCCGCAGCCGGCAGAGCGTCACGGCTGCCGCGGGTCGCAGCCCGTCGATGTACTGGTGGACGCGGCCGGGCTCCGTCACCCCGCCGGAGAAAACGATGCACCGAGCCCCGGTGGCCAGGAGGTTCGGCCACACGGCGGCCAGGTTCGCGGCCTTGACCCGGTGGTTGTCCGGGTCGTCCGCAGGGGTGGGGTAGCAGAGGCCGAGCTGGTCGGCGTCGGCGAATCCGACCGGGACACCCGCTGTGGCCAGCCGGCTGTGGATCTCCCAGCCGACCGTGGACTTCCCGACACCCGGCGGCCCGTACAGCCACAGCAGCGGCGCAGCGGCGGCCGTCATGCCGCTCCGCAGAGCGGCCGCGCACTCAGGGCGGGCATAAGTATGACGATCACGGCCGCATCGTAGGTGCCGCGTGCATGCGAGCGACAGCGGATTTCCGCTGGTCCGCCGGGGTACACGGTGGCCCGACGCCAAGTGGACCCGCACGTTCACACCGCCGGGTCGTCGGCCCGCTCGTCCTGAACGACCGTCGCATCGCTCACGTTCTCGTTCATATCGACCAGTTCGCGCGCCCGGCGGACGACCGCGGCACGCACGCCGTCCGGTGCCAGGACCCGCAGCGGCGTCGCAAGACCCAACAGGTACCGGGCCATGCCGTCCGCGTCCGTGCCCCCGATCTCGACGACGGTGGCGTCCGGGCCGTCCTCCCGGTGCGTCCCGACACTCGACGGCACGAGGCGCAGCGCCTCGTCGAGCGGCACGGCCAGCCGCACCGTCGCGCACAGCGGGTAGCCGACCGGGGTCCGGATCCTCCCCACGAGCGCGGCCGGGTCCGGCAGATCACCGCCGAGCGCCACCGGCCGCCCCGTGCCCACCGCCTTCTCGACCCGGTCCGCGCGGAACGTGCGCCACTCCCCCTTCGCCACGTCCACGGCGACGAGATACCAGCGCCGGCCCGCCCGCACCAGCCGGTAGGGGTCGACGTCCCGGCGCGTGGCCCGCCCCAGGCGGTCGCGGTACGACAGCCGGACCCGTTCGGCATGCCGGCAGGCGGTGGCGAGGTCGAGCAGGACGGCCGCGGCGACCTGCTGTTCGGCGGGCCACGCGGTGTGGACGAACGCGCCGTCCATCGCGTTCAGCCGCTCCGCGACCCGGCGCGGCAGGACCTGCCTCAGCTTGAGCAGCGCGGACAGGGCCGCCTCCCCACCGCCGAGCACCCCGCTGAACGCCGCCTCCCGCAGCCCGACGGTCACCGCGAGCGCCTCCTCGTCGTCGAGGCTCAGGGGCGGGAGGCGCGTGCCGGGGCTGAGGCGGTAGCCGCCCCACGGGCCGGCGTCGGACTCGACGCCGTAGCCGAGGTCGCGGAGCCGGGCGATGTCGCGGCGCACGGTGCGCGGGGTGACGGCCATGCGGTCGGCCAGTTCGCCGGCCGTCCAGGCGGGCCGGGCGGACAGCAGTGACACGAGTTTCAGGAGGCGGGCCGAAGTGCTGATCACACCGCCCAGTCTGCGGGTGGCACGACCAGGACAGAAGTCGTCCGCATCGGGTCCTAGGGTCCTGCGCATGACGACACAGACCCCCGAGAACACGACCGCGACGCCGAAGATCGACTGGGTGGGCGTGAGTTTCGACTGCGACGACCCGGCCGCGCTCGCCCGCTTCTGGTCCGAGGCCCTGGGCCTGCCGGTGCTGATGAGCAGCGACGAGATGATCATGATCGGGCGGGAGGGCTCGCCGGGCATCGCGTTCTGCCGCATCGAGAACTACCGCCGCCCGACGTGGCCCGACCCGGAGTGCGAGAAGCAGTCGCACCTCGAATTCGGCGTCGCCGACCTCGACGCGGCCCAGGCCCGGATGCTGTCCCTGGGCGCGACCGAGCCGTCGTCCCAGCCGGACGCGGAGCGCTGGCGGGTGCTGCTCGACCCGGCCGGGCACCCGTTCTGCCTGTTCGTGAGCGCCTGACCCGGCGGGTACGGCTTCACGGCACGGAGCGTCCGTGCCGTGAAGCCGGTGCGGGGGCTCCCGGCCGTCGAAGCCCCCCGGCGGGAGCCTGCGGACACCGGCACGTGACCGCCCCTGGGTGGGACCGCCACCCACGGCACCGCCGCGCTCCTCAGCGCAGGGGGCGGAAGAAGCCCCGGATGTCGGAGGTGAGCAGTTCCGGCTCCAGATGAGCGGCGTAGTGCCCCCCGGGAGCGTCGTGGACATGCCACTGGGTGATGTTCTTGTGGTCGCGCTCGGCGAAGCGCCGGACACCTGAGAAGTCGCCCGCGAAGCCCGCGAGGCCGAGGGGGAAGGTGCTCGGTTCGGCAGGCGCGGGGGCGCTGTTGGCGTCCTCGTAGTAGAAGCGGATCGAGGAACCGGCGGTGTTGGTGAGCCAGTGGATGGCGGCGTTGGTGATCACGAAGTCGTCATCCAGCCGCCTGCCGCCCATGGCCTCGTCGTCCATCAGCTGCAGCATCCAGCCGAGCAGTCCGGCCGGCGAGTCGGCCAGCGCGTGCGCCAGGGTCTGCGGTTGCTGGGAGTGGAGCTGGTTGAAGGAGAACTTGGAGTCCAGGAACCACTGCAACTGCTGCATCTGGGCCATGTCCTGTTCGGACATCCCGGCGAACTCCGCCGGATCGCCGGACGGGAACGAGAACACCTGCGTCACGTGCGCGCCCACGACGCGGTCCTGCGCGTGGCCGGCCAGCCGTGGCGAGATCATGGAGCCCGCGTCGTTCCCGTGTGCCCCGTAACGCCCGTATCCCAGCCGCGTCATCAACTCGGCCCAGGCCGCGGCGGTCCGCTCGGTGCCCCAGCCCGCGTCCGTGGTCGGACCCGAGAAACCGAAGCCGGGCAGCGAAGGGATCACCAGGTGGAACGCGTCCCCCGGATCCCCGCCGTGCGCGGCGGGGTCCGTCAGAGGCCCGATCACGTCCAGGAACTCCACGACCGACCCGGGCCAGCCGTGCGTGAGGATCAGGGGCATCGCGTCCGCTTCCGGTGACCGCACGTGCAGGAAATGAATGTTCTGCCCGTCGATGGTGGTGGTGAACTGCGGGTACGCGTTGATGCGCGCCTCCTGGCCACGCCAGTCGAATGCGGAACGCCAGTGCTCGGTCAGCCGCTGCACGTCGTCCAGGCGCACGCCGTAGGCGGAGTCCGGCGCCGGGTCCGTCCATCTCGTCCGCTCCAACCGCTCACGCAGATCGGTGAGGGCGCTGTCGGGTATGTCGATCCTGAAGGTCCGGATCTCGCTGTTCTCGGTCATGTCCCAACCCTCTCGTGCGCACCGGGCCGACGACAGTGTGTGATGCACCGGCTGGTCGGCCGAGTGCAGCCGGCGACATTGACAGACGCCTGTCCTGCCTGTGCAATGTGCAGTTCACCGAGGTCGGGGAGGCGGAGTGCGGCGAAGACCGCGATTGGCCGCTTCTCTGCTGATCGTCGCTCTCGTCGCCTGGTGCGTGGGCCGGAGCGGATTCGTCTTCTCCGGCGACTACGGACCGTCAGCGGTCACGGGGACGGCGGGCGTCATCGCCGTGGTGGCGATCGGCTCGCTCGCCGCCTCGCTGCTCGTGATCGCCTCGGGACGGCTGCCCCGGCGCGCTTGCGTCGGTGTGCTGGGCATTCAGGCCCTGCTGGCGCTCGCGCCCTATTTGGTGCTGGGCGGGATCTGGGGTCCGGTCGCCGGAGCAGCCGTCGCCTCGGCGCTGTTCGCCCTGCCGCGCCGCGCCTCCGTGCCGGCGTCCGTGCTCCTGCTCGCAGCGGACATCGGCCTGAGTGCCCTGTTCCAGGAAGCGGGGGTGCCTCGGCTGGCCCCGGTGGGCAGGCTGGTCATCGATGTCCTGGTCGCGACGAACCTGCTGGGCATGATGCTGCTGGCCGATCTGACGCGGCGGGTCGTCGCCGAGCGCACCGCTCATACGGCGCTCGCCGTCGCCGGGGAGCGGCACGACAACGCCGCCCACCTGCGTGCCGAGGTGGGCGCGGACCTGTCCGCGGTGCTCCGGTTGAGCGAGCCCGGGGTGGACGGTCCGGACGCACGGGCGAGGCTGGCCGAGATGGCGGCACACGCCCACCGCGCGGCCCGCGCGGCCCGGTCGGTCATGGACACGGCACGGGAGATCCCGCCGCGTCCGGCGGCACGCGACGCCCTGCCGGAAACCGTGGTCTCACCGCGGCTCGCCCGGTCCTTCACCCTGGCGGCAACGCTCGGAGCCACCCTGCTGGTGCTGGTGAACCTCGCCTTCTACGCCGATCCGGACGCCATCGACTGGACGGTCGGGGTGCTCGTACTTCTCGTGTCCGGCGCGCTGCAGATGTACCACGGCGCGCCACCGGCGGCCGGGCGCACGCCGCGCCGGTGGCTGTTGACGCTTCCCTTCCACGCCGTGCTGCTGATGGCCGCCGTCGCGCTCACCGGCCTGCCCTTCGTCCCGGTGGTCGTGCTGATGGCCGGCGCGGTGCTGTACCGCTGCCGCCCGCCGTGGTCCATCGTCGTGGTGCTGGTCGTGTCGGGCCAACTGCTGCTGGCGCTGCCGCCGGGCTCCACCCCGGGCGACGGTGTCTACCTGCTCGCGAGCCTGGTCGCGAGCCTGAGCCAGGTGTACGCCTACTGCCGCCTGCCCGAGGCGGCACGTGCCCTCGCCGAGGCCCGCGAGGGCCTGACCCGGCTCGCGGTCGTCCGCGAACGGCTGCGGGTCGCACGGGACGTCCACGACCTCCTCGGACTCGGCATCACCGGGATCCGACTCAAATGCGAGCTGATCGCCCGGCTGGTCGACACCGATCCGGCGAGGGCACGACACGAGATGCGGGAGCTGCGGGGGCTCGCCGAGCGGGGACTCGCGGAGATCCGTACGGTGACCTCGGCAACCCCCGACCTGGACTTCGGACAGGAACTCGAGGCCGTCCGCTCCCTGCTCAGCGCCTCGGGGATCCGGACCGAGGTGACGGTGGACACCGACGCCCTGCCGCCCGGCGCCGGCGCCCTGCTGGCCATGGTGCTGCGGGAGGCGGTCACCAACGTCATACGGCACTCCGCCGCCGGCGTCTGCCGGATATCGCTGACCGTGCGGGACGGAACGGCACGGCTGCGGGTGGTCAACGACGGGGGCACCGGCCGCGCGACCGCCGAGCCCGCCGGAACCGGCCTGGCCGGCCTCGCCGCCCGGCTCACGGCGGCCGGCGGACGACTCGGCACCGAAGCGGACAGTGACCGTTTCGCGCTGACGGCACAGATCGGCCCCGGCGTCGCGGACCCCGGCCGGCTAGACCCAGCCCGCCTCGGCCGCGATGCGGATCGCGTCGACCCGGTTCCTGGCGTCGAGCTTGGTCACCGCTGAGGCAAGGTAGTTGCGGACCGTGCCATAGGTCAGATTGAGCGCGGCGGCCACTTCGCGCGGAGTCGCGCCCGCGGCGGTGTGCCGGAGCACCTCCGTCTCCCGCTCGGTCAGCGGGCTGCCGGCGGACGCCAGCGCGGCGTAGGCGAGCTGGGGGTCGATGATCCGTCCGCCCGCGGCCACCGTACGGATCGCCCCGACCACATCGCGCGGACCGGAGTCCTTGAGCATGAATCCCGCCACCTCCTCCTCCACCCCGCGCCGCAGGTGCGCCGGCCGCCCCACGCCGGTCAGCACCAGAGTCCGGCAGCCGGGCAGCTCGCGCCGCAGCCGGGCCGCCGCGTCGAGCCCGTTCAGCCCGGGCATCTCGATGTCGATCACGGCGACGTCCGGCCGGTGACGCAGTGCGGCCGGGACGACGGCATCGCCCCGGTCGACGGCTGCCACGACCTCGATGTCGTCCTCGTACCCGAGCAGTTCCGCGAGCGCCTCCCGCAGCACGCGCACGTCTTCCGCCAACAGCACCCGTATCACCGGCGCCCCCTCCCGTCACCGCCCGGCCCCAGGGGCACACCCGGGCGACCCGCGGCTCATGATCCGCCTCATCACCCTATGCCCGGGCGGGCGGAGCGGATCGCGCGACGGGCTCGCCGAACTCCCCGGCAGCGGAGGCCCACCCGCGGGAACGGCCCGTCGACCGCGCGCCGACGGAGGCGCCCGGACTCCTGGTGCGGGCCGGCGCCCGGCTGAGACGTACCGCGACGACCAGCGACGCCCGGGCGGTGTACGAGACCGAGCCACCCGTCAACGACGCGCCCTGCCTCGTCGCCGATCGGCGCGCCCGCGGGCTGCCCGGCACGGCCGTACATCGTTTACCGTGCCAGGCCGGCCGCCCCTGCGGCGGGCGGCCATCCGCGGCCCCCGTGACCAGCGCGGACGACCGCCGCGCGGCGTCACCAGTCGTGGACCGTGCCGTCGGTCAAACGATTGACCGGCAGGTACGCCGCGCTGTACGGGAAGCGCGCCGCCGCCTCCTCGTTCAGAGCGACGCCGAGCCCCGGCGTGTCCGACGGGTGCAGCAGGCCGTCCGTGAAGGTGCAGGACGTCTCGAACACCTCCAGCGTGTCGGCCGAGTGCCGCATGTACTCCTGGATGCCGAAGTTGTGGACGGCGATGTCCAGGTGGAGGGCCGCGGCCTGGCCGACCGGGGAGATGTCGGTGGGGCCGTGCATGCCGGACTTGATGCCGTACACGGCGGCCATGTCGAGGATCTTCCGCATCGCCGTGATGCCGCCCGTGTGCGTGACGGCGGAGCGGACGTAGTCGATGAGGCGTTCCTGGAACAGCGTCGTGTAGTCGTGGACCGAGTTGAAGACCTCGCCGATGGCGAGCGGCGTCGTGGTGTGCTGCCGGATGAGGCGCAGCGCCGCCTGGTCCTCGCCCGGGGTGGCGTCCTCCAGCCAGAACAGGTCGTACGGCTCCAGGGCCTTGCCGAGGCGCCCCGCCTGGATCGGCGTCATGCGGTGGTGGCCGTCGTGGAGGAGCGGCAGCTCCGGGCCGAACTCGTTGCGCACCGCCTCGAAGACGGTCGGCACGTGCCGCAGGTAGGCGCGGGTGTCCCACGTCTCCTCGACGGGGAGCGCGGTGCGGCGGGCGGGTTCGTAGTCGTAGCGTTCGCCGCCGCCGGCCGCCGACGCGGCGACGCCGTAGACGGAGTCGAGGCCGGGGATGCCGGTCTGCACGCGGATCGCGCGGTAGCCGGCGTCGAGGTGGGCGCGGATCGAGTCGAACAGTTCGGGGACGTCGCGGCCCGACGCGTGCCCGTACGCGAGCGCGCCGGAGCGGGAGGCGCCGCCGAGCAACTGGTACAGCGGCATGCCGGCCGCCTTCGCCTTGATGTCCCACAGGGCCATGTCGACGGCGGCGATGGCGGCCATGGTGACCGGGCCGCGCCGCCAGTACGCGCCCCGGTAGAGGTACTGCCAGGTGTCCTCGATGCGGCCGGCGTCGCGGCCGATGAGCAGGGGCACGACGTGCTCGGTGAGGTAGGCGTCGACGGCGAGTTCACGGCCGTTGAGGGTGGCGTCGCCGAGACCGGTGATGCCGTCCTCGGTGGTGATGACGAGGGTGACGAAGTTGCGTCCCGGGCTCGTGACGACGGTCCGGGCCGATGCGATCTTCATGGGGCGGTGCTCCTGGTGCTGCTGTGTGCGGGGGCGGGCGGTCAGGCGAGTTCGGCGACGGTGACGCCGAACGGCGGCAGGGTGACCGCGGTGAGCGGCGCCTCGGCGGCGCCGTCGAGTGCCCGCAGGGTGCCGGCGTCCGGGGCGAGCACGGGGGTGACGGTGAGCGGTTCGTCGTGCTGGCTGACGAACCAGACGAACACGCGCCCGTCCTCGTGGTCCATCCGGCCGGTCAGGACGCGGGGGTCGTCGACCGTGACGCCGGGCGTGACGCCGGCCTCGGCGGCGAGGGCCGCGTAGAGGCGGTGCGTCGGCTCGGGGTTGACGCGGGGGGTGACCGCCGCCATGTGCTCGATCGGGTAGGTGCACAGGATCATGCGGCCGGCGCCCCTGGCGTGCGAGAGCAGGGCGGGGCGGCCGTGCGCGTCGGTGGCGATGACCTCGGCGCCCGCGGGGTCGACGGGGAGATAGCTGCGCGAGTTCTCGGTCCCGGCGACGGGGAAGACGAGGTCCTCGCCGGCGCGGATGGTGCCGAAGTCCCGCTGGAACACCATGTGCAGCTCGTCGTCCACGATGGGGTCGGTCAGGCCGTAGCGCAGCCGCTTGGTGACGCCGAACGTCTCGTCGAGCTTCGGCCACCACGGTCCGCGCTGCACGCCGTGCTCACCGGTGAAGTACGAGGCGTACACCGTCGCGCCCGCCTCGGCGCGGGCGACCAGGTGTCGCCAGCCGGGCGCGGTGAGCTGCTTCGCGGACGGCAGGAGGTAGAGCGCGCAGTCGTCGGGGAGGCCGTCCGCCTCGCGGGCGACACCGACCGGGAGGTCGGCCTCACGGGCGGCGACGTACGCCTGCCGCGTGTGGGCGAAGACGCTCGCGGCGTCCTCGGGCTGGGTGAAGGGGTAGCGGTTCTCCAGGAACGAGGAGACGACGATCGCTACATCGGTGTCGGGGCGCAGGAGCCGTGCGGCATCGACGCGTTCGAGCACCTTGGTGAATCGATGCACCTCGCGGAGCTGCTCCTTCGGGCGGCCCCGGTCGTCGGTGAGGCCGAAGTGCATCTCGAAGGGGTGGTGGCTGTACGGCTCCTGGTTCCACAGGTCGTCGTAGTCGGTGTTGTTCCACGCGATCCAGCCGGTGGCGCCGGCGAGCAGCGTGTTGTGGAGGAGCTGCCGGTAGTAGTGGGCGGCGTTCTCCTCGGACACGTAGTCGGAGGTCAGGCCGAACTCCTCCATGATCACGGGCTTGCCGCCGATGTCGAGGAGTTCGCAGATGAAGGCGGCGCCGAGGTGCTGGCGCACCTGGTCGGTCTCCATGCGGTAGACGTGCGGTCCGTGGAAGTCGATCAGCGGGGTCAGGTCGCGGACGCGGAAACCGTTGTCGGCGCCGGTGACCTCGACGCCCCACGCGCCGTCGCCGACCGAGACGGGCTGGGTCGCGCCGGTGGAGCGGATCGCGTCGATCAGGGTCTTCGCCCACGCGGTGACGGCGGCTGCGTCCACGGTGCCGATGCCGCGGGACTGCCAGTGGGCGTAGATCGGTATCTCGTTGGTGAGGAGCCAGCCCGCGACGGCCGGGTGGCCCTTCCAGCGGGCGGTCAGCTCCCGCACGTACCACTCCTGCTGGGCGACGAAGGAGGCGTCGGAGAAGATGTCGCGGCCGTCGCGCCAGGCGGGGTCCCAGTTCTGGCCCGACATGTGGCCGACGATGAACGTGGGGATGGTCGTCATGCCGAGGGCGCGGTGGCGGTCGAGGAAGTCGTCGAAGTGCGCGAGGAGCCGCTCGTCGAGGGTGTTCTCGGCGGGCATGAAGTCCGGCCAGTAGAAGAAGGACCGGGTGAGGGTGATGCCGTGGTCGCGCATCACGGTCAGTTCCTCGTCGATGACGTCCGGCCGGTAGTCGCGCCACATGAGGGGGCCGCCGGTCCTCGACCAGAAGTTGACGCCGACCCAGAGGGGGGTGTCGGGGAGTTTCGCCGCGTTGCGCTGCATGGGGCCGTTCCTCTCGGGGCACCGCTGTCGTCCATCGGTAGGTATATCGTTTTACTTGAAGAGTGTCGAGGTCACCAGGGTGAAAGGTAGAACGTTTTCTCGGCATGTCCCCGTCCACTCCGCCGCTGGTACGGTGACGGCCTGACGACGGGGAGGCGCTCATGGTGGTACGCAGGGACGGCGGCGACGCGGCCGCCGGGGGATCGGGCGTCACCGCCGCCGCCAAGCCGACGATCGCCGATGTGGCCGCCCTGGCCGGCGTCTCCGTGTCCGCCGTCTCCAAGGTCGTCAACGGACGCGGCGGCATCTCGTCCGCCACCCGGGAGCGCGTCCTCGACGCCGCCGACAAACTGCGCTGGTCCCCGTCCGCCACCGCCGTGGCCCTGCGCGGCGCGCGCACCCGCGCGATCGGCATGGTCGCCGGCCGGTCCTCCGACCTCCTCGCCGCCGACCCGCACTTCACCGTCCTCATCTCCGGCATAGAGCGCGAACTCGCCCCGGCGGACTACGGCCTGCTCCTCCACATCGTCGGCGAGGAGCCGGACGCCGAGATCCGCGCCTACCGCCGCCTCGCCGGGGAACGCCGGGTCGACGGCGTGATCCTCACCGAGAGCCGGGTCAACGACCCCCGCTTCCCGCTGCTCCGGGACCTGCGCCTGCCCGCCGTCCTCGTCGGCGCCCCGTGGCGCGAGGACGACGCCGTGGTGCCCGTCCAGGCCCCGGACCAGGCGAACGGCATCCGCGAGGCCGTCAGTTACCTGCTGGAGTTCGGCCACCGGCGGATCGCCATGGTGACGGGTCCTCCGGACCGGGTGCACACGATCGTGCGGCGCCGCGCGTTCGAGACGACGCTCAGGGACGCCGGGCTGCGGCCCACCCGCGTCGTGACGGCCGACTTCACGGCCCAGGACGCGGCGGCGGCCACCACCGTCCTGCTCCTCGCCCCAGCGGACGAACGGCCCACCGCCATCCTGTACGCGAACGACACGATGGCCCTGGCCGGCATGAACACGGCCCGCCGACTCGACTTCGACGTGCCGCGCGATGTGTCGGTCATCGGCTACGACAACCTGCCGCTCGGCGAGTTGACGCACCCCACGCTCTCCACGGTCGCGCAGGACCTCACCGGCCTCGGGCGCACCGCCGCCGCCGCGCTGTTCCGGCTCCTCGGCGAGCGCCGCCCGGACACCACTCCCCTGCCGGCGCTGCGCCCGCCGCACTTCCTGCTCCGCGAATCGACGGCGCCCGCCCTCTGACCCGGCCCGCTCCCGACGGCGTGCGGACGGACGGAACGGCCCGCCCCCGCCGGGATTCGGGGTCCCGGCGGGGGCGGGCCGGAGGGTCCGGCGTGCCCGGTCAGTCCGTCGCGATCGCGTTGAGCACGTTCATCCGCCCCGCGCGGAACGCCGGGAACAGCGCCGCCAGCAGGCCGACCACCGCCGACCCGGCGAACACCCCGAGGATCGTCCCCCACGGGATGCTCAGCACGTCCATCCCCTCCAGGACCAGCAGCCGTTGCGCCGTCGCCCCCCACGCCATGCCGAGCGCGAGGCCGACCAGCGCCCCGAACAGGGCGATCGCCACCGACTCCAGCCGGATCATGCGCCGGAGCTGCCGGCGCGACAGGCCGATGGCCCGCATGAGGCCGATCTCCCTGGTCCGCTCCACGACGGAGAGCGCGAGCGTGTTCACCACACCGAGGACGGCCACGATGATCGCGAGGGCCAGCAGCCCGTAGACCATGTTGAGGAGCATCCCGACCTGGTCCTGCACCATGTCCTTGAACTCGGCCTGGTCCATGACCTCCATCTGCGGGTACGGCTCCATCGCCGCGTCCAGGCCCGCGCCGACCGCGTCCTGCCGGCCGTCCTCCGCGGTCACGAAGAAGAAGACGGGCAGCGGCATGTCCTGGGCACGGACGTGCTCCTCAAGGGTGTCGAGCCCGATGTACCAGGCGCCGAGGAACGCGCTGTCCGAGGGCACGATCGCGCCGATGGTGAGGGTCGCCGTCGCGTCGCCGGCGAAGGTGACGTCGATGCTGTCGCCGACGCCCAGGCCCTCGTCGGCCGCGAACTCCGGGTCGATGGAGACGCCGCCGGGCGCCAGCGCGTCCGCCAGGTCGCCGTCCACGACGTCGAGCCGCACGTCGTCCGCCCAGGTGGGCGGCACGGCGCCGAGGCGGACGTCCGTCTGCCCGCCGGCCGGCAGGTCGACGGCGATCTCGGCCTCGCGGAACGGCGTCACGCGCTCGATGCCCTCCACGTCCGCGACGGCATCCCCGATCCCGGCGGTGACCGGTGCGGGGACGGACGGCTGGACGATGAAGTCCGCGCCGAGCGCCTGGTCGATCTCCTCCGTCGCCGAGGCGACGAGCGACGAGCCGACCACCGACAGGGCGGCGACCAGCGCGAGGCCGATCATGAGGGCGGATGCGGTGGCGCCGGTACGGCGCGGGTTGCGCAGGGCGTTGCGCTCGGCGAGGCGCCCCACCGGCCCGAACACCCGCAGCAGGACGGCGGCGATGCCCCGTACGACGGACCCGACGAGCGCCGGCCCCGCGAGGATGAGGCCGACCAGGCTCAGCAGGACCCCGAGCGCGAGCGGCGCCGCGCCGGCGGACGACTCGTCCGCGCGCGCCGCCACCACGAGCGCGCCGAGCCCTGCGACGGTGAGGACGGCGCCGATCGCGGCCCGCACGCGGCCCGCCCGTACGTCGCCCGGCGTGCCCGCCTCCCGCAGGGCGGCCATGGGGCTGATGCGGGCGGCGCGGCGGGCGGGTATCCAGGCGGCGAGGAGCGTGACGACGACGCCGAGGACGACGCCGATGACGGGCACGCTCGCGTCGACGGTGAGGTCCCCGGTGCTGAGGTTCATGCCGATGGCGCTCATCAGGGCCATCAGGCCGACCGCGAGGCCGACGCCGGCGCCGAAGCCGATGACCGAGCCGACGACGCCGAGGAGCAGCGCCTCCATGAGGACCGACCGGTTCACCTGCCGCCGGCTCGACCCGAGCGCCCGCATCAGCCCGATCTCGCGGGTCCGCTGCGCGACGAGCATGGAGAACGTGTTGACGATGAGGAAGATGCCGACCAGCAGCGCGATGCCGGCGAAGCCGAGCAGGACGTACTGAAGGACGGACAGGACCTCGCCGATGCTGTCCTGGTTCTCCTCGATGAACTCGTCGGCGGTCTGGATCGTGTACGTGTCGCCGCCGATGGCCGCGGCGACGGCGTCGCGCAGCGCCTCGTCGCCGACGGCGCCCGTGGAGTCGACGTAGAGGGTGGTGTAGGCGTCCTGGCCGCCGAGCAGGTACTGCTGTGCCGTGGCCAGGTCGAGGTAGAACACGGCGGCGCCCGGGTTGGTGATGGTGAAGTCGGCGATGCCGCTGACGGTCACCGCGAGGTCGCCGGCGACGGTGATCAGGCGGAGCGGGTCGCCGATGGCGAGGTCGTGCTTGTCGGCGGTGTCGCCGTCGATCATGACCTCGCCCGCACCCGACGGCGGGGCGCCCTCGGTGATCTCCATGGTCCGCAGTTCGACGTCGGTCCAGTTGCCGGCGATCGTGGGCGGTCCCGTGGTGGGGCCGATGTTCTCGTTCTCGTCGTTCACGGCGACGACGGAGGTCGAGGAGACGGTCCCGGTGACGCGTTCCACGCCGTCCACGGCGGCCACCTCGTCGGCGACGCCCGCGGGCAGCGTGCGCGGGACACCGGTGTCGGTCGCTCCGTCGTCGATGCCCGAGCCCTCGCCGTCCTCCGACGGGGGCGCGATCATCACGTCGGACGCGCTGCTGGCGAAGAGCTTGTCGAACGTCGTATTCATCGTGGCGGTGAAGACGAGCGTGCCGCAGACGAACGCGACGGACAGCACGACGGCCATGCCCGAGAGGGCCATGCGGCCCTTGTGCGCGAAGAAGTTGCGCAGGGAGGTCTTCAGGACGGTCATGACGTGCGCCCCTGGGCGTCGAAGCCGCGCATGCGGTCGAGCACGCGGTCGGCGGTCGGGTCGCGCATGTCGTCGACGATGCGGCCGTCGGCGAGGAAGACGACGCGGTCGGCGTAGGAGGCGGCGACGGGGTCGTGGGTGACCATGACGATCGTCTGGCCGAGATCGTCCACCGAACGACGCAGGAACGCGAGGACTTCGGCGCCGGCGCGGGAGTCCAGGTTGCCGGTGGGTTCGTCGCCGAAGATGATCTCGGGCCTGCTCGCGAGGGCGCGGGCGACGGCGACGCGCTGCTGCTGTCCGCCGGAGAGCTGGGCGGGCCGGTGCTTCAGGCGGTCGGCGAGACCGACGGTGGAGATGACCTTGTCCAGCCACTCCCGGTCGGGCTTGCGGCCGGCTATGTCCATGGGCAGCGTGATGTTCTCCAGCGCGTTCAGCGTGGGCAGCAGATTGAACGCCTGGAAGATGAAGCCGATCCGGTCCCGCCGCAGCCGGGTCAGCTTCTTGTCCTTCAATCCGGTGATCTCCGTGTCACCGATGTGGATGCGCCCCTCCGTCACCGTGTCCAGGCCGGCGAGGCAGTGCATCAGGGTGGACTTCCCCGAGCCGGACGGCCCCATGATCGCCGTGAACGCCCCCCGTTCCACGTCCACACTCACCCGGTCCAGCGCCACGACACGCGTCTCGCCCGCCCCGTACGCCTTGACGACGCCCTCGGCCCGTGCGGCCACGTCCGAGTGACGCCCGCTCCCCCCCGTCGCCGGGTTCACCACAGCCGTAGCCACGCTCGGTCTCCTTCGCCTGCCGGCAGTTCGGAATGCACCCGGGCCACGGTCCGGCCCGGTACCGGAAGACTAGGAGCGCGGCGCGCGCCGTCTCGTCGCCCGCCGGGATGAACGCCTCCCCCGGCCGCGCTCCGGGTGCCGCGGCACCCACCCCTAGGGGACGGGGGCACGCATCCCCCAGACGCCGCCCGCAGGACCGGACGGCGCCCCCTGCGCCCACCCTTCAGAAATTCACCGCGAGTTCACTCTCGCGCTGCACCCGGGCCACTCTTTCTGCGCACTATTGAGCGAGTCCGGAACGATTCCCGGCACACTTCCGCAAGGCCCGTCGGAACACGGCAGGATCGCGTTCCGGCAATGGTGAAGAATACGTCCCCTTCTCGTTACCTGTGCTCCTCCGCGAGCCCGTCACGGTTGAACGAAGTCGAGCGCGGTGGAAGGCGCAAGGTGCCAAGGCAGCAACACGGCGGAAAGCCGCGCGACCCGCTCTGGGAGAACGTCCGCTATGTGGCGGCGACCGTCGTTCTCGTGGGCCATGCGATCACCCCCCTGCGCGACCAGTTCCCCTTCATGCACTGGCTGTACAACGCCACGTGGCAGCTCGGGGTTCCCGCCTTCGCGTTCATATCCGGACGTTTCTCCACGGCGCTTCCCCTGACCGCGCGCGCCGCCGGGCGCGTGATCACCGGAATAGCCATTCCCTACGCCGCTTTCTCGCTCCTCACCAGCCTGCAGCTGTGGATCCTGAACGGCGACTGGGATTTCTTCGTCGCCGAGCCCGTGGCCACCCTGTGGTTCCTGCTCGCCCTCATCATCTGGAAAGTGGTCCTGCCCTACGCCGTGGCCGTCCGGTACCCGCTGGCGTGGTCCGTCGCCGCGGCACTGGCCGTGGGATTCGCCGAGGACATCGGCTTCGAGTTCGCCGCATCGCAGACGATCACGTTCTTCCCGTTCTTCTACCTCGGCCACCTGATGGCCCGCGAACAGCGTCTCGCCGACGCCGTGAACGCCGTCCCCCGCTGGGCCGCCGCCCTGGTCACCGCGGCCCTCGCCGGCGGCGCCTGGCTGGTCGACGACCGGCTCGAACCCGTGTGGCTCGCCATGAAGCGCCCCTACAGCGCCGACAGTTACGACCTCGTCTGGGGTCTCCCCGTCCGCGCCGCCGTCCTCCTGTGGGGCGCGGTCGCGGTGCTCGCGCTGATCCGCCTGGTGCCCCGCGGCCACGTCCCGGTGCTCACGTCCCTCGGCACGGCCGGCCTGTACATCTACCTGCTGCACCCGCTCGTCCTGCGGCAGTTCCACCATGTCGACTTCTTCGCGCGGATGGACACCGGCGCGGAGGCGGCCGCCGTCCTCGCGGTGGCCCTCGCGGCGACCGTCGTGCTCGGTTCACGGCCGGTCCAGTGGCTCGCCCGGCCGTTCGTGCAGCCGCGCGCCGCCTGGCTGCTGCGCCCCGCGCCCGGCCCGGCCGAGCAGGAGCGGACCCCGGCCGCGCCCCGCGAGCCGGCGCTCGTCGCACCGTCCGGCAGTGGGCCGGCCGCACCCGCAACACCATCGGACCGGGAGAACTGGTAACCACCATGCACATCGCAGTATTCGTCGAGAACCGCAACGGCGTGGACCTCACGCGGCGCATCATGGCCGCGCCCCGGGCCGCCGGGCACACGTTCTCGGTCTTCACCGCCGATGTGAACGGCGAGGTCGCCCGCTGGATCGCCGAGGAGGCCGACCGGCGGCTGCCCGGCGTACCGGTCCGCAACCTCTTCGAGGTCGGCGAGGCGATGAGCGACGACGAGTTCGCCCAGGCCGTCACGGTCCGCGCCGACCGCTTCGCGCGGGAGCGCGGCATCGACCGCGTCATCCTCTTCAACGACCAGTCGCGGCGCGGCAAGAAGGTCACCGAGGCCCTCACCGAACGCGTCCCCGTCGTCCTCGTCCAGGACGGCCACCTCGACTTCCACTACAAGCAGCTCGGCTCGGCCCGCCGCGACCAGAACTGGTACTACGGCGCCTCACGCCCCGCCGCCGTCTGCGTGTGGGGTCCCGCGATGGCGCAGCACGTGTCGTTCCGCACGCCCGAGGCCGGTCCGCCCGTGCACATCACCGGCGCCCTCGGGCACAGCGACGACCCGGTGCTGCTGACGGCGGCCAGGTCCGGGGTGCACCGCACGACCCGCGAGGCGGACGCCCCGCTGCGGATCATCGTCCTCGACCAGCCGCTGGGCGACCAGGGCAAGATGCCGCGCCCGGCGCACCGCGAGGAACTGGCGCAGATGATCGAGGCGCTGCGCGAGCACGGCAGCGTGGACGTCAAGCCGCACCCGTCGACGCAGGCCGCGCACCTCACCTGGCTGTCCACCGGGCTGCCCGACGACGTGACGGCCCTGGACGCCGACACGCTCCTCGACGCGGACGCGCTCGGCGAGTACGACCTGGCCGTCACGTTCTTCTCGACGACCTACCTCCAGACGCTGCGCGCCGGTGTCCCGCTGGTCATGTACAACCCGCAGGCTCTGAACATCGTCTTCCCGACCGTCCACCACCCGCTGCTGCGCAACATCGGCACGACCGAGGAACTGTCCGCCGTCGCGTCGCGGCTGCGGCGCTCGCGCAAGTTCCTGGCGAACCAGCACGGTTCGCCCATGGAGCACTTCCTCGCGTTCCGCGACGACGTGGCGGACGCCATCATGACGGTGGTCGACGAGGCCGAGCCCGCGGGGCCCGCCGAGCCCGGCGGCACCCCCGCCGCCGGTACCGGCCCGGTCGGCGCCGGGACCGCGTACGCCCCCGGCGCGTCCCTGGCCGAACGCGCCCTCGCCGAGGTCGAACGCCGCGCCGCGCGCCCCTCCACGCTGGCGGTCGTCGGCGTCAGCTTCTCGTACGTCACCGGCGTCGCCGTCCCGGTGCTCACCTACACGCAGGCCCTCATCGCGCAGTCGCCCGTGGACGTGCACTACTTCGACCTGGCCGCCTTCCCGCAGCCGGAGCACGCCGCCGACGCCCTCGCCGACGCCGAGATCGTGCTGATCAACAGCATGGCACCGTTCTGGCGCTCCCCGATCGCCAACGGCCTGATCGAGGGCCTCCTCGACGCCGGACGCCGCGTCGTGCTGTACGCGCACGAGACCGAGTACGTCTTCACGTACGAGTCGGAGCGGTCCGCCGAGCGCCACGCGGAGATGCTGAAGCTGCTGCCGCGCCTCACCGTGCTGTGCGTGTCGAAGGCGCAGGCGGACATGTTCCGGCAGCTCGGCGTCACCGACCCGATCGTCATCTACAACACGGTGCCGCGCGACATCCACCGCACCCGCGCCTCGGCGGCGGTCTCGGAGCGGCCGCGCATGGTGATGGTCGGCACGGTGCAGGACCGCAAGGGCGTCGACCTGTTCAGCCGCGTCGCCGAACTGGCCCACGCGCGCGGCCTGCCGTGGCGGTTCTCGTGGGTCGGCTGGAAGACGCCCCGCATCGCGCGCAAGACGCTGCTGTCGGACCGCGTGGAGTGGATGGGCGCGCTCGCGCGCGACCGCGTGCGCGAGGAACTTGCCGCGTCCGACGTGTTCTTCCTCTCCAGCGTGGACGACCCGATGCCGCTGTCCGTCGTGGAGGCGGTGCAGCACCGGCTGCGGATCGCGACGTTCCACCGCGTCGGGTCCCGCGAGGTGCTGGACGGCGTCCGCGGCTACCGCGCCTACACCGAGTACACGCCCGAGGCGGCCCTCGACGCGCTCGCCGCCGTCCTCGCCGAGGACGTGGACGAGGAGCGGTACGCCGAGGTGGAGGAGCTGTTCGACATCCCCGCGTTCAGCGCCCGCATGTCGGCGGCCCTGTCGCTCCCCGCGCCCGGCCAGGTCGTCGCGCACGACGGGGAGGCCGCGCGGCACCGCTTCTCCGTAGCCATCGGGCAGAACGTCGCCTACCGCACCGACGAGTTCCGCGACCAGCTCAAGGCCGGGCGCGAGGAGAACGCGTTCCGCATCGGCAAGGAGATCCTGCGGCGCTCCACCAACTCGACGGACGTGCTGATCGGCATGGCGGAGATCCACGCGCGGCACGGCCGGGTGCGCGACGCCCTCGGCATGCTGGGCGGCGCCGCCTGCGTGGGCGGGCAGCGGTCCCGGGTGTGGCTGGAGATAGCGCGGATCGCCGAGCAGCTGGGCGCGGAGGGCCGGTCGCTGCAACGGTTCGCGCGTCGCGAGGCGTTGCGCGTGAAGGTCCGCAACAGGGCGTCCCGCATCGGCGGCGCGGAGTGACACCGGCTCACCGGTGACGCTCCCTGGCCTTCGCCGTGCCCGCTGCATAGGATCAGCGCGTCGACTGACGTACCGCAGGATTCAGCGGGTTCCGCACACGGGAGTGCCAAGGTGAAGCGTCGCGCGTCCGTACTGTCCCTCACCGCCGCTGCCGCCGTCACGGCACTGCTGGCGACCGGCTGTTCCACCGGGGCCCATCCGGGCGCCGCGGCCGTCGTCGGCGGGGAGCGCATCACGGTGGCCAGCGTCCAGGCGCAGGTGGAGGCCGTGCGGGACGCGCAGCGCGCCCAGCCGAACGGCGACGAGCTGATCGCCGCCAGCGGCTCCCTCACCCGTGACACGGTCGACTTCCTCGTCTACTACGAGGTGCTGGAGCGCGCGGCGGCCGACGCCGGGGTCGAGGTGTCGCGGCGCGACGTGCAGCAGGCCAGGAGCGACGCCGAGGACACGGTGGGCAGCCCGGAGGCGCTCGCGCAGGTGGCGCTGCTCGCGCAGGCCGGCGGGCTGCCGCTGGCCGGTGACGAGCAGCTCGACCGGCAGTTCCGCGGCCAGGTGCTGTTCCAGCGGCTCGCGGAGCGCATCGGCGCCACGGGGTCGCCGAACGGCCGGCAGATGATCGTGGACGTGCTGGCGCGGACCGCCGAGGAGATCGGCGTCGAGGTGAACCCGCGCTACGGCGAGTGGAGCCCGGAGCAGGTCGCCCTCATCGAGGCCGACCAGCCGTGGCTGACCGGCACGGCCGACGGGACCGCCGCGTAGCCGGGGCGTGTCCGGCCCTGCGGTTACGCTCGACGGGTGACGACCGAGGATGACCAGCAGGGACCGGGCCGCATCGTCCTGCTGACCACGACGCACCGGGTCGCGCCCGGCCTGCTGTCGTGGCCGGCGTGGCGGGAGCTGCGGGGCGCCGACCTGGTGCTGTGCCGCGACGCCGACCACCCGCAGCTCCCGTACCTGGAGGACGCCGGGGTGGCCGTCCGGGAGGCCGCGCCGACGGCCGCCGAACTGGTGGCGGCGTGCGCGGGCGGCCGTACGGTCGTCGTCGTGGCCGCGGCCGACGGCGAGCGGCCGCTCACGGACGGGCTCGCCGCCCTCGCCTCCTCCGGGCGGGCCGCGGGCGCCGTGCCGGACCTGGAGCTGCTGCCCGGCTCGTACGACCTGCCGGGCGCGCGCCTCCTCGACCTGGTGCAGGTCATGGACCGCATCCGCGCCGCCTGCCCCTGGGCCTCCACGCGCACCGCCGCCGACCTGGCGCACTACGGCCTGGAGGAGATGTACGAGCTGGTCGAGGCCGTCGAGACGGGCGACCGCGCCGAGCTGCGCGAGGAACTGGGCGACGTCCTGCTGCAGGTCGTCTTCCACGCGCGGATCGCGGAGGACGACGCGGACGAGCCGTTCGGCATCGACGACGTGGCGGGCGGCATCGTGGCGAAGCTGGTCCGCCGGCACCCGCACGTGTTCGGGGACGCGCGGGCCGAGACGCCCGAGGACGTGCAGGCGTTGTGGCTCGCGGCCAAGGCGGCGGAGAAGGGGCGCGCCTCGGTCACGGACGGCGTGCCGCTGGGCCAGCCGGCCCTGGCACTGGCCGCGAAGCTCGCCGGCCGGGCGCGCCGGGGCGGTCTCGCCGTACCGCTGCCCGGGGCGGACGGGGGCGGCCGGGACGCGGCGGGCTTCGGGTACCGGCTGCTGGCGCTCGCGGCCGAGGCGGAGGCCGCGGGCGTGGAGCCGGAGACGGCGCTGCGCGCGGCGGCCAGGACGTACCGCGCGGCCCTGCGGACGGCCGAGGGCGTACCCGGCTGACCCTCGTCGCGCGGCCGATCGGGGGCGCCACGGCTCGCCACACGCCGCGCCCCCCGTACGGCGCGGCGAGGGCCGTCCTAGCCTGTCCCGGTGCCCGACACCGCAGACTTCTCCCCACCGGCCCGCATGCGGGCGGCGTACGTGGACGGGCCGGGGCCTGCCGGGGCGATCCGGTACGGGGAGCTGCCCGTGCCCGCTCCCGGCCCCGGCGACGTCCTGGTCCGCGTCCTGGCCGTCGCGGCGAACCCGGTGGACACCTTCGTGCGGTCCGGGGCGTACCCCACGCCGATGCCCGCGCCGTTCGTCATCGGGCGGGATCTCGTCGGCGAGGTCGCAGCGGCGGGTCCCGGCGCGGCGCACGCGTTCCCCGCGGGGCGGCCGGTGTGGTGCGCGAGCCTCGGGCACGGCGGGCGGCAGGGGTCGTTCGCGCAGTACGCGGTGGTGCCGACGGACCGGCTGTACCCGGTGCCCGACGGCGTGGACCCCGTCGTCCTGGTGGCGGCGGCGCATCCGGCGGCGACGGCGTGGCTCGCCCTGTTCCGGCACGGCGGGCTCGCGGCGCCCGGCACGACGGTGTACGTGGGCGGCGGCGCGGGGAACGTCGGTTCCGCCGCCGTCGCGCTCGCCGCCTCGGCGGGCGCCCGCGTCATCGCGACGGCGCGGGACGATGACGCCGCCCGCGTACGGGAGCTGGGCGCGGACACCGTGCTCGACCACCGCTCCCCGGACCTGGCCGACGCCCTGCGGGCCGCCGCGCCGGACGGTGTGGACATCCACCTCGACACGTCCGGCCGGGCCGACCTGGCCACCGCCGTCGAGCGGGTCGCGTTCGGCGGCCGCATCGTGGCGATGGCCGGCATGACGGCGCGGCCCGAACTGCCGCTCGGCGCCCTCTACACGCGCGACGCGGGCATCGCCGGCTTCGCGATCAGCAACGCGGCACCGGCCGACCTGGCGGACGCGGCGGCGGGCGTGACGCGCCTGCTGCGCGGTACGCCGTGGCGCCCCCGCGTCACCGCGGAACTGCCCCTGTCGCAGGCCGCGGAGGCGCACCGGCGCCTGGAGGCCGGCACGATCAGGGGACGCATCGTCCTGCGGCCGTGACCGCACCGGGGGCGCCGCCTCTACAGCGGGTTGTCGCCCAGCCAGGCCAGGACCTGGTCCGCGTGCTCGTCCGGCGGGAAGACCGGGTAGAAGACGTGCTCGATCAGGTCGTCCCTGACGATCAGCGTGAGCCGCTTGTAGAGCGTCGGCCCGTCGGCGGTGCGGAACGTGGGCAGGTGCAGCGCCCGGCCGAGGTCCCGTGCCGGGTCGGACAGCATCCGGAACGGCAGGCGCAGCCGCTCGGTGACCTCGCGCTGGTAGTCGGTGTCCTGGCTGGACAGGCCGAACACCCGGGCCGCGCCTGCCGCGTGCAGGTCCTGGTGGTGGTCGCGGAAGCCGCACGCCTCGGCGGTGCAGCCGCGGGCGCCGGGTATGGCGTTCCAGCCCTCGGGCAGGTCGGTGCCGGGGCGGCCCGTCAGCGGGTAGAGGTAGAGCACCGTGCGCCCCGCGCCCAGCGCGTCGAGGCGGACCGTCGCGCCGTCGGTGCCCCGGAGTTCCAGGTGCGGCATCTCCATGCCGGGCAGGTGCGCGGCGGCGCCGTCGTCCTCGGGGACGGGCAGGCCGGCGGGCAGGCTCGTGCGGTCGGTCATCGGTTCCTCTCCCATGGTGGCCGGCGGGAAGCGGCCGTTGCGGCGGGCGGTGAGACCGTCGATCCGCTGCGTCAGCTCGTCGATGTCGTCCCGGTACCTGGCCAGCGCGGCCGGGCAGTCGTCCGCGTGCCAGTGTCCCAGGGCCAGGCACTCCAGGAACGGACGTGTGCCCTCGGCGGGGATGCCGAGATCGGCCAGTGCACGGATCGCCCGCGTGAGCCGTACGTCGCGCTCGTCGTAGTTCCGGTATCCGTTGGCCAGCCGCGCCGGAGCGAGCAGGCCCGGCGATTCGTAGGAGCGCACCGCCTCGGTCGTCACGCCCGCTCGCCGATCCGCACGTCTCTCACCTCGGAGGAACGCTAAACCCTGCCCCCGGGGGCAGGGTCAAGCGCGTTCCCGGCGACGCGGGGTTCACCTGCCGCGGTCCTCGTCCAGGGTGTGCTTGACGAGGGCGTTGGCGTGGCCGTGGCCGAGCCCGTGCTCGGTCTTGAGCCAGGTGACGAGTTCGGTGTGCCGGCTCAGGGGCGAGGAGCGGATGAGGTCCTTCCACTCGGCGATCGGGCGGCCGTACGTCTTCTCGATCGACGGGAAGTAGCTGGCGGGGCCCTTCACGGACTCGGTCATGTCGTGGTCTCCGTTCGACGGTGCGGGCGGTGGTTCAGCGTGCTTCGGGCGTCCGTGTCATCAGCCGTGCGGTGACGGCGGAGAGCCCGATGAGGCCGAGCGCGGCTCCGGCGGTGAAGGCCGGCACGGAGACGGCGGACCCGGCGAAGCCGGCGACGACCCCGGCCGGGAGGAGACGGCAGGCGATGGCCCAGCCGCGTTCCTGCCGGGCGGCGAAGTGGCGTGCGAGCACGAGCAGTCCGGCGCAGAGTGCAAGGTAGCCCACCATGCCGCTCGCCATGTGCACGGCCCCGTGCCCGCTCACCGAGGCGGCACGGTCGTCGGGCGTGCCGGCGGGGAAGCCGGCGCCGGGGTCGGCGGTGAAGACGGCGGCGGCGAGGAACGACGCGGCGAACACGCCGATCAGGCGCGGCGCCCAGGTGCCGCCCGGGCCGCCGCGCAGCACGCGGCGCGTGCCGGCCGCGCCCGCCGCGCCGAGGAGCGCGGTCAGCGCGAACGCGGTGACCTGGATCCACCCGAGGTCGCCGAGGCTGAGCTGGCTGAGCGCGTTGCGGCCGAGGTCGAAGCCGTCCCGGGTCAGGGCCTGGGCCATGCCGGTGAGCAGGAAGAACGGCCCCGCGACGACGCCGCCCCACAGCAGCGGACGCGTCGCTCGCGCGGACGGCCGCGCGGCGGTGCGGGACGGGAGCACGGCCGGGGCGGCACTGAGGGTCTGGGTCATGGGGTCCTCTTCGGGCCGGAGGTTCTCGGGGACGAAGTAAGCTTGCAAAAAACAACCGCACTTTGTCAACGGGAGCGAGCGGTAGGATCCGCACCATGACGAAACGCCCCTACGGACAGTTCTGCGGCCTGGCCCGCGCGCTGGAGACGGTCGGCGAGCGGTGGACCCTCCTGATCGTCCGCGACCTGCTCATCGGCCCGAAGCGCTTCACCGACCTGCGCAGGGGCCTGCCGGACATCCCCACCAACGTCCTGTCGTCCCGTCTGAAGCAGCTCGAGGAGAACGGGATCGCCACGCGGCGGGCGCTCCCCCACCCCGAGCGCGCCGTCGTCTACGAACTGACCGGCCACGGGCGGGATCTGGAGCCCGCCCTGATCGCCCTGGGCCGGTGGGGCGCCACCACGATGACCGAGCCGCGCCCGGGCGAGGTCGTCACCCCCGACTCCCTGGCGATGTCGTTCAGGACCACGTTCCACCCGGAGGCGGCGCGCGGCGTCCGGCTGACCGCCGAGGTGCGCGTACCCGGCATCACGGTCGGGATCGAGGTCACCGACGGCGCGCTGGCCGTGTCCACCGAGCCGCTGCCCGACCCCGGTCTGATCATCGAACCGCTGGCCGGCAACCCGCTTCTCGACCTCATGACCGGCGCCCTCGCCCCCGCCGACGCCGTGACCGACGGGAGGATCCGCCTCACCGGCGACACCGGCCTCCTGGAGCCGTTCGCCGTGGTCTTCCGCTTCTGAGTCAGAACAGCGCTTCGAGCTCCGCCGCGTTGGCGCGGGTCGTCGTGAGCAGCGGCTCCTGGCACGCGTGGACGTCCCGCACGGCGTCCTCGTGGTGCGTCAGCAGCTCCGTCGCCCGCTCGCTCAGGTCCGCCGCGAGGGACGGGGTGTGCACCGAGACGCCCCACTCCGGGCGGCCGATGTCGTCCAGGAAGTACGCCAGTTTCGGGTGCGAGATCAGGCTGAGCGCCGGGGTGCCGCAGCCGAACGGGATCATCGTCGCGTGGCCGCGCATGCCGATGACGAGGCGCGTGCGGCGGTACGCGTCCAGCAGGCCCTCGTTCGTCATGTCGTACAGGCGCGTCACGGGCAGCGTCAGGCCGTGGGCGCGGCGCAGGTCGTGGACGAACGTCTCGTCCGCCGGGGTGTGGGCTGCGTACCGGATCTCGGCGTGGGCGCGCAGCGCGCGGACCGTGCGGGCCATCTGGTCGAGGAAGTGTCCGTAGTCGTGGCCGAAGCGCAGCCCCGCGCGGTCGTAGGCGCAGTTCAGCAGGACGGTGTCGGCGCGGTCCGCCGGGGTCGCGTCGCGCCAGCCGGGGACGAGGTGGCGCAGCACGGTCGTCGGGCACGGCTGGTGCCGCACGCGGTCGCCCAGCTCCGCCGGCAGCAGGGCACGGACCCGCTCGACGGAGCCCCGGTTGCGGAGGCCGACGAACGCCGCACGCTCCACCAGGGCGCGGACGCTCCCCGCGAGGCGCCCCGGCGGCAGATGCTGGCCGTCGAACAGGTTGAAGCCGACGGCGAAGACCGCGAGGGGGACGGTGATGCGGCGCAGCGCGTCGTCGGTGACGTTCCACTGCCAGCCGCTGTTGCCGTTGGGCCAGGTGTCGGGGAGGAAGAGGCCGCCGCCGCCGACGATGACGCCGCGCCGGGAGTTCAGCTCGGCGAGGACCCGGTCGTCCACGAGGCGGTGCACCTGGACGGAGTGCCAGCGGGCCTCTCCGGTGTCGGGGCCGAAGCAGCGGCGGACGGCCTCGGGGAGGACCTTGTCGCCCGAGTTCTCCTGACCCTCGGCGTAGAGCGCGACATGGGCGATCTGGTCGCCCGGCACGACGGGAGCGGCCGGCCCTGCGGCCGGCGGCGGCGCGGTGCGGGCGTGGAGGGCACGGCAGCCGGCGTCCGTCGGGTCCGCGTCGAGGCCGGTCAGGGCGTACCGGCGAGCGTCGTCGTCCCGGCCGTGCAGCCAGGCGAGGCGGGCGAGCTGCGCGAACGCGCGCGGGGCGACGACGGGGTGCGCGGTGGCGACGAGCAGGTGCGTCTCCGCCTCCTCGTACCGGGAGAGCGCCATCAGCGCGCTGCCGAGCGCCTCGTGGTTGCGCGCGCGGCGCGGGTCGCCCGCGGCCGGCCGCAGGACCTCGACGGCCTCCTCGTACCGCCCCTGCTGGTGCAGCGCCGATCCGACGACGCGGGCGAGTCCCGCCGGGTCGACGCGCTTGCCCGCCCGTGTCGTGATCGGCCCGCCGGCGCGCAGCAGCGGCAGCGCGCAGTGGAACAGCAGGTCGGGCGCCTTGCGTCCGGGGAGGGCGCAGTACTCGGCGCGGAACTCGTCGTCGGTCGGCGGCTCGCCGGGCGCTTCGCCGTCCACCGGCTCGTAGTGCACCACGCGTTGACGGACGGTCAGCAGGTGGCCGATGTCCTCGCGCACCACGGTGCCTGGCGGCAGGACGATCACCGTGTCGTACGCGCCGCCGGGCGGCGGCAGCGGGCTCGACGACGGCAGGGGGACGAGCCGCGGGTGCAGCGCGCGCACGGCGTCGAGCGTGCCTGCGGGCGGGGCGTCGCCGTCGTGGCGGAGGAGGACGTCCTCGCAGACCGCCGGATTGGTCAGCGCGAGGCTGCGCAGCAGCGCGGCGAGACCTGCGGGCCGCTCCGCGTCCACGGCGGCCGCGAACGCGACGCGGCGCTTGTGGTACTCCATGATCCTCCTCGACGGGCGCTGACCGACTCTGCCAAACCGCCGTGGGCGGCGCGGTGTTGCGGGGACGCACGGCGGGTGAACTTCCGGTGACCGTCAAGCGGTGCCGTGGCGGGGCGCGTCAGTCGTCGTCCGGCAGGTCGAGCCGGTACGGCTCCGCGCCCGTCAGCAGCGTCGTCAGCCCGGCCGGCACGTCGGGGCCGAGGTACCAGTCGCCGGTGTGGTCGACGGCGTACAGCCGCCCCTCGCGGTCCAGCGCGATGAGCGCGGTGCCGCCGGCCTCCTCGCCGAGGGGGCACAGCGCGGTGTCGAGCGCGTGGCCGAGGTCGCCGAGGGTGCGCGCCCAGTGGAGGCCGCGCAGCGGGTCGACGACGATGCCGCTCGGCGCGTACGCGGTGCCCGCGCCCACCGGGTTGAGGGTGAGGGCGCCCAGCTCGGCCCACGTCTCGAACGCCGCGGGGAAGAGGGCGTGCGCGTGCCCCTGCGGGGAGCGGTGGCCGCTGAGCGCGTCGGCCCACGCCTCCGCCTGCGCCGCGTGCCGCCGCCCCGGGGACCAGCCGGCGGCGGCCAGCGCCTGGTGCACGGTGCCGACGGCCCACGGCGCGCCCGCCGCCGGCCCCGCGCCCTGCCGCGGCACCGGGCCGGTGGCGGCACTGACGCTGTGCACGCCGAGCCGCGCGTTGACCACCGTGCAGGTGCGGCAGTGCGGGGCGTACGTGCCGTGCAGCGGGTCGCCGTCCTCCCTGATGTGGCGGGTGGTGAGCCCGGCGCCGGCGAGGGCGCCGCGTGCCTCGTCGAGGGTGGTGGCGCCCGCCCGGTCGAGGACCCGGGACAGCAGCGCGACCTCGGGGCAGCGGCCCAGGTGCCGCTCCCGCTGCCCGCTGCCGAGGGCGCCCACGATGTCTGCGACGACGGGATGGAGCGCGGGCGCTGCGGTACCGCGGCTCGCCGTGGCGGTGAACGCGCCCTGCTCCGGCAGGGACAGGGCTGCGGCGGTCGTGGGGAGGATGCCGTCGCGGCGACGCACAAGCTCGGGAGGCGCCTGCGGTGCCGGCGGCTGCCCGTACGTATCCGATATCACGCCCACGATCGTGCCACTCCTGACGCGACCCCTTACGCTGTGCCGGAACAGCGAGCGAAGCATCAGGGGGCGGAACGCCATGACGACAGGGCGGCTCGGGCAGCAGGCCGCGCCACCGAACAGGGCCTATGCCGGCCAGGTGGTGCAGTTCCCCGACCCGGTGCGGGCGGCTCGCTACCCGCTCGGCATCCGGGTCGACGCGCAGGGCTACCCGGACTTCTCGCCCTACGCGCGGGCCGCCGCCGAGATCGCCGAGCCGCCCGACGGCTTCGGCGTGGACGAGCTGCGCCTCACCGACTACGTGTCGGCGAACGCCGCGCTGCACGCCACCGGGCACGACCTGTGGGCCGACCTCCCCCCGGTCGCCACCCCGCACGGCTGGACGTGGCACCACGTCGCGAACTCCCGCCGGCTCGAACTGGTGCCCGTCGAGGTGAAGGCCCTGCTGCGGCACCACGGCGGACTCGCCACGACGGCCGTGGACCAGCACAAGCGCGGCACACGGCCCCTGAACGAGACGCGCCCCGTGCACTTCCCCGTGCCGCACACCGTCGCCGTCGCCGAGGACCGGGTGCGGGCGGCGGAGGCGAAGCTCGGCTACGCGCTGCCCGCGGCCTACCGCTCGTTCCTCAAGGCGGGCGGCGGCTGCGCGCCGAAGGGCGTCGCCCTGGACGCCGAACTGGGCCTGCTGGTCGACCAGCCGTTCTTCACCCTGCGGGAGGAGGCGGCGGTCAACGACGTCGTGTACGTCAACAAGTGCCTGCGCGACCACCTGACGAAGGACTACCTCGGGGTGGCGTTCGTGCAGGGCGGGCTCCTCGCGGTCAAGGTGCGCGGCGAGGACACGGGTTCGGTGTGGGCCTGCCTCTACGACGACGCGCGGGACCGCGACGGGCTCACCGTCCAGCAGCGCGTCGACGACCTGCTGCTGCCGTGCGGCGCCGACTTCGACGACTTCCTGCTGCGGCTCGCCGGCAATCCGCCCGAACTGGCGTCCGTGGCCGAGCTGATGGTGGACGGCGGGTTCGCCCGCGCCGTCCCGGTGGAGAGGTGAGCGCGGTGGTCACGTTCGCGCAGGCACAGGAGCGCGCCGAGCGCTGGGTGAACGGCGGCCCGGACGACGGGCGGCCGCGCGGCGAGGTGCGGGTACGGGAGTTCGACCTCGGCTTCGTCGCGTGGGCCGAGGACCGGGACAGCGGCCCGGTCGGCGGCGGCAAGCTCGTCATCGCGCGGGACAGCGGCGACACGACGCTGTGGCCCGCGCTGCCGGTCGCCGAGGTGATCCAGCGCTACGAGCAGGAGTACGGGGGCGGCCCCGAAGCGCCGCCCGCCGAGCCGGCCCCCCAGGCCGGGGAGAACGTCACCTCCTTCATGCTGCTGCCGCCCGGGCTCCTCGGCGGCTCGTCGCCCGCCGCGCAGATGGCACGGCCCGCGCCGGACGCGCCGGAGGACGACGGGGCACGCGAGCGGCCGGCCGTCGAGCCGACGCCCACACCCCCGCCGTCCGGCGCGCCCTGGACCCCGGCGGCACCCGCGCCCGCGGCCCAGGAACCGCCCGGCCCCCCGCCGGCCGCGCAGCCGCCGGCGCCGCGCCCGCCCTCCCCGTGGGACGACGTGGACGCGACCCCGGCCCCCGCGAAGGCGGCCGCCCCCGCGTCGCCCTGGGCCGGCACCGACACCTCGGAGTCCGGTGACGGCACCGAGTCCATCGCACCGCCGGCGACCGTCTTCGCGCCCCCCGTCGTCGAGGACGACGAGACGCCCGCGCCCCGCCAGTCCGGGCCGACCGGCCCCACGTCCGAGGCGCGGACCACCGTCATGCCGCAGGGCAGCGCGCTGCCGCCGACCGCCGTGCACGCGCCGCCGCCCCGGCCCGGCGGCGACGCCGCACCGCCGCCCGGCGCCGGGCCGATCCCGGGTCCGCCCGGCGCGCCGCTCGGGCCGCCGCCCGTGCCCGGGGGCGGGGGCGACCTGGCGGGAGCCGACACGATCAGGGCAGCGGCTCCCGGCGGACCCGTCCCGCCGCCGCCGGCTCCCGACGCGGCCGACTACGTGCCCACGCAGCCCGTCACGCCCGAGATGATCGCCGAGCTGAAGGCGGCGTCCGCGCGCGACGCGCACGGCACACCGCCGCCCCCTCCGCCCCCGCCGCCGCTCGGCGACACGGCCCTCGCGCCGCGCCCCGGCACGGGCGTCCCCGGCCCGCCGCCGCCCCCGCCCGGCATCGGCGGCGCGCCCGCCGGCAGCCTGCCCGGCACGCCCCCGCCGCAGGGCGTGCACACGCCCCCGCCGCCACCCCCCGGCGCCGGGTACGGCTACCCGCGGCCGAACGCCCCGACCGTCGGCTCCGGCTACATGGCGGTCCTCCGCTACCGCGCCCCTGACGGCTCCGAGCAGCAGCTCATCCGGCGTTCCGCGCCCGGCATGCCGCACCCGGAGTGGCAGATCCTGCACGAGCTGCGGAGCATGAACGTGCCCCCGCAGCAGGTCATCGAGCTGCACACCGAGCTGCAGTCCTGCGAGCTGCCGGGCGGCTACTGCGCCCGCATGGTCCGCGAGACCTGGCCGCAGGTCCGGATCACCCACACGGCGGCCTACGGGCGGGACCACGCGTCGCGGCAGGCCGGCGTACGGCACCTGGTCGAGCACCAGGACGAGCTGCAGCAGTTCGCGGACGGCCCGCCCCGCTCCGCGCCGGTCCGCGCGCCCCTGCCGCAGCAGCAGCCGGCGCCGGCCGTCGCGCTCGACGTGATCGGGCAGGAACTGGTGCAGGCGTACGGGCCGCAGGCCGTCTTCCGGTACACGCCGGAGGCCGTGTCGCGGCAGGGCGTCCCGGAGATCGTCGCGCAGTCGCTCGTGTGGGCGGGCCTCCCGGTGGACGTGAACCCGTTCTTCTGGGCGCAGGCCCAGCAGGGCCGGCCGATCCCGACGCTGGCGGAGCTGGCGGCGGAGCGCGGCGTCCAGCCGGCGCAGGACGCGGGCTCGTACCTCGTGATCGGCTCGGACTTCGGCCGCCAGCTCTGCGTGCAGTACGGGACGGCGTACATCGTCGCGGTGCCGCTCGAGGCGGGGCCCGGCGGTACGCCGGCGCCGCCGCAGTTCGTCAACGCGTCGCTTCCGCAGTTCGCCCGTTGTATGGCACTCCTGGGACGGATGTGGCGGCTGCGCTACGGCCTGACCCCGGAGCAGGCCGGCCGCTGGACCACGGATTTCCAGGCCCAGCTCGGGTCGCTGGACCCGCAGGCGGTCGCCGACCCGGAGAGCTGGTGGGCCGTTCTGCTGGAACAGATGTGGGACGGCCTGCTGTAGCGGGGATCATGTCTGCATGACGGCTTTCCCGAATGCGCGCGGGCGTGGTTACCGGCCCGACCAGGTGGACCGTGTCCTGGCCGAGCTGGAGCGGGAACGCGACGCGGCGTGGCACCGGGTCGCGTCGCTCGGCGCGCGCGTCGAGGAGCTGACCGGCGAGGCCGCCCGGCTCACGGACCGGGCGGCGGCGCTGCCGCCGCCCGCGTTCGACGCGCTCGGGGAGCGGGCCGCGCTGCTGCTCGCCGAGGTCGAGGCGGAGGCGGCGGCGGTCCGTGAGGCCGCCGACGAGGAGGCGCGCGTCCTGATCGACGCGGCGACGCGGGCGGCCCGCGCGCTGCGCGACGAGGCGAGGGCGCGGGCCGGTGAGCGGCGGGCGCTGGCCGACGCCGAGGCCGACGATCTGATCGACCGCGCGACCGAGCACGCGACCGCCCTCATGACGGACGCCCGCCGCGGCGCCGCCGCGCTGCGGGACGGGGCGACGGCCGCCCTGGAGGAGGTGACGCGCCGCTGCCGCGCCCTGGTGGCCGAGCAGCGCGCCCACCACACGGCGACCGGGCGCGCCCTGGACGAGGAGCTGGCCGCCCGGCAGGCGGAGACCGAGCGGCGCGTGGACGAGCTGACGGCGCGCGGCGAGGCGCTGCTCGCGAAGGCCCGCCAGGAGATGGCGGACGCGGAGGCCGAGGCCCGCGACCGCGAGGAGGGCGCCGACGCCCGGCGCGCCGAGCTGCTGGAGCGCGCCCGCGAGCGGCGCAGCGCGATCGAGGACGACTCGGAGGCCCTGGCCGCGGAGTACGGCGAGCGGGCCGACGAGGTGCGCGCGCACCTGTCGCACATCCGCGGGACCCTCGCCGCGCTGACCGGCCGCCACCCGCGCCGCCCGGCCCCCTGGGAGCCCGACGCCTGACGGCCGCCGCCCGCCACCCCTCGTACGCGTGCACGGGTGCGGTCGCCGCTGCCCCGGTATCCTGCGGGAATCCCCGTGATTCCCTGGACCGAAGGACGCGATCCCCGTGAGCTCCATCCGCCCGGCAGCCATCATCGTTCTCGCAGCGGGTGAGGGGACCCGCATGAAATCCGCCACGCCCAAGGTGCTGCACGAGATCTGCGGCCGCTCGCTGGTGGGGCACGCCGTGACGGCCGCCCGGGGTCTCGACCCCGAGGAGCTGGTCGTGGTCGTCGGCCACGGGCGGGAGCGGGTGACCGCCCATCTGGCGGACATCGACTCGGGTGTGCGGGCGGTCGTGCAGGAACAGCAGCTCGGCACGGCGCACGCGGTCGCGACGGCCCTCGCGGCGCTCGCGGCCGACGGCGTCACGCCGGCCGGCACGGTCATCGTGACGTGCGGCGACATCCCGATGCAGACGGCGGCCACCCTCGGCTCGCTCGCGGGGACGCACGCCGCCGACGGCAACGCGGTGACGATGCTCACGATGGAGGTGCCGGACCCCACCGGGTACGGGCGGGTGGTGCGCGGCGCCGACGGGGCGGTCGTGGAGGTCGTGGAGCACCGGGACGCGACGGCCGAGCAGCTCGCCATCCGCGAGGCGAACTCCGGCATCCTCGCGTTCGACGGGCGGCTGCTGGCGTCGGCCCTGGCGCGGGTGGGCAGCGACAACGACCAGGGCGAGCAGTACCTCCCGGACGTGCTGCGCATCCTGCGGGAGGACGGGCACCGCGTCGGCGCGTGTGTGGCGCCCGACCACCGCGAGCTGGTCGGGATCAACAACCGCGTACAGCTTGCGCAGGCCCGCCGGCTGCTGAACGACCGGCTGCTGGAGGAGGCGATGCTCGCCGGCGTGACGGTGGTCGACCCGGCGACGACCTGGCTGGACGTGACGGTGACGTACGAGCCCGACGCCGTGCTCCTCCCCGGGACGCAGCTCCTCGGCGCCACGCACGTCGCGGCGGACGCCGAGGTGGGTCCCGGCAGCCGGCTGCGCGACACGGTGGTGGGGTCCGGCGCGGTGGTGGACAACACGGTCGCGGACGGGGCGCACGTCGGCGCGGGCGCGAAGGTCGGCCCCTACACGTATCTGCGGCCGGGCACGGTCCTCGGGCAGGAGTCGAAGGCCGGCGCGTTCGTCGAGATGAAGAACTCGGCAATCGGCGAGGGCACGAAGGTGCCGCACCTTTCCTATATCGGTGACGCCACGATCGGTGACCACACGAACATCGGCGCCGCCACCGTCTTCGTGAACTACGACGGCGAGGAGAAGCACCACTCGACGGTCGGCTCGTACTGCCGCACCGGCGCGGACAATATGTTTGTGGCGCCGGTCACCGTCGGGGACGGCGCCTATACGGCGGCGGGCTCGGTGATCACCCGCGACGTCCCCCCGGGATCACTGGGTGTAGCGCGTGGCCAGCAGCGGAACGTCGACGGCTGGGTGGCCCGCAGGCGCCCCGAGTCGGCCCCCGCCCGGGCGGCCGAGGCCGCTCTGGCTGCGATGGAGCGGAAGCCCGGGGAAGCCTGACAGGTACGGTAGGGGATGCCCCCATAAGGGTGAACGAGCGCCGACGCGGCTACAAGGAGACACAACGTGACCGGGATCAAGACCACCGGCGAGAAGAAACTCATGCTCTTCACCGGCCGCGCCCACCCCGAACTCGCGGCGGAGGTCGCCGCGGAATTGGGCGTGGGGCTGGTCCCGACAAAGGCCGTGGACTTCGCGAACGGCGAGATCTACGTGCGTTTCCAGGAGTCGGTGCGCGGTGCGGACTGTTTCCTGATGCAGAGTCACACGGCCCCGATCAATAAATGGATCATGGAGCAGCTCATCATGATCGACGCCCTGAAGCGGGCGTCGGCGCGGAGCATCTCCGTGATCATCCCCTTCTACGGTTACGCGCGGCAGGACAAGAAGCACCGGGGCCGTGAACCGATCTCCGCCCGCCTGATGGCGGACCTGCTGCAGACGGCGGGCGCGCACCGCATCATCACGATGGACCTGCACGCCGACCAGGTGCAGGGCTATTTCGACGGCCCGGTGGACCACCTGTTCGCGCTGCCCGTGCTGACCGAGTACATCGGCAGCCGGGTGGACCGGGACCGGCTCACGGTCGTGTCGCCGGACGCGGGCCGGGTGCGGGTGGCGGACCGGTGGGCGGACCGGCTGGCGGCGCCGCTGGCGATCGTCCACAAGCGGCGTGACCCGGACGTGGCGAACCAGGTCACGGTCCACGAGGTCGTCGGCGAGGTCGAGGGCCGGGTGTGCGTGCTGGTGGACGACATGATCGACACCGGCGGCACGATCTGCGCGGCGGCCGACGCGCTGTTCGCGAACGGCGCGGCGGACGTCATCGTGGCCGCCACGCACGGCGTGCTGTCGGGACCGGCGGCCGACCGGCTGAAGAACTCGCGGGTGAGCGAGTTCATCTTCACGAACTCCCTGCCGACGCCGACCGAGGTCGCGCTCGACAAGATCACCGTCCTGTCGATGGCTCCGACGATCGCGCGCGCGGTCCGCGAGGTGTTCGAGGACGGCTCGGTGACCAGCCTCTTCGAGGGCGACGCCTGATCCTCCCCCGCGCGAGGGCCGCCGACCCGGCCCTCGCGCACCGGGACCGGTGGCCGTTCAGCGGGGTCCGAGGCCCGTCCGGCCGTCGATGAGTTCGCGGACGATGTCCAGGTGGCCGGCGTGGCGCGCGGTCTCCTCGATCATGTGGAGCAGTACCCACCGCAGGTCGGTGACCTCGCCGTCCAGGGGATCGGGGTGCCGGCCCAGCGGCGGCGCCGACAGCGGTGTGCGGGCTATCACCTCGTCCGAGCGCCGGCACTGGTCGGCGTAGAAGGCGAACACCTCCTCGGGCGGTCGCGGCGTCGTCAGCGGCGCGTGATCGTCGGCCCAGGCCAGCGGCTCGGCCGCCCCCGCGACGACCTCCTGCAGCCAGTGCCGCTCCGCGTGCCCCAGGTGCTCCACGAGCCCGAGGGGCGTCCAGCCGGAGGGCAGGACCGCGGTGGTCAGGGCACGCGCGTCGAGCCCTTCGACAACGGCCAGCACGACGCCCCGCTGCGCCGCGAGGAACGCGGACAGGGCCTGCTTCTCGATCACATCCGTACTCACGCTCGTCATGCTGCCAGCGACCACTGACATAGGCCCGGACCTGCCCGTAGAACGCCTCCGCTCCGGGGGCGGCGGAGTCCTAAGATGCGAACCGTGCCTCAGACTTCGAGAGAAGATCACTACGCGAGGGCCGCGCTGCGTCATCACAGCGACGCGGTCTACCTTCATGACGACGGCCGACTGCCCAACGCCGATCACCACTTCGGCTTCGCCGTGGAGTGCGCCTTGAAGAGCCTCATGCTGAGGTACACCCTGGTCTCGATGGAGCCCCTCACGCCAGGAGGCCGGCCCCCGAGCAAACCGTACATTCCACGGCAGGCCGGAAAGACGAAGTACATCGGGCACCTTCCCGAAGCGTGGTCCGATGCGGGAGACGTCATCTCCGACGCCTCCCTCCTGCTTCACGGCCGCACCGGGAGTGCTCTCGCCGCGATCCTGACCGCCTCCGAGCCGTTCGCCGCCTGGGACGTGCATGAACGCTACAGCGACGGTTCCTCCATCGACGAGGCTGATGTCCTGGCCCGGCGCGCGGCATCCGAACGCATCCTCGGTCTGCACGAGCAGGCACTCATGGACGGAGTACTCACGTGACCTCGGAGCGCGATCCGGTCCGCTTCGACGAGGCTCGCCCACTCGCGCTGAACGTCGCTCACGAGGTGGCCGCGGCCGGCGTCGACGTGCTGGTCGTGCGAGACATCTTCGGCCGGCTGTCCCTGCTCCTGGACGACCGGCACGGTGCGGTCGACACGAGCTCGACCGACGAGTGGCGCGCGCAACTCGCCAGAACGCTCGGCAGGTACGCGGCGGACCGGCCGCTGCTTCTGGCTTCCAGCCTGTTCCAACCCGACGCCTACTTCGCGTCGCCTCGTGCGGCCGACGAACTCGGTCACGTCGCCGAGCCGGGTCAGGGCAGCATCCGCCGGCTCGACAACACCGTGGTCGGTGCGGACTGGGCACGGGTGAGCACGCCGCGAGCGGACTCCGCGGGGGTACGCACCGCGCGCACGGCGCTGTACGGGTTCAAAGGCGGTGTGGGCCGCTCGACCGCGACGTTCATGCTGGCGAAACACCTCGCCGAGCAGGGCAAGTGCGTTCTTGTCATCGATCTCGACCTCGAGTCCCCCGGAGCGGGTCCGCTGCTCGTGGCCGAAGAGCAGATGCCTCAATACGGGATCATCGACCAGCTCGTGGAATCCGCCCTGGGCAACGAGGAAGGTCTTGACCTCGTCACCCAGGCCACGCATTTCCAGCTCATGAACAACGGTGAGCTGTGGGTGGCCCCTGCACGGGGCCAGGGTGCGCCCGGCACGGAGTATTCCTACGTCGACAAGCTCAACCGGGTCTACGCCGATATCCCCGGGCACGGTCAGGGGGGGTTCGCGGATCGTCTGGAGGCGGCGGTCCACGCGTGCGAGGACGCGGTCGCGAGGCAGAGTCGCCGCCCCGACGTCGTACTCCTCGACAGCCGGGCGGGCATCCACGACATCGCCGCCGTAGCGATCTCACGGCTGTGCGACCTCGCCCTCCTGTTCGGCACGGACAGCCGCCAGACGTGGGCGGGTTACAGAGATCTCTTCACAGCATGGCTTTCCTCGGGCCAGGCGCCCGAGATCCGGGAGAAGCTGCGCATGGTCGCCTCAATGGTCCCGGACTCCGACGCCCCGGCCTACCTGGAGGCGTTCCGGGAACACGCCTGGGATTGCTTCTCCACTCTCTACGACAACCTCGTCGACGGCGAGACGGGCTTCAATCCCGGACCGGAGGACGATGCGGCACCGCACTCACCGATCCCCATTCTGTTCACCGTCGAACTCGTCGGTCTCGACGCGGCTTCCACACCGGACTGGGACAAGCGGGAGTTCGTCCGCGCCGCGTACCAGTCCTTCCTGAGAACAACCACCCACCTGATGATCGAAGGATCGCGATGACCGCGCCGCTCGAGACCGAGGACTGCCGGAACCTGCTGGTCTCGGCACTGCCGCCCGCGCAGGACGCGGACACGGTTGAGCCGACGCTCTTCAACCTCTTCACGCCCGACTCACATCGACTCGCCCTTCACATCGATACGACTGTGGTGCGGGGTGGGCGAGGCGTGGGCAAGACCTTCTGGTGCCGCTCACTGCTCGATTCCCGGCTTCGGGATGTCGCGGCCGAGGAATACCGCATCGAGCGGCTCCGCAACGTCAGGGTCTCGCCCGGTTACGGCGCGACGCTGAATCCGGACCTGTACCCCGGAGCGGGTGAGCTGGCGAACCTGGCCGGCGAGGGAGTGCGCGCGTACGACCTCTGGAACGCGGTGCTCCTGGTGGCTCTCGGACAACCCGAACTCCAGGGGTACATGGAGTGGAAGGATCGCATCGCCTGGGTACAGGCCAACCCGGGCGCCCGAGATCGAACCGTCGCCCGGGCGGACAGGCAGGCAGCGGCAGACGGCCTCACACACCTGGTCCTCTTCGATGCGCTGGAGCACCTCCATCAGGATCGTGGACAGGCGGACCGGCTCGTCGCCGGGATTCTGCAACTGGCCCTCGAGATGCGGCTGAGCACCAGGAACATCCGGTGCAAGATCTTCATCCGGCCCGACATGTTCGACGGCGCACTGCTCCATTTCCCCGACGCGTCGAAGCTGACGTCGAACGCCGCCAGTCTGCAGTGGACGACGACCAATCTGTACGGCTTGTTCTTCCATTACCTCGGCAACCAGGAAAGCGCCGAATCGGCGAGGTTCCGCTCGTGGACCGGCAATTGGACAGAGCATGCCGGACGGCACCTTCCTCCCCCGACGCTGCTCGGCGACGAGCAACTGCAAGCGTCGGTCCTCAGTGATCTGGCCGGCCCGTACATGGGCGCCAATTACAGGAAAGGCATCACCTACACCTGGTTGCCCAACCACCTCATGGACGGCGTCGAACAGGTGAGCCCCCGCAGCTTCCTCAACGCGCTGAGCGTTGCCGTGCACGAGACGCGGGGGAAGTACGCCAGTCATGGGTACGCCATCCACCACGAGGGCATCAGGAAAGGGGTCCAATCGGCTTCGCAGACCCGGGTCATCGAGATCCGTGAGGACATGCCGTGGGTGCGTACGGTGATTGACCCGCTGGTAGGCCAACAGGTGCCGATCGACCAGAATCTCGTCCTGCAGCTCTGGGAGGACGGCAACTTGACGGCGTCGCTGGGCAAAGAGGCCGCTCGCACCGGCGCGGGCGAGTCCGGAACGGAGGTCCGCACCGGGCCGCGGTACCCGGATGACCACCTCCGCCTGATCGACGAGCTGATCGCCCTGGGTGTGATGCGCCGGCGCAAGGACGGCCGCATCGACCTGCCCGACGTGTACAGGATCGCCTTCTCGATCGGCCGGAGGGGAGGTGTCCCGAAGGTCCAGCCATAGACCTCGTGCCGGTCTCGTGGAAACGGGTACCGAGCCGTGGCCGCCGAGGCGGCCGCCTCAATCGTCCCCGTCCAGGGGCAGGGGGGACTGCCGTACCGAGCTGGAGCCGCGTACGTCGAAGTCCTGTGCCAGGCCCGTGCTGTGCAGCCGGCCGATGTCGTGGCTGTGGATCGTGATCGGGCCGAACTCGGCGACCTTGCCGTCGTCCCAGTTGTAGCGGTCCCACACGTTGACCTGGTAGTCGAGCCGGGCCTCCGGCCGGCCGTCCGCGCCCGGCTCCACGACCACCACGCCCGCGACGTCGAGTTCGGCGTGCGCAAGCGCCAGGTACCAGTCCTGGTCGTCGAACTCGAACCCCGCGGCGCCGCTCCGCACGGGTACGGACACGGGTCGGCCGCCGTTCGCCCGGAACGCCTCCGTCGCCTGCCGCACCCACTCCTCCCGGTTCTCCGCCACGGCCCGTTCCACCGCCTGATTGACGACGGGCGACACCTTCAGCATGTCGTCCACGTCCACACCGACGGGTTTCCCCGAGCCGTCCAGGTAGTGGTTCAGCATGCGGGCGGCGTGGTCGTACCCGAAGACGTCCGCCACGGTCGCGCCCGCCGACAGCTCGCCCTCCAGCCCGTAGTCACGGACCAGGGGTTCCTGCACGTCGTAGGGGCCGGCCGCCTCGGCCCAGTGGCGGTCCAGCGGGGCGGCGAACAGGCCGGCGTCCACCAGGGCGTCGCGGTGCGCCGCCCAGAACTCCGCCCGCGCCGCGGGGTCCATCGCGGCGAAGGCCCGCCGCAGCTCCTCCTCCCGCGCCGCCCTGGCCTCCGGGTCGCCGAGCATCTCGCCGTCGAACTCGACGAGCGTGGTGTCCTGCGCGGCCCACAGCGCCCGTACGGTGCGCTGGGCGGCCAGTTCACGGCCGAGTTCCGTGCCCGGCTCGTGGGACGCGGCGGCCATCAGGCGTCCGAAGTCCTCGAACCGCTCCGGGGTGAGGCCGTCGGTGTTCCGGGCCGGCGCGGGGTCGTCGGCCACGTCCAGGTAGGCGCTCACTGCGGCGGGCATCCGGTCCGGCGAGCCGCCCACCGCCGGGTCGGTGAGCATCACGATGCCGTCGGCCACGCGGGTCAGTGCGTCCGTCAGCGGGTCGCGCCGCGCGGGGTCGAGCGCGAGCGGTCCGCCGGCGAGCGCACCGAGCGCCGCCAGGTCGTCCGCGCCGAGAGCGGCGTAGAAACGCTCCAGGTACGCCAGTTCCCCGGCGGTGAGCCGGACACCCGACAGGGGCAGGCCGGTGATCGGGTCGTAGAGCCGCAGCCCGATGGTCTCCAGGGTCTCCGTGTACCGCGCGAGCACCTCCGGGTCCGGATGGCCCGAGTCGAGTTCGCGGGCGACCTGTCCGGCGGCGAACTCGGCCATGCCGCCGGTCGTCCACAGGCCGAGCGGCCCCTCGGTGATGTCGTAGTCCGCGTCGCTCAGTTCCTCGCCGTACTCCAGCAGCCGGCGCCGGTACTGCGTGATGGCCTCGGTCATGTCACCCGCGGTCTCCCGCGCCCGGTCGGCGACGGCCGTCAGGTGGCGGAGCCTGATCAGCGCGGTCCGCGACAGCGCGCCGCCGGTGCCGGGTGTCAGCAGGTCGCCGTCGTACGGGTTGGATTCCAGCAGGGGCGTGTCGGCCAGCTCCTGCCTGGCCTGCTCCACCTGCGCCGCCAAGTAGGCGTCGAGCCCGTCGGGTCCGTCCATGGGGCCGTTCACCTCGTCCACGGCGTCCAGCGCGCGGTTCATCGCCCGTACGAGGAGACCGGTGACGCGGTCGAGTTCCGCGCCGTTGCCGTGCAGGTCGCGTTCGGACGCGTCGATGCGCTCACGGCCGTCGACCAGGGACGCGCCGTCCAGCCGCCCCGCCTCCTCCCCCGCGCGGGCGGCCGCCGCCGCGAGGTCGCCGGCGCCCTCGGCCTCCCCCGCCGCCCGCGCGTACAGGGCGGCCGTCTCCGCCATGCTGTCCGGGTCGATCTCGGCGGTGAACGCGTCCCGCAGCTCCCAGGGCGACACCTCCAGGGTCGCCTCGACGTCCTGCCGTGTGAAGTCGACACCGTCCATCGCGCCTCCCCTGGTCGCCGCCGGACCCTTTCCACCGGCGAACCCAGCCTAGAGTCTGTCGCCGCGGCACCGCGGCGCCCTCCGGCGCACCTCGTACACGCCGGTGATCGCGTACTCGTGGACGTCCTGTGACAGAACAGGCGTTGAACGGCGTGTGCCCCCTCCTTACCGTGGGTGGCGTCTCGAACAGGCGGCAAGGCGGGGGTAACGGTCATGGGGCGTGCGTCCGACTGGAGTCCGGTGGGGATGGACTCCGACCCGACCCCGGGCAGCCCCGAGGACGTGCGGACGCTCGCCGACGAGTTGCAGACGTTCGCCGATGATGTCGGTGAGGCGCTGGGGAAGATCCGCGGCATGGCCGGGGACCGCGCCGTGCGGGACTGGTCGGGGCTGTCGGCGGATGCGTTCCGCGACGAGTTCGACGGCGTCCCGGAGAACCTGACGCGGCTCCAGACCTCGTACGACCTGTGCGCGCGGGCGCTGCGCGCGTACTGGCCGAAGCTGCAGACCGCGCAGGGCCGGGCCGACCGCGCCCTGGAGCGGGCCATCGCCGCGCAGGCCGACCTCACCGCGGCGCGGGACGATCCCGGGTCCGCGGCGGCCCGTGACCTCGACGACGCGCGCCGGCTCGCGGAGGACGCCCGGCTGATGCGGGAGGAGGCGGCGCGCGAGGCCGCGCGGGACATCGGCGAGGCGGCCGAGGCCGGCGTCCGCAGCCGCACGTGGTCGGCGGACGGCTCCGCGGCAGGCCCCGCCGCGCCCACCCCGGGCACGGACGCGTCCACCGCCGGCCGCGCCATGCTGGACGACGGCCCGGCCGCCGTCCGGTCCCGCCTCCGCACGATGATCCGCGACGGCGGCAGCGACCCGATCGACCTGGTGACCGGCCACGTGTTCCTGCCGCAGACCGACCTGACGCTGCCCGGCGTCCTGCCCCTCGCGTTCACGCGGCGCCTGGACTCGGGCCACCGCGCCGGCCGCTGGTTCGGCCTCACCTGGTCGTCGACCGTGGACGAGCGTCTGGAGGTCGACCGCAAGGGCGTCGTCCTCGTCGCCGCCGACGGCATGCTGCTCGACTACCCGCACCCGGCGGGACCCGGCGCGCCCGTCATGCCCCTGACCGGCCCGCGCCGCCCCCTCAGCCGCCTCGCGGACGGCGGCTACGCCCTCTACGACCCGGCCACCGGCCACACCCGCCGCTTCGCCACGCCCGGCCGCGACCGCATCGCCCGCCTGACCCGCGTCACCGACCTCAACGGCAACACCATCGACTTCCACCACGACCCGCACGGCACGCCCGTCGCCATCGAGCACTCCGGCGGCTACCGCCTCCGTCTCACCACCGAGTCCGGCCGCGTCACCGCGCTCCAGGTCGCCGACCCCGCCGACGGCACCCTCACGACCGTCCGCACCTTCCACTACACGCGCGGCCACCTCACCCGGGTCACCGACGCCACGGGCCACGCCACCGGCTTCACCTACGACCGCCGCGGCCGCGTCACGTCGTGGACCGACTCCAACGGCCGGGCGTACCACTACGCGTACGACGACCGGGACCGCTGCGTCGAGGCGCACGGCGACGCGGGCCACATCGCCCTCACCCTCGCCTACGACGGCACGCACCCCGACTGGCCCGGCCACCGCGTCACCACCCTCACCACCGCGCAGGGCGCCGTCACCCGCTGCGTCGTCAACGACCTGGGCCAGGTCGTCGCCGAGATCGACCCGCTCGGCACGGTGACCCGCGCGGCGTACGACCGGCACCACGGCGTCACCGCGTGGACGGACGGCCTCGGCCGCACCACGCGGATCGTCCGCGACGCGTCGGGGCGGCCCGTGGAGGTGGTCCGCCCGGACGGTGCGAGCGCCCGCGCCGTGCACGACCCCGCCACCCGTACGGCAGCCCTCGCCCTGCCGGGCGGCGCCGGGTGGCGGCGCGCCCACGACGAGCGCGGCAACTGCACCGCCGTCACCGACCCGGCCGGCGCCACGACCCGCTACACGTACGACGACCGCGGCGCCCTCGCGTCCGTCACCGACCCGTCCGGCGCGACGACGCGGATCGTGTCCGACGCGGCGGGCCGCCCGGTCCGCGTCACCGACCCGCTGGGCCACACCGTCGTCCACGCCTACGACGCCTTCGGCCGCCTGGTCGCGACGACCGACGCGCTCGGCGGCACCACGCGCACCGCCTGGACCGCCGAGGGCCGCGTCGCCCGCCGCACCGGCCCGGACGGCGCCGAGGAGCGGTGGGAGTACGACGGCGAGGGGAACTGCGTCCGCCACACCGACGCCCGCGGCAGGACCACGTCCTACGAGTACTCCCACTTCGACACGCTGGTCGCGCGGACCGGCCCGGACGGCGTGCGGTACGCGTTCGCCTACGACGCCGCGCTGCGCCTCGTCCGCGTCACGAACCCGCGCGGCCAGAGCTGGAAGTACGAGTACGACGCGGCGGGCCGCCCCGTCGCCGAGACGGACTTCGACGGCCACCGCGTCACCTACCGCCACGACGCCGCGGGCCGCCTCGTGCACCGCGCCAACCAGGCCGGGCAGACCGTCACCTGGACGTACGACGACCTCGGCCGGCTCACCGCCAAGACCGTCGACCACCTCCGCCACACGTTCGAGCACGCGCCCGACGGCGGGCTCGCGCGCGCCACGGCTCCCGGCTGCGAGATCACCTGGCGGCGGGACGCGGCGGGCCGGATCACCGCCGAGACGGTGGACGGCCGCACCCTCGCGTTCACCCACGACGCGGCGGGCCGCCGCACGTCCCGCACGACGCCGTCCGGCGTCCGCACGGTGTACGGGTACGACGCGGCGGGCCGCCCCGCGTACGTCGAGACCGGCGGGCACCGCGTCACGTTCGCCCGCGACGGGGCGGGGCGCGAGAGTGTCAGGCAGGTCGACGGGGGCCTCACCCTCACGCGGGACCACGATCCCGCCGGCCGCCTCACCGGCCTCGCCGTCACGCCGGGCGCGGCCGGTCCGGCGCGGCGGCGCGCCTGGTCGTACGGCCCGGGCGGGGCGCTCGTCGGCGTGCACGACGACGAGCGGGGCACGAGCCGCTTCACGCTGGACGCCGCCGGCCGCGTCACGGACGTGTGCACCCGTGACTGGGCGGAGAGCTATGCCTACGACGCGGCCGGGAACCAGACGCACGCCTCCTGGTCCGGCGACCCCGCCCACGCCGAGCCGCAGGGCGACCGCGTCTACTCCGGCACCCGCGTGTCCCGCGCCGGCGCCGTCCACTACACGTACGACCGCGCGGGCCGCGTGACGACGCGCCGCCGCACCCGCCTGTCCCGGGCGCCCGAGGTGTGGCGCTACGCGTGGGACGCGGAGGACCGGCTCGTCGCGCTGACGACGCCGGACGGCACGGTGTGGCGGTATGTGTACGACCCGTTCGGGCGGCGCGTGGCGAAGCTGCGGATGGCGCCCGACGGCCGGTCCGTCGCCGAGGAGACGACGTTCACCTGGGACGACGCCACCCTCGTCGAGCAGACCACCACCGGCGCCGACGCGGCGTCGGTCACGACGCTCACCTGGGAGCACGACGGTCCGGCGCCCGTCACGCAGACCGAACGCCTCGGCGACCGCCGCACGGGCACCGAGACCGGCCGTCGGTGCCTGGCCGTCGTGACGGACCCGATCGGCACGCCCGTCGAACTCGTCGCTCCCGACGGCCGCGTGACGTGGCGCGCGCGGAGCACGGTGTGGGGGTACGCCGCGTGGCGCGGGGGCGGCCCGGCCGGGACGCCGCTGCGTTTCCCCGGCCAGTACCACGACGCGGAGAGCGGCCTGCACTACAACTACCACCGGTACTACGACCCGGAGACCGCGCGCTACCTGTCGCAGGACCCCCTCGGCCTCGACCCGGCGCCGAACCCCCGCGCGTACGTGGCGAATCCACTGGAGCAGTCGGACCCGCTCGGCCTGAGCGCCTGCTCGATCGTGCCCACGGGGACACCGGCCTGGCTGGACGCACGCCCCGGCCCGGACCTCTCGGACGACCCGGCCCTCGCGGCGACCGGCTACGGCCGTGGCGCCCACGCCTGCGTCACCCCGGCACCGCCGGACGTGGCGGAATCGCTGCACGCGCTGGAGGCTCCCACGGACACCCCGCGGCACGACCCCGCCTTCACCTGACGGTGGCGCCCGTACGGCACTTCGGGCAGGGAACCCGACCGGTTCCGTTGCACACGACGCAGCCCGAGAATCCCTTGCAGTGCGGGCACGAGATTCTTCCGCGCCCCGCGCAGACACGGCAAAGGGCACGGTGGAACTCGATCTGCGCCATCAGCACGGCGGATTCACGGTGCAGACAAGTGATGCGCGGAGAACAGGGCGGCGGGTGCCCCTCGTACAGCGTGCAGCAGAAATCGTCCGCCTCTCTCCGCCCGGTGTCGCAATCGGGCAGGACATGGAATCGGACGGTGGGCACGGCATCGGACCAGACGGCCCACACCGCCTCGGGAAGCGGGTCGGGGCGGTCGGCGGCGTAGGCGAAATGGGATTGGCCCGGCGGATGCTCGGCGAGTTCGCACCGCACGAGCGAGGATGCGACGCGGAGCCGGACGGCGAGGAAGGACGGAGCGATGCGAGCGCTGCGCCCGCAGGCGAAGGAAGGGTTCATGTCCCGGGTCAGCGGTGGGTGAGAGCGGAAGCGAGGAGACCGAGGGCGAAGCCGGCGAGGGCGCAGATGGCAGGGACGGCGCCGCTGCTGGCCACCGCCCAGAGGGACGGCCGGCGCCGCGCGTGCCGACGCCTCACGGACGGCCCCGCCGGCTGCGCTCGTTGACCTCGGCGACGGCGGCGCTCAGCCGTTCGGCATCGGTCACCGCCCGTACGTCGTCGAGACGCGCGCACCACTCCGCACCACCACTGAGCGGCCGGAGCCGGACACACCCCCGACTCCACCCCACGACACACCCGACCCGCCCACTGCCGACATCCCGCACCGCTCCCCCGACACCAACACGAGGGGCAACCCCACCGCCCGCCTCACCATCCACCGTTCGGGTGGGCATCGGACGCTCGGTCGTACTCTGTTCCATGACTGCCTGTCTGCCTCTCAGTCGTCAGGTTGTCCACGCCCCCGGACCGTGGCGACGGTCCGGGGGTGCACCGTGATGAGGGTCTAGTCGTGCGCGTGAGGCGCAGCGGAGACCTGCTCGGTGGACTCGGGTCGGCAGGAGTCGGTCCGCTTCGGCGGCAAGTCGCCTTCCTGCGCACCGAGATACACGCCGACTCCATCCGTCCGCCCGTTGCGCGGATGAGTGCTCTCGTCCTTCGGTTCGTCCATGCTTGTCCTCCTCGGTAACGGAGTGCACAGACATCACAACGCGCAGCCGTCGCAGGCGCTAGCGTGCTCGACGGGGCAGATCATTAGAGACATAAGACTTCGGGAGAAGCCGCAGCATGGCCAACCGGCCGAACCAGGCCCTCTCACGACTCCTCGCCGAGTCGGGCCTGTCGGAGACTCAGTTCGCGCACGCAGTCAACCGCGTGGCCGCGGAGACCGGCGTAGCGGCTCGGTACGGCCAGCCGTCCGTGAGCCAGTGGCTCAGCGGCACAACACCGCGTGCACCTGTCCGGCCCCTTGTGGCCGAGGTGCTTTCCAGACGCCTAGGTCGATCGGTGACACCCGCGGAGCTTTTCCCGACCGCGCCATCCGGTCCCGCACCCGCGCAGACGCCGTACGCGCGTACCGTGGAGGAACTGGTGGATCTGGTGAGGAGTGATATGGACCCGTCGCGGCGAGGGGTTGTCGGCGCTGGTCTCTATTCCGTTGCACTGACGATCCCTGGCTGGCGCGACGTGGTCGGCCGCATGGATGCCGTGCGTTCGGGGCGCCTGCGCCGCATAGGCATGGCGGATGTGCAAGCGGTCTCGGACATGACCGAGCGCCTGTCCGAGTTGGACGACCGATTCGGCGGCCGGTACGCAAGACCCATGTCCGCAGCTTTCATCTCCCATACGGTGGCCCCGTATCTGCGCGCGGACGGACCTGAGAAGGTCCGTAAGGCGATGCTTTCCGCAGCGTCGTTCCTGTGCTACCTCACTGGGTGGATGGCTGTGGACGAAGGGCTGCACGGACTGGCGCAGCGCTATTACGTCAAGGGTCTGGAACTTGCGGGAGCAAGCAGCGATCACCTCACCTATTGCCATATTCTGCGCGGCATGTCGGTTCAGGCGGCGGATCTGGGGCACGGGAGGGTCGCCAGGCAACTGGCCGACGCCGCGGCAGAAGCGAGTTCCTCGGTGACGCCCCGCATGCAGGCATTCTTCGCGGGCCAGCAGGCGCACAGCTATGCGGTGGCGGGGGATCGCCGCCAGGCATTGGCTGCGATCCGCGCAACAGAAACTCTGATGGAGAAGGCGGAGAGCCGGGCGAACGTCTTCGGGGGTTACAACCCCTCGACGGTCTTTTACCACCTCGCTCAGGTCCGCTACGAGTTGGGGGATGTACCCGGAAGCATCGAATCCCTTCGGGCACATTTCCGGTTGAGAGTCGACGGCGACAGCAGACGGTCAAGCGTGCGTTTCCGCGCCATGATGGCTGAGCGCCTGCTCGAAATCGGCCACTTGGAGGCCGCATGTGAGTCCTGGAACCGGTGCCTCGACGAATACCCCGCCGTCCACTCCGGACGCGCGGACGAGCATGTGCGCAGGATCAGCCGAATCCTGCACCCCTACCGCACGAACCCCCTGGCCCGCAGCGTCCTCAACCGGGCCAGAGAGGCGACAGTCTGATCCAACGGTGTACGTCGGGAGACGACATGGCACGGACGTACCGGTTCCGGTTGCGGCTGCCCGGGGGGCGGGGTGGGGTCGCCGTCGATCTCGTGGCGGCTGCCGGGCCGGTGCCGGATGGCGTCGGGCCGGGAGTGGTGCGTGTGCGCCGGGGGGTCGTAAGGGGGCATCGGCCGATCGGTTGATGCGGGGGCGGCCACGAGCGGGCGCGGCACCGGCGGTTTCGGCCTCGACGGGACGCGCGCCCGCGCGGGAAGACTCGCCGGCACCCTGACCGTCGAGGCGGAGCCCGGGCAGGGCACGGCGATCAGCGTCCGCGTACCGTTGTCCGGCCATGAGTGAGGGCACGCTTCTGATCGTGGACGACCATCCCGTCGTGCGGGACGGCCTGCGTGGCATGTTCGAGGCGGCCGGCGGCGTCGAGGCGGTCGGGCTGACCGAGCGGCTCGACCCGGACGTCGTGCTGATGGACCTGCGCATGCCGGGCGGCGGCGGTCGCCGCCGGCTACGAGCGGGGCATCCTGGGGCCGGACGGGGCTCGCGCGGGGGGCGGGGTAGGCTGGGAAGGTCGCTCGGCGAGGGAAGGGCCCGGCAAGGGGTTCGACCGTTATCGACGCGCGCTCTTCGTAGCAGGCCCGCACGCCCCGGGGCCGGGTGACCGTTTCCGTACCGGTTCCCTCACGAGGAGTGCACCCATGGCCGATGTGAAGATCAGCGCCGAGGTCCGCAAGGAATTCGGCAAGGGCGCGTCCCGCCGTATCCGCGCCGTCGGCAAGGTTCCCGCCGTCATCTACGGGCACGGCACCGAGCCCGTGCACGTGACCCTCCCGGGCCACGAGACGATGCTCGCCCTGAAGAGCGCGAACGTCCTGATCACCCTGGACATCGAGGGCCGCGAGGAGCTGGTGATCCCGAAGGCCGTGCAGCGCGAGGCCATCCGCGGCTTCCTCGTGCACCTCGACCTGCTCGTCGTGAAGCGCGGCGAGAAGGTCACCGTCGAGATCCCCGTCCACGTCGAGGGCGAGCTGGCCCCCGGCGGCGGCCTGCTGGAGCACGTGCTGAACGCCCTGCCGGTCGAGGCCGAGGCCACCCACATCCCCGAGTCCGTCACCGTGTCGGTCGAGGGCCTGGAGCCGGGCGCCTCCATCCTCGCGAAGGACATCACGCTGCCGCGCGGCACGTCGCTCGCGGTCGACGGCGACGACGTCGTGATCCAGGTCCTCCAGCCGCAGGGCGAGGAGCCGGCCCCCGAGGCCGCCGCGGCCGAGGGCGAGAGCGCGGAGACCGCCGAGGAGGCCTCCGCCTGATCCCGCTGCCCGCCGCCCCCCGACCGGCCGCCGGTCGGGGGGCGGCGGCGTGCCTGACACAATGCGGGGGTGAACGACGACGCACCCTGGCTCATCGCCGGGCTCGGGAACCCCGGGCCGAGTTACGCCGCGAACCGCCACAATGTCGGCTTCATGGTCGCCGACCTGCTCGCCGCGCGGACGGGCGGCGCGTTCAAGTCGCACAAGTCCCGCGCCCTCGTGCTGGAGGGGCGGCTCGGCGCGCCCGGCTCCGGCGGGCCGCGCGTGGTGCTCGCGAAGCCGCAGACGTTCATGAACCTGTCGGGTGGCCCCCTGACGGCGCTCAGCTCCTACCTGCGGGTGCCGCCGGAGCGGCTGGTCGTCGTCCACGACGAGCTGGACATCGGCTACGGCGTCCTGCGGCTGAAGCGCGGCGGCGGCGACAACGGGCACAACGGCCTGAAGTCCATCACCGCGTCCCTCGGCCCGGACTACCACCGGGTCAGGTTCGGCGTGGGCAGGCCGCCGGGCCGCATGGACGTGAAGACGTTCGTGCTGAAGGACTTCTCCACGGCCGAGCGCAAGGAGCTCGACTACTTCGTGGACCGCGCCGCGGACGCCGTCGAGGCGCTGATCACGCAGGGTCTTGAGCGGGCGCAGGGCGCGTTCAACGGCTGAGGCACCGCCGCGCGGCTTGACCGTACGCGCAAGTGTGGCCAAAGATCTCCGCCATGGCCGAGATACGTCGCAGCTTCGCCCGCAGGGCGGGGGAGAGCGCGTTCGGGGCGCTGCTGGTCGCCCGCATCGTCCTGGTCCTTCTCGTGGCGGCGCTGCTGCTGGCGGGCGGTGCCCGCGCCTCGTGGGACACGGCGCCGCACGCGATGTTCCCCGGCGACCGGGACAGCGGCGAGATGACCCTGTCGGTCTGCGACCGGGACGTGTGCAGCGGGCCGTTCGCGCCGACCGGGCAGACCGTCGAGCTGCACCAGACGATCGGCCGTGAGGCCGGTGAGAAGCTGCCGGTGGCGCTGCGGCCCGGGACGGACGAGGCCGTCGTGACGGGCCTGCCGGGCATCCTGTTCGCGTGGGCGCCGCTGATGGGCGGCCTCCTGCTGGCGGCCGTCGTGATCGCCGGGGGCCTGCGCTGGTACCGCACCGCGTGGTCGCTGGCCGGCACGGCCCTGGCCGCCCTCGGGGTCACCTTCGCGCTGTGGATCTGACGGGGCCGCGCGGCGCGGGCGGCGTGCCTCCCGGTGCGGGGGCGTGCCGTCCGCGCCGTGCGCGTCATCCGGCGATCGTGTCCTCGATCCAGTCACGGAAATTCGGTATGCCGGTCAGCACTTCGGTGGTGACGCCGCAGTCGCCGAGGCTGCGGGAATCGGCGCCCGCGAGTTCCCAGTGGTCGCGGACCCACAGCAGGCCGGGCGATCCGGAATCACCGCCGCAGGGGCCGTAGATGTCCTCGGGGTTGTCGGCGCAGATGTCGCCCTCGGTCCATTCCCATTCGCCGCCGTCGAGGCATTCACGGTGCGGGAGGACCGTGGTGTCGATCTGCTTGAGGGTGGTCGGCAGCTCGGTGGCGTCGTTCGACTCGTAGCCCCAGCCGAGGATGCGGAGCTGCGTGCCGGGGCGGCCGGTGCTCCGGGCGATCGGCACCGGCTCGTTCGGCACGGCCCGGTCCAGGTGGAGCAGCGCGAGGTCCGACTGGCGCGGCTGGTCGAGGTCGAAGTAGTCGGGGTGGACGTACACCTCGGAGACCTCGGCGGTGCTGCCGCCGCTCGTGCGGTCGAGCGAGCCGACACGCGCGTGGAACAGCGACGCGTCGATGACCTCGCCGGTCTCCCGGTCGCTGACGCAGTGCGCCGCCGTCACGACCCACTCCTCGTCGATGAGCGAGCCGCCGCAGCGGAACCGCGCGACGCCGTCGTCGCGCGTCATCTCGATGGCGGTGACGAAGTCGTAAGGACCGGTGGCCTCGTCGCCGCCGATGATCATCGGCACGGGGTCGGAGGCCGCCTGCGCGGTGGCCGGGAGGGCGGCGACGGCGCAGGCGGCGGTCACGGCGGCGGCCAGCGCGCCGCGGGTGAGGGTTCGGCGGAATGTGCGGGGGTTTCGTGATTCCTCGGTCAAGGAAATTCCTCTGCTCGTTCGAAACTCGGTGAATTCCCCGGGGCGGCGCCCACGCTAACCCCGGGGCGAGAAACACGTCACCGCGTTGACCCGGGTTTCCCGAAACAATCAACAGGGCGCCGGAAGTTTACGGCGATCACCGGCCGGAAAGGGTTGCGCGGGTCACCGGCAGGATCGGGTCACTTTCCGCGGGATTCCGTTGCGCGGGTTTGCCGCGCCGCCCCGCCCGCCGCACCGGAATGCGGCCCGCGCCCCGCCGTGCTTCGCTTGGGGCATGTCCCCGCCGCCCGTGCCGACCCCCGCGCTGTCGTACGCCGTCCACACGGCGGGCGGTCCCGGCCTGCACAAGACGTCCGTCATGGTCATGGGCGAGCGCGACGTCCTCCTCGTGGACGGGCAGTTCACACTCGCCGAGCAGCACCGGGTCGTCGCCGGGCTGCTGGACTCGGGCAGGCGCCTCACGACCGTGTTCGTCGGCACGCCCGACCCGGACTGCTGGCTCGGCCTCGAAGTGGTCAGGGACGCGTTCCCCGGCGCCCGGTTCGTCGCGCCGCCCGGCACGGCGGACCGCATCGCCGCCGGCGCGGAACGGCACCGCGCCGCGTGGCGGAATCTCGGCGCCAACCTGGCCGGCTCGGTCGTCGTCCCCGAACCGCTGGCCGGGTCCGCGCTGGAGCTGGAGGGGCGGGTGTTCGAGGTGCGCGGCGGCGTGCCGTCCGACCCGGAGCTGACGCCCCGCACGCAGTACCTGTGGCAGCCCGAGGACCGCGCGCTGATCGGCGGCGCCCCCCTATCCGCCGGCCTCCACCCGTGGACGGCCGCCGCGCCGTCCCCCGCCGCGCGGGCCGCCTGGGACGCGGTGCTCGCCGAGGCGGAGACGCTGGACGCCGCCTTCGTCGTCCCCGGCCACCGCGCGCCCGACACCGCGACCGACCCGTCGGTGATCGCGTTCACCCGCGCCTACCTCGCCGCGTTCGGCGAGGAGGCGGAGCGGGCGCGGGACGCGGACGCCCTCAAGGAGGCGATGCTGCGGCGCTTCCCCGGCCTCGACGGCCTGCTCGGCCTCGACCTGGGCGCCCGCGCCGCCGTCGGCGTGCCGGTCCGCACGGGCTGACCGCGCCCGGCCGGACCGGCCCGCCGCGCGGGCTCAGCCCGTGTTGCGCATGCCGGCGGCCACGCCGTTGACCGTCAGCAGGAGCGCGCGGGACAGGAGCTGGTCCGGCTCCTCGCCGCGCGCCGCCGCCTCGCGCTGCCGGTGCAGCAGCGTCACCTGGAGGTACGAGATCGGGTCGAGGTACGCGTCCCGGATGCGCAGGGTCCGCCGGAGCGCCGGGTTGGCCTCCAGCAGCTCACCGCCGCCGGTGATCCGCAGCACCTCGGCGACCGTCCGCCGGTGCTCGTCCTCGATGACCTCGAACACGTGCCGCAGCTCCTGCGGCACCAGCGTCTCCACGTAGTGCCGTGCGACGCGCAGGTCCGTCTTGGCGAGCGTCATCTCGACGTTCGACAGGAAGTTGCGGAAGAAGTGCCACTGCTCGAACGCCTCGCCCAGCACGTCCTCGAGGCCCGCCTCGCGCGCCGCCGCGAGACCCGCCCCGACGCCGAACCAGCCCGGCACGATCTGCCGCGACTGCGTCCACCCGAACACCCACGGGATGGCCCGCAGCCCGTCGAGGCCCGCGCCCGTGTCGGGGCGCCGCGAGGGACGCGACCCGAGGTGCAGCTCGGCGAGCTGGTCCACCGGCGTCGAGGCGAAGAAGTACGCCGGCAGGTCCGGGTCCTCCACGAGCCGCCGGTACGCCGCGTGCGCCGCCTCGGAGACGGTGTCCATCGCGGCGTCCCAGCGCGCCAGCGCCTCCACGGACTGCCGGGGCGCGGTGTGCAGGGCGGACGCCTGGAGCGTGGCGCCGACCGTCAGCTCCAGGTTCTCCCGGGCGAGGGACGGCACCAGGTACTTGTCGGAGATGACCTCGCCCTGCTCGGTCACCTTGATCTCGCCCTCCAGCGTCCCCCACGGCTGGGCGAGGATCGCGTCGTGCGTCGGCCCGCCGCCGCGCCCGACCGTGCCACCGCGGCCGTGGAACAGCCGCAGCCGCACCCCGTGCCGGTGCGCCACGTCGCGCAGCCGCCGCTGCGCCCGGTGGATCTCCCACTGGGAGGTGGTGATGCCGCCGAACTTGGAGGAGTCGGAGTAGCCGAGCATGACCTCCTGCACGTCGTCGCGCAGCGAGACGAGCCGCCGGTAGGACGGGTCGGACAGCATGGCGTCCAGCAGCTCGTCCGCGATGCGCAGCTCGTCCGTGGTCTCCAGCAGGGGGACGATCCCGATCTTCGCCCACCCGGCGTGCAGGTCCATGAGGCCGGCCTCGCGCGCCAGCACGGCCGCCGCGAACACGTCGTCGGCGCCCTGGCACATCGAGATGATGTACGACTCGACGATCTCGGGGCCGAACGTGTCGAGCGCCCTGCGGACCGTCTCGAACACGCCGAGGGTCTTCGCGCCGGCCGCGTCCAGCGGCGCGGGCGTCGGCGCCAGCGGGCGGCGGGAGCGCAGCTCGCGGGCCAGCAGCTTGGTGCGCTGCTCGCGCGGCATGTCGGCGTAGCGCCAGGACTCCTCGCCCAGGCGGTCGAAGAGCTGTCCGAGCGCGTGGTGGTGGGCGTCGGCGTGCTCGCGCACGTCCATGGTGGCGAGCTGGAGGCCGAACGCCGCCACCGTCCGCATGACCCGCTCGACCCGGCCGTCGGCGATGAGGCCGCCGCGGTGCTCGCGCAGCGACGCCTGGACGATCGCGAGGTCGGCCAGCAGCTCGCCGGTGCCGAGGTAGTCGCGTCCCGGGACGTGCGCGGTGCCCTCGGCGAGGCGCGTGCGGGTGTTGTCGAGCTTCTGGCGGATGCAGGTGACCTTGAGCCGGTAGGGCTCCTCGGCGTTCAGCCGCTTGTAGCGCGGCGTGATCTCCGGCAGGCGCTCCAGGTCCTCGGCGAGGGAGTCGAGCAGCTCCCGGCCGGCGCCCGCGTTGCGGATCGAGTTGGACAGGGCACTGCGCAGCTCGTCGATGTGGTGCAGGGCGCCGTTGATGCCGTGCTCGTGCTGGAGGAGCAGGACGTCCCAGGTGACCTTCGGGGTGACGTTCGGGTTGCCGTCGCGGTCGCCGCCGATCCAGGTGCCGAACGTGAGGGGGCGGCTGCCGGAGGGCAGGGGGGCGCCGGCCCGCTCCAGCTCGGCGGCCAGGTCCTCCAGCACGTCGCCGACGGCGTCGGCCTGGAGCTCGTCCAGGTAGTAGACGGCGTTGCGGGCCTCGTCGGCGGGCTCGGGGCGGACGACGCGCAGCTCGTCGGTCTGCCAGATGAGGTCGATGTACTCGGCGAGGCGCCGGTCGGTGCTCCGCGAGCCGTCGGCGGGCCGGTCGAGGAGTTCGGCGATCTTGCGCAGCTTGGTGAGGACCGAGCGGCGCGCCGCCTCCGTCGGGTGCGCGGTGAACACCGGGCGGACGTTGAGGTTGGCCACCGTACGGCGCAGGTGCTCCGGGTCGGCGTCCTTCAGCATGTCGGCGGTGCGGGTGAGGACGCCGCCCTCGGCGGCGCGGCGCTCCCTGACCTCGCGGCCGCGGTGGACCTGCTCGGTGACGTTGGCGAGGTGGAAGTAGGTGGCGAAGGCGCGCACCAGCTTGGCGGCCGTCGCGAGGTCGGTGCCGCCGAGGAGTTCGGCGGCGGCCTCGCCGTCGGTGCGGGTGAGCCGGCGGACGCGTTCGACGAGGGCCAGCAGTTCGGGGCCGTCCTGGCGGACCAGGGTCTCCCCGAGAAGATCGCCCAGACGGCGGATGTCGGCGCGCAGCGCGCTACTGCTTTCCGGCAGGCCCTTGGCGTCCTTGGCGTCGGACACGCCCAGCGGCTCCGGGACTTCTCTGCTGTCTGGACTGCTCACGGGTGCGGCTCCTCGCAGCTCGTTCTCTTGGCAGGTCATGGGGCTCGTGACCGGACCGCGCTGTCCGACGGGTCAATCGTAGTCAGGCGCCGTCACGCGACCGCCGGGGTGCGGTCGGAAGTGGTCTCGGGGCCTGCGGCGTCGTCGCCGCCTGCAATACTTACGACACCGTAGGTTACGGCCGCGTAGCCGGTGGCGCCTTCCTGACCGGGCGCTCCATTCCCGTGCGGGCCGTCTCCTCAAACCTCCCCCACCCCCCACGACCGAGGACGTTCATGACTTCTTCCCCTGAATCGGCGGTGACCGCGCCGCCCGACGGGCCGCAGGCACCCGCCGGGGAGCCCGTGCCGGTGTCCGGCGACGAGACCGCGCTGCCGACCGCCACCCTGGGCGGTGAGCAGCGCACGTCGGTGGAGCAGGTGGCGCTGCTGCTGTTCATCGTGGTGCCGTTCATCGCGCTGGTGGCGGCGGTGCCGCTCGCGTGGGGCTGGGGGGTGAGCTGGCTCGACCTCGGGCTGATGACGGCGTTCTACTTCCTCGGCTGCCACGGCATCACGATCGGGTTCCACCGGCACTTCACGCACAGCGCGTTCAAGGCGCGGCGGCCGATGCGGATCGCGCTCGCGATCGCCGGGTCGCTCGCCGTCGAGGGGCCGCTCGTCCGCTGGGTCGCGGACCACCGCAAGCACCACCAGCACTCGGACGCCGAGGGCGATCCGCACTCACCCTGGCGCTACGGGGAGACGCTGCCCGCGCTCCTGAAGGGCCTGTGGTGGGCGCACATGGCCTGGATGTTCGACACCGAGCACACGGACCAGCGCAAGTACGCCCCCGACCTGATCAAGGACCCGGACATCCGGCGGATCTCGCGGCAGTTCGTGCTGTGGACGGTCGTGTCGATCGCGGCGCCGGCGGCGATCGGCGGTCTCGTCACCTGGTCGTGGCAGGGCGCGGCGACGGCGCTGTTCTGGGGCTCGCTGGTACGGATCGCGCTGCTGCACCACGTCACCTGGTCGATCAACTCCATCTGCCACGCGGTGGGGAAGCGGCCCTTCCGGTCGCGCGACCGCTCGGGGAACGTCTGGTGGCTCGCCGTCCTGTCGTGCGGCGAGTCCTGGCACAACCTGCACCACGCCGATCCGACGTGCGCGCGGCACGGCGTCGACCGGTGGCAGCTCGACTCCAGCGCGCGGCTGATCCGCTGGTTCGAGAAGGCCGGCTGGGTGTACGACGTCCGCTGGCCCAAGCAGTCGCGAATCGACGCGAAGCGTAACAAAACGACCGCGGATGAGTCGGGCAGTGCCGTAAACCGGAAGGAAACGACCGCGTCCCGCGCGGCATGATGGGGGCGTGGCGACCGACAACAGCATCCAGGACAGCGGCAAGGGCCGACCCGCACGCTCCGGGCGGCGGGGCGGCCCCCGGCGCCGGATGACCGGCACCGAGCGACGGGAACAACTGCTGGACATCGGCCGCACGCTCTTCGCGGAGCGCGGATTCGAGGGCACGTCGGTCGAGGAGATCGCCGCCAAGGCCGGCGTGTCCAAACCGGTCGTCTACGAGCACTTCGGGGGGAAGGAAGGGCTCTACGCGGTCGTGGTGGACCGCGAGATGAGCCGCCTGCTGGGGATGGTCACCGGCGCGCTGACCGCCGGGCATCCACGCGAGCTGCTGGAGCAGGCGGCGTTCGCCCTGCTGGACTACATCGAGCAGTTCACGGACGGCTTCCACATCCTCGTGCGCGACTCGCCGGTGGCGCAGTCGACGGGCACGTTCGCGTCGCTCATCGGCGACATCGCCACCAAGGTCGAGGACATCCTGGGGCACGAGTTCAAGAGCCGCGGTTTCGACGCGAAGCTCGCCCCGATGTACGCGCAGGCGCTCGTCGGCATGGTCGCGCTGACGGGCCAGTGGTGGCTCAACGTGCGGCGCCCCCGCAAGGGCGACGTGGCCGCGCACCTCGTGAACCTGGCGTGGCACGGCCTCCAGGGCCTCGAACACGACCCGAAGCTCGTCGGCCGCCGCAGGACGTAGCGGCCCGGCGCGGCAGGTGGGGCGCGGACAGCAGAACGCGGCCCCCTCCCCGGGGTGGCGGGGGAGGGGGCCGCGGCTCGCGGAACGCCGGTCAGAAGGCCGAAGAACCCGGGTCCGCAGATCCTCAGTGCTTCGAGACGCCGTTCTCCGACAGGAGGGACAGGTCCGAGAGGATGTGCGACAGCGGGTCGTCGCCGTCGGTCTGCGTGGAGTTCTCGGTGCAGTTCTGCTGCGGGTCGCCGGTGATGACGTCCTGCAGGCCGACGTTGACCAGGCCGACGATGTTCTGGGCCTGGAGGTTCGGAACGGCGATGCACGGCTTGTTCAGCGAACCGTTGACCAGGGAGATGTTCGGGCTCATGTACCCACCGGTGGTGGTGTTGCCGTAGACCTGGTCGCTGCCGTTGCCGTTGACCGAGCTGGTGCCCTCCTCGTCGCCACCGATCGCCATCGCCGGGGCGGCAGCGGCACCGGCAACGGCAAAGGCGGAGGCCGCGATGGCAACCGTGGCGAGCGTCTTCTTGATCACTGGCTTGTCCTTCCGAGTTCTGGGATGCCCTGTGTGTCGAGCGCCCTGAACAACGCGTCCGGAGGGATTCGGTTGCCGCCGTTCACCCGTTGAGACCAACCTCGTGGCCCGGTCGGGTTGCTCCCTTGACGCCACGTCAGGGACGCGGCGCCGTACCCATCCCCGTGCCGAGGAAGAACGACGGGTGCGGGGGCTGGTTGTAGGCCGTGTTCTGCCACGCCAGGCCCGTCCGGTACATCCGGTCCTGCAGCAGCGTCGTGATGCGCAGGTCCGTCTCGATCGGCGTCGAGTAGATGCGCAGCGCGCGGTTGTCGCTCGTGCGCCACACGACCTCCTCGCGCCAGTCGCCGAGGATGTCGCCGGAGAGCGCCGGAGTGGCCTTCGTGCCGTTGTTGGACGCCACGCCCGAGCCGGTCAGCAGCCGGGTGTCGCCGCCGCTGCCCCACTTGTCGATGTGCGTCCCGTCGAGCAGCTCACGGCTCGGGTCGCCGTCCCACCAGGCGAGGAAGTTGACGCTCGACGGCTCGCGGCCCACCGAGGATCCCGACAGGCCCCGCAGCGTCGAGTCGGCCGCCGACCAGAACTCGCCCCCGGCGTTGTTCGGGTTGATGTCGCCCGCGACACCCCGGCCGTTGTCGGAGCCCGAGGCGGTCTGCCACACGATCTGCCCGTTCGCCGGGTTGACGCGCAGCGACGACGGTTGGCTGCTCGACTCGGACACCTTGAAGTACTCGAGTCCCGCGCTGTTCGGGTCGAAGTCGCCGAGGTGCTGGGCGTCGCCGTGACCGGTGCGCGTCGTCCACAGGGCGTAGCCGTTGTCGTCGACGGCCATCGCGCCGTAGACGATCTCGTCGCGGCCGTCGCGGTCCACGTCGCCGATGGACAGGCTGTGGCTGCCCTGCCCGTCGTAGCCGCGGCCGACGTTCGTGGAGCTGTTGGTGTCGAACGTCCAGCGGCGGGTGAGCTGCCCGTTGCGGAAGTCCCAGGCCGCGATCACGGTGCGGGTGTAGTAGCCGCGGGCCATGATGAGGGAGGGGCGGTCGCCGTCGAGGTAGGCGGTCCCGGCGAGGAACCGGTCCACGCGGTTGCCGTACGAGTCGCCCCAGGACGACACGCTGCCCCGGCCGGGGACGTAGTCGACGGTGTCGAGGGCGGCGCCCGTCTCCCCGTCGAAGACGGTGAGGTACTCGGGGCCGGACAGGACGTAGCCGCTGGAGTTGCGGTGGTCGGCGCTCGCGCTGCCGATGACCGTGCCGCGGCCGTCCACCGTGCCGTCCGCGGTCTTCATCGCCACTTCGGCGGACCCGTCGCCGTCGTAGTCGTAGACCTGGAACTGCGTGTAGTGCGCGCCGGAGCGGATGTTGCGGCCGAGATCGATGCGCCACAGCCGCTCGCCGGAGAGGGTGTAGGCGTCGATGATGGTGTTGCCGGTGTAGCCGGACTGGGAGTTGTCCTTCGAGTTGCTCGGGTCCCACTTGAGGACGAACTCCAGCGTGCCGTCGCCGTTCAGGTCGCCGACGGAGGCGTCGTTGGCGTTGTACGTATAGCTGGATCCGTTGACGCTGCCGCCGGCGGGGGGCTCGATCGGGACGTCGTAGTAGCCGGGCCGGAACTGGATGGCGTGCGGCGAGAACGCCTGCTCCACGCCGTTCACGACGGGGCGGACGCGGTAGTCGGCGTAGTTGGGCGCGCCGGCGTGGAAGTAGTTGGTCGCGCCGGTGATGGGGCTGCTGTTGACCTTGAGATCGCCCCGGTAGAGGTTGAACGCCACGTCGTCCGGGTCGCTCGCGAGGTAGCGCCAGCTCACGAGGTTGCCGTCGCCGGTGTGCACGCTGACGAGGCCGCGGTCGAGGTTCTCCAGCTGGGCGAGCGGCCGGACGTCCTGGACGGCGGCGGTGTCGGCGCTCGCGGCGGCCGTACCGGGCTGGGCGGCGAGGCCGGCGGCGGCGAGCGTGGCGGCGAGCAGGGTGGTGACCAGACCCCGGGGGCGGCTGCGACCGCGCCCGTGCCTGCGTCCTGGTGCAGGGGACACGCTGTCTCCTCGGGTTGGTTGTGGGGGACATGACCAACCCGAGGTCGCCGCGGGCGGGGGAAAGGTTGCCGCCCGCCGACGGATTTTTTTAACGATTCATGCCCGGTGGCTCAGGCCGACAGCGCCTCCCCGAGCCGTTCGTCCTCCGGCGCGCACGCCGCCACCAGCTCGTCCAGGGACAGCCCGAGCGCGCCGGCCAGCGCCGCGACCGTGAAGAAGGCCGGCGTCGGCGCCCGGCCCGTCTCGATCTTGCGCAGCGTCTCCGCCGACACTCCGGCGGCCGCCGCGATCTCGACCATGCTGCGCTCGCCGCGTGCCCGGCGCAGCAGCGCGCCGAAGCGCTCGCCGCGCTCGCGCTCCCACGGGGTCAGGGGGGTTCTCACCATGGTCGTGATACTAATACCGGTATAAGTATTGGACGCGGCGCCGTGCGCCGCTTTCCGGCGTTGGAGGAACAGGCACGATGGTGGAGATCAAGACCCCTGCCGGGGTGGACGCGATGCGGGAGGCCGGGCGTGTCGTGGGGCAGGCCCTGGCCGCCGTACGGGCGGCGGCGGACGTCGGCGTGTCGCTGCGGGAGCTGGACGGGGCGGCCCGCGCGGTCCTCGACGAGGCGGGCGCCACGTCCCCGTTCCTCGGCTACCGGCCGTCGTTCGCCCCCACGCCCTTCCCCGCGGTGATCTGCACCTCGGTGAACGACGCCGTCGTCCACGGCATCCCCACGGACTACCGCCTGCGCGACGGGGACCTGATCGGCGTCGACTGCGGCGCCGAGCTCGACGGCTGGGCGGGCGACGCCGCCGTCACGTTCACCGTCGGCACGCCGCGCGAGGACGACGCGGCGCTGCTGGAGGCGACCCGGCGCGCCCTGGACGCCGGCATCGCCGCCGCCGTCCCCGGCAACCGCATCGGCGACATCTCGCACGCCATCGGGCGGGTCGCCGACGAGGGCGGGTACGGCGTCCTGCCGGACTACGGCGGGCACGGCATCGGGCGCCGCATGCACGAGGACCCGTCCGTGCCGAACCGCGGCCGCCCGGGGCGCGGCTACCCGCTGCGCCCCGGCCTGGTGCTCGCGATCGAGCCGATGTTCCTGGCCGGCGGCCTGGACGCGTACGCCACCGCGCCCGACGGCTGGACGCTGCGCACGACCGACGGCAGCCGGGCCGCCCACATGGAGCACACCGTCGCCATCACGGAGGACGGCCCGCGCGTCCTCACCCTGCCCTGACGCTCCGACGCCGCGCCGGCGCCACCGGCGTCGCGGGGACCGGGCCGCGGCCGGGCCGCCAGGTCGCGACGAGGGCGGCGGCGGCGAGGAGTTCGGCGAGGTCACCGCCGTAGTACATGATCTCCGCGCCGCCCCGCAGCTCGGCGACGGGCACGTGGACCCGCGTCCAGAAACCGCCGTACAGCAATTGCGCCACCACGGCGTGCGCGGCGATGGCGCAGCCGAGGTACACCAGGCGCGTGCGCACGCCGGGCCGGGCGGGCGCCGGGTCCGGACCCGCGATGGCGTGCGCGAACAGGCAGCCGGACAGCAGGAAATGGGCGTGCAGCAGCCAGTGCCCGAGCGGCTGCACCGTGGCCGCGCCGTACAGCGGGGTGAAGTAGAGCGCGGCGAGGCTGCCCGTGGACAGGGCGACGGCGACCGCCGGGTGGGTGACGAGCCGGGCGGGCCGGCTGTGCAGGACGGCGGTCAGGCGGCGGCCGTGCGGCGCGGGCAGGGTCCGCAGGAGCAGCGTGACGGGCGCGCCGAGCACGAGGCCGAGCGGCGCGTACATGCCGATCAGCAGGTGCTGGGTCATGTGGCCGCGGAAGTCGCCGTGCGCGAGGGACGAGACGGGCGGCAGGAGGGCGGTGGCCAGCAGGGCGATGCCGCCGGTGAACGCGGCCGTCCGCCACGGGCTCCAGCCGCGCGCCGGGTTGCGGAGCCGTGCGCGGCGGGCCAGCAGGACGTAGCCGGACGCGCAGGCGAGGAGCACGAGGAGCGTCAGCAGCACGGGCAGGACGGCCGCTCCCCCGCCGGCGTGGCCGTGCGTACCGTGGTCCATCAGGCGACCCGCCCCGCACGGCGCGCCCCGGCGGGCTCGACGGGACGGGCGCCGCGCCGCAGCAGGTGTCCGGCGGCGATCAGCAGCGCCCCGAGGACGAGGAACCCGATGTCCCACCACACCTGGCTCCCGCCGCCGCGCACGTGATGGATGCCCAAAATGTGGTGGTCCACGATGCCCTCGACCACGTTGAACAGCCCCCACCCGGCCAGGACCCAGCCCCACAGCACGCGGGACGTCCACACGTGCCGCCGGCCGTGCGTGACGCGGGCGTACAGGACCGCGAGCCCGGAGAGGACGGCGAGCCAGCACACCGTGTGGAAGAAGCCGTCCCACACGGTGTTCATCTCAAGCCCGGAGACCGTGTCGGGGTCGTAGTACTTCACGCCGACGCTGTCCGTGTCGGTGCTGGTCAGCATGTGGTGCCACTGGAGGAGCTGGTGCAGCAGGATGCCGTCGACGAAGCCGCCGAGGCCGACGCCGAGCAGCAGCCCGGGCAGGCGGAGGCTCACCGCCTCCGGTTCCGTGCCGCTGTCCCCCGGGGTGGTCGCCATCGCCTGTCTCCGTCCGGTCGGGTGCGCGGCGGCGGGTTACCCGGCGGGGGCGCGGTAGTCCCGCCGGGCCGCCGAATTCGCCCGCCCGGCCCACAGCGGCCCGCCCGGACGGCCGCCGCGGCGGTCGGCGAGAATGGCCGCCGCCCGTCGTCCCAGGTGAGGAGTCGTCCGTGTCGTCCGAGTGGGCCGCCGCCGTACTGGGCTGTGTCGTCTTCGCGGGGGCTGCGGTGCAGCGGCTGACGGGGGTGGGTTTCGCGCTGGTGGCGGTGCCGGGGCTCGCGCTGCTGCTCGGTCCGGCGAGCGGGGTGGCGCTGTCGAACTGCGCGAGCGGCGCGATCAGCGCGTCGGGGCTCGCCTCGACCTGGCGCGGTGTCCGGCCGGCCACGATGCTGCCGCTCGTCGCGGCGGCGGCGGTGACCGTACCGGTCGGCGCGTGGCTCGCCGTGCGTCTGCCGGACCCGGTGCTGCTGACCTGCACGGGCGTGGTGGTGACGGCGGCCGTGCTGCTGGTGATGCGGGGGCTGCGGGCGCGGGCGCTGCGGGGGCGCGGGGGTGCGGTCGCGGCGGGGGCGGCGAGCGGTCTGATGAACGCGTCGGCCGGTGTCGGCGGCCCGGCGGTGTCCCTGTACGCCGTGAACGCCGGCTGGACGGTCCGCGAGTTCGTGCCGAACGCGCAGTTCTACGGCGTCGTCGTGAACGCGTTCTCCGTCACGGTGAAGGGTCTCCCCCACCTCACGGGCCGCGTGTGGCTGCTGGCCGCCGCCGGGCTCGCGGCCGGCGAGGTGCTCGGCCGCTTCCTGGCCCCGCGCACCCCGGAGCGGGCGGCCCGCCTGACCGTGCTGCTCCTGGCGCTCGGCGGCGGGCTCACCACGCTGGTCAAGGGCCTCACCTCGCTGTGAACCCTCCCGTTCACCCCTTCTGCGCGACGACGAAGACGCGGCGGAACGGGAACAGCGTCCCGTGCGGCCCGGGCGGGTACGCCTCGCGCAGCGCGTCCCGGTACTCGGCGACGAACGCGTCGCGCGCCTCCGGGTCGTCGTCCAGCGCGGTGAGGACGGGCCGCAGCCCCGTTCCCCGCACCCAGTCGAGCACGGGGTCGTCGCCGTGGAGGACCTGGAGGTAGGTGGTCTCCCACGCGTCCACCTCGCAGCCGATGGCGGCCAGCCCGGCGAAGTACTCGCCGGTGGGGTGCGTGGCGTCGCGGTGCCGCAGGACGTCCCCGAGCCGGCCGCGCCAGTGGCGGCCGCCGGCGATCTCGCGCATGAGGACGTGGCTCGGCGCGTCGAAGTTCCCGGGGACCTGGAACGCGAGGACGCCGCCCGGCGCCAGGCCCGCGACCCAGTCGGGCAGCAGGCCGAGGTGGCCGGGGACCCACTGGAGGGCGGCGTTCGAGACGATCAGGTCGAACGTCTCCCCGGGCCGCCACTCGGCGAGGTCCGCGCACCGGAAGTCGAGCCCGCCGCCGCCGGCGAGGGGTCCGGCGTACGGCTCGGCCTCGGCCAGCATGGCCGGGGAGTTGTCGTAGCCGGTGATGCGGGCGGTGGGGAAGCGTTCGGCGACGACGAGGCTCGGCTTCCCCGGGCCGCACCCGAGGTCGGCGACGCGGGGCGCGTCACCGGCGGGCAGCAGCGGCGGGACGCGGGCGAGCAGCTCGTACAGCGGCCGGGTGCGGTGCCCGCTGTGCCGCTGGTACTGGGCCGGGTCCCATACGGGCGGGGCGGGGCGGTCTCGGTCATCGTGCGCGGGTGCCATGGCCGGAATCCTCATCCGCCAGTCTCTCGACGTCAAGACTCTCGACGTCGTGAGACTCCATGTCGTGAGACTTCATATCGACACAACTATTAGACTGCCCCCATGGAGGACGAGGTTGACCGGCTGGTGGCGGCCTGGCGGCGCGAGCGCCCCGACCTGGACGTCGAACCGCTCGAAGTGCTCAGCCGCGTCAGCCGCCTGGCCCGCCACCTCGACCGGGCGCGCCGGCTGGCGTTCGCCGAGCACCGTCTCGAACCGTGGGAGTTCGACGTCCTCACGGCCCTGCGGCGCGCCGGAAGCCCGTACCAGCTCTCCCCCGGTCAGCTTCTCACCCAGACCCTCGTGACGTCCGGCACGATGACGAACCGCATCGACAGGCTGGCGAAGAAGGGCCTGGTCGAACGCCTCCCGGACCCGACCGACCGCCGCGGCGTCCTGGTCCGCCTGACGACGGCCGGCCAGCACCACGCCGACGAGGCACTGGCGGGCCTGCTGACCCAGGAACGCGCGATCCTCGGCGACCTGACGGCGGCACAGCGCCGCGACCTGGCGGCACTCCTCCGCGTCCTGACAGCCCCCTTCGACAACACCCCGATCTGATGGCCGGCGGAAGTGGCAAGCGAGGAACCCGGCCCGGGACTTGGGATCCTCCGCGTGGCTGACGGGATAGTGGGGGCGATCACCGGCCTGTTCCGGGGACGCGGCAGCAAGGACGAGCTCGCGCGGGTCGACGCGGAGATCACGGCATTCGGCGAAACGCTCGCCCGGCATTCCTTCACACCGAGCGACCACCGGGACGATCCCGGCCTCCTCGCCGATTACCAACGGGCGCTGGACGCGTACGAGCAGGCCAAACAGAGTCTCGTCGGCGACCGGAGCCTTGAGGACGCCACCGATGTGCTGCGTGCTCTCGACGAGGGCCGCCACGCGCTGGCCTGCGTGGACGCCCTTGTCGCGGGGCGGCCACGCCCGCAGCGGCATCCGACCTGCTTCTTCGACCCCCGCCACGGGCAGGCGACCGAGGAGGTCCGCTGGGCGCCCGCCGGGGGCACCGCCCGGACGATCGCCGTGTGCGCGGCCGACGCCGTACGCCTGGCGGACGGGATGCCGCCGATCAGGACCAGGCCGCGGGAACAGCGGCCCGACCCGCCTCCGGGCTCGACCGCCGCGGGCACGGAAAGGCGCACGGAACACCGCCCCGCCCCTTCGCCACCTTCACCGCCCGCGTCGACCGATCCCTACGGGGCGTGGCCCGAGCGGACGGGCGCGCGGCAGCGCTGGGAGAGCCGCGGGACCACGGGCGTCCAGTTGTCCCGTACCTCGCCCCGTACACCCGCCCTGCTGGTGGTCCACCTGGAGCGGTCCGAGGACTCCTGGGTCGAGCTGACCAGCCCGCCCGGCAGCGACGGGCGGCCCCGGCAGATCCTCACACACGGCTCCCCGCTGCGGCGGGCGATCGTTCCGGTCGAGGCCGACGGCCGGGACGCGATACGCCTCCAGATGCACACCGGGGGAAAGTGGCGCGTCTGGCTGCACCCGCCGGAGGAGATCCCGCTGTGGCAGGGAGAGCTGGAAACGACCGGCTCCTACGTTCTGCGGCATCCCGGCGGCCGGACACCCCTGCGGATCACCCAGCACGAGGGGGCCGCGTTCTCGCTCCACGTGCTGCGCCCGGACTTCCGGATCGGGGCGCCCCTGCACCTGGGGCACGGCCCGTTCACCGCATCGGTCACCGCCCCGAGGAGAGCGGGTCTTCTGTACGTCCGATCACGTGGCTCCTGGGCCGTCGCGACGCCGGGAGGGGTGCGCGGGGGCGCGGCCGGATCCGAGGCGTGAGGACGGCGTTCGAGGACTCACGGCCGGGAGTCGCCCCGCTTCGGCGCAGGGGGTGCCTGTCAGCCGAGGAAGTCCATCAGGTGGTCGTTCACCTGCTGCGGGTCGGTGTGGGGCAGGGAGTGGTGGGTGGCTCCGGGGAGCAGTGCCACCTCGGCGTGCGGGAGTGTCCGGCGGGCGCGGGCCGCGACCTTGGCGGCGTGGTGCGTGCGGCTGCGTTCCGCCACCAGGACCAGCACCGGCATGCGGAGGCCGGCCGTCCGGGGGCAGCGGCCGGCCACGATCTTGCGGCCGGGGGCCGTGGAGGCGAGCGCGTAGAGGCGCTGCCAGGACTCGTCCGGCCGGTGATCCCCGGTCTCCCAGGCCAGGAAGGCGCGGGCGCGGGCCTCGTCCGGGCGTATCAGGGTGGGCAGCGCGCGCAGCAGGTAGCCGGGGCGGAATCCGGCGAAGACCTGGGTGGGGTCCAGGAGGGCGAGACGGTCGATCCGCTGCGGCGCGTGCAGCGCGTACCCGGCGGCGATCCAGGCGCCGTACGAGTGACCGCACAGGTGCGTGCGGTCCAGTCCGAGACCGTCCAGCAGCGCGTCCAGCCAGGCCATCAGGTCGGCGGCGTTCTTCAACGGCGTGCCGTCGCGTTCGGTACGGCCCGCGTCGCCCAGCAGGTCCACCGCGTGGACGCGGTACCGCTCACCGAGGGCCGGCGCGTTGGCCCACCAGACCAGGCCGGTGGCGGATCCGCCGGGCAGCAGCACCAGCGGCCTGCCGTCCGCCGGGCCGTACACGTGGACCCGGGTGCGCCCGTACGGCGTGGCGACGTCGCGTTCCTCGGTGGACTCGGGCCAGCGGGCACGCAGCTCGTCGTAGGCAAGGTCGAAAGCGGACGCGGACATGCCATTCCTCTCGCTGGGCGATAATCTCGTTCAGCGAGATAGTACGCAGGTCATGAGGGAGCGCGGCATGGACGACCGGAGTCCGGTGATGGGGTTGGTTCACCTGCTGCGCGCGGTGACCGTGGAGTTCGACCAGTTGGGCGCCGAGTTCGCAGCACGCAACGGGCTGCACCCCACCGACGTGCGGGCACTGATTCACCTGCTGGACGCGGCACGCACGGGCACGCGGGCCACCCCGGGATGGCTCGGCGGGCAACTGCGGCTGAACTCGGCCGGCACCACGGCCCTGGTGGACCGGCTGGAGCGGCTCGGCCTGGTCCGGCGCAGCAGGGACACGGCCGACCGGCGGCGCGTGCTGCTGGAGGTGGAGGAGAAGGCCACGGAGCTGGGGTGGTCGTTCTTCGGTCCGGTGATCGGCGAGGTGGTGGCGGCCGCGGAGGGGTTCGACGCGGCGGAGCTGGACACGGTGCGTCGTTTCCTGACCACGGTGCTGGAGTCCACCGGGCGGGCTCGCGCGGACTGACCCGGCCGCGCCCTCGCCGGTCCGGTGGATGCGCGCCGGGTCTGGGTACCCGGCGCGGACATACGTCCGAGCGAAGGTGGTACGTCGCATGGCCACGACTTATGGAGCACAGACGTCCCGTGCCCGGTCGGACCGGTCGGGCCGGTCCGAGGCATCGCTGGCGCGGTACAAGGAGGCCCTGTTCCGGGGGGAGCGGCAGGAGCTCATCGGACTGTTCACGATCGCGGCCGGGGTGGTCCTGTGCGTCGCGCCGTGGATCGCGGACACACCCGACGCGGCGAAGGAGGCGTCCCGGAACGAGCTGGGCGTCGGGATCGTGGTGATCCTGCTCGGCATCGTCCGGTTCTCCCACTACCCCGGCAAGTGGGCCGACGCGGCCCTGCTGGTCCTGGGCGCCTGGATGATCGCCTCACCATGGGTGATCGGCCTGCGGAACACCGAGGTGACCGAAAGCTCAAGGGCGGTGGACGTGGTGGTGGGCATCGCCTTGGTCCTCCTGGCAGCGATCTCGGTCCTACTGCTCCGCATGTCCCGCCGAGCAGGCTCCCGCCGAGAGACAGCCGAAGCAAGGGAACACAACAGGCCCACCAACTGACCCACCCCCGGCCCTATCCCCGCGCGTGCGGGGAGCACCGGAGCGCGGCGGGGAGGCTCTGGTCGTCCTCGGGACCATCCCCGCGCGTGCGGGGAGCACTCAATGTGGGTCCGCCACAAGCCGTTTTTCCTGGGACCATCCCCGCGCGTGCGGGGAGCACTTCCGCCCGCCGGAGCCGAGCGCGCGCGTGCAGGGACCATCCCCGCGCGTGCGGGGAGCACCGCGCCGCCGCCCCGCACGTCACGGTCAACGGGGGACCATCCCCGCGCGTGCGGGGAGCACACTCGCCGACCTGCGGGTTTATGCGGCGTGGGTCGGAGAATCCATGAACTTCGCAGAGTCCGGCCTTCTTCGCGAATTGGCCATAACAAGCGTCGTGGCGAGTTACGGACGGAGTTCACCGGTTGTCATGGCTGTCAGGAAGCCTTCCCAAGCCCGCCTGGCGAAGATGAAGGCCGGACCAGAGGTGTCCTTGGAGTCGCGGACCCCCATCGCATCCCCGGCGAGCCGCGCCCCCTCCACACAGGCGCCCCCCTGGTCGTTGCTGTAGCTGGAAGTGAACCACACAGCACTTCGCAGGGCGTTGTCCCTGTCGATCATGCGTCTCAAGCTCTTCCTTGGTCGCTGAAGGAATAGTCAGGCGGCGATTGCACACAACGGCCGCCGCACGGCGCACCTAAGCACCCATCAAGCGCTCCGGGTAGATGATGGGCTCCAGCGCCAAGACCGTCCAGGGGCGGCAGCAGTGATACCCGCGCACACCGCGCGGGGACGGTCTCCCTGCGTGCGGGGAGCGGGTGGCCTCGTCTCGGGATCAGGCCGCCATCGTGGGACCATCCCCGCGCGTGCGGGAGCAGGCTCGCTGACCTACTTCGTGGAGTCCGGCATCTCTCATAAAGCACCCGTAGCAAGTTATAGGCGGAGTTCGCCGGTTGTCACGGCTGTCAGGAAGCCTTCCCAGGTCCGCCTGGCGAAGATGAAGGCCGGACCAGAGGTGTCCTTGGAGTCACGGACTCCCATCGCACCGCCGGTGAGCCGTGCCCCCTCCACACAGTTGCCCCCTTGGTCGTTGCTGTAACTGGAAGTGAACCACTCAGCGCTTCCAAGTGCGTTGTTCGTGGTGATCATGCGCCTTGATGCTCCTTGTTCATAGTGAGGCAGTGGCCAGGCAGGGCGGTAAGCAACGCCCGCATCGTGCGCAGTGGTTCGTGCAGGTGTCCACGCTCCTCCCGGTAGAGGTCCCCCGAGACAGCCGTCGAGATGCTCCTCGATGCGCTTCCGCCTGCCTGACGAATGCCCTCGTCGGCCGTGGTGGGGGCGGGTACGGTCGGGTTGTGTGTTATTACGCCGAGCACCCCTACAGGCTGCATTACGTGTGCGTGCCCTGTCGTCTCGCGTTCAAGCAGCACGCCGAGGGTGGTACGCACTCGTGTCCCCGGTGCTCCCGGGTGATGGTCTGTGCCGGGCATGACTTCGCCGTGCCTCGGCGTCGTGACATCAAGGCGTGGACCGTCGTCGCCGCCGTGCTCGGTGCCGGGTTGCGGTACGAAGGGCGCGAGCCCTGTGGCTGCGGCAAGGACCCCAAGTTCCGTCCCCGCACCCGCGCCCAGGTGCGGGCGCGCCGCATCGCGGCGGCCCGTACCGGGACACCCCTCGCCGACATGCTGGGGCGGGAGGACCCGCAGACGCCCGCGGGCGCGGAACGCGAGTCCTGACCCGGCGTCCTCCGTTCAGCCCTCCAACAGGCGGGCGCGCGAGTCCGCCACCGCGATCAGCGGGGTGTCGGTCGGTGGCGCCGTCCCGCCCGCCGCCGGTGTCGCCAGCAGGTCGCCCGTCGTCACGTCGGCCGGCAGCAGCGCCACCGTCGCCGGAGTGCCGCCGCCGTGCCGAACGAGGGTGGCAGGACGCCGTGCCGGTGCCGTCCGGCGGCCGATCACACGGGGCGCCGTCGCGTACGGGACGCCCGTCGTGCCGTCGCCGTTCACCGTGACGACGCGGCCGTGCGCCGTGTCCTCGACGCGCAGCACCCGGTGCAGCGCCACGGCCGCCGGTGCGGTGAGGGCGCGGCCCGGCTCGATCACCAGGCGCGGGACGGGCAGCGCCGTCGCCGCGCAGCTCTCGATCAGTTCGGCGCGGACGCGCGCGGCCAGGGCCGTCAGGTCCGGTTCCGGGTCGCCCGGCCGGTGCGCGGCCGTGTGGCCGCCGCCGAGGACCAGGTCCGACAGGACCACGCCGTACTGGTCGCGGACCCGGGCCAGCAGCCCGACGAGCCGGCGCACCGCCGGCAGGTACGGCTTGGCCGTCGTGACGTCCGCGCCGACGTCGCAGTGCAGGCCGGCGAGCGAGAGGCGCGGCTGCGCCAGGATCCTGCCGATCGTGTGCTGCGCCGAACCGTCCGGCAGCGACAGGCCGTTCGTCCGCCGCGCCGGGGACCGCGACGTGCCGGGGGTGACGCGCAGCAGCACCTGCTGCCGTGTGCCCGGCGGCACCTGGGCGGCCAGCCGGTGCACGTCCGCGCTGCTGTCGAGGACGACCCGCCCCGCGCCCAGCCGCAGGGCCGTCGCGATGGAGGCCGGGTCACCGGCGGCGCCGTGCAGCGTCACGCGGTCGCACGGGAAACCGGCGCGGGCCACCCGCGTCAGCTCGGCGGCCGAGACCAGGGCGAGGCCCAGCTTCTCCTCCTCGATCCAGGCCAGCGGCCCCGGCCGCAGCAGCGCGGGAGCGGCGGACACGAGGACGCCGTCGGGGAACGCGTCCAGGTGCGCGCGGCAGCGCTGCCGCGCCTCCGTCTCGTCGATGACGTACGCCGGTGTGCCGTGGCGCACGGCGACGCCGGTGAGGCGGACGCCGCCGACCCGCATGTCCGCGCCGTCGGCCGTGAACTGGGCCGAGCGGGGCCAGATGGCCAGATCGGGGTGGCGCGTCTGGGGCGCGCGAGGGCGCGTGAAGGACGCAGGGGGCGCGGATCGGGGGGCGGCCGCCTGTGGGGGGACGCGGGTGCCCGGGGAGAGGGTACGAGGGGCGGGGTGGGGGCTGGTCTCCGTGGTCATGCGGGCGCGACCTCCCGTCACGCGGCAGCGTGCCGCCCGGCGGCGGGGGCGGTGTGCTGCGGGTCGAGGTGGGAACCGGTGCGCCGGAGGGGGCGCGGGTCACGGCCGTGCGCCGCGGGCTGGGGGCACGGCGGTCGGGTCAGCGGGCGTGCGGTCGGACAGTGCTCGGTCGGCTGGTGCTCGGTCGGGGTCGGAGGGCCGGCGCGCGGGAGCGGCGTACGGCGCGGAGTGGGGCGCCGGGCGCGGGGTGTCCCCGGGGCCGGGGTGCCCGGGGTGCCGGGCGCCGCCGGGGCGCGCGGGCGGGCGGCCGCGTCACGGGGTGACGGGGCGGCCGGCGGGGTCAGGGGGCGCGGTGCGTCCAGGGTCTGTCCGGCGGGTCCTGGCGCGGCTCGCGGCGTCGGACGCGGTGCGTCGCAAGGCGCCGGATCGCAGTTCATACCCGGCGTATTCGCGCGATGCGGCAATGCGGCGAGGTGTCGTGGCCGGCGTCGCGGGACAGGCAGGACCCGCCGGACAGACCCTGGCGGCCGGTGGTCGGCGTAAGAGGGGCCTCGTGCTCATGCGGAACTCCTTCGGGGCACGGTGAAAGGCCCGGCGGGCCAGGTGCGGTGGAGTCGGCAGAGGGCGGTCAGGGGGCGTCCACCCCTCCCCTGTCCCCGCCAGTGTCCGCCGTCGGCGGCCCGACAGGGAAGGGAGGGTTTCGGCCAAAACGCACGAATGGGTTGCGGCCGGGCGCCGGGCGGACCCGCGTCAGCGGACCCGCGCGCCGAACGCCCGGGCCACCGACTCCCGTACGGCGTCGGCGGTGGGCGGGGCGGTGCCGTGCTCGGCGGCGAGCCGCGCGAGGGACGTCATCGCGACGTCGGGCAGCCCGCAGGCCGTGAAGGTGCCGAACGCGCCGAGGGCGGGGTCCACGTTCAGCGCGAAGCCGTGGCTGGTGACGCCGTTCCTGATGCGCATGCCGATCGAGGCGATCTTGCGGGGCTCGGGACCGCCGGGTATCCACACGCCGACGAGGCTCTGCGCGCCCGGCGGGGTGTCGCGGCGCACGGCCGTGACGCCGAGGTCGGCCAGCGCGCGGATCAGGCCGTTCTCCACCCAGCGGACGATGTCGCCGGGGCCGCGCTCGCGCAGGTTGATGACGAGGTAGCCGACGAGCTGGCCCGGACCGTGGTACGTGGCCTGGCCGCCCCGGTCGACGGGGACGAGCGGGATGTCGCCTGCGGCCGGCAGCTCCTCGGGCGGGGTGCGGCTGCCGTACGTGATGACGGGCGGATGGCTGAGGAGCGCGAGACGGTCGCCGATCTCGCCGGCCCGCCGTCGCTCGACCCAGCCGGCCATGGCGTCCACGGCCTCCTCGTAGGGGACTTCACCGAGATCGAGCCGTTCGAGAACATCGCTGGTCACGTCCACGGACACCACCGTACGCCTGCCCCCGGCGGCCGGGGCGGCCCGCCCGGGAGCGGGCGCCGGAGGATTCCGAACGAAATCGTTGACAATCTTGTTGCCCTAGATTTAGGTTCGACGGGCACTCACTCAGGGAGGGCACATGCCGAAGCAAGCCGGTCCGACCAGCGGGGAGCAGGCCAGACAGCAGGCACTGACCCGGCTGCGGCAGGCGATCCTGCGCGGCGAGATGGCACCGGCCCAGCGGCTGGTGGAGAACGAACTCGCCGAGCAGTTCGGTGTGACACGGGCCAGCGTCAGAGCGGCGCTGATCGAACTGGAGTCGGAAGGACTGGTCGAACGCATCCGCAACCGCGGATCGCGGGTACGGGTGGTGAGCGTCGAGGAAGCCGTCGCCATCATCGAGTGCCGCATGGCCCTCGAAGGGCTGTGCGCGGCCAAGGCGGCACTCGCCGCCGACGACGGGCAGCTCGACCGGCTCGCGGAGGTCGGCACCGCGATGACGAAGGCCGTCGCCGCGGGCGAACCGATGGTCTACTCCGACCTCAACCACGAACTGCACGCCATGGTGCGCGAGTTCTCCGGCCAGCAGACGGCCGTCTCGCTCCTGGAGCGGCTCAACGGCCAGCTCGTGCGCCACCGGTTCCAGCTCGCGCTGCGGCCCGGACGCCCGCAGCAGTCCCTGAACGAGCACCTGGCCATGATCGACGCGATCCGGGCCAGGGACCCGCGGGCGGCCGAGGCGGCCGTCCGCGCGCACCTCGCGAGCGTGATCGACGCACTGCGCGAATGACGCGCCGCGCTGGTGGGCCACGGCCCTGTCAGCAAGGAGAGTTCAGCGATGACGAACGAGAAGGCGCCCGCACCGCGCCGCTCGACCCTGGTGGTCACCGCACACGCGGGTGACTTCGTCTGGCGGGCGGGAGGCGCCATCGCCCTGGCGGCCTCCCGCGGCGAGAAGGTCACCATCGCCTGCCTCACGTTCGGCGAGCGCGGCGAGTCGGCGAAGGCGTGGCGCGAGGGCAGGACCCTGGAGGAGATCAAGGCGCTGCGGCGCGACGAGGCCGAACGGGCCGCGGCGACCCTCGGCGCCGAGGTCCTGTTCTTCGACGCCGGCGACTACCCCCTCACGCCGAGCGCGGAGCTGACGGACCGGCTGGTCGGGGTGTACCGCGCCACGCAGCCCGACGTCGTCCTCACCCACCCCGCCGACGACCCGTACAACGGCGACCACCCGGCGGCCCACCGGATGGCGCTGGACGCCCGCGTCCTCGCCCAGGCCATCGGCTACCCGGGTCCCGGCGAGATCATCGGCGCCCCGCCGGTCTTCTACTTCGAGCCGCACCAGCCGGAGATGAGCGGCTTCAGACCGGAGGTCCTCCTCGACATCACCCCCGTGTGGGAGGTGAAGCGCAAGGCGATGGAGTGCCTGGGCGCGCAGCAGCACCTGTGGGACTACTACACGGACCTCGCGGTGCGCCGCGGCGTCCAGCTCAAGCGGAACGCGGGGCCGAACCTGGGCCTCTCCCACCGGACCATGGCCGAGGCGTACATGCGGCCGTACCCGCAGATCGCGAAGGAGCTGGCATGAGCGGCGTCATCGTCACCGGACCCCCGAAGGCGGATGCGCGGGACGTCGAGGCGCTCGGGCGGTACGGCGTCGCGACCGTGAGCGAGGCGATGGGGCGCACCGGGCTCCTGGGTCCCGGGCTGCGGCCGGTCCAGCAGGGCGTACGGGTCGCGGGCACGGCGGTGACCGTCCTCAGCTGGCCCGGCGACAATCTGATGATCCATGCGGCGGTGGAGCAGTGCGGGGAGGGCGACATCCTCGTCGTCACCACCACGTCGCCGTCCACGGACGGCATGTTCGGCGAGCTGTTCGCCACGGCCCTCGCGCGGCGCGGCGTACGGGGGCTCGTGATCAACGCGGGCATCCGGGACACGCAGGAGCTGCGGGACATGGGCTTCGCCGCGTGGTCGCGCGCCGTCTCCGCGCAGGGCACGGTGAAGGCCACCGGCGGGTCCGTGAACGTGCCCGTCGCCATCGGGGGGCAGGTCGTACGGCCCGGCGACGTGATCGTCGCCGACGACGACGGGGTGGTCGTCGTGCCGCGCGAACGGGCGCGGGAGACCGCCGAGGCGTCCGAGGCACGGGAGGCGAAGGAGGCGGCGGCGCGCGCGGCGTTCCTCGACGGACAGCTCGGGCTCGACCGCTACGGGCTGCGGGAGAAGCTCGCCGGCCTCGGCGTGCGGTACGTGACGTACGCCGAGCACACCGGGGAGTCCGGGTCGTGACCGGGGAGCCGGAGCCCGCGGGCGTACGGTGCCTGCTGATGCGCGGCGGCACGTCCAAGGGCGCGTACTTCCTCGCCGGCGACCTGCCGGCGGACCCGGCCGCGCGCGACGACCTGCTGCTGCGGATCATGGGCAGCCCCGACCCGCGGCAGATCGACGGTCTCGGCGGCGCGCACCCGCTCACCAGCAAGGTCGCGGTCGTGTCGCCCTCGGCCGGCGGGGACGCCGACGTCGACTACCTGTTCCTGCAGGTCGCCGTCGACACCGCCGGGGTGTCGGACCGGCAGAACTGCGGCAACCTGCTCGCGGGCGTCGGCCCGTTCGCCGTCGAACGCGGCCTCGTCGCCCCCGGGGACGACGGCCGGACGTCGGTCCGCATCCGGATGGTCAACACCGGCGACCTGGCCACCGCAACGTTCCCCACGCCGCGCGGCCGTCCCGCGTACTCGGGCGGCGCGCGGATCTCAGGGGTGCCCGGGACGGCGGCGCCGGTCGTGATCGAGTTCCCGCCCGGCGGCGGCCCCCTCCTGCCCACCGGGAACGTCCGCGACACGATCGCCGGCACGCCCGTGACCTGCGTCGACAACGGCATGCCGACCGTGCTGATACCGGCGGACGCCCTCGGCGTGACGGGCTACGAGACGCCCCGCGAGCTGGAGGCGGACGCGGCCCTGCGCGAGCGCGTCGAGGAGATCAGGCTCGCCGCCGGCCCGCTGATGGGCCTCGGGGACGTCGGCGCGACGACCGTCCCGAAGCTCAGCCTGCTGGCCCCGCCCGCGCACGGCGGCGCCGTCTCGACCCGCACGTTCATCCCGCACCGCTGCCACACGTCCATCGGCGTCCTCGGCGCCGCCGGGGTCGCCGCGGGGCTGCGCGTCCCCGGCGGGGTCGCCGACGGCATCGCCGACCTGCCCGCCGAGGGCGATCGGCTGCGCGTCGAGCACCCGACGGGCTTCCTCGACATCGACGTGCGCGTGGCCGCCCACGGCGACGGACCGCCCGCCGTCACCCGTACCGCCGTCGTGCGGACCGCCCGGAAGATCTTCGACGGGACGGTCTTCCCCCGCCCGGCGCACACCTCCCCGCTCGAAAGGCAGGACCGATGACGACCCCACCGCTCGGCGACATCGCCCACCTCGGCCACGCCGAACTCCTCACCCCCGACCTCGACGGCAGCGTCCGCTTCTGCACCGACTTCCTCGGCCTGACCGTGTGCGGGGAGTCCGGCGGCACCGTCCACCTGCGCACCTTCGACGACTACGAGCACCACAGCCTCGTCCTCACCGCCGCCGAACGGCCGGGGCTGCGCCGCACCGCCCTGCGCACCTCAAGCGAGGAGGCGCTCGGGCGGCGCGTCGAGGCGCTCGAGGCGGCCGGGCACGCCGGGCGCTGGGTGGAGGACGAGCCCGGCATCGGCAGGCTGTACGTGACGGCCGACCCCGACGGCCACGAGATCGCCCTGTACTGGGAGAGCGAGTACTACGCGGCGCCCCCGGAACTGCGGCCCGCGCTCAAGAACCAGCCGCAGGCCAAGCCCAACCGGGGCGTGGGCGTGCGCCGCCTCGACCACGTGAACTTCCTGGCCGCCGACGTCGCCGCCAACGCGGACTTCCAGCAGCAGGTGCTGGGCGCGCGGCCAACGGAGCAGATCCGCCTGGACAGTGGGGCGATCGGCGCGAAGTGGCTGACGTTCACGGACAAGTCGTACGACGTCGTCTACACCTCGGACTGGACGGGCGCGAGCGGCCGCCTGCACCACATCGCGTTCGCGACCGACACGCGCGAGGACGTGCTGCGCGCGGCGGACCTCGCCATCGACAGCGGCGTGTTCATCGAGACGGGGCCGCACAAGCACGCGATCCAGCAGACGTTCTTCCTGTACGTCTACGAGCCCGGCGGCAACCGCATCGAGCTGTGCAACCCGCTGACCCGTCTCGTGCTCGCGCCGGACTGGCCGCTCGTCACCTGGACCGAGGCCGAGCGCGCCAGGGGCCAGGCGTGGGGCCTGAAGACGATCGAGTCGTTCCACACGCACGGCACGCCGCCGGTGGACTGAGCCGGCGGCGGGGGCGGTCCCCGCGCGGCGGCCCGACTGGCCTCAAGATTGTTGACAAAAGCGTTGACACCGAATGTGCGGGGTCCTTAACGTCGTCCGCACACTCGGGTCCGCCGCGATCGAGCCGCTCCGGCCCGCCCCTTTCCTCCCCATCCCTCCGGGGACAGAGCTGTCCCGAACGAGAGGAACTCCCCGATGTCCTCCACACCCACCGCCGCCGGCGCCCGCTCCGGCCGGCTCACCCTGCTGGTCGTCGGCCTGTGCTGGCTGGTCGTCCTCTTCGACGGCCTCGACATGTTCATCTACGGCTCCGTGCTGCCGCACATGCTGGAGACCGGGGCGCTCGGCATCGACCCGGACGAGGCCGGCGACATCGGCTCGTACGCCACCTTCGGCATGCTGATCGGCGCCCTGTCCTCCGGCACCGTCAGCGACTGGATCGGCCGCAAGCGGACGATCCTCGCCTCGACGGTGGTCTTCTCGCTCGCGTCCGCCCTGTGCGCCTCGGCCGGCAGCCTCGGCACGTTCGGGCTCGGGCGCTTCCTCGCCGGCCTCGGCCTCGGCGGGCTGCTGCCGAGCGCGATCACCCTGGTGACCGAGTACGCCCCCCGCGGGCGCGGCGCCCTGATCGTCGGCTCACTGATGACCGCCCACCAGGCCGGCGGCATCCTCGCCGGCTTCGTGGCCCTGTGGACCGGCGACTGGCGCGTCTCGTTCTGGATCTGCGTCATCCCGCTGTTCATCGGCGTGCCGCTGGCGTTCCTCTACCTGCCCGAGTCGATGACGTTCCTGCGCGCCAAGGGCCGCGACGCGGAGGCCCGCGCGCTCGCCGACCGGTACGGGGTGGCCGAACCCGCCCCCAAGGAGAAGCGCGCCGCCGGGGCGGACCGCTGGGGCGCGGTCGCCGCCCTCTTCCGCGGCGGCCTGTGGACGCAGACCCTCTGCTTCTGGCTCGCCTCCTTCGGCGGGCTCCTCCTGGTCTACGGCGTCTCGCAGTGGCTGCCGTCCCTGATGAGAGCCAGCGGCTACGACCTCGGCTCGTCGCTCGGCTTCGTGATCGTCATCAACCTCGGCGGCATCGTCGGCATGCTGATCGGCGGCAAGCTGACCGACACGTACGGCGGGCCGCTGATCACGGCGATCTGGTTCGGCGCGACCGCGATCGGCGTGTACGCGCTCAGCATCCACATGCCGCTGGCGCTCACGTACACCGTCGTGTTCCTGACCGGCCTGTTCCTCTTCAGCGCGCAGGCGATGATCTACGCCACGGTGGCCGCGCGGTCGGACGACGACAACCGGGCCACGGCGGTCGGCTGGACGTCCGGCATGGGCCGCTTCGGCGCCGTCTTCGGGCCGTGGCTCGGCGGCCGGCTCCTCGACACCGGCTCGAACACGGCGGGCTTCACGGCGTTCGCGCTGGCGGGTGTCTTCTCGCTGGTGTTCGTCAGCCTGACGGGGCTGCTGTCCCGGCGGAGCGGCACCCTGGGCAGCGGCACGGCACGCCCGCTGTCCCCGGCGGGCTGAACCGCCGCGACGCCGGAAGGGCTCCCGCACGCGTCGCGCGCGGGAGCCCTCCGCTGTGCCGCCTGCCGGTGAAGGGTGAGAAGACGATCACGAGCAGGACGTCGGTGGGACGCCGTCGTCAGGGTGCGAGCAGGAGGCTGTCGCCGCGCTCCTTGGCGGCGGCGTACCGCTTGGACACGTCCTGCCAGTTGACGACGGCCCACATGGCGTCGATGAAGTCGACCTTCTGGTTCTTGTACTGGAGGTAGAAGGCGTGCTCCCAGGCGTCGAACACGAGGATCGGGGTGGACGCCTGGCCCACGTTGCCCTGGTGGTCGTAGACCTGTTCCACGATCAGCCGGCCGCTGAGCGGCTCGTACGCCAGCACGCCCCAGCCGGAGCCCTGGGTGGTCGCGGCGGCCTTCGTCATCTGCGCCTTGAAGCCGGCGAACGAGCCGAACGAGTCGGCGATCGCGTCGGCCAGCTCGCCGACACCGTCCCGCTCCAGGGGCTCACCGCCGCCGTCACCGGTCATGTTGTGCCAGTAGATCGAGTGCAGGATGTGCCCGGAGAGGTTGAACGCGAGGCTCTTCTCCAGCCCGGTGATCGCCCCGAACTGCCCCTTGTCCCGGGCCTCGGCGAGCTGCTCCAGGGTGTCGTTGGCGCCCTTCACGTACGCGGCGTGGTGCTTGTCGTGGTGCAGCTCGATGATCTGCGGATTGATGACAGGTTCGAGAGCCGCGTAGTCGTAGGGGAGCTCCGGGAGCGTGTACACCGCCATGTCCAACATCCTCCGACACTGTTGCAACTGATGTGCAACTGCACGCTAGCACCAAGTAGGACGGCCGCCGATCACTTCCCCCGCCTCCGGACGAGTGGCCCACCACGCCTTGCCGCCATGATCTGGCTCTTGCGCCCGACTCGCAATAGGACGAACGGTGACGGGCGACGGACACCGCGCACCTGCCGCCGGCCTGGGCACCGGGCGGACCGCGGCCTGGCTGTGCGGCGCACTGGGGATCGACGAACTGGCCGTACGCCCCGCGGCACAGGGCGGCGGCCTCGCCCGTGCCCTGCTGGGGGCCGTGACGGCCGGGGCGCCGGGCGGCCGGGCCTGGCTGCTGACGTCCGCCAGGTCACCGGGAGCCGTCGCGTTCTACCGCCGACAGGGCTGGATCCAGGCGACACACCCCTCCCCCGACGGCGCGGGCATCATCGTCTTCCTGAGCCCGCACCACCCCGCGGCAGCGTCCGCGCCACTCCCCCTGTGACGGGCGGGGAACGCGTGACGCCGCACGGATCGCGTACCGGACGAACGAGCCGGAGCACGGCACGGCGTCATTCCCGAGCGGAGGTACGGGTGCTGGTTCGCGCGCCCCGCACCGCGTGAGGCACGCGGACCCTGCCCCGGTGGGTCCGCGGTCAGTTCGCCATGCCGGCGAACTGACCGGGCTCGTACGAGCCTCCGGGCACTCGCGCGATCACCTGGAGCCGGTTGCTGGCATTGATCATGGCCACCAGGGAGATCAGCGCGACGATCTGGTCCTCGTCGTAGTGCCTGCGCACCTCGGCCCAGGTCTCGTCCGACACCCCGGGGTGGGCGTCGGCGAGCCGGGTGCCCTCCTCGGTCAGGGCCAGCGCGGCCCGCTCGGCTTCGGTGAAGACGGTGGACTCGCGCCAGGCGGCGACCAGGTTGATCCGGGTGGCGCTCTCCCCGGCGACCGCGGCGTCCTTGGTGTGGTAGTCGACGCAGAAGCCGCAGCCGTTGATCTGGCTGGCGCGCAGCATCGCCAGGTCCTGGACGGCCCGGGGAAGCGTCGACTGCTGGATCGCCAGGCTCACGCTGTAGATCCGTTTGGCGATCCTGGCGCCGAGTTCGTTGCCCAGCATGTCGAGACGGGGTTCCATTGACGTTCTCCTCAAGTCGGTGATCGGTGTCGGGAAACGCGGTGGGGTGGTGGTCAGCCGATCGTGCCGGGCTCGTAGTCGCCGCCGCGCTGGCCGACGATGACCGACATGCGGTTGGTGGCATTGATCAGGGCGATGAGCATCACCAGGTCGGACAGTTGGTCCTCGTCGTGGTGCCGGGCGGCGTCCGCCCACGCCTCGTCGGTGACGCCACCGGCCGCGTCGGCGGTGCGGGTGCCCTGCTCGGCCACCTCCAGGGCGGCACGCTCGGCCTCCGTGAAGACGGTGGACTCGCGCCAGGCGGCGACCAGGTTGATCCGGGTGGCGCTCTCCCCGGCGTGCGCGGCGTTCTTGCTCCACACGTCGGTGGCGTAGCCGTCACCGTTGATCTGGCTGGCGCGCAACACGACCAGCCTCTGGGTCGCGGCCGGGAGCGTGGACTCCTGCAGGATCGTCCCGCTCGCCGCACCGAAGTGCTTGGCGGCCTTCGCGGCGGTCGAGGTCGGGTTGCTGAACAGGGCCGGGCGAGCAGTCATCGTGTGCTCCTTGTCGTCGTTGCCGGACGCACAGGAGATGCCGGCGCCTCGGCCTCTGTGACAGCTCGGCCGTGTGACACACGTCACCGAGCCCGGGTGTCACGCGGCGGCCCGGACCGGCGTCATGCGCGGCGGGCGACCGCGTACGCGCTCCCCCGTCCGGCCGCTCCCCCTGCCTCGCGGAGGACACGCCGGCCCGGCCCCACTGCACGGGCGGGAACCGGACCGGCCGGTCAGGTGGCCGGGGGCGGGAGGGCGGCGCGGTAGTCGCGGGCCGCCGTCATCAGGCCGTCGAGGGCGTCCCGTGTACGCAGCAGGTCGGCGATGTGGGCGGTGAGGCGGTCGCGTTCCTCGGTCATGCGTTCCAGCGCCATGTCCGAGTGCTCCGCGCTCGGGGCGTCGACGCACGGGAGCAGTTCGGCGATCGCGCGGCTCGACAGGCCCGCCGCGTACAGGCGCTGGAGGAACAGGACCCGTTCCACCGCGTGCTCCGTGTAGTGCCGCTGCCCGCTCGGGCTGCGGGTGCTGGCGAGGAGACCCTGTTCCTCGTAGTAGCGCAGCGACCGGACGCTGACCCCGGTCCGTGCCGCCAGGTCCCCGACACGCATGCCGCCCTCCCGTCCGTGTCCCGCGCCACAGCGCTTGCCCCTGACATTGATGTGAGGTTTTAGCGTAGCCGCCGTGCCCGGGTCCCGGGTACGGCGGAACGAGGAGACCCCACTGTGACGACCCTTTTCGACAGCTACCGGCTCGGCGGCCTCTCACTGCCCAACCGGGTGGTGATGGCCCCGATGACGCGGGTGCGCGCCGCCGCCGGCGGGCTGGCCACGCCGTCGATGGCTGCCTACTACGCCCAGCGCGCGACGGCCGGGCTCATCGTGTCGGAGGGCGTGCAGCCGAGCCTGATCGGGCAGTCCAACCCCGGCACGCCCGGGCTGCACACCGACGAGCAGACCGAGTCCTGGCGGCAGGTCACCGCCGCCGTGCACATCAACGGCGGCCGGATCTTCGCCCAGATCATGCACGGCGGACGTGTCTCGCACCCCGACACGATCGGCACGCGACCGGTCGGCCCCTCGGCCGTCCCCGCCGTCGGCGACGTCTTCACCCCGGCCGGCCCGCAGCCGGCCCCGGTGCCCCGCGCCCTGGACACGGCCGAAGTGCCCGAGCACGCGCGAGCGTACGCCGACGCCGCCCGCCGCGCCGTCGCGGCGGGATTCGACGGCGTCGAACTGCACGGCGCCAACGGCTACCTGATCTCGCAGTTCCTGTCGTCGAACGCCAACCTGCGCACGGACCGCTACGGCGGTTCGGTGGCGGGCCGCATCCGGTTCGCCGTGGAGGCCGCCGCCGCGACCGTCGACGCGGTCGGTGGCGCGAGGACCGGCATCCGTCTCTCGCCCGGCGGCGGGATCTGGGGCGTGACGGAGACCGACGTGCCGGAGCTGTACGCGGCACTGCTGTCCGAGCTGGCCCCCCTCGGCCTGGCCTACGTGCACCTGGAGGCGACCACCGGCGAGGAGGTGCTGACCGGCCTGCGGCGCGCGTGGCCCGGCACCCTGATCATGAATCCGATGTCCCCGCTGGAATCGCGGCGGACCGGTCCGGCGGACGCCGACCACTGGCTCCGGCTCGGCGCCGACCTCATCAGCTTCGGCCGGGCGTTCATCGCCAACCCGGACCTGGTCGAGCGGCTGCGCGCCGGTCTGCCGCTCGCCGAGGTGGACGACGCGGCCTACTACCAGGGCGGCGACGCCGGCTACCTGACGTACCCCGCTTACCAGTACACGGCCTGACGTCTACAGGTCGTACGCCGCCGTGACCGGGGCGTGGTCGCTCCAGCGGGCCGTGTGTGTCTCCGCGCGCTCCACCCACGCCTTCACGCAGCGGGCGGCGAGGCCGGGCGTCGCCATCTGGTAGTCGATGCGCCATCCCGTGTCGTTGTCGAACGCCCGGCCGCGGTAGGACCACCACGAGTAGGGGCCGTCCTGGTCGGGGTGGAGCCGGCGGACCACGTCGGCGTAGCCGCCCTCGGCCGGGTCGAGGACGCGGTCGAGCCAGGCGCGTTCCTCCGGGAGGAAGCCGGCCTTCGTACGGTTGGCGCGCCAGTTCTTGAGGTCGGCCTCGCGGTGCGCGATGTTCCAGTCGCCGCAGACGACGACCTCACGGCCGGCCGCCGCCGCGCGGGTGCGCAGGCCGATGAGGTACGGGAGGAACGCGGCCATGAACCGTTCCTTCTCCGCCTGCCGCTCCGTGCCCACCTCGCCCGACGGCAGGTACAGGCTCGCGACCGTGACGCCCGGCAGGTCGACCTCCAGGTAGCGGCCGGCCGCGGCGAACTCGCCCGCGTCGAAGCCGACCCGCACCGCCTCGGGGGCGCGGCGCGTCAGGATCGCGACGCCCGCGCGGCCCTTCGCCGACGCCGGCGCCCACACGGCGTGCCGGCCGTCGGGGCGGCGTACGGACTCGGGGAGCTGGTCCTCCTCGGCGCGTACCTCCTGGAGGCACACGACGTCGGCGTCGCTGCCGGCGAGCCAGTCGGTGTAACCCTTGCCTGCCGCGGCGCGGAGGCCGTTCACGTTGGCGGTTGTCACGGTGAGCACGAAGAGTGACCCTAACGCGCGGCGGGACGTCGACGCGAACGGCGTGAGGGGTGTCACGGGGGTGGGGAACGTGAGTGGCCCGGGTCACGCACACGTGTTCGTACCATGACGGTATGACCATAGTTCCGACCCGTTTCGACCATCCCGACGCGCGGCTGCTCAACGATCTCGTGCAGGCCGAGTACGCGGAGCGGTACGAGGGCGAGGGGGACACCACGCCGCTGGACGCGTCGATGTTCGATCCGCCGCGCGGCCTGTACCTGGTGGTGTACGACGACGCCGGCCGTCCGGTCGGCACCGGCGGGTGGCGCGCCCACGAGGACCCGGCCGAGGGGTACGCGCCGGGCGACGCCGAGATCAAGCGGATGTTCATCCTGCGCGACGCGCGCGGGCGCGGGCTGGCGCGCAAGGTGCTGGCGCGCCTGGAGGAGGAGGCGCGCGCCGCAGGGCGTACCCGCCTCGTGCTGGAGACGGGACTGCGGCAGCCGGAGGCGGTCGCGCTGTACAGCAGCAGCGGGTTCGCGCGGCTTCCGGCGGAGCAGGGCTTCGGCACCTACCGGGACTCGCCGGAGAGTGTGTTCTTCGCGAAGCCGCTGCGCTGAACGCGGTGCCGTCCGCGCGGGCCGGCGCCGCGTCCACCATCGGCAGGAGGATCAGTTGCCGACGCCGAGGGCGGCCATGAACGCCGGCGGGTAGCGGTCGCCGCGTGCCGAGCCGGCCGGCACCGCCTCCTCGATCCGCGCCAGGTCGTCCGCGGTGAGGTCGACGTCGAGCGCGGGCAGCGCCTCGGCCAGCCGCTCCCGGGTGCGCGCGCCGACCAGCGGCACGACGTCCTCGCCCCGCGCCGCCACCCAGGCGATGGCGAGCTGGGCGACGGTGCAGCCCTTCTCCCCCGCGACCCGGCGCAGCGCCTCGACGAGGGCGAGGTTGTGCTCGACGTTCCCGGCCGTGAACCGCGGGCTGGAGCCCCGCACGTCGCCCGGGGCGGTGGCGCGGTCGGCGGACCAGTGTCCGGAGATGAGGCCGCGGCCGAGGACGCCGTACGCGGTCAGGCCGATGCCCAGTTCCCGCAGCGTGGGCAGGACGTCCGCCTCCACCGCGCGGGAGATCAGGGAGTACTCGATCTGGAGGTCGGCGATCGGGTGGACGGCGTGCGCCCGGCGGATCGTCGCCGCGTCGACCTCCGAGAGGCCGATGTGCCGCACGTGCCCGGCGTCGACCATCTCCTTGATCGCGCCCACCGTCTCCTCGATCGGCACGGCCGGGTCGAGGCGGGCGGGCCGGTAGATGTCGATGTGGTCGGTGCCGAGCCGGGTCAGCGAGTGGGCCAGGAAGTTCCTGACCGCCTCCGGGCGGCAGTCCTGGCCGCCGGGCCTGCCGCCGGGGCGCAGCAGCATGCCGAACTTGACGCTCAGCTGGTAGCTGTCGCGGTCCCGGCCGCGCAGCGCCTCGGCGAGCAGCAGTTCGTTGTGGCCGGCGGCGTAGAAGTCGCCGGTGTCGATCAGGGTGACGCCGGCCTCCAGCGCGGCGTGGACGGTGGCGATGCTCTCCGTACGGTCGGCCGCGCCGTAGGCGCCCGACATGCCCATGGCGCCGAGGCCGATGGCGGAGACCGCGGGGCCGGTGCTGCCGAGGGTCCGTGTCCGCATGGTGTTTCTCCTTCGCGTTCGCTTCCCCACCAGCCTGCGGCCGGGCGGCGGCGTGCGGGAGCGGAGCGTTCATCGTGGGAGCGGCGCTCCCTGGAACGGCGTACGGCCGCGAGGGACCATGGGGTGATGCAACGCGACCAGCTAGCCGACTTCCTGCGCCGCCGCCGCGCGGCGATCGCCCCCGCCGAGGTCGGGATCGCCGGGAACCCGCGCCGCCGCGCCGCCGGCCTGCGCCGGGAGGAGGTGGCGATGCTCGCCGACATCTCGGTCGACTACGTCGTGCGGCTGGAGCAGGGCCGCAGCAGCCGGCCATCCGTCCAGTTGCTCGGCGCGCTGGCCAGGGCGCTGCGGCTGTCCGACGACGAGCGCGCCCATCTGTTCCACCTGGCGGGCCACCGGCCCGCGCCCGCCGAGGGGGTGGCGCGTCTTGCCCGTGCCGGCCTGGTGCGGATGCTCGACCTGCTGGACGGCACGCCCGCCCTCGTGCTGTCCGACCTGGGCGAGGTCCTGGCGCAGAACCGTACGTCGAAGCTGCTGGCGGGCGACCTGACGCGCTTCTCCGGCGACCGGCGGCACATGGTGTACCGGTGGTTCACCGATCCGGCGGCGCGGGCGACCTCCCCGCCCGAGGACCGGGAGCGGCACGGGCGTCAGCTCGTGGCCGACCTGCGCGCGGTGGCCGGGCGCAGGTCGGGCGATCCGGTGGTCATGGGGCTCGTCGAGCGGCTGCGGGCCGCGAGCGACGACTTCCGGCGGCTGTGGGACGCGCACGAGGTGGCGGTCCGGCGGGCCGACAGGAAGACGATCCTGCAGCCGCGGGTGGGCCGCATGGTGATGGACTGCGAGACGCTGGTCACTCCCGACCAGGGGCAGTCGCTGCTCGTGCTGACCCCGGCGGACGCGGAGGCCCGTGAGCGGCTGGAGCTGCTGCGGGTCCTCGGTGTGGAGGAGTTCCCCGCGGGGGCGGGTGGCACGTCCGCGCGGTGAGGCGGCCGTGCCACCGGTGGCCGGGGGTCAGGCGGTGCGGCGCGGCCCGCAGGGCGTGCAGCAGGAGGGCGCGGGTTCGACGCAGATCGTGACGTGGTCGGTGTTGTCGGACGGGTCGGGGTCCAGTTCGTCCGCCCGGACGGTGGCGCGGTTGGTGACGGCTCCGGCGCGGGTGGCCTTGGCCCGCAGGGTCAGGGTGGCGGTGGCGCCTTCGGCGAGGCCGCCGACGGTCCAGCGGCCGGTGTCCGGGTCGTACGCGCCGGCGGACGCGGTCGCCGACAGGAAGGCGAGCCCCTCGGGGAGTTCGTCGGCGACGGTGACGCCGGTCGCGTCGTTCGGCCCGGCGTTGCGGACGGTGATCCGGTAGGTGACGGTCTGGCCGACGGTCACGGTGGTGTCGTCGGCCGACTTCACGACGCTCAGGTCGGCCGCCGGGAGCACCTCGGTGACGGCCTCGCCGGAGGTCGCGGTGAGCTGCTGGGGTTCGTCCCCGAGGCGGTTCTCGTACGTGGCGCTCGCGGTGTTGACGATCTGCCCGCCGGCGTTCTCCAGGCCGATCCTGACCCGGTACTCGACGGTGGTGCCGGCCGGCAGCGTCTCCGTGTTGGGCAGGCTGCCGGGCTCGTCCGCGGTGGCGCCCTCGCCGAGGTGGAAGACCACGCGGTCGCCGGCCTCGTCGAAGTACGCCTGGTCGTCGCCGTCCCGGTCGGTCTTCACGCCGGCGCCGGGGCCGTCGATGACGCGCAGCGAGCCGGGGACGTACGTCGTGCCGTCCGGGACGACGTCGGTCAGTGTCAGGGCCTCGGCCGCGCCGCCGCCCTCGTTCGTCGCCGTGACGCGGTAGGTGATGACGTCGCCGACGCGCAGCGGCCCCTGCGGGATCGCCGTCTTGGTGAGGACGACGAGGGGCGCGGTGCCGAAGAACACGCCGTCCAGGAAGTTGCCGATCCCCTGGTTCCCGCCGGCCGCGGACACGGAGCGGAACGCGAACCGGGTCGTCGTCTGGCCGTCCGGCACGGTGTAGGTGCCGGTGTAGTAGCCCCACTCCGTGTTGCCGTCGGTGAACCGGCGCTGCTCGACCGCCGCGCCCGGCGCGCCGATGTCCAGCGCCATCGTGTCGTCGCCCTGCCGCCCGCGGTGGTACAGCCGCCAGTACAGGGTGGCGCCCGGCGTGGTCGGCAGGTCCTGGTAGAGCGTGGCGACCTGGTTGGCGTTCAGCTCGGCGAACTGGTCGCCCTCGGCGGACGGCACGCCGAGGAACCCGGAGTGCCACAGCTCGATCATGTGGTCGGTGGCCGTGGTGAGCCAGCCGGGGACCCGCTTCGGCGCCTGGGTCTGGGAGGCGTCCGGCAGGATCTCGTAATCGGTGACGACCGGCTGCTCGAAACTGCCGTTGACGAGTGCCACGCGGACCGGGACGGGTGTGCTCACTGCTGCCTCCTTGGAACGAACGCCGCATCGTGGTGCCGGCCGGCCGCGCGTACCGGATCGGCCGTTCCGGCGGGGGAAGCACAGCGCAGGCGGCGGCGCCTGAGAAGTGACCGTGCGTGAGGCCCGGCCAATCCGCGACCGGCGGGTTTGCGGGTGCCCGCGGCGGAGAGCGCGCGGCGTGCCGGGCGGGCGGTCCGCTGCGTCCCGTACGTCCGGGGCGCAGCCGTCCCGGACGTCCCCGCCGTCGCTCCCGTTACGGCCGAAATCCCGTCCGGACACAGGCTCGGGCATCCCCCGCGCAGGTGAACGCGTCGGGTGGTGCGTTGACCCCGGCGCACCGGCGCGCGCGGCCACGCGCGGGCGCGACGGTGTCGCGAGGGGCGGACTCCCGTCGATGATGAGCCGGTCCGGGTGCGTGGTTTGACGCCCCGAATGGATAACCGCTATCTATTGGGTGTTCGCAGAGAGGGTGGCAGGTGCAGGACGTGGTGCTGGCACTGCTGGTCAAGGAGCCGTCGCACGGGTACGACCTGCGCAGGCGGCTGCGCGCGGCGCTCGGACCGCTGGGCGAAGCGCTCAACGCGGGCCAGATCTACGTGACGCTCACCCGGCTGGAGAAGGCCGGCCTCGTCGCCCACGAACGCGACGACGTGCCGGTGCGCGGCCCGCGGCGCAAGGTGTACGCGCCGACCCCCGCGGGGCACGAACGCGCGGTCGCGTGGATGGCGGAGCACGCCGGTCCGCAGCAGGACGTGGCGGAGTTCCACCTGAAGCTCGTCGCCGCGGCCGAGTCGAATCTGGCCGACCCGCTGGCGCTCGTGGCCGGGCGGCGGCGGGAGCTGCTGCGCTCCCTCGCCGAGGCCCAGCGCGCCGCCCTCGCGGCCGGCCCGGAGGCCGGGCTGCTCCTGGAGGGCGTGATGCTCCGGCTCCAGGCCGATCTGCGCTGGCTCGATGCATGCGGGCGGACCTGGTCCGCCCGCGCTGGGAAGGCGGAGGAATGAGCGAAGAGCCACGGGCCGGGCACCGGTCACGGCGGAGGGCCACGGGCAGGAGCACGGGACCGGCGCGCGCGTCCGGCGACGCGCCGGTGCTGCGGACCGTGGGCCTCTCACGGTTGTACGGGGAGCACGACAGCCAGGTGTGGGCCGTCGACGGCGTCGACCTCGCCGTACCGGCCGGGCAGACGCTCGCCGTGACCGGGCCGAGCGGCTGCGGCAAGTCCACGCTGCTCGGGCTGCTCGGCGGCCTCGACCGGCCCACCGACGGCGAGGTCTGGCTCGGCGGCCATCGCATCGACGACCTGCGGGAGCGGGCGCTCGCCGGGCTGCGCCGCCGGACCGTCGGATTCGTCTTCCAGTCGCACCATCTGATGGACGAGCTGACCGCCGCGGAGAACATCCAGCTCCCCGCCCTGCTGGCCGGCACCTCGCCGCGCGCCGCCCGCGTCCGCGCCGCCGGGCTCCTCGAACGGGTCGGGCTCGCGGACCGCGCCAGGCACCTGCCGTCCCAGCTCTCCGGCGGGCAGCGGCAGCGGATCGCCATCGCCCGCGCCCTGGTCAACGAGCCGCTGATCGTCCTCGCCGACGAGCCCACCGGCAACCTCGACACCGCCGCGACCCACGAGATCCTCCGGCTCTTCGGCGAACTGCGCGCCGCCGGCCAGTCCCTCGTCGTGGTCACCCACGACCAGCGCGTCGCGGCCACGGCCGACCGCGTCATATCGATGCGCGACGGGACCCTCGCCGACGACACCCTCCTCGGCGGCGGCGACACGCAACGGCTCGGCACGCTGCTGAACTGGGAGAGCTGACGTGGGTCATGTGCTGCTGATCTGGCGCCTTCTCGTACGCGACCTGCGCCGCCGGCCCGGCGAGGCCGTCATGTTCCTGATCGCCGTCACCGCGGCGACCACGTCCCTGACGGTCGGCCTCGCGGCCGACGACGCCGTCGCGACCTCGTACCTGAAGACCCGCGCGGCCACCGAGGGACCCGACATCACCGTCATCTCGACGACCGACGACCCGTCCGGCCTGGCCGGTCTCATCGCCGACCTGCCCGGCGTGGCCGCACAGGGCGAGCCGGTCTTCGCGTTCCACACCACCGTCGACGCGGGCGGCTGGTCCGCTACCACCTCGGTCGAGGGACGCGAGGACGAACCGGCCGCCGTCGACCGGCCGCTCGTGACGTCCGGGACGTGGGTGAGCCCGGGCGGCGCGGTGCTGGAACGCGGCTTCGCGCAGGCACTCGGCGTGGGCGTCGGCGACGAGGTCACCATCAGCGGACGCGCGTACCCGATCGTCGGCCTCGCGATCAGCGCGGCGACCCCGGTATACCCGCTGAGCGACTGGGCGCAGGGGCCGGGGCCGACCGACTACGGCGGCCGCATATGGCTCACCGCCGAGGACGCGCGCGCGGCGGCTGGCGACACCACCGGCGTGCACCTGATCCACGTGCGCCTGGACGACCCGGGCGCGCCCGGCCTGTGGCGCGACACCGTGTTCACGCCCGAGATCACGGGCGAGTCCTGGATCCACACCCACGTGTGGCAGGGCGTGCTGCAGGACGACGTGAAGCTGATCAGGGGGACGCGGCCCGCCCTCGTCGTCGGCGCCTGGCTGCTGGCCGTGGCCGCGATCGTCACGCTCACCGCGCTGGCCACCGTACGCGCCGGCCGCGACAACCGGCGTGCGGGACTGCTGAAGGCCGTCGGCGCGGGTCCCGGCACGGTCACCGTCGTCCTGCTCGCGCAATACCTGCTGCTGACGGCCCTGGCCACCGGGCTCGGACTGGCCGCCGGCTGCCTCGTCGCACCCGGACTGGCCGACCCGAGCGCCGGGTTGCTGACCACCGCGAGCCCTCCGGACGGCGGCACCGCCCTCGCCGCGGCGATCCTCGCCGCCGTGGTCTCCACGGTGGGCGCGGTGGCGCCCGCCGTGCGCGTCGCGCGTGCCAGCACCGTCGACGCGCTGACGGACCCGGCGCATCTCGTCACGCGCCACCCACGTCTGAACGCCATGACGGCCCACCTGCCGACATCGATGCTGCTCGGCGTCCGGCTGCTGGCCCGCCGACCGGGCCGGGCCGCCCTGGCGGTCGTCGGCACGGCGACGACCGGCCTCATGGTCACGGCGATGCTCGCCTTCCGCACCGAACTCGCCGCTGCCCCCGACCACCAGCGCTTCGGCCCCGTCGACATCCGGACCGACAGCACCGGCGAGACGCTGCTCGGCATCACCCTGGTCCTGGTGGCGCTGTCGACACTCAACGCCGTACTGCTCGGCTGGAGCACCGCCGTACAGGCACGCCGCACCCTGACCGTCTCCCGCACCCTCGGCGCAACGCCCGGCCAGGTCGTATCGGCGCTGTGCGTGACACAACTGCTGCCCGCGATCCTGGGAACGGCGCTGGGCATCCCGGCGGGACTGGTCCTGTACTGGCTGTTCGGGACGACGGTGACACCACCGACATCATGGATGCTCACGGCGGCGGTGACCATCGTGCTGGCGGTGACGGCACTGACAGCACTCCCCGCATGGCTGCACACCCGGAAACCAGCAGGCCACTCCCTGAACACCGACCTGGCATGACGGCACATCGCCCCTCGATCATCACCCCGAACGCGCGGACGACCCGAGGGGCTTGGCCCACCATGCCGCAGCAACCCCCGGCAGGAAGATCCGCTGCTCGTGGGGCGTCAGCCGGACACGCAGATCCGTGACGGCCGGGGAGCCCGCCGCCTTCCACCGGCCGATGGCCTCCTCCACGCGGTCCCAGAGGAGCATCCGCCCGCCCTGCCTGACCGTGTCGCCCGACAGGACGGCGAACGAGCCCGAACCGGGGTGCAGGAGACAGTCGCTCGGAGGCCCGCCGTTCAGGCTGACGCCGCTGATCAGCGACAGGCCGTCGATGCAGTTGTCGATGAGGAAGCGGACCGTCCAGTCGTCCAGGACGTCCGAGGTGAGTCCAGTCCCCCTTCGGACTCCCTCGTCCGCGCCGGGGAGCGTGAGGTCGGCGTCGGGTTCCTCCTGGCGCGCCCGCATGAACGACGCCTCGGAGACGAACGGGCCTTCCGCCGTACCGTCGTCGTGGACGGTGAGCTTCGCGAGACCGGAGGACCACAGCCCGCCCCGGACCGTGGTCAGGACGATGCCGCCGGGTTTCGTCTGGGCCACCCACTCCGGCCGGACGTGCGCGACACCGCAGGTCGCGATGGTGCGATCGTACGGAGCCCGCTCCGCGTGACCATGACGCCCGTCGCCGGTGACGACCGTGACGTGATGACCCAGGGTCCACAGGACGTTGCGCGCCTTGGCCGCAATCGCCGCGTCCGTGTCCACGGTCGTGACATTCTCCGCACCGACCCGGTGGGCGAGCAGGGCGGCGTTGTAGCCGGTGCCGGTCCCGACTTCGAGCACTGTGTCGCCGTCCCGCACGTCGAGGGCTTCCAGCATGTCGACCATGAGCGACGGCAGGGTGGACGAGGACGACGGAAGGCGCGCGATGGTGCCCGTGATGTCCTTCGGCTCGATCACACCGGCGATCTGCGTGACGAGGGATTCATCCGCGTAGCAGGAGGCCAGCCAGGACTCGGCCCGCTCATCGGGCAGCACCGGCGCGTAGGCCGTGGGCGAGGATCCGGGCACGGGCCGGAAGAACCCCGACGAGAGGAACGCGTGTCGCGGCACCTCCTCGACGGCGGCCCGCCACTCCGCCGACCGGAGATGCCCGTCCTCAACCAGCCGCTCGGCAAGCTGCCTCCGCAACCGAGCGGCAACCTTGTCGGTCTCAGCCATGTGTGCTGCCTTTCTCCAACAGGTCGGCGAACGCGGCCACCATGGGGAGGCCCGTCTCATGTTCGAGCCATGCCCATTGCCCGGATGGGTTGCATTCGAGGAAGATCCACGCGTCACGGTCGGTCACAGCGAAGTCGAAGGCGCCGAAGACCAACCCGAAACAGCGAAGATAGGAGAAGAGGGAGGCTCTGATACCGGGTGGGGTGTCCACCACGGTGTAAGTGTTGCGGCCGTAGGATGTCCGCCAGTCGAGAACGTCCGACTCGATCCGGACCGAAAAAACTCTGTCGCCGATCACGGTGGTACGAATGTCAGCCGCCTAGTTGCTGGGCGGTCAGGTGACGGAAGACCGGCATCGACCTCAACGTGCACTCCGTCTGGGCGTTGCTGGCAGCGCACCCCGGCGTACTGGCGGCTGACCCGTGCGCTGCGTCCGAGTTGGCCGACCGGATCGTGCACCTGCTCGACTCCGAGACCACGTCGTCGCGTGCACGACGGGAGCTGGAACAACTGCACTACGGTCTACGGACGAGAACCTGATCACCGGAGAGGACCCCGCGATGGACAAGCAGCACGCCCGAGGTTCGGTCGGCTATCTCATGGAGATGGGCGCGCTCAAGCGCGGTAAGCGCAGCGGTTGGTGGATCGCGGGTGTCAAGGATCCCGAGACGATCGCCGAGCACAGCTTCCGTACCGCCGTCATCGGGTCCGTGCTGGCGATGCTCGAAGGGGCCGATCCGGCGAAGGTGGCTCTGCTGTGCACTTTCCACGACACGCAGGAGACCCGTGTCGGCGATATTCCGTGGATCGGGCGGCGGTATCTCACCGCGGCCAAGAACGAAGACGTGACGGCGGACCAGGTCGCCGACGCACACCCGGCGGTGGCCGCAGGTATCCAGGCGATCGTCAACGAGTACGAGACGGGCGACTCACTCGAGGTGCTCGTCGCCCATGACGCGGACAAGCTGGAATGCATGATCCAGGGGCTGGAATACCTGGAGCAGGGATACCGTAATGCCCAGGAGTGGGTGGACAGCACTCGTGCGAAACTCAAGACCAAGTCGGCCATCGCGCTGGCTGACGCGGCCCAGGATATGTCCTCGGCGGAATGGCAGCGCACGTTCCTCCGGTAGGCGAGGCACGGTGGCACGCGTTGGATGGGCAGCGAGGGTGAGTAGGGGGAACTGTGGCTGACGAGTTGGCGGTTGTGCCGGTGGCGCATGTGGTCGGTGGGCGGGTCGAGCCGACCGATGACTACTGGGGTGGCACGCGGGCGGTCATCCGGATCGACGGAAACCGGTTCACCGAGGGGGCCGTCGTCGGTCTGGAGGCTTTCTCCCACATCGAGGTCGTCTTCCGCTTCCACCTCACCGACCCCTCCGACCTGCACCCCGAACCCCGCCGTCCCAGGGACAATCCCGACTGGCCGGCCGGCGGGATCTTCGCCCACCGGAACATGCGCCGGCAGAACTGGATCGGCGTCTCACGCTGCCGACTGCTGCACATCGACGGCCTCGACCTCCACGTCGAAGATCTCGACGCCGTGGACGGCACACCGGTCCTCGACATCAAGCCCTGGTTCAGCGAGATGGGACCACGCGGAGACGTGCACCAGCCGAACTGGGTCACGGAAATGCTCACGGACTACTACGCACCGACCGAGCAACACCCTCAAGCCTAGGTGCAACGCACGTTATCGACCGGGGACGAAGACATGCTGTGGCCCGGAGCTGCCAGAGCCGTGATGAAGACCGGGGCGGACCGTGAGATCGTCACCGTCTATCCGTACCGGTCGGCCTGTCCCTCGTCCGTGTGGAGATCGCTCATCACGGACGCCGAATCCGAACTGACCTTCGCCGGATACACGAACTATTTCCTCTGGCTCGATCACTCGAACCTCGCGCACGCACTCACCCGCAAGGCCCGCGCGGGCGTCGCGGTGCGGTTTCTCCTCGGCGACCCGGATGCCGACCTGACGCGCCGGCGTGAGGCGGTGGAGCAGACGGCCCTGACCGTCTCGACCCGCATCCGGATCACCCTGGAGCATCTGAACCGACTCTCCGACGTGGGCGGAATCCAGGCGCGGTTCAGCGACCATGAGGGCCACATCAGCCTCTCGGTATTCCGCTTCGACGACCAGATGCTCGTCACCCCGCACCTCGCCAACCTGGTCGGGCACGACTCACCCATGCTGCACCTGCGACGACTCCAGGACGACGGCATGTTCGACCGGTTCGCAACCCACGTGGAAACCCTGTGGGAAGAAGGCCGCCCAATCGATACGCCCGGCATGGGCATGCTGTCCGAACCGTGACGCTGTCCCCTCACGGACCACGCGAAGACGCGCACCGTCCGACGTACGCCCCCGACCGTGATCGCCGGCAAGCCCGCCCGTCGATCCGCGCATCATCGGAGACGCCGCACGCACGGACCGTCACGATCCGCAGGCGCTCAAAAGGGTGTGGCACTACCTGGCGCGATTCAGCGCACCATGTCATTGAGGGGACGTTCCCGGCCGTAAGTGCAAGGGGCCGGGCATCGCCCTCTCCTTCACCCGGCGAGGCGGTAGGCTCAGTCCAGCAACGCCGGAAATGTCAGGGTCCTCGGAGGAGGTACACCATGACCGCCGAGATGGTGGCACCCGCGTGGATGCATACACAGATCAGCGCGGAGCAGTACGACTCCTGGTCCGAGGAACAGTGTGCCGGTATTGAGATCGTGGACGGGATGGTCCTGGTGAGCCCGAGCTCGTCCAAGCGGCACAATCGGCTGGCCCGGATTCTGGCGAATGCCCTGGATGCCGCAGCCGGGCCGGAGTGGAACGCGGACACCGATTTCGATGTCCGTCTGCAGGACGTCCCTCTCATCAACCGCCGCCCGGACGTCGTCGTCTACCGGGCGGACACCATCGACCTCTCCCCCACCCGGCCCGAGCATGTGCTCCTGGTCGCCGAGGTCGTGTCACCCGGCTCCGAGACGACCGACCGGATCGTGAAGGTGGACCAGTACGCCACGGCAGGCATCGCCTTCTACTGGCGTGTCGAGCAGGCCGCCACGGGCGTCCCCCTCGTCTACACCTATGTCCTCGACCCCGCCACCAGGGCCTACCGGGAAGCCGATCTCTTCACCGGTGTGATCAAGGCCGCCGCGCCGTTCCCCGTCACCGTCGATCTGGGACAGCCGGGGGTTGCCGCGTCAGGGTGATCAGGTGTGACTGGCCCTGTGCCAGGCAGGTCAGTTGCCAGCCTGTCTCGCGTGTCAGGCGTTCCGGTTCCGGTGTGATGCCGTGGTAGTGCGCCAGTTCCGGTGCGTGCAGGCGTGCCGCCGCTTCCAGCAGGTTCGCGTACGTGTCCACCGCCGTCCTGCCCCTGCGCCATGCGACCGTCGTCGTCGCCGCCGCGATCAGCAGGCCGGGCCACCACAGCGCGCCCACCGTCACGTACATCACGCCCCAGCCCGCCAGGGTCGCCGCGCGGCGGAACGTCTCGTGGGCCGCGATCAGTTCGGTCCGTGTCGTGTCGGGCGCCACCAGCCACAGGTGCGGCCACACCGTCGCCAGGTCCAGGGCGTACTCGCGCTCCAGGCGGACGGCCGGTGCGTTCATCCGGTCCGCCATCCACGTCGGGCGCGCCGGTGCCTCCAGGGCGATCGTGTCCACGCGGCGGCGGGCCTCGGCCGGGGTCGGTCCCGGTGGCGGGGGTGTGCCGGCCGCGCGGGCGGCGGCCAGGGCGTCCAGGCGCTCCTCGTACGCCGCGCTGCGGGCGTCCCAGCGGCGGCGGCGCGCGGCGGTCAGGCGGTGCGGTGCGGAGGCCGGGGTCAGCCACCAGCGTTCGGCGGCGGAGCCGAGTGCCTGTGCCGCGAGGCCCGCGCCCGCCGCCGCCAGCAGGACCGCGAGGAGGACGAGCGCCGGCCCGCCCGTGCCGTCGAGGCGCGGGGACGCGGCCCACGCGTCGAGCCGGTCGGCGAGCCGGCCCGCGTCGAACGGGTCCGCGTGCCCGAGGGTGTGCCCCGCCGTGAGCGCGGCCAGGAACAGGGCGCCGGGCAGGACGAGGAGGGACAGCCAGCGTTCGGCGAGGTGCTTGCCCAGCTCGGTGAGCAGGCCGCCCACGTCAGAGCCGTTCCCAGCGGAGCGGCAGCCCCGTGAGGGCGCACGCGGGGGGCGAGGCGTGGGCGTGCGTGGCGCGTTCGTGGCGCGAGCAGCCGCCCGTGGGGCACAGGAAGACGACGGACGCCGGGGTGGAGCTCCACGGCGGGAGCGCGAAGCCACGGTTCCCGGCCGGCGGCGGACCGTACGGCAGCCCCGGGGCCTCGCGGTAGGAGATGTCGTCGTACGCGGCGTCCTCGTCCGTGTCGGCGAGGGCGTCGTCCACGGCCCGGAGCGCGGCCGCGCGGTCGGCGTCCGAGCCGTCGCGCACGGCCCGCACCAGGGCGTCGAGGGCGGCCTCGCCCGGCGTGCCGGCCAGCGCGGCGCGGATCTCGTCCAGGTCCTGGCACATGTCGGCGATGCCGGCACGCACCTCCGCCGGGTCACCCGGCGCGGCGTCGGGGATGTCGCTCACACCGCCGACCGTACCGGGCAACCGGCCCGGTACGGAACGGAGTTGCGCGCCGGTCCGCGCTCCCGTACGCCCGCGCCCGACGCGCGTGCGGGGCGCGTCCACGGCGGGACGCGCCCCACGGCAGGGGGGCCGGCGTCAGTGCGACGTGTCGTCGTCACCGCGCCGCGACTCGTCGCGCTTCTGCTTGGCGCGGTCCATCGTCTTCTTCCCCTGCTCCTTGCCGCGCCTCATCATCTCGTCGCGCTTCTCCTTGTCGTTCATCGTCTCCTTGGCGCGCTTCTGCAGGTCCTTCGCCTTGTCCGAGAAACCCATGCTCTCGCTCCTCCGTTGTCGGTGCCCGTCGGTGCGGTCGCCGCCGCGGTCGGGAACACCAGCGTCGCACGTACGGCCATTCGGCGCATGTCGGGCATCAGGGACAGGCCGTGCGCGGTGGCAGGGCGGGGCGGCTGCGGTCCGGGACGTCCTCGTAGCCGGGCGGCTCGGCCGCGGGCGTGCGCTCCAGCAGGTCGAGCGCAACCCGTACGGCCGTCTGCAGCACCATGGGGCGGCCCTCCGCCCAGTCCACCGGGCCGCGCACCGCCTCGATGTCCGGGTCGACGCCGTAGTTCTCGACGCCCCACCCGTACTCGCGGAACCAGGCGGCGTTCATCGGCACGGTGATGTCCGTCCCGTCGCCGAGCTGGTGGTCGCCGGTGATGCCGACGACACCGCCCCAGGTGCGCGTGCCGACGACCGGGCCGAGCCCGAGCAGCCGGAACGCGGCCGTGATCATGTCCCCGTCCGACGAGGTGGCCTCGTCGGCGACGGCGACGACCGGGCCGCGCGGCGCGTTCGACGCGTACGAGACGGGCTGCTCGTTGCGCGTGAGGTCCCAGCCGAGGATGGTGCGGGTCAGCTTCTCCACGACCAGTTCGCTGATGTGGCCGCCCGCGTTGCCCCGCACGTCCACGATCAGCGCGGGCCGGGAGAACTCGAGGCGCAGGTCGCGGTTGAACTGCGCCCAGCCCGAGCCGCCCATGTCGGGGATGTGGACGTATCCGCAGCGCCCGCCGCTCAGTTCGCGGACGACCTCGCGCCGCCGCACCACCCAGTCCTGGTAGCGCAGCGACCGGTCGTCGACCAGCGGGACGACGGCGATACGGCGGCGCGCCCGCGGGTTGTCCTCCTCGGCGAACGTCAGCTCCACGCTGGTGCCGCCGGTGCCGGCCAGCAGCGGCCACGGCCCGGTGACCGGATCGACGGGGCGCCCGCCGACGTGGGTGAGCAGCGAGCCCTCCCGCACGCCGGTGCCGGCGAGCGGGGAGCGGGCGCGCGAGTCGGACGAGTCGCCCGGCAGGACGCGCCGGAGCTGCCACGCGCCGTCCTTGGTGCGGGAGAAGTTGGCGCCGAGGAGGCCCTGGGCGCGGTGGTAGTGCGCCGGTCCCTCGTCGCGGCGGGCCGGGCTGACGTACGCGTGGGAGGTGCCGAGCTCCCCCACCGTCTCGCGCAGCAGGTCGGCGAACTCGTCGGGGCTCGCGACCCGTTCGACGAGCGGCCGGTACTGGTCGAGGACGGCGGACCAGTCGACGCCGGACATGCCGGGGTCCCAGAAGTAGTCGCGGACGATCCGCCCGGCCTCGTCGAACGCCTGACGCCACTCGGCGGCCGGGTCCGCGACATGGACGATGCGCCGCAGGTCGACGGAGACCGTGGAGTCGCTGTCGCCGGACTCGGCGGCGGGTACGGCGCGCAGGCTGTCGTCCTCGCTGACGACGAGCCGGGTACCGTCACCGCTGACGGCGAACCAGTCGACGTCGTCGGTGAGTTCGGTGCGCTTCGCCTTGGCGAGGTCGAAGTGTTCGAGGGTGGGCCTGCCCGAGGTGTCGTCGGGGTTGACGAACGTCTCGCCGAGCGCGCCGGAGATCGGCCAGCGCAGCCACACGAGGCCGCCGCCCGCCACCGGCCGCAGCGACGAGTACTTGGACGCGGCCACCGGGAACGGCGTCACGCGGCTGCCGAGCCCGTCCGCCTCGACGTGCACGGTGCCGTCCTCGTTGCCCGTGTCGTCGGGGTCGAGGCCGCCGGCGGCGGGGCGGCCCTCGGGCGTGATGGCGAACGGCGAGCGCGTCGCGGACGACAGCGGCACGAGGTACGGGCGGCAGCCGAGCGGGAACGACAGGTCGCCGGTGTGGACGTCGTAGACCGGGTCGAAGCCGCGCCAGGACAGGAACGCGAGGTAGCGGCCGTCGCTCGTGAAGACGGGCTCCTCGTCCTCGAACCGGCCGTCGGTGACGTCCAGGACGGTCCGGTCGCCGGGCGCCAGCTTCACGATCTTGATCTGGGTGAGGGAGCGGCCGACGCCGGGCTGTGCCCAGGCGAGCCACTGGGAGTCGGGGGAGAACGCGAGGTCGCGGACCGGGCCGTTCACGGAGCGGATGACCTCGACGACGTCCTCGGCGACCTCGCCCGCGTCCACGCCGCCAGCCGCCTCCCCGGCGGTCTCCTCCGTGGTCTCCTCGATGGTCTCCTCGATGGTCTCCCCGGTGGTCTCCCCGGCCTCCTCCGCCGCCTCGTCCGCCGGCACCCGGACGATCAGCAGCCGCCCGTCGTGCGCCGCGACCGCGAGGGTGGTCCCGTCGGGCGAGGCGACCATCTCCCGCGCACGCCCGAGCGCGCCCCCCGCGATCCGCACGGGATCCCGCCCGCCGCTCGCGCGCGGCAGGTGGGCGATCTCGATGGCGTCCTCGCCGTCCGCGTCCGTGAGGTACGCCACGCGCCCGGTGTCGCCGAGCATCTCGGGCAGCCGGACGCGCACCCCGCTCTCCGTGGTGAGGGCGCGCGCGGGGCCGTCGCGGTGCGTGAGCCAGTACAGGGCGCCGCGTACGCACACGGCGCTGGCCCGGCCCGTCGTGTCGACGGCGAGCGAGTCGATGTGTCCCGCGGTCCGCACCTGGTACGGCCGCCGCCCGGTGCGCGGCCCGTCGAGGCGGATCGGGAGGCGGCGGGGCCGCGAGTCGGGGGTGAGCGCGTCCACGACCCACAGGTCGCCCGCGCACTGGTAGATCACGCGCCGCCCGTCGGTCGAGGCGTGGCGGGCGTAGAACGCGTCGTGGTCGGTGTGCCGCCACAGCTCGGTGCCGTCGGGGCGGCAGGAGTAGAGGTTCGCGACGCCCTCGTGGTCGGAGAGGAACGCGACCCGGCCGTCGACGAGCATCGGGCTGTCGACGTGCCCGCCGAGACCGGCCGCGATGCGCGTGCCGTGGTACCAGAGCTTGCCGGTGGCGCCGCCCCGGTAGCGCTTCCACACGGCCGGCTCGTGCGGGGCCTTGCCGGTGAGCAGCAGGGTCCTGCGGTCGCCGCCGCCCCCGGTGACCGCGATGTCGGCGACCGGCCCCCACGGGAGCTGGTCGCCGGGGCCGCCGGTGAGCGGCACGGTGTACGCCCAGGTGAAGTAGGTGAACGGCTGCCCGTGCGAGCCGACCGCGAGGATCCGGCTCTCGCCGGCCGCGTCGGGCGGGGTCCAGCCGCAGACGCGGGTGTCGTAGGACGCCCAGTGGGTGAGCTGGCGGGCCGGGCCGCCGCCCTCGACGGCCGTGACGTGGATCTCGGGGTCGTGCGTGCGCCAGCTCGTGAACGCGATGTGACGCCCGTCCGGCGAGAACCTCGGCGGGCCCAGACGCGTACGATCGACGGTGAGCCGCCAGGCGCGTGCGGGCGCCTTGTGGCCGGGGCTCGGCAAGGGTGCCAGCCAGAGATCGTCCTCGGCGACGAAGCACACCGCGTCCCCGTGCAGATGGGGGAAGCGGAGATATCCGCCTGATTCGGGTCCGCCCTCCCGGGCAGCCGTGGAGGACGGGACGGATGAGTGGGATGAGTGGCTCACGGGTCCATGCTTCGGCTCCCCGGGGGGCGGCAAGTCCTCCTCGCGCCGCGCCTGTGATTCCAGTCACAAAGCCTTGCGGCGGCTCATCCCCACACCGGCGGAAGGGCGTCCCACGGGGTGAGCCGACGGCCTCGTGCCCGGCTCTCCCGCCTCCCGCGCAGGACCTTACGACCACACGACACACGACATCCGGACAGGAGACCCTGCCCCGTGGCTACGTTTCTGTACAAACTCGGCCGCCTGTGCTTCAGGCGCCGCTGGTGGGTCGGCCTGGCCTGGCTGGCGGCCCTCGTGGCGATCGGCTTCGGCGCCGCCACGGCCGGCGACCCGCCGGAGGACACCTTCGAGCTGCCCGGCACCGAGGGCCAGCAGGCCATGGACATCCTCAACGAGGAGTTCCCGCAGGCCAGCATGGAGAACATGGAGGGCCGCATAGTCTTCCGTGCCCCCGACGGCCAGGAGATAACCGCCTCCCTGAACCAGTCCGCCGTCGAGGACACGCTCGACGCGATGCGTGACGCCGAGCACGTCACGAACGTCAGCGACCCGTTCGACGAGAACAACCCGACCGTCAGCCCCGACGCCTCGACCACCTACGCCACCGTCGAGTACGACGTGAAGGACTCGGCGGTCGACGAGGCCATGCACGAAGAGCTGATGGACGCGATGGAGCTCGCGCGCGACCAGGGGCTCACCGTCGAGGCGTCCGGCTCCGTGGCCATGGGGCCGATGGAGATGGGCGGCGGCGAGATGATCGGCGTCCTCGTGGCGGCGATCGTGCTGTTCATCACCTTCGGCGCGCTGGTCGCGGCCGGTCTGCCGCTGCTGACCGCGCTGATCGGTGTGGCCGCCGGGTCGCTCGGCATCGCCGCGCTGAGCGCGACGCTCGGCCTGTCCGAGATGACCGGCATCCTGGCGACGATGATCGGCCTCGCCGTCGGCATCGACTACGCGCTGTTCATCGTCTCCCGGTACCGCGCGGAGCTGATGGCGGGCCACAGCCGTGAGGAGGCCGCGGGCCGCGCGGCGGGCACCGCCGGTTCCGCCGTCGTCTTCGCCGGCCTCACCGTCGTCATCGCCCTGTCCGGCCTCGCCATCGTCAACATCCCGCTGCTCACGAAGATGGGCCTCGCGGCCGCCGCGACCGTGGTCATCGCGGTGCTGATCGCGCTGACGCTGGTGCCCGCCGCTCTCGGCATGGTCGGCAAGCTGGTCTTCGGCCGCCGCCAGCGCCGCCAGAACCCGGAGACGGGTGTCCCCTCCGCGCTGCAGAAGAACGGCAAGGAGAACATGGGCTCCCGCTGGGCGCGCGCCGTCCTGCGCCGCCCCGGCGTGGTCCTCGTGACCGCGATCCTCGGCATGGGCGTCCTCGCGGTGCCCGTCGCCAGCATGGAGCTCGGCCTGCCCGACGACGGCGTGCAGCCGGAGGACACGACGCAGCGCAAGGCGTACGACATGCTGAGCGAGGGCTTCGGCGCCGGCTTCAACGGCCCGCTGGTCGTCGTCCTCGACGGCGGCGACGGTGTCGACATCCAGGCCGCCGGCCAGGAGCTGGCCGAACGTCTCGAGGGCTACGAGGACGTGGTGGCCACCGGCCCCGCCATCCCGAACGAGACGGGCACCGTCGCGACCGTGTCGGTCTTCCCCGAGTCCGGGCCGTCCAGCCAGGAGACCACCGACCTGGTGGCCGACCTGCGGGGCGACTTCGCCGACGACTTCGAGGAGGCCACCGGCGCGCACATGCTGATCTCCGGCCAGACCGCCATCCAGAGCGACTTCTCGAAGGTCATGACGGAGGCGCTCGTCCCGTACCTGATCCTGGTCGTGGGCCTGGCGTTCGTGCTGCTGATCCTCGTCTTCCGGTCGATCCTGGTGCCGCTGAAGGCCGCGCTCGGCTTCCTGCTGTCCGTGCTGGCCGCGCTCGGCGTGGTCGTCGCGGTGTTCCAGTGGGGCTGGGCCGCGAGCCTCATCGGGGTCGAGGAGACCAGCCCGATCATGAGCATGATGCCGATCTTCATGGTCGGTGTGATCTTCGGTCTGGCGATGGACTACGAGGTCTTCCTCGTGACCCGCATCCGCGAGGCGCACGTCCACGGCGAGGACGCGCACCAGACCGTCGTCACCGGGTTCAACCTGAACGCGCGCGTCGTCACCGCCGCGGCGATCATCATGATCAGCGTGTTCGGTGCCTTCGCTGCGGTCTCCGGCGAGGCCATGGTGAAGATGATGGGCCTCGGCATGGCGGTCGCCGTCCTGCTGGACGCGTTCGTCGTCCGCATGACGATCGTGCCCGCCGTCCTCGGCCTCATCGGGGAACGCGCCTGGTGGCTGCCGAAGTGGCTGGACCGCATCCTGCCGAACGTGGACGTGGAGGGCGAGTCCCTGGAGAAGTACCTCCAGCAGCAGGGCAAGGGCCGCGACGCCGTGACGCGCGAACGGGAGACCGCGTCCGTCGGCTGAACCGACCCCGGCCCGAGGGCCGCACACCGGGTGTCGTCGTGAGGGAGCCCGGCCCCGCCACCGCGCGGGGCCGGGCTCCCGGCCGTCCGCTCCCGTTCCGGCAGATGTCACACAGGCGCTCTTGCGAGGTCTTCGCAAGAGCGCTTTAGTATCGAACGGAAGTCGAACTGAGGGTGGGCCACAGAGAGCGAGACCGGCATGCATGTCCCCGACGGATTCCTGAACGCGCCCGTGTCCGTGGCGACCGGAGTCGTCGCGGCGGGCGCCGTCGCCGTGTCGCTGCGCGGGGCGCGCCGTGAGCTGGACGAGCGCACCGCGCCGCTCGCCGGCCTGGTCGCCGCGTTCATCTTCGCCGTCCAGATGCTCAACTTCCCCGTGGCGGCCGGCACCAGCGGCCATCTGCTGGGCGGCGCGCTCGCCACGGTCCTGGTCGGCCCGTACACCGGCGTGCTGTGCCTGTCGGTGGTCCTCCTGCTGCAGGGGCTGCTGTTCGCGGACGGCGGGCTGACGGCCCTCGGCACGAACATCACGCTCATGGGCGTCGTCACCTGCGTCGTCGCCCACGTCGTGTTCCAGGGCCTGCTGCGCGTCCTGCCCCGGCGCGGCGGCGCGCGCGGGCCGGTCGCGGTCGCCACGTTCGCCGCCGCGTTCCTGTCCGTGCCCGTCGCGGCGCTCGGCTTCACCGGGCTGTACGCGATCGGCGGCACGGCGGACGTGGCGATCGGCCGCGTCCTCGCCGCCATGGTGGGCGTGCACCTCCTCATCGGCCTCGGCGAGGCCGTGATCACGACCGCCACGGTCGGCGCGGTCCTCGCGGTGCGGCCCGACCTCGTGCACTCGGCCGCGTCCGTCGTCCGCCCGGCCCTGGTCCTGCGGGACGCCTCGGGCGCCGAGCTGCCCGCGCCCGCCGCGGCCCCCGCGCGGCAGGACACCGCGCCCGCCGGCCGCGGCCGTCCGCTGCGCCCGCTGTGGCTCACGGGCCTCGCCGTCGCCGTCGTCCTCGCCGCGTTCGTCAGCTTCTACGCCTCCGCGTCGCCCGACGGCCTGGAGAAGGTCGCGGGCGACGAGGGCATCTCGGCCGAGGAGAAGGAGCACGGCCTCGCCGACTCCCCGCTCGCCGACTACGGCGTCAAGGACATCGACAACGCCCGCCTGTCCACCGGACTCGCCGGCGCGGCCGGTGTCGCCGTGACCCTCGCCCTCGGCTCCGGGGTCTTCCTCGCCGTCCGCCGCCGCACCGGGCGTGCTCCCGACGCCGGCCCCGGCGCCGTTCCCGCCCCGTCCGACGGGCAGCGGACGACCGCCGCCCGATGAGCGGCCCCGCCGGCCACGGCCCCGCCGCCGGGCTGTACCGCCCCGGCGACACCCCCGTGCACCGCCTCCCCGCGCACTGCAAGCTGCCGGCCGTCCTGGCGTTCGTCCTCGTCGTGGTCGCGACACCGCGGGAGGCGGTGTGGGCGTTCGGCGTGTACGCCCTGTTCCTCGCCGCCGTGGCGGCGCTCGCGCGGCTGCCCGCCGGGTTCGTCCTGCGGCGGCTGCTGATCGAGACCCCGTTCGTTGCCTTCGCCGTCCTGCTGCCGTTCATCGCCTCCGGGCCGCGCGTCGAGTGGCTCGGCCTGTCGCTGAGCGAGTCGGGCCTGTGGGGCGCGTGGAACGTCCTCGCCAAGGGCACCCTCGGCGTCGCCGCCTCCGTGCTGCTCGCCGCCACGACCGAGCTGCGCGACGTGCTGCGCGGCCTGCAGCGCCTGCGCATGCCGCCGCTGCTCGTGCAGATCGCGTCGTTCATGCTGCGCTACGCCGACGTGATCTCCGGCGAGCTGGCCCGCATGCGCGTCGCCCGCGCCTCCCGGGGCTTCACGGCCCGCGGCCCGCGGCACTGGGGCATCCTCGCCAAGACGGCGGGCGCCCTGTTCATCCGCACCTACGAGCGCGGGGAGCGGGTCCATCTGGCGATGCTCAGCCGCGGCTACACGGGCAGCATGCCCGTCATCGACCGGCTCACCGCCACCCGCGCGCAGTGGGCGTACGCCGCCGCCCTCCCCCTGCCGGCGTGCGTCGTGTGTGTGCTGGGATGGACGCTGTGACGAGCACTCCCGACGGCACTCCCCCGCCGCCCTCGCTCGACGTCGAGGGCCTCGCCTACGCCTACCCGGACGGGCACCAGGCGCTGTTCGGCGTGGACCTGACGGTGCGGCGCGGCGAGCGCGTCGCCCTCCTCGGGCCGAACGGCGCGGGCAAGACCACCCTCGTCCTGCACCTCAACGGCATCCTGACGGCCGGCGCCGGCACCGTCAGCGTCGCCGGGCTGCCGGTCCGGCGGGACACCCTGGCCGAGGTCAGGCGGCGGGTCGGCATCGTCTTCCAGGACCCGGACGACCAGCTCTTCATGCCGACGGTGCGGGAGGACGTGGCGTTCGGCCCGGCGAACGCGGGCCTGCGCGGCGCCGAACTCGACGCGTGCGTGACGCGCGCGCTGGAGCGCGTCGGGATGGCGGAGTACGCGGACCGGCCACCGCACCACCTGTCGTTCGGGCAGCGCCGCCGTGTCGCGGTGGCGACGGTCCTCGCGATGGACCCGGAGATCCTCGTCCTCGACGAGCCGTCGGCCAACCTGGATCCGGCCGCCCGCCGCGACCTGGCGGAGATCCTGCTGTCCCTCGGCCTGACCGTCCTGATGGTGACGCACGACCTGCCGTACGCCCTGGAGCTGTGCCCGCGGTCCGTCATCCTGAGCGGCGGTGTCATCGCGGCGGACGGCCCGACGCCGGAGCTGCTGTCCGACGACGGGCTGCTGTCCCGGCACCGGCTGGAGCTGCCCTTCGGATTCGACCCGCGCGCCGCCCGCCGCTGAGCGGGCGGCACGCCTCACGCCACGCCGGCCCGCCCGGCGACGGCCGCGACATGCCGGGTTAGCGCGCCGCGCGCGTCCGGGGTGAGCGAGGCGAGGGCCACCATGCCGGTGAGGATCACGTCACACACCTCGGCGGTGACGTCGTCCCAAGTGTGGCTGCGGCCCCATGGCGCCCTGAACGGCCTCGGCCACCTCACCCGCCTCCTCCGTGATCTTGAGGAGGCGCAGCAGCCGCGTCACCTCGGGCGGGGCCGGCGCGGTCCGCGCGTCGTGCGCGTCGAGCCGGGCCACGAGCCGTTCGACCCGTGCCCAGACCTCGTCCCACTCGCCGCCCGCGCCCGGCACGGCCGCCGTCAGCCGTCGGCCCGCAGGACGTCGGCGACGATCGGTCCCGCGTTGTCGCCGCCGTGGCCGGACTCGGGGACGAGTGCGGCGGCGGCGAGATCGCCCTGGTAGGCGGTGAACCAGGCGTTCGGCTTGTCCTGGCCGTCGACCTCGGCGGAGCCCGTCTTGCCGCCGATGTCGCCGCCGAGCCCGGCGAGCGCCGCGGCGGCGGTGCCGTTGGTGGCGGTGCGGTTCATCAGGGCGCGCAGCTCCTGCGCCGTCGAGCCGTCCAGGGAGCGCGGGGCGGTGGCCAGCTCGCGGGGCGCGAAGTCCGTGGAGACCAGGTAGGGCTGGCGGAAGACGCCGCTCTGCACGGTGGCGGAGACGGAGGCCATGTTGAGCGGGTTCATGCGGACGCCGCCCTGCCCGATGAGGGAGGCCGCCATCTGCGCGTCGGACTGCGTGGGGACCTGCCCGTCCATCGAGGGGACGCCGATCGACCAGGTGAGGCCGAGGCCGAAGTAGTCGCGGGCCTGGTTGCCGAGGTCGTCGTCGGCCAGCTCGGGGGCCTGGCTGATGAAGGCGGTGTTGCAGGAGGCGGCGAAGCTGTCGGCGAACGTGCCGCCCTCGATCTCGAACTCGTCCAGGTTCTGGAAGCGCCAGCCGCCGACCTCGAAGTACTGGGGGCACGGGTGGGGCTCGTCCGCCGCGGCGAGGCCGCGGTCGATCAGCAGCGACGCGGTGACGATCTTGAACGTGGAGCCGGGCGCGTAGCTGCCCTCGAAGGCCAGGTTCATGCCGTCGGCCGGGGAGTTCGCCACGGCGCGGATGGCGCCGGTGCTCGGCTGGACGGCGACGACGGCGGCGGTCGACCGGTCGGCGACGGCCGCCTCGGCCGCCTGCTGGAGCGCCGGGTCGATGGTCGTCGGGATCTCGCCGGGGACGGGCTCGGCCAGCGTCAGCAGGGACTCCACCGTCTCCCCCGCGATGTCCACGATGCGCAGCTCGGCGCCGGTCGAGCCGCCAGCGGGGTCGGTCGTGCCGTACCGCTCGGCCAGCTCGTCGATGATCGGCGCGAGGGTGGGGTGGTCGTCGGCGGTGAGGACACCGCCGTCCGCGTCGAGGACGTCCGCCGGCGCGGCCTCGGCGACCGGGCCGACCTCGATGTCCAGGCCGTCGCCCAGCGCAGGGTGGAGGACCGCCGGCCGCCACGCGACGACGGCCTCGCCGGACCCGGCGTCGCGCACCACTTCCAGGCGGGAGGTGTACTCCCACGCGGCCGGCTCGATCCGGTCGTCGTCCGGGGCCGAGACGGTCGCGGCGACGGAGAACGGCACCTCGGCACCCTCGGGCGCGGCCGGTTCGAACACCGCGTCGGCGAAGCCGGTGCTGTCGCTCAGCGCCTCCAGGGCCGCGCGGGCGGCCTCCGGGTCGTCGGTCAGTGCCGCGGCGGCGGCCGCGTCGCCCCGCGCCCAGGCGTCGAGGAACGCGGCGGACGCCTGCGTGATCTCCTCGGCCGTCGGCGGTTCGAGGTCCTCGGTGGCCTCGCCGCCGGCCGGGCCGCCGTCGGTCGTGGCCGACGCCGGGGCCTGGTCGTCGCCGTCGTCGCCCAGGAGGCTGTAGGCCCCGAACCCGACCAGCGCGACGACCGCCGCGCTCGTCCCGGCGATGACCGCGATCCGCTGTCCGTTCCGCATAGCTGCTGCCCCGCCCCTGCCCCTGGCCACTGGCGCCCTGCCCCTGGAAAGTCCCGCTCCTCGGCGGCACCGCCGCAGCATAACCGGTGGGTCGGGCATTCCGGACGGCAGCCCCCCGTCACGTTCACGTCACGGTGCGGAATCGGTGGAGCCGACCGTCGCACCGCCGTCACGTGCGGTGACGCATCGGCGTGCCGGGGCGTGTGAGAGGTATGCACCGGTTTTCGCCCGGAGCGGCCCATGGCGTGGAGAACCTGTCGAGGAGGCGCGCAAGCATCGCCACGCGCCCCTGACGTGCGCGGGTGCACGGACGCACGCAGATGGCGCGGCGGGCGCCCGGGACATCCCCGGGCGGCGAGATTTACGTCACAGTCACGGGGGCGCCCGCCCCTGCCGCCGAGGGCGGTGGGCGGCCCGTACGGCCTGCGGCGATGCCCGCGCCGGGGGCGGGTCGCAGGCCCCGTTCGCCGTGCGCTGACGCCGGATCAGCTGGGTACCGGACCGCACGTCAGGCGTGGCGGACAGCCGTTCGGACAGGACGTCACGCCGCTGCTCACGGAGCCGGGTTGGCGTCCGCCGGGTGGCGGACCCCCCTTCCGCGCACGCGCCGCGTCTGGAAGGGTACGGATCTGTTGCAGGCCCCGGCCGGGGCCGTGCGGGCCGTTCCGGCGACCGCGCGGCGCACCGGGGCCGCCGGTAGTCTGCGCCAGGCTTCCTGACCCGCTTCCTGCGATGGACTGTTCTCTGATGACCACCACTGTGATCGACAGGCCCCTGCCCCACGCCTGCGGTGTCCCGCCGAGAGGCCGGGGGCGGTGGTCGGCCGGTGCGGACACGGTCGCGCGGGAGAAAAGGCGGGCCGCACCGCCGCGATGACGCGCCGCCGCCCGCCCCGCGCACGCCGCTCCCCGCCCGACGCCGTGTCAGACGCGCGTCCCGGTCCGCCCACGGCCGGGCGAAGCCGCGTCCGGCGGAGGGGCGACAGCGCTGCGGAAGCCGGTCCCTGACCACCCGTGATTCTGTCGGCCGAGAGGAAGATATGGATTTGTGGATCGTATGTGCCGTGCTCGGCGTCTGCGTCGTCGCGCTGGCCGCCGCGCTGGTACGGCAGATCCAGGGCCGCCGTGACCTGCGCAGGAAACTGAGCCGCGCGCAGAGCGACGTCGCCTACTCCCAGAGCGAGTCCGCGGGCGCGCGGGCACAGGCCGACGCCCTGCGCGAGGAGCTGGTCCACCTCGCCGAGACCCGGCTGCCCGCCCTGATCGACCGCGACGTACGGCAGTACCGCTCGATCGAGGTCCCCGGCCTCCTCCACGAGGAACTGGCCCCCACCGCCGTCGGCGCCGGCCACGAGACGGTCCTCGGCCTCGTCGGCGAGGCCGCCGCCACCGCCCGGCACAACGTGGCCCGCTCCACCCTCGCCGCCGTGCGGGACATGCTCGACGAGCCGCAGACGATGCTGGCCGCCGCCCAGAAGCGCCTCCTCGACGAGGTCGAGCGGCACCCGGACGCGTCCGCGTACGTCGAGGGCCTGATGAGCCTCGACCACCTGATCACCCGCTGCCTGCACGGCGTGCAGCGCATGCGGATCGTCGCCGGGTCCTGGCCCGGCGTCCAGCGCGCGAACCTGCCGTTCGCCGAACTGATCGAGGGCGCCCGCGGCCGCATCGACGCCTACCGGCGCGTGGCGTACAGCTACGAGCCCGACACCGGCAAGGTGTGGATCGAGGGCCGGGTCGCCGAACCGCTCGCCGTGGCGCTCACCGAGCTGCTGAACAACGCGACCTCCTACTCGCACGGCCAGGTGCAGGTCTTCATCCAGCAGGTCCACGACGGCTACTGCGTCGTCGTGGACGACGCCGGTGTCGGCATGGACGTCTTCCTGCGCGAGCAGGCGGCCACCGCCCTGTCCCGGGGCGGCGTCATCGACGTCACCAGCCTGCCGGACAGCGTGCAGCTCGGCTTCACCGTGATCGGCCGCCTGTGCCACGAGTACGGCTTCGACGTGGACGTGTCGTCCGTCTCCCCCTTCGGCGGCGTACGGGCCGTGCTGCGCGTGCCGCACACGCTGCTCGCCGACGGGCCGAACGACACCCGCGAGACCCGCCCCCGGGCCACCGGGGCGCCGGACGCCGCGCCCGTTCCCGAACCGGCACAGGACCTCGTTCCGGACCCGGCGCCGCAGCCGGAACCCGCGCAGGCCGCCCCCGCCGCGACCGCGGCGCAGGCGCTCCCCGGCGCCCCCGAGGAGGAGGAACCGCTGCCCACCGGCCCCGCCGGAGAGATCAGGACCACCGCGTCCGCCTCCGGTCTCCCGAGGCGCCGCCGGCGCTCCCCCGCCCCGGCCGCCGCTCCCGAACCCGATACCGCGCCGGCCGTCCTCCAGGACCCGGAGGCAGCCGCCGCCGGCCTGGCGAACGTGGCCTCGGCCATCCGTACCGCAGAAGGAGAAGACCAGCACCATGACTGACAGCGAACGGCCCACGGTCGAGAGCACCGACATGACCTGGGTGCTCAACCGCATCACCTCCGAGCACGCCGCCGCCGCCAACGCCCTGCTGCTCACCTCCGACGGCCTGCTGCTGGCCTCGTCCGACAACCTGTCGCGCGACGCGGCCGAACGCACCGCCGCGACCCTCGCCGGGCTGCAGAACCTCAGCCGCTCCCTGAGCGAGTTCTGCGGCGGGCCGCTCGACCAGCAGATGCCGTGGCAGAAGTCGGTGGTCGACCTCGGCGACCACACCGTGCTGATGTTCGCGGCCGGTCCCCGGGTGTACATCGCCGTCTCCGTCAGCGAACCGATGACGAGCCCGGAGGTCGGCCTCGTCACCATGGCGACGACGCGCGCCGTCAACGGGCTCAGAGGAGTCCTGTCCGCCCGTGAGCGCGGCCCCGTGCGCTCATGACCCCGCACGGGCGGCAGCGCCGCGGGATGGTCCGTACCCACACGCCCACCGGCGGCCGGGCACGGCCGTCCCGCCAGACGCTCGACCTCGCCACGCTGCTGATCGTCCAGGCCGACCGCGACCCGCGCGGCCTGGACCCCTACAGCCACCAGGTGATGGAGGTGTGCATGCCGGGCGTGCTGTCGGTCGCCGAGGTCAGCGCGCACCTGCGGCTGCCGGGCGCCGTCACCAAGGTGCTGGTCGCCGCCCTCGTGGACGACGGCTACCTGATCGCCCGCGATCCCGTCCCCGCCGCCGCGGTGCACGACATGTCCCTGCTGGAGAGGATTCTTGATGGCCTCCGTGCTCTCTGAGAGCGCCTACCTGCGCCCGGGGGTCACGACCTCCGTGAAGATCGTCGTCCTCGGCGCGTTCGGCGTGGGCAAGACCACGTACGTCGCCTCCGTCTCCGAGATCGCGCCGCTCGCGACCGAGGAGCGCATGACGCGGGCCGGCGAACTCGTGGACGACCTCGGCGGCATGGAGGGCAAGACGACGACCACCGTCGCCATGGACTTCGGCCGCCTCACGATCGCCTCCGACATCGTGCTCTACCTGTTCGGCGCGCCAGGACAGGCCCGGTTCGCGTGGCAGATGAGCGGACTGCTGGAGGGCGCCCTCGGCGGCCTCGTCCTGGTGGACACGCGGACCCCGCAGCGTCTGGAGGCGAGCTTCGACTCGATCGGCCGCCTGGAGGAGGCCGGCGTGCCGTACGCGGTCGCCGTCAACGTCTTCGACGACGCCCCGCACTACGACGTGGCGGTGCTGCGCGAGGCGCTGGACCTGGAGCCGACCACCCCGCTCGTGCTGTGCGACGCCAGGCAGCGCGCCTCGGCCAAGGACGCGCTCATATCCCTGGTGACGCACCTGCTCTCCCGTTCCCGCATGGAGTCCGTGACCCGATGACCACCGATTTCGTCCCCTGGGCGCTGACCCGGCTGTACGGCGACGACTTCGCCCGCGACCCGCAGACCACCTACCGCAAGCTGCGGTCCATCGGGCCGATCGCCCCGGCCGAGATCGCGCCGGACGTCCCCGCCCTGATCGTGACGAGCCACCGCGCGGCGCTCGCCGTCCTCCACAACACGGCGACGTTCTCGAAGGACTCCCGCCTGTGGGCGGACCTCAACGCGGGCCGCATCCCCCCCGACAGCCCGGTGCTGCCGCTGATGGGCTACCGCGCCAGCGTCCTGTACGCCGACGGCGAGGAGCACGCGCGGCTGCGGCGCGCCCTGGACGACTGCCTCGCCCGCGTCAGCACGCACGACCTGAGCGACATCACGCGCCGCGCCACGCTGCGGCTGATCGCGGACGCCGCGCCCCGCGGCCACGCCGACGTGATGGCCGAGCTGGCCGACGTCGTGCCGCTGTACGTCTTCGCGGAACTGCTCGGCTGCCCCACCGACGTGGCGAGCCGGATGGTCGCCGGCTGCCAGGACATCATCGCGGCGGGGCCGAAGGCGGCGGCGGGCGCGGCCGAGTTCGTCGCGTCCCTGCTGGAGGTCATCCAGCTCAAGCAGCGCGCGCCGGGGCAGGACATCACGTCCTGGATGCTGGCGCACCCGGCGCGGATGACCGGCGAGGAGATCCTGAACCAGCTCTACTGCCTGGTCGGCGCGGGCATGGTCCCGACCGCCGCGTGGATCGCGCACAGCCTGCGCCTGCTGCTGACGGACGACGCGTACGTCGGCGACCTCACCGAGGGCACCGTCACCGTGCGCCGCGCGCTGGAGAAGGCGCTGTGGGAGCGCGCCCCCATGGCGAACTTCTCGGTCCACTACGCCAGGAACCCGGTGGTCGTCGAGGGCGTGTCCGTGCCGGCCGGCGTGCCCGTGCTGATCTCCCACGCCGCGGCGAACACCGACCCGATGCTGCCGCCCGACCTCGGCTTCAACAACCGTTCCCACCTGGCGTGGTCCGCGGGACCGCACCGCTGCCCGGCCGTCACCCAGGCCACCGTCATCGCGCAGGTCGCGATCGAGACGGTGATGGACCGGCTGTGGGACATGCGCCTCGCCGAACCCGGTGAGCCCCCTGTCAACCGGCCTGGTCCGTTCCACCAGTGCCCGGTCGCGATGCACGTGCGTTTCTCACCCAAGGAGGCGCCGGTCACCCCGGCGCCCGCGTCAGGAGGTTCCGCATGACCACTCAACCGCTCGTCGAAATCGACCCCACCGGGAGCGACCTCTACGGCGAGGCGGACCGGCTCCGCGCGGCGGGCAGCGCCGTCAAGGTCGCCCTGCCCGACGGTGTGACCGCCTGGTCGGTGACGCGCGGCGACATCGCCAGACACCTGCTGCTGCACCCGGCCGTCTCCAAGGACGCCCGGAAGAACTGGCCGGGCTACCGGCCCGGCGCCATACCGTGGCTGACGGCGTGGGTGGACGTGAAGTCGATGTTCACCAGCGACGGCGACGAGCACCGGCGGCTGCGGCGGCTCATCGGCGGCGCGTTCACGCCGGCGCGGATCGAGGCGCTGCGGCCCGCGCTGGAGCGGATCGTCGCCGACCTGATCGACGACCTGCGGCAGGTCCCGGCCGGCGGGACGGTGGACCTGCGGCCGGCGTTCTCCTACAAGGTGCCGACGCGGCTGATCACCGACCTGTTCGGCGTGCCGGAGGAGCAGCGCGCCCGCATGCTCGCGGCGATGGACGCGGTGCTGACGACGGCCGTGAGCGTCGAGCAGATGGCGGCCACGCAGCGCGAGATGTACGAGGTGATGGGCCTGCTGCTCGCCACCAAGCGGGAGAACCCGGGCGAGGACCTCACGAGCCACATGCTGACCGTGCGCGAGGCGGACGGCGACCAGCTCTCCGAGGAGGAGCTGGTCTCGACGCTGATCCTGATGATCGGCGCCGGGTCGGAGACCGCCGTCTCCATGATCGACCACGCGGTGCACGCGATGCTGACCCACCCGGAGCAGCGGGCGGCCGTGCTGCGGCAGCCGGAGCGGTGGGCGGACGTGATCGAGGAGACCCTGCGGGTCCACCCGCCGATCATGCACCTGCCCATGCGGTACGCGGCGGACGACATCGCGCTGCCGGACGGCGTGACGATACCCAAGGGCGACCTGATCCTCATAGGATTCGGCGCCCACGGCCGCGACCCGGGGGTCCACGCGGACCCCGACACGTTCGACATCGACCGGGCCGACAAGCAGCACCTGGTGTTCGGCCACGGCATCCACTTCTGCCTCGGCGCACCGTTGGCGCGTCTTGAGGGCATGGTGGCCCTCCCCGCGCTGTTCGCCGCGTTCCCGGAGATCCGCGCCGCGGGCGACGGCCGGCCGGCGATGGCCGAGTCGTTCATCGCCGGCGACCTGCGGTCCCTGCCGGTCGTCCTGACCGACGCGCCGGCCGCCACCGCCTGACGCGTCCCCACCCCCACAGTCTTCCGGCCCCGGGACGGTCCGCCGCCCGGGGCCGGGTCATACCCAGGTGTCGAGCCACATGCGGGCGCGCCAGCCGTCGTGCGGGATGAGCTGCCCGGTGTAGATCGGGTAGAAGTACACGAAGTTCCACACGATCATGAGCACCAGTACGCCGGTCGCCACGATGCCGAGGACGCGGCGGCGTTCCGTCGAGCCGGGCGGGCCGAGGAACGTGCCGACCAGCATCGCGACCGCGAGGCACAGGAACGGCACCAGCACGACGGCGTAGAAGTAGAAGATGGTCCGCTCCTGGTACATGAACCAGGGCAGGTAGCCGGCGGCCACGCCGCACAGCACCGCGCCGGCCCGCCAGTCGCGGCGGCACAGCCAGCGGTAGCAGAGGTAGACGAGGGCGCAGCAGGCCGTCCACCACAGCAGGGGCGTGCCGAGCGCGAGGACCTCGCGGGAGCAGCCGCTGGCGTACGGGCAGCCGTCGGCGCCGGGGTCGGCCGACTCGTAGAAGTAGGTGACGGGGCGGCCGGCGACGAGCCAGCTCCACGGGTTCGACTGGTAGTTGTGCTCGCTGGTGAGGCCGACGTGGAAGCGGTACACCTCGAAGCTGTAGTGCCACAGGCTGCGCAGCGGCCCGGGGATCCAGCTCCACGCGCTGTCGTCGGCGGGGCGGTCGGCCCAGTCGCGGTAGTAGCCGCCGGAGGTGGCGAACCAGCCGGTCCAGGACACGAGGTACACGGCGAGGGCGACGGGCACGAGCGAGACGAACGCGGGCACGGCGTCCCGGCGCAGCATCGTGTGGTACGGCCGGTTGGAGCCGGCGACCCGGCGGGCGCCCGCGTCCCACAGGACCGTCAGGATGCCGAAGGCGGCCAGGACGTACAGCCCGTTCCACTTGGTCGCGCAGGCCAGGCCGAGGAAGACGCCGGCGGCGATGCGCCAGGGGCGCGCGCCGAGGCCGAGCCGTTCCGCGACGCCCGTGTCGGGGCGCAGGAGTCCGTCGGTGCCGGTGGGCAGGGCGGCGGCGAGGCGCGCGCGTGCCCGGTCCCGGTCGACGAGCAGCGCGCCGAAGGCGGCGAGCAGCCAGAACATGACGATCAGGTCGAGCAGCGCGGTGCGGCTCATCACGAAGTGCAGCCCGTCCACGGCCATCAGCACGCCGGCCAGGCAGCCGAGGAACGTGGAGCGGAAGAGACGCCGTCCGATGCGGCACAGCAGCAGCACGGACAGGGTGCCGAGGAGCGCCACCATGAAGCGCCAGCCGAACGGGTGGAGCCCGAACGCCCACTCGCCCAGCGCGATGACCCACTTGCCCGCGGGCGGGTGGACGACGTACGCGGCGGAGTCGCCGAGGGGGATGTGCCCGGCGATGATGCGTTCGTCGGCGTCGTCGGGCCAGTCGGTCTCGTAGCCCTTCTGCAGGAGGGACCAGGAGTCCTTGGCGTAGTACGTCTCGTCGAATATCACGTCGTCCGGCGAGCCGAGGTTCCAGAAGCGGAGGACGCCCGCGAGCAGCGCGACCAGGACCGGGCCGCCCCAGCCGGTCCAGCGCGCGAGCCGGACGGCGGTGGGTCCCGCGATGCCGAAGTAGCTCCACAGGCGGATGCCGGGTTCGGGGAACGGCGGGACGAGCCGCTCGCGCACGCCGCCGCCGTCGCGCGGCGGCACGTGGCCGAAGCGGCGCAACCGCGCCGCCCAGCCGGTGGACGTGGCCCGGTCGTCGTCGCCCGGGGCGGTCTCGGTCGCGGTCTGGCTGCTCATCACGGGCCATCTTGGCATCCGGGCCGGGGGGCGGTGGCGGGCACGGTCGGCCGGGCGTTCCCGGATGGGTGAGGATGGGGGCGTGACAGGCACGACAGGCACCCTCGTACTGGCCGGAACCCCGATCGGCGACCTCGCGGACGCCCCGCCGAGACTGGCGGCGGAACTGGGCTCGGCGGACGTGGTCGCCGCCGAGGACACGCGGCGGCTGCGGCGGCTCGCGCAGGGGCTCGGGGTGCGGGTGGACGGCCGTGTCGTGTCGTACTTCGAGGGCAACGAGGCGGCGCGCACGCCGGAGCTGGCGCGTGAGCTGGAGTCGGGCGCGCGGGTGCTGCTGGTGACGGACGCGGGGATGCCGTCGGTGTCCGACCCGGGGTACCGGCTGGTGGCGGCGGCGGTGGAGCTGGGCGCGCGCGTCACGGCGGTGCCGGGGCCCTCGGCGGTGCTGACGGCGCTGGCGCTGTCGGGGCTGCCGGTGGACCGTTTCTGCTTCGAGGGGTTCCTGCCGCGCAAGCCGGGCGAGCGGGCGGCGCGGCTGCGCGAGGCGGCCGGGGAGCGCCGCACCCTCGTCTACTTCGAGGCGCCGCACCGGCTCGCCGCGACGCTGGCCGCGATGGCGGATGCGTTCGGCGGCGGCCGGCGCGCGGCGGTGTGCCGGGAGCTGACGAAGACGTACGAGGAGGTGCGGCGCGGTCCGCTGGACGAGCTGGCGGAGTGGGCGGAGGCGGGGGTGCGCGGGGAGATCACGGTGGTGGTGGCGGGTGCCGATCCGGCCGCCGGGTCGGGTGACGCCCCGGACGCCGCTGAGCTGGCGCGAAGGGTCGCGGAGCGCGAGGACGCGGGTCAGGCGCGCAAGGAGGCCATCGCCGAGGTCGCGCGGGAGGCGGGCGTACCGAAGCGGCAGGTGTTCGACGCGGTGGTGGCGGCGAAGCGGTCCTGACTCACGCGCGGGCCTCGATCAGGAACCGGTGGGAGTGGGCGACGAACGGCCCGTGCCGTTCCATGAAGCGGTGCAGCCCGGCCAGTTGCTCGCGGTACGCGGCGACCGTGAAGCCGGGGACCGTCCAGACGACCTTGCGCAGGAAGTGCACGACAGCGGCGATGTCGTAGAACTCGATGCGCAGCATCCGCTGCCGCAGATCGACGACCGTGAGACCGGCCGCCTCCGCCTCCGCGACGGCCCGCAGGGGGTTGCGGACAGGGCTGACGGTCTGCGGTCCCATGAGGGCGTCGGTGAGTTCCCGGAGGGTGCCGTCCCCGACCTGCTGCGAGAAATACGTGCCGCCCGGCGCGAGGACGCGGGCGACCTCGTCCCAGCGCGTCACGACGGGGTGCCGGCTGACGACGAGGTCGAACCGCGCCCCGGGGAACGGCAGGCCGGCCGTGTCCGCGACGTGCTCCACCGTGCCGCCGTACGGCGCGAGGGCGCGGCGGGCCAGCGCCAGGTTCGGCGCCCACGGCTCGGTCGCGGCCAGGACCGGCGGCACGGCGGACGCGGCGGCCAGAGCGCCGGCCAGGACCTCGCCGCCGCCGGTCTGGACGTCGAGGGCGGCACGGGCCGCGGCCAGCCGCCCGGCGAGGAGGCGGGCGTACCCCCAGGGCGGGCGTTCCTCGGTCGCGCGCCCCTCGAACCAGGAGAAGTCCCACCCCTCGGTGGGAACGGCCTCGCCCTCGGCCAGCAGGTCGTCGAAAGTGCTCATGGCCGGAGCCTGCCTGCCGTGCCCGGCCGCCGCACCCTCTTTTCCCCTGCTCGGGAGCCCGCCGGGCCACCGTAGGATCGGGGCATGCCCAAGTCAGCCAAGGCCAAGGCCGAGCAGAACGTGCCACCCCCGCTGCCCGAGCCGCTGGCCGTGCCCGTCGCCGACTCGCACACCCACCTCGACATGCAGTCCGGCACGGTCGACGAGGCGCTCGCGAAGGCGGCCGCCGTGGGCGTGACGCGGCTGGTGCAGATCGGCTGCGACGTGGCACGCGCCCGCTGGTCCGTGGCGGCGGCGGCCGAGCACGACGCGATCACCGCCGGGGTCGCCCTGCACCCGAACGAGGCGGCCCGTATCGAGGCCGAGCACGGCCCGGCCGCCCTGGACGCCGCGCTGGACGAGATCGAGGCCATCGCCGGGCACCCCGAGGTCCGCGCGATCGGCGAGACCGGGCTCGACTACTTCCGCACCGGCCCCGAGGGCACGGCGGCGCAGCAGCGGTCGTTCCGCCGCCACATCCGGCTGGCGAAGGAGCGCGACGTCGCGCTCGTCATCCACGACCGGGACGCCCACGCCGACGTGCTGCGCATCCTGAAGGAGGAGGGCGCGCCGCGCCGCACCGTCTTCCACTGCTACTCGGGCGACGCGGAGATGAGCCGGGTCTGCGCGGCCGCCGGGTACTACATGTCGTTCGCGGGCAACGTGACGTTCGCCAGCGCCCAGCCCCTGCGGGACGCGCTCGCGGCCGCGCCGCCGGAGCTGCTGCTCGTGGAGACGGACGCGCCGTTCCTCACGCCCGCGCCGTTCCGGGGCCGCCCGAACGCGCCGTACCTCGTCCCGGTGACCCTGCGGGCCATGGCCGGGGTGCAGGGCCTGTCCGAGGACGAGCTGGCCGGGCACATCGCCGCCAACACCGAGCGGGTCTTCGGATGACGGCCGCCGACGCGCTGCTCGGCCCGGGGGACGTCCGCGAGCTGGCCGCCGCCCTCGGCGTGCGGCCGACGAAGCAGCGCGGCCAGAACTTCGTCATCGACGCCAACACGGTGCGCCGCATCGTGCGCGCGGCCGGGGTGGGTCCCGACGACACGGTGGTCGAGATCGGCCCCGGCCTCGGGTCGCTGACGCTGGCGCTTCTCGCGGAGGCCGGCTCGGTCACGGCGGTCGAGATCGACGACGTGCTGGCCGCCGCGCTGCCGGCCACCGTCGCGGCGCGCCTCCCGGAGCGCGCGGACCGCTTCCGCCTGGTGCACGCGGACGCCCTGCGCGTCACGGAGCTGCCGGGGCCCGCGCCGCAGTCCCTCGTCGCGAACCTGCCGTACAACGTCGCCGTGCCCGTCCTGCTGCACATGCTGGCGTCCTTCCCGAGCCTGGAGCGCGGGCTCGTCATGGTGCAGTCGGAGGTCGCCGACCGGCTGGCGGCGGGTCCCGGGTCGAAGGTGTACGGGGTGCCGTCCGTGAAGACCGCCTGGTACGCGCGGGCGCGGCGGGCCGGGGCGATCGGGCGGTCGGTGTTCTGGCCGGCGCCGAACGTCGACTCGGGCCTGGTCGCGCTGGAGCGGCGCGAGCCGCCGGCGACGTCGGCGAGCCGGGCCGAGGTCTTCGCGGTCGTGGACGCGGCGTTCGCGCAGCGGCGGAAGACCCTGCGCTCGGCGCTGGCCGGCTGGGCCGGGTCGGCGGCGGCGGCCGAGGAGGCGTGCCGCGCGGCCGGCGTACCGGCGACGGCGCGCGGCGAGGCCCTGACCGTCGAGGACTTCGCACGCCTGGCGGAACACCGCCCGCGCTAGGGTCCGTCCGGCGCGGCGGCTGGGAGCGGTCCGCCGGCGTCCTGCCGGAGGACTCGCGCCTCCTCGCCCCGGCGTGAGCTGCGGGCGGGGCGCGGGGCCGGGCGGAACTAGACTGAACGGCCGCCGGGACCGCCGTCCCGCCCCCGCAGGAACCGCCCGGGAGAACCCCCCATGCCGCCCACCCCCGCCGTCACCGTCCGCGTCCCCGCCAAGGTCAACGCGCAGCTCGCCGTGGGCGGCCCCCGGCCGGACGGCTTCCACGACCTGGCCAACGTCTTCCTCGCCGTCGACCTGTACGACCGGGTGACGGCGGCCCCGGCCGACGCCGGTGCCGACCCGGCCGTGCCCCGCGTCACCTGCGCCGGTCCCGGAAGCGACCTGGTGCCCCTGGACGGCGGCAACCTCGCCGTGCGCGCGGCCGTCCTCCTCGCCGGGCACCACGGCCGCCCGCCCGCCGTCCGTCTCCACATCGACAAGGACATCCCGGTCGCCGGCGGCATGGCCGGCGGCAGCGCCGACGCGGCGGGCGCCCTCCTGGCCTGCGACGCCCTGTGGGGCACCCGCACGCCGCGCGAGGTGCTGCTCGACCTGTGCGCGCGGCTCGGGTCCGACGTGCCGTTCAGCCTCGTCGGGGGCGCAGCGCTCGGCCGGGGGCGCGGTGAACGGCTGACCCCGCTGCCGGTCGGCGGCACGTTCCACTGGGTCTTCGCCCTCGCGGACGGCGGCCTGTCCACGCCGGCCGTGTACCGCGAGTGCGACCGGCTGCGCGCCGCCGCCCCCGTGCCGGAGCCCGAGGCCGATCCCGCGCTGCTCGCCGCGCTCGCCGCCGGCGACCCGTACGCCCTGGCGGCGGCCCTGCCCGGCGCGAACGACCTCCAGCCCGCCGCCCTGTCCCTGCGGCCCGCGCTCGACGAGACCCTGCGCGCCGGAACGGGCGCCGGCGCGCTGGCCGGTCTCGTCTCTGGCTCGGGGCCGACCGTGGCGTTCCTGACGGCCGACGCCGGCACGGCCCGCAAGGTCGCCGCCGCCCTCGAGACCTCCGGCACCTGCCGCGCTGCCCGTGCGACGACGGCGCCCGCGCCGGGGGCGACTACCATCGTCTCCCATGCCTGAACAGCGGAACCTGGCCAGCGTCGAGGCCATCCGGAAGGTCTACGGGACCCGCACCCTCCTCGACGGCGTCTCCCTCGGCGTCGGCGAGGGGGACCGGATCGGCGTCGTCGGCCGCAACGGCGACGGCAAGACCACGCTGATCCGTCTCCTCACCCGCCAGGAGGAGGCGGACGACGGCCGGGTGACGCACGCGGGCGGGCTGCGCCTCGGCGTCCTCACGCAGGGCGACTCGCTCGACCCCGCGGCCACCGTCCGCCAGGAGGTCATCGGCGGCCTCGCCGACCACGAGTGGGCGGGCGACGCCAGCGTGCGGGACGTGCTGACCGGCCTGTTCGGCGGCCTGGACATGCCGGGCTTCCCAGCCGGCCCCGACACGGTGATCGGCCCGCTGTCCGGCGGCGAGCGGCGGCGGATCGCGCTGGCGAAGCTGCTGGTCGCCGAGCAGGACCTGATCGTGCTCGACGAGCCGACGAACCACCTGGACGTCGAGGGCATCGCCTGGCTCGCGTCCCACCTGCGGACGCGCCGCGCGGCGCTCGTCGTCGTGACGCACGACCGGTGGTTCCTCGACCAGGTGTGCACCCGCGTGTGGGACGTACAGCGCGGCACCGTCCACCAGTACGACGGCGGCTACAGCGACTACGTCTTCGCGCGCGCCGAGCGGGAGCGCGTCGCCGCCGCCGAGGAGTCGAAGCGGCAGAACCTCGTCCGCAAGGAGCTGGCGTGGCTGCGGCGCGGCGCACCGGCCCGCACGAGCAAGCCGCGGTTCCGCGTCGAGGCGGCGAACGCGCTGATCGAGGACGTGCCCCCGCCGCGCGACACGGCGGAGCTGTCGCGCTTCGCGAGCGCGCGGCTCGGGAAGACGGTGTACGACCTGGAGGACGTGACGGTCCGCGTCGGGGAGGGCGCGTCGGAGCGGACGCTGCTGTCGCACCTGACGTGGCAGCTCGGCCCGGGCGACCGGATCGGCCTGGTCGGGGTGAACGGCGCGGGCAAGACCTCGCTGCTGCGGACGCTGGCGCGCGGCGAGGCGAGCGAGGGCCGCGTCACCGTGGGGAAGACGGTGCGGCTCGCGTACCTGTCGCAGGAGGTCGGTGAACTCGACCCGGAGTGGCGGGTGCTGCAGGCCGTGGAGCGGGTGCGCTCGCGCGTGGACCTGGGCAAGGGCCGGGAGATGTCGGCGTCGCAGCTCTGCGAGCGGTTCGGGTTCGGGCGGGAGCGCCAGTGGACGCCGGTCGGGGACCTGTCGGGCGGTGAGCGGCGGCGGCTGCAGATCCTGCGGCTGCTGATGGACGAGCCGAACGTCCTGTTCCTCGACGAGCCGACCAACGACCTGGACATCGAGACGCTGACGCAGTTGGAGGACCTCCTCGACGGCTGGCCCGGGTCGCTCGTCGTCATCAGCCACGACCGGTACTTCGTGGAGCGCGTCACCGACCGGGTGTTCGCGCTGCTGGGCGACGGCACGCTGCGGATGCTGCCGCGCGGCATCGACGAGTACCTGGAGCGCAGGGCTGCGCAGACGGCGGTGCACGAGGTGGCGGCGGACCGCGCGCCGGCCGCCGCGGAGCGGCCGGCGGCGACGCCCGCGCAGGTGTCCCGCGCCACGCAGAAGGAACTCCAGCGCATCGAGCGCCGGCTGGACCGCATCGGCGCCCGCGAGGCGGAGCTGCACGGTGAGATGGCGGCGCACGCGACCGACTTCCAGCGCGTCGCGGGGCTCGACGCGGAGCTGCGCGAACTCGCGGGCGAGCGTGACGATCTGGAGAACCGCTGGCTCGAACTGTCCGACCAGGGCTGACCGGCACCGACCCGCACCGGCACCGACCTGCACTGACCTGGACGGATGTCCCGTCCGCAGGAACCGGCGCGTGCACTGTCGGTGTCCGATGGTAGACAGGAACACACGGCCGGTCGTGGGGACCGGTCACGGGGACCATCGCACGCGCGCCGGCCGGCGACGGAGGGGGACGACATGCCGCAGCCACCGACACCACCGCCCGAGGAGCCCGGGGGTGTCTTCGGGCCGCCCCCGGAGCTGCCGTCCGGCGGCACGCCGCACGGGGCGTCCGTGCCCCGCCCGCCGACACCGCCGTCGCCCTCGCCGTCGCCGGCGTGGCAGCGTCCGCCGGTCCCCGACCCGGCCGACTCCCTGCCGCGGACGCCGCAGCCGTTCGTGCCGCCGGGGTTCGGCCCGCCGGCGGCGCCCGTGACACCGCCGCCGCCGTCCGTGCCGGTGACCCCGCCGTCGTCCGCCCTGTCGCCCGGGTACGGGTACCCGTCGGCTCCGGCCCCGCCGCCGGGCGGCGCGAGCATCGCGCGCCGCCGCACGCTCGACGGCGCCGCCCCGCCGCCGGCCGGCCCGTACGCGCCCACCGCCGTCCCGAACGCGCCGGGCGCGCCGGGGGGTTCGCAGCCGGCGCCGTCGAAGGGGCCGCGGCGCCGTCCCGACCCGGTGCGGGCGGTGATGATCGTCGTGTCGGTCGTGTCGTTCCTGTTCGCCGGCGGCGGCACGGTGTGGCTCCTCACCCAGGACGGCGGCAGCACGGCGGACGCGTCGGGCGACCCCACCCCGCCCCCCGGGGAGTCCGGCGGCGAGACCCTGCCGGCCGAGCCCATCGACGCCTCCCTCGCCTGGGACCAGCCCGCGCCCGAGGTGTCGGCGGACGATCTCACCCTGGAGGGCCGGGGCGGCTGGCTCACCGACGACGCGTTCGTCCGGGTCATGCCGGACGGCATCGTCTCCTACGACCTGGCCTCCGGCGCCGAGAACTGGTCGCTGCCGTTCGAGACCTCGCGCGGTGAGTGCAAGGCGTCGCTCAACGCCGACGGCGGCCGCATAGCCATCCTCCAGGGCCGCGACTGCGAGGTCCTCACCGTCGTGGACATCGTGGCGGGCCGGGAGGTCACCAGCATCCCGCTCGGCGACGACTACACGCCCGGCCAGTACCACTACCCGGCGATCCTCGGCGACACCGTGGCCGTCGGCTGGGGCGTCGGGGGCGGCGGGTACAGCATCAGCTCCGGCGAGCGCATCTGGCGCTCCACCCTGGGGTCGCAGCGCTGCATCGAGGGCGACTACGCGGTCATGGACGGCTCGTTCGTCTCCCTGCTGTCCTGCGAGACGTCCAACGGCACGCCGGACGGCGGCGCGATCCGTGTCACCGACGAGGGCGGCCGGGAGCAGTGGTCCTGGGAGTACGGCACCGAGTACGAGGGGGAGCCGTTCGAGGTCTCCTCGGTCGTCTCCCTCGATCCGCTGGTCGTCGACGCCGGGATCGGCGAGGGCGACTACGGGATGGGCGACCCGCACCTCCTCGTGGTGAACGAGGAGCACACCGAGGTCGAGCATGTCCTCGACTACGACACCACCCGCTATGTGGCGCCCTGCCGGCTCAACACGTTCGCCGACTGCCGCCTCGGTGTCGTCCTCGACGACCACCTCTTCCTCGCCACCAACGAGCCGAACGGCGACGCCGGCATCGTCGCGTTCGATCTGACGACCGGCCGCGCCGAGTACGAGGTGCCCGCGCTCAACGGCGGTGACATACGGCCGGTCGGCGCCGTGGACGGCAAGGTGCTGGCCTACCAGCCGTCCGACGGGACGGTGGAGGGCCTCGTCGTCGCGATCGACCCGGCGACCGAGGAGGCCACGAGTGTCATGGCGCTCGACCATGAGACGGTCGCGGAGGAGACGGCGCTGATGACGGGGCTCTTCCCGGATGACAGGCTCGTCCTGTGGCAGGACGGCACCCTCGTCCTGACGGCCCAGGTGTTCTACGAGGGCGACAGCGCCTCGGGGCGGCCGGCGGTGCTCGCCTACCGCTGAGCCCGGGCCGGCGGGGCGCCGCGGGAGCGTCCGCGCCGGCCGGCACGGGTATCGGGTACGTGGCGGCCCCGCGTCCCGGCGCGAGCCGGGGCACGGCGGCCGGACGGCGGGCCGGCGCGCGGTCCGCCCGCAGTGCCCGCGCGGCCTCGGGGGAGGGACCGCGCGGCGGAGGCGGGGCGGCGCTGTCCGCCTCCGGCACGACCGGCGCTCCCGCGGGCGCCGGCGCCGTCCCGGCACCGGCCGGGGCGGCCGACGCGACGACCGGGGTGGGGTTACGGGAGATGAGCGTACGGGTGGTGGTCGGGGACGACAGGCGTCTTGTCGCCGAGGCGCTGGCGTCCGCGCTGCGGGTGCGGGGCCACCGGGTGGTGGGGGCGTGCGCGCCGGCGGCCCGGGCCTGCGAGATGGCGGCGAGCAAGCAGCCGGAGGTCGTCCTCATCGGGGCGCCGGAACCGGAGGTCCCCGGTGTGCTGGAGCCGGTGGCGCGGATGCGGCGGGAGAGTCCGCGGGTGGCGGTCGTGGTGCTCGGGCCGGTGCCGAGGCCGCGTGGCGTGGCCGCCGCGTTCGCGGCCGGCGCCCGCGGCTATGTGCGGCACGACGAGCGCATCGAGGGGGTGGAGCGGGCCATGGTGAAGGCCAGGGCCGGTGACGTGGCGGTGGCGCCGCACCTGCTGGCCGAGGCGTTCGCCGAGCTGCTGTACCCCCGCGTCGGCCCGGACGCCGAGGGCGCGCGGCTGGCGGCGCTGCTCACCGACCGGGAGGCGGCCGTCCTGGCGCGGATCGTGGAGGGCGACGACACGCGGCGCATCGCGGCGGGTCTCGGGGTGGCGCCGAGCACGGCCCGCACCCATGTGCAGCGGCTCCTCACGAAGCTGGGCACGGCCTCGCGCCTGGAGGCCGCCGCGCTGGCGACGCGGACGGGCCTCCTCGACCACCTGCCGCCGCCCCTCCCGCGCCGAGCGGTCCCCCCGCGTTCCGGCTCCGACTGACAGCCCGCTGTCAGCAGTCCGACGCGAGGGTACTCAGTGCGAAGAACGCCACGTGCTGCCAGAACATGGCCGGGCTGTCGAAGGAGGGCGGATCGATACCGCGGATCTCCGCGACCAGGCGGCGCAGCTCGTCGGCGATCTCTTCCTCCGATTCGTCCTCGTCCGCGCTGTGGCACAGGTCGATGTCCTTGAACTCCACCCGAAGCCGGTGCGCGATCTTGAGGAATCGTTCCAGGGACGTGTTGATCAGCCCGAGTTTCCGGTCGCTGTTCCCCGGCTCGTACCAGTAGATGCGACGGTCCGCCCGTGACATGCAGGCCCAGCCGCCCATGCCCACGGCGATCACGATGTCGTCCCGGATCTCCGGCGCGAACGTGTCGGGAGTCCCGGTGTCGAGGGCCTGGCCGATGGTCTGGGGTGGATCGACCCGGACGTTGCCGAAGTACACCTGGCCCAACAGGGAGCTGGGCAGGCCGACCTCAGTCAGCAGGCGCCGATCGTCGGGGTCGGTGAAATGCCGCTCGGCGACCTCAGGCGGCATCGTCTCGATCCAGAGGGAGCCGAACGCCGACACCAACTCCCCGTGCGTGACCTTCGCCGACTCGACCCGGTGTGCCACGGGGCGAATCGTAGCAAGCTTGATCTCAGCACCTATCTGCCGGAAGAACGGTGATCGCTGACGCTCGCCCCGGCCGCGTTCGTCTCTTCGCACGGTCTGGGGACGGCTGCTCGGCAGCACGCGGCGACCGCGGTTCCCGCAGGCGGACCCCGGAGTCCCGGCGCACCCGCGGGCGCTCACCCCGTGGTCGAGCGGGGCGCGCCCCGGGCCGGGCGGAGACCACCGTGTGCCCTGTGCACCGGGGGCGGGCGGCGGTCCGCCCGTGAGCCGGGCGGCTCCGCCGAGGGCCGCGCCGCGTGGTCAGGCGGTCCTGAGCAGGTCGCGGAGCCACTGCGTGTCGATGACGTGGGCGCGGCGCGGGAAGACCCGGTTCAGCAGGATGTCGTGCACCTCGGGGTCGGGGTCGGCCACGCCGTCCGCCAGGACGTACAGGCGGTAGTCGCGGTCCGCCGCGTCCGTGAGGGTGGACAGGACGACGCCGCTGGTGGAGACGCCGGCGAGCACCAGGTCGGTGATGCCGCGCTCGCGCAGCCGGTCGGCCAGACCGGTCGTGGAGAAGGCGCCGAACCGCACCTTGCGGACCTCGATGTCGCCCTCGCGCGGCGCGACCCGCGCGTCGATCCGTGTGGCGGGGGCGTCGGCGTCCATGCCGCGTGCGGCGGCGACGGCGGAGAACGCCTTGTTGGTGTCGGGCACGGCGGCGTAGTCGGCGTCGTCGAAGCCGACGCGGACGTGGCCGACGGTGCCGCCGGCCGCCCGTACGCCGGCGATGGCGGCCGCGACGCGGTCCACCAGGGCGTCGGCCCCGGGCAGCCGGCCGATGATGGCCTCCTGGAAATCCATGGCGAGGAGCGCCGTGGTGCGGGGCGTGAGGGCGGGTACGCCGGTGGGGTCGGTCATGCGTGACTCTCCTTGTGTCTCCGGTGGTGCTTGCGGGGCCGGTGCCGCTCGTCCGGCTCGGGGCGCCCGGCCCGCCCGTCCCGCGCGCGTCCGCCGAGCGAGCGGTCGGCGAGGACCATCACCAGTACCGCCGCGCTGACGCCGACGAGCACGATCGCGATGGTGTGCAGCCCGCCGTCCGTCACCCGGTCGTGGAAGACGACGCCGGTGAGGGTGGAGGAGCCGATGGACCCGAGGTAGGCGAACGTCCGGAACAGGCCGGACGCCGTGCCGATCTGCCCGGCGGGCGCCTGGGTGTACAGGGCGGTCTGGTTGCCGGCCGACTGGGTGCCGACCGTCACGCCGAAGAGCAGCGTGACGCAGACGATGGTCCACACCGGCGCCGACGTGCCGAGGAACAGCATCCCGGTGGAGCCCAGCAGGGACGCCGTGGACGCGGCCACCAGGGCGCCGCGGACGAGGTTGCGGCGGGCGACGGGCCGGGTGATGACGACGGCCAGGCCGCTCATCGGCAGCACGAGCAGCCCGGCCTGCTCGGCTGACAGGCCGCGCCCGTCCTCCAGCCACTGCGTGACGCCGTACATGACGCTGTAGACGCCGAGCTGGGTGAGGGCGACCCGGGCGTAGGTGCGGACGAGCGCGAGGTTCCGGGCGAGGAGGCGGACGTCGATGAACGGGTTGCCTGCGCGCAGCTCCCACGCCACGAGCGCGGCGCCGAGGACGAGGGCGGTGGTGAGGGCGGCCGCGTTCACGTCGGGCAGGGCCATGAGGAAGACCAGCAGGGCGGTCATCGCGCCGCCGAAGCCCGCGATGCCCGCGGCGTCGATCCGCGCGGCCGTCCCACGGGCGGAGCCGCGCCGCCCGCCCGCCGGGTCGCGCGGGATCCACGCCCACGTCATGGCGAGCGCGGCCAGCGCGAACGGGATGCTGACGAGGAACGTCCACCGCCAGCCCGCCGCGCCCACCAGGACGCCGCCGACGGGCAGGCCGAGCGCCATGGTGGCCTGTCCCGCGACGGACAGCGCGCCGAGGACACGGCCGGGCGGCTCGCGCAGCCCGGCGTCGGCGGCGCGGCGGCGTATCAGCAGCATGGCGGTCGGGTACGCGGCGGAGGTGCCGATCCCGATGAGGACGCGTGCCGCGACGAGCGCGGCGAGGCTCCCGCCGGTGGCGCCCAGGACGGCCCCGGCGACGACCAGACCGGCGCCCGTCATGAAGACACGGCGCGGCCCGAACTCCTCCGCGACCTTCCCCGCGGTCGGCTGGGCCACGGCGCACGCCAGGTAGAGCGCGGCCACGAGGACGGCGACGCGGCCGGCCGGCACGTCGAGGGAGCGCGCGATGGGGGTGAGGGCGGTGGCGAGCAGGGAGCTGTTGACCGGGTTGAGGGACGCCCCGAGGAGCAGGGGCGCGGTGAACCGCCAGGAGAACGGGCCGGCCGCCCGCGTGCCGGGATCGCGCGGTGTCATCGGCGCCGTCCCCCGCCGCGCCGGTCGGTGTGGACGTCGGAGGCGATCAGGCGTTCCAGCAGGTCGACGGCCGCGTCCAGGGTGGCGCGCTCGCCCGGTTCGGTCAGGGTCTCGATGGCCTGGACGAGCCACGCGGTGCGCGAGGCGCGGATCGACCGCAGCAGGGCGTCGCCGGCGTCGGCCGCGGTGATGAGGGTGCGGCGGCCGTCGTCCGGGTCGCGGCGGGTGTGGACGAGTCCGGCGGCCTTGAGGACGGTGAGGTTCTGTGCGACGGACTGCGGGCTGACGTGTTCGGCGGCGGCGAGGCCGGCGGCCGTGACGGGACCCTCGTCGGTGATCCGGCGCAGGAGGGAGAACTGGGAGATGGACAGGCCCGCCTCGTGGGTGCCGGACTCCTCGCGCAGCCGGGAGCGGAGCCGGGTGATGGCGACGCTGAGGCGGTGCGCGGTGGTGACGGTGTCCGGGACGTCGCCGGTTCCCGTTCCGTCCGGTGCGCCCGTGCCGTCCGTTCCGTCCGTGTCGTTCACATCGGCGAACCCTAACACTTGGACAAGCTGCTTGCGCAATTCGCTTGTCCACTCCCACCCGGGGCACCCTCGAACCCCCGTCGGACCCCTCCCCCGGGACGCCCCGCCGGGGTATGCTGCCTAATGTTTGATTCTGTTGAACTGCGCTCATTCTCGACGCATATCCCGCCACATCCGACCTCGGGGACCTGAGTGATGAAGAGGACCGCGACCCGGCTGGCCGACGGCCGCGAGCTGATCTACTACGACGCGCACGACGACGCGGTCCGCGACGCCTTCGACCGCCGCCCGCTCCCGCCCGCCACGTCCGTCTCGGAGGTCCGCCACAACCCCCTCCTCGACGAGCACGTCGGCTACGCCGCCCACCGCCAGGCCCGCACCTACCACCCCCCGGCCGACCAGTGCCCCCTGTGCCCGAGCCGCGAGGGCCGGCCCAGCGAGATCCCCGCCCCCTCCTACGAGGTCGCCGTCTTCGAGAACCGCTTCCCCTCCTTCGGCGGCGGCACCGGGCGCTGCGAGGTCGTCTGCTTCACCTCCGACCACGACGCGTCGTTCGCCGACCTCACCGAGGAGCGGGCCGCCCTCGTCCTGCACGCCTGGACCGACCGCACCGCCGACCTCGCCGACCACCCGGGCGTCCGCCAGGTCTACTGCTTCGAGAACCGCGGCGCGGAGATCGGCGTCACCCTCGGCCACCCGCACGGCCAGATCTACGGCTACCCGTACATCACCCCGTTCACCGAACGCGCCCTGCGCGCCGTCGCCGCCCACAAGGCGCGCACCGGCGCCAACCTCTACGACGAACTCCTCGCCGCCGAGCGCGCCGACGGCCGCCGCGTCGTCCTCGCGACCGACCACTGGACCGCGTTCGTCCCCCACGCCGCCCGCTGGCCGTACGAGGTGCACCTGTACCCCAACCGCCGCGTCCCGGACCTCCGCGCGCTCGACGACGCCGAACGCGCCGGCTTCCCCGCCGTCTACCTGGAGCTGCTGCGCCGCTTCGACCGGATCTTCGGCGAGGACGCCCCGCCCACGCCGTATATTTCCGGCTGGCATCAGGCGCCGTTCGGCATCGATGACCGCGCGGACTTCGCCCTGCACCTGGAGCTGTTCACGATCCGCCGCAGCCCCGGCAAACTGAAGTTCCTCGCCGGCTCGGAGTCGGGCATGGGCGCCTTCGTGAGCGACGTACTGCCGGAGGCGGCTGCCGACCGGCTGCGAGAGGTGGCGACGGACAAGTGAGCGGCAAGTACCTGGTGACGGGCGGCGCCGGCTATGTGGGCGGCGTCGTCGCCGCCCACCTGCTGGACGCCGGGCACCGCGTGACCGTCCTGGACGACCTGTCCACCGGCTTCAAGGAGGGCGTGCCGCCGGGCGCCGAGTTCGTCGAGGGCCGGGTGCAGGACGGCGCCGCACGCGTCCTGGACGACTCCTACGACGGCGTCCTGCACTTCGCCGCCTCGTCGCAGGTCGGCGAGTCCGTGACCGACCCCGAGAAGTACTGGCGCAACAACGTCGCCGGCACCCTGGAACTCCTGCGCGCCATGCGCGACGCGGGCGTGCGCCGCCTCGTCTTCTCCTCCACCGCCGCCGTCTACGGCGAGCCGGACGTCACCCCCATCCGGGAGGACGCCCCGACCGCGCCGACCAACCCGTACGGCGCGAGCAAGCTGGCCGTCGACCACATGATCACGGGCGAGGCGCACGCGCACGGCCTGGCCGCCGTCTCCCTGCGCTACTTCAACGTCGCCGGCGCCCACACCACCGCCGCCGGCACGCCGCTGGGCGAGCGCCACGATCCCGAGAGCCACCTCATCCCCATCGTCCTGCAGGTCGCCCAGGGCCGCCGGGACGCCATCTCCGTCTACGGCACCGACTACCCGACGCCCGACGGCACCTGCGTCCGCGACTACATCCACGTCGCCGACCTGGCCGAGGCCCACCTCCTCGCCCTCACCGCCGCCACCCCCGGCGAGCACCTGATCTGCAACCTCGGCAACGGCAACGGCTTCTCCGTCCGCGAGGTCGTCGAGACCGCGCGCCGCGTCACCGGCCACCCGATCCCCGAGGCCGAGGCGCCCCGCCGCGCCGGCGACCCGGCCGTCCTCGTCGCCTCCGCCGAGCGCGCCCGCGACCGCCTCGGCTGGCGCCCGAGCCGCACCGACCTGGCCGGCATCATCGCGGACGCGTGGGCGTTCGCCCAGCGAGAGGAGAACGGCCGATGACCGCCGGGCGCACACCCACGCACCAGGACGTGTACGGGGTGGCCGCCGACGGCCGCTTCGCCGCCCCGGGCCGGGTCAACCTGATCGGGGAGCACACGGACTACAACGAGGGCTTCGTCATGCCGTTCGCCCTCCCCCACACGACGGTCGCCACCGTCTCGCGCCGCGCCGACCGCCGGCTGCGGCTGCACTCGGGCGACATGACGGGCGGCGTCGTCGAGACCGACCTCGGCACCCTCGCCCCCGGCTCCGTCACCGGCTGGGCCGCCTACCCGGCCGCCGTCGCCTGGGCGCTCCAGTCCGAGGGCCACGAACTGGGCGGCGCCGACATCCACTTCACCTCGGACGTCCCGGTGGGCGCCGGACTGTCGTCGTCGGCGGCCCTCGAAGTCGTCACCGCCCTGGCCTTCAGCGACCTGAACGGCCTCGGTCTCGACGCGGACGCCCTGGCCCGCCTGTCGCAGCGCGCCGAGAACGACTTCGTCGGCATGCCGTGCGGCATCCTCGACCAGATGGCGTCGGCGGCCTGCGCGTCGGGCCACGTCCTCTTCCTCGACACCCGCGACCTGTCGCGCCGCCAGGTGCCGTTCGACATGGCCGCCGCCGGGCTGCGGCTGCTCGTCGTGGACACGCGCGTGAAGCACGCGCACGCCGACGGGGCGTACGCCAGGCGGCGCGCGGAGTGCGAGGCCGGCGCGGCGGCGCTCGGGGTGCCGTTCCTGCGGGACGTGCCGTTCGACGGCCTCGACGCGGCCCTCGCGCGGATCACCGACGACGCGGTACGGCGGCGCGTCCGCCACATCGTGACCGAGGACCGCCGCGTCGAGCGCGTCATCGAGCACCTCGACGCCGGCCGGCACCGCGCCATCGGCCCCCTCCTCACCGAGGGGCACGCCTCGCTGCGCGACGACTTCGAGGTGTCCTGCCCCGAACTCGACCTCGTCGTCGCCGCGGCGAACGCCGCCGGCGCCCTCGGCGCCCGCATGACCGGCGGCGGCTTCGGCGGCTCGGCGATCGTGCTGGTCGAGGCGGACGCGGCACAGGCCGTCGAGACCGCCGTGCGCGAGGCGTTCGCGGCCGCCGGGCACACCGCGCCGCGCGTGTTCGGGGCGATACCGTCGGCCGGGGCGCGCCGCCTGCCGCTGTGACGGGACGGGTTCCGTGGATCTTCCGCGAAACCCCTCCCCGGGCGGGCCGCCGCACGTAGGCTGAGGAGCAGCACCGGTGGGGGCCGGTGCCGATCAGGGGGCGAGAGCGGCGGGTGCGGCACCCGCGACCCGGCAGCGTGCGGTACGGCGGCGGCCGTACCTCCGCGACAGCGCCGGACCGCGTCGTGCCGCGCCCGCCGAGCCGCCACCACCGGCCGGTACCCGCCGTCCGGGGGCCTTCGCGAAGGGCAGCGCGCTGTGGACCGTATGCGGGTGCTCGTGGTGGACGGGCACCGGATCTTCGCCGAGTCGCTGGCCACCGCGCTCACCGCCGAGGCGGACGTCGAGGCGGCCGCCGTCGGCACCGCGCCGGCGGCCCTCCAGGCGCTGGAGCGCTCGGCGTTCGACGTCCTGCTCCTCGACACCGGGCTCGACTCCGACGGCACCCTGCTCGTGTCCGTGCGGGAGCGCTTCCCCGACCTGCGCGCCGTGATGCTGGCCTCGGCGGACGACGCGGTGCTCGCCGCGCAGTGCCTCGCGGCGGGGGCGCGGGGCTGGGTCGCGAAGGACAGTTCCCTGGCCCGCCTGCTGCTCGTCGTCCGGGGCGCGCTCCGCGACGAGACGCACGTCCCGCCCGCGCTGCTGACCGGCGTCCTCCGCGAACTCGACCAGGCCCGCCGCCACCGCTCGGAGCACCAGCGGCTCGTGGAAACCCTCACGCCCCGCGAACTGGAGGTGCTGCGCTGCATGCTGGCGGGCCTCGGCCGCAAGGCGGTCGCCGAGCGCCTCTACCTCTCCCCGCACACGGTGCGCACCCACATGCAGAACGTCCTCAGCAAGCTCGGCGTCCACTCGACCCTGGCCGCCGTGGCCCTGGCCCGCCGCGCGGGCATCCCCCCGGCCGACTGAACGGCGGGACGGCCGACGGGTCAGCGGCACATGGACCTCGCGCGCACGCCAGCGGTTCGACGGCGCGATCCGGCCCGACACGCGCCGTCGGGCGACGAGGTGCGGGCCGCCCGGACGTCCCGCGCTATCCGGTGATCATGTCCCGTGCCCGGACGGCGATCGACTGGACGGAGGGCGCGTCCCCGTAGTTGCTGAGGACGGACACGGTCCAGTCGGCGTCCGGGTAGAGCTGGACCATGGTCGACATGCCGAGGGTGTTGCCGCCGCCGTGCTCGAACTTCCACCGGCCGCCGATGAGCATTCCCACCGGGCCGTAGCACTGGAAGCTTTCCTGCGGCGCGCTGCCGTCGCCGTTGCCCGCCCCGGCACCGAGCGGGGCCTTGCCGCTCAGCAGCAGAGCCGTCGTGCCCGCGTCGAGGAGCCGTCCCTCCCACAGCGCACGCGCGAAGCGGGCCATGTCGGCGCAGGTGGAGAACGCGTCACCGGCCGGCGTGCCGACGGCGTTCGCGAAGAGTTCCAGGCTGTCGGCCCATTCCCCCTGCTCGTCCCGGTGGTAGGGGTGCGCGAAGGCGCGGCTGGCCCGCCATTCCGGTTTGGTGAGGAACCGCGACGAGGTCATCCCCGCCGCGCCGAACACCTTCTCCTGCACGTAGTCGTAGTAGGAGACGCCCGACACCTTCTCCACGATCGCGCCCAGCAGGTGGTAGCCGGCGTTGCTGTACAGCCCGCCCGCGCCCGGCGCGAAGGCCGGCTCGGACCGCCGGATGAACTCCGTGATGCCCTCCATGGTCTCTTCCCGGGTGGTCCAGCTCTTCTCCGCCTCCGGGAACCCCGGCTCGGCGCGGTAGTCGCCGTACCCGGACGTGTGCGTCAGCAGGTGGTGCACCGACACCTTGTCGGCGACCGCGGAGGGAAAGCCGTCCAGGAAGGTCCCGAGCCGCGCGCTGTAGGTCAGCAGCCCCTGCTGCGCGAGCTGGGCGACGGCGACGGCGGTGAACAGCTTCGTCACCGAGGCGAGCGGGAACGCCGTGCCCGGCCCATTGGGGACGCCGCGCTGCCGGTCGGCCATACCGTGCGAGCGCTCAAGCACGGTCCGGGAACGGTGGGTCACCAGCAGCGAACCGGCGAACTCCTCCCGTTCCGCCATGCCCGCGACGAGCTGGTCGAGCTCGCCGCCCGGCCGGAGCCCCGCGGGCACCGTGCCGGCGCTCTCCTGGGCGACGGCCGGTGCGAACGCGCCCGCCACGAACGCGGCGGCGGGGGCGGCACCGAGCGCGCCGAGCACCGAACGCCGGGAGGTCCGAGTCCTCATGGGAAGTCCTCTCTCACTGCCGTGAAGTGATCAGCGGCAGGTCTACCTGACCCCGGATATCGGCGGCGGTCCGCGCGGCCATAGGTGATCCATAGGTCCGGGGCGCCCGGTCCTTACAGCGTCCATAGGGCCGAGGCAGCACACTGCCGGTCATGCGAGTTCTGCTGGCGGAGGACGAGGTTCCCCTGGCCAAGTACGTGGCTGCCGGGCTGCGCAGGCACGGTTTCGCCGTCGACCTGGCCGGTGACGGCGCGTCGGCGCTGGAGAAGTGCTCCCACACGCCGTACGACGTGGTGGTGCTGGACCGGGACCTGCCGGTGGTGCACGGCGACACGGTGTGCCGGCGCCTCGCCGGGGACGGCGCGCACCGGGTGCTCATGCTCACGGCGGCCGACTCGGTGGAGGACCGCGTCGCCGGCCTGTCCCTGGGCGCCGACGACTACCTGGGCAAACCGTTCGCTTTCTCCGAACTCGTGGCGCGCGTCTGGGCGTTGTCGCGCCGCAGCACGCCGGCCCGGCCACCGGTGCTGCGTGCCGGGGACGTGGTGCTCGACCCGGCCCGGCGGCTGGCCGAACGCGCGGGCCGCGAACTGCTGCTCACACCGAAGGAGTTCGGCGTGCTCCACGAGCTGCTGGCCGCGCGGGGCGACGTGGTCCGCGCCGGGACGCTGCTGGAGAAGGTGTGGGACGAGCACGCCGACCCGTTCACCAACGCCGTGCGCATCACGGTCGGGACGCTGCGCCGCAAGCTCGGCGACCCGCCCGTGGTCGAGACGGTCACCGGCGCCGGCTACCGCGTCCGGCCGTGAAGCCGCGTGCCCCGCCACCTGACGGCCCGCGGCCGTCTCTCGCTCCTGCTCACCGGCCTGGTCCTGGTCGCCGGGCTGGTCATCACCGCTCTCACCTATCTGCTGACGCGGCACCACCTCGGGCGCCGGGCGACCTATACGCGGTTCACCGCGGGGACGGCGACCTGCCCTCCGTTCCCCCTCTCCCCGAGCAGGCCCTCGCGGCCGGTGACCGCATGGTGGAGCTGACGCTGTCCACGCTCCTCACCCAGGCGGCCATCGCACTCGCCGTGGTCACGCTGGTGGCCGCCGTCCTCGGCCGGTGGCTGGCCGGGCGCATCCTGCGGCCGGTCCGCACGATCGCGGCGACCGCGCAGCGCCTGTCGGCCGACAACCTGTCCGAACGCGTCGAGGTCACCGCGCCCGTGGACGAGCTGGCGGCCCTGGCCACGACCGTGAACGGGATGCTGGACCGCATCCAGCAGGGCGTGCACGCCCAGCGCCTGTTCACCGCCAATGCGGCCCACGAGCTGCGCACCCCGCTCGCCACGATCCGCACCGCCGTCGACGTCACACTCGACGGCCGCCCCGGCCGGGACGACCTGATCACCATGGCCCACGACGTGCGGGACGCCGCGGCGCGCTGCCGGCTCACCCTGGACGGCCTCCTCCTGCTGGCCCGCGTGCAGTCCGGAACGGAGTGCCCCGACCGCCCGGCGGACCTGGCCGCCCTCGCCGCCGAGGCCCTGGACGGCGCACGCCCCGGCATCGCGGAACTCGCCCTGACGGTGGACACCGACCTGCGCCCGGCCCCGGTCACCGGGCAGCCCGTCCTGCTGGAGCGGATGGTGGGCAACGTCATCGGCAACGCGGCACGCCACAACCACTCCGGCGGCCGGGTCACGGTCGCCACCGGCACGACCGGCGACGGCCACTGCCGCCTGCGCGTCGTCAACACCGGCCCCGTCATCGCCCCGGCCGCGGCCGATCAGCTCCTCGAGCCCTTCGTCCGCGGTGACGGCGCGCGTCTGCACGACGGAACGGGCTCCGGCCTCGGACTGTCCATCGTCCGTGCCGTCGTCACCGCGCACCGCGGGACGCTGCGCCTGACGCCGCTGCCCGGCGGCGGCCTGGACGTCATCGTCCTCCTGCCGGCGGCCGCCGCACCCGCCCCGCGGCGCTGAGGCACGCTCCTCGCGCACGGCGGGGGTCAACTCGCCGCCCCGGCGCATACGGTGTCGGCATGACGGTGCTGTACGAGTGGCGTGGCGCGTTCGCGAACGACGAGGTGGAGGACCTGCACGCCGAGGGTTTCGGCCATCCTCCGGCGCCGGACTACGACTGGCGCGGGCAGGTGGAACGCTTCAGCCTCGGGTGGGTGTGCGCCCGGCGCGTGGCGGACGGCGCGCTCGTCGGCTTCGTCAACGTCGCCTGGGACGGGTGCACGCACGCGTTCGTCCTCGACACCGTCGTGGAGAAGACGCTGCGCCGCGGGGGCGTGGGGCGCGAACTGGTGGCGGTCGCGGTGGAACGCGCGCGGGAGGCCGGCTGCAGCTGGCTGCACGTCGACTTCGAGGACGACCTGTGCCCGTTCTACCTGGACTCCTGCGGCTTCCGCCCGACACCCGCGGGGCTGATCCGGCTCTGAGGCCGCGTCAGCCGGCGAGCCCCGCGCGCCGCGCGAAGGCGAGGGCGGCGTCGAGGGACGGCGGCTCCTTCGGGGTGAACGCGGCCAGCAGCGTCCGTATCGCCTCGTGGTCCACCGCGCCGGTCGCCGCGCGGTCCAGGAACGCCAGGACGGTTGCCGACGCGTCGTCACCGCCGCCCGCCACGTCCCACAGCTCCTCGGCGACCTCGGCGTCGTCGCCGACCCAGCCGGCGGACAGTTCGAGGCCGTCGTCCGGCAGGTCGTCGGGGTAGGGGGCACGCGACCAGGTGTCGTCGTCGCACCAGTAGACGTAGCCGAGTTCGCCCGCGGCCTGGCGCGGCCGGAGGTCGCCGAGCGGCAGCCAGGCGGGGGCGCCGGCGAGGAAGTCCACCGGCTCGGCGCGCCGGTGGCCGTGGCTGCCGTCGGCGTCCTGCCCGCGGAAGACGGCGCGGCCGGGACCGTGCAGGGTGAGCGTCCACCAGTAACTGCCGCCGGGGTGGGTGCAGTCGAGACGGTCCTCGGAGACCTCGTACGTGTCGGCGCCGATGCCCGCGCCCGCGAGGAGGCCCAGGGTGGCGGCGCGCGCCCACAGGCGGCGCGGCCGGCTGAGATCGCCGGGCTGGCCCGGCCGGTGCACCCTCGGTGCCATTGGTGCTTCCCCGTTCGGTAGCGCGTAGAACAACGGCCGCACCCTAGTACGTCGTTCCCGGCACACCAACACTGGCCGGTACTCGTCCCCCTGTTCCGCCCTCGATGGGCGGAACTTGGGGCGAAACCGTGCGGGAACGTTGCCGGGGACCGCCCCGGCGCCGGACACTTGCGCCAGGTGCCGAACGGGGACAAGGGGTGCGCTTCCGCATGACGGCTGACACGGCGGGGACTCTGGGTGAGGCCCTCGACACCTTTCCGACCGACCAGCGGCGGTGCGCCCGCACGGCCGCGGTGCTGCTGGCACTCGGCGCGGCGGGGGTGGCGGCCGGGCTGCCGCTGCTCCTGTGGTGGTTCGCCGACGACAGGACCGGCTCGAACGTGGCCGCCGGCGCGCCGCTCGGGCTCGGCGCCCTGTGTCTCGCCTGCGGGGTCTCGCGGGCCGTGTGGGCGTGGCGGATGCGCGGCGAGGTGTTCGTCGTGCACCGGGGCGGCCTCGCGCGGCGGGCGGCCCGCGGCGGGCGGGCCGTGCCGTGGACGGACGTCCTGGCCGTGGAGGACGCCGGCTCGCCGGTGCCGGGGCTGCGGTTCCTCGGCACCGACGTGCTGTGCCGCGTCCGGCTGCGGGACGGCGGCACCCTCCTCGTCACCGGTTTCACGCGGGACGCGGAGCGCCTGTCGCGCGCCCTGCGGGACGCGGTGGGCGGGCGCCGGATCCCGTAGGCGTCAGATCCCGTAGGCGTCGGCGATCAGGTCGTAGCTGCGGAGGCGCGCGGCGGCGCTGTGGGCGTTCGTCGTGATCATCAGCTCGTCCGCGCCGGTGCGCCGCACGAGCGCGTCGAGCCCGGCCCGCACCGCGTCGGGGGTGCCGTGGACGACGTTCGACAGCCAGCCGTCGGCGACCTCCTCCTCCATCGGCGTCCAGGGGTACGCCTCGGCCTCCTCCGGCGTGGGCACGAGGCCCGCGCGGCCGGTGCGCAGCCGCACCATGGACAGCGCGCCCGTCCTGACCTGGCGGTATGCCTCGCGCTCGTCGTCGGCGGCCAGCGCCGAGACACCGATCAGGGCGTACGGGGCGTCCAGCACGGCGGACGGGCGGAACGCGCTCCGGTACAGCTCGAGGGCGGGGATGGTGTTGGCGGCCGAGAAGTGGTTGGCGAAGGCGAACGGCAGGCCCAGGCGCGCAGCCAGCTCGGCGCTGAAACCGGACGAGCCGAGCAGCCACACCGGCGGGCGGTGCGGGGACTGCACGCCGCCCTCGGCGCTGCCCTGCACGGGGCCGGGCACTGCGTGGATCCGCGCGTACGGGTGCGCGTCCGGGTAGTCGTCGTCCAGGAACCGCACCAGTTCGGCCACCTGGCTCGGGAACTCGTCGGGACCGTCCGTACGGCCGCGGCGCAGGGCCGCCGCCGTACCGCCGTCCGTGCCGGGGGCGCGGCCGAGGCCCAGGTCGATCCGGCCGGGCGCCAGCGCCTCCAGCGTGCCGAACTGCTCCGCCACGACGAGCGGCGCGTGGTTCGGCAGCATGACGCCGCCGGAGCCGAGGCGTATGCGTTCGGTCCGCGCGGTGAGGTGGCCGAGGATCACGGCCGGTGAGGAGCTGGCGACACCGGGCATCGAGTGGTGCTCCGCCACCCAGAACCGGTGGTAGCCCCGGCGCTCGGCGAGCCGCGCCAGCTCGGTCGTGGTGCTCAGGGCCGCCGACGCGGTCGTGCCGCTGCCCACGGTGGCCAGGTCGAGCACGGACAGGGGGACGGGGGCGCTGCCCCGGGCCGTACCCCTGATTCCGTCCGGTCCGCCGGCTGTGTCGGTGCCATCGGCCATGCTCGTGCGCCCTCCTGATCGGTCCGCTGCTGGTGGTCCACGGGATGCGTGTCCCTCCAGGGGCCAACCAGGAGCGGCGGACGAACATTCCGCCGGGCCGCTACGGAAGGTAGCGCTCGACGGCCTTGGGGCCTTCCCGTTCCAGGGTGCGCCGGGCCTCCTCGATCAGTTCGGGCGTGGGTTCCCGCCCGCTGAGCCGCACCAGGTCCTCGGGATCGACGGGCCTGTCGGCGCCGCTGTGCAGCAGCCGGTCCGGCGTGGGCGGCTCCTGGGGCCGCTTGGAGTTGTCGGGCATGTCGGACATGACGTCACCTCCCTGTCTGCCAGCGTATGCCCTGCCCGGCGGCCCCGCACACGGCCGGGATCCCCGCCCGGGCGCGACCCGCGGACCGGGTGCCGGGCGGGGATCCCGTACCGCCCGGCGGCGCGCGGGTGGCATCCTGGCGGCGTGGCTGATCAGGGGATCACGGTGGTGCTCGCGCCCCGGCTGCGGCATTTCCTGCCGGCCGGCCGGCGCGTGGAGCGGCTGCCCGTCACGACGGACGGCACCTCGTCCCTCGGGCACGTCGTGGAGTCGCTCGGGGTGCCGCTGACCGAGGTGGGCCGGCTGCTGGCGGACGGCCGCGAGGTGCCGGCCGCGCACGTGCCCGCGGCGGGCGAGACGGTCGAGGTACGGCCGGTGGACCGCCCGCAGCGGGTGCCGGGGGCTCCGCTGCGCTTCCTGCTGGACGTGCACCTCGGGACCCTGGCACGCCGCCTGCGCCTGCTGGGCGTGGACGCCGCCTACACGACCCCCGACCCCGGGGACGCCGCGCTGGCCGCCCGGTCGGCCGCGGAGCGGCGCGTACTGCTGTCGCGCGACCGGGGGCTGCTGCGCCGCCGCGAGCTGTGGGCCGGCGCGCACGTGGACCACACCCGGCCCGACGACCAGTTGCGGGAGGTCCTGGAGCGCTTCCGCCCGCGCCTCGCGCCGTGGACACGCTGCACGGCCTGCAACGGACCGCTGCGCCCCGCCGACAAGGAGTCGGTCGGCGCCCGCCTGGAGCAGGGCACGCGCAGCACGTACGACGTGTTCGCCGAGTGCCCGGCGTGCGGCCGGATCTACTGGCGCGGCGCCCACCACACCCGCCTGGCGGCCATCGTCGACGAGGCACTCCACGACTTCGGCGACACCGCACCGGACACGCCCGCCTGACGCGCTCCCCGCGCCGCCAGCGGAAGCCGCCCGACCGCGCGCGGCCACGACGCGGACGAGCCGGCACGGAACTCCCGCCGAGCGCCGGCACACCACCGGTCCCGCCCGTGCCGTCCGACTCAGAGGCTCCCCCCGTCCTCCGGCAGCGTGGCGACGAGCGCGTACCGCTCGTCGTCGACCGGGCCGCCCCACAGGTCGGGGTCGTCGGCCAGCGGCTCCACGCATATCGTCTCCGCCCACGGACGCAGCACGTCGGTCAGCGTCTCGGCGCCGACGCCGTCCCCCCACGGCAGCCCGGCCGCCTCCGGGACGTAGGGGCGCGCGCCGGCCGGCTGCCGCCAGCGGCCCTCGACCAGCACCAGACGGCCGCCCGGCCGCGTCAGCGCGCACCAGGCGCGCAGGGCCGCGTGCGGATCGGGCAGCGTCCACAGCAGGTGCCGCGCCAGGACCGCGCCGAACCGCCGCCCGCCCACCGGCGGCCCGGCCGCGTCCCCCGTGAGGAACTCCGTCCGCTCCGCGAGACCGGCCCTCCCGGCCTTCTCCCGCGCCGCCGCCACCATCGCCGGCGCCAGGTCGACGCCCGTCACCCGGTGCCCGGCGCCGGCCAGCAGGACGGACAACGACCCCGTGCCGCAGCCTGCGTCCAGCACGTCACCGGCGGACGCGGGCACCCACCGCGCGAGCCGCGCGGCCCACGCCCGCCGGACCCGGTCGTCCCGCAGGCCGTGGTCCGGCTCCTCGTCGAACCGCGCCGCCGCGCGGCCCCAGTACGCGGCGATCGCCGCCCCTCGCTCGTCCATGACCACATGCTCGCACCCGCCACTGACAGTGACGACCGGACGCCCGGCGGGGCCGCCGGCACAGGTCAGGAGTGGTCCATCGCGATCACGCCCGTCGTGCCGGGCAGGAGGGCGCGGAAGACGTGCGGGGCGTCCCCGGGGTAGGCGAGGTAGTCGCCGGGGCCGAGTTCAACGGGCTCGTCGGCCGGGCCTGCCTCGGCGCGGCCCGAACCGATGACGAGGTGCTCGACCGTCCCCGGCTGGTGCGGTTCCGAGTGGTGGGTGTCGCCGGGCTCGGCCGCGATCCGGTAGATGTCGCGGCGCACGTGGGGCGGAGCCGCTGCCAGCAGGGTGGCGCTGTAGTCGGCGTCGTCCGCGTGGTGGGGTGTGCCCTCGTCGGCGCGGACGAGACGCACGGCGGCGCCCGGCGGGTCGACGAGGCGGCTGAACGGGACGCCGAGCGCGCCCGCCAGTGCCCACAGCGTCTCGACGCTCGGGTTGCCGCCGCCCGACTCGAGCTGGGACAGCGTGGACTTCGCGAGCCCGGCACGCCGTGCCAGTTCGGTGAGGGTGATGCCGGCCCGCGTCCGTTCGCGGCGGAGCGCGGCCGCGATCGTCTCGTTCAGGTGGACGGATTCCATGGCCGTGGCCGCCTCCGCTCGTTCGCTGTGGACGCCCGGACGTTCGCCTTGACGAACGCGAGGGCGATGATGTTCACTGTAACGGACAGACGTTCACCACACCGAACGGGGTGGTCGTGATGAAGCACGCCGGAATCCTGGGTCACAGCGCAGAGGGCGCGGTCCTGTGCCTGCGGGCCTTCTGCGCCGACGGGATCGCCGCCCTGGGGGCGAACGAGCACCCCCGCGTCAGTCTGGACATGATCCCGCTCGCCCGGTCGATGCCGGCCTGGGAGGCGGGCGACCACGCTGCGGTCAGAGCGGTCCTCGCGGAGAGCGCCGAGGCCCTGGCGCGGGCGGGAGCGGATTTCTTCCTCTGCCCCGACAACACGGCGCACCTCGCGCTCGATCTGCCGGGGCTGCCCGGACTCCCGCTGCCGGGTCTGCATCTGCCCCGCCTGGTCGCCGAGCGTGCCGCGCGGGACGGGCACCGGCGGATCGGCGTCCTCGGCACCCGCTGGACGATGGAGGGGCCGCTCTACCGTGACGCGTTCGGAGCGCTGGGGATGACGGCGGAGATACCGGTCGCGGAGGACAGGAAGCTGATCGACGGCGTCATCTGGGAGGAGCTGCTGCACGGCAGATTCACGGACAGCGCCCGCGCGCGGTACCTCGGCGTCATCGAACGCCTGGCCGCCCGGGGCTGCGACGCGGTGGCTCTCGTCTGCACCGAGATACCGCTGCTCATCACGCCGGCCGACTCCCCCCTGCCCGTCCTGGACTCGACCCGGCTCGGCGCCGAGGCGGCATTCGAGGTGGCGGCGGGGCGGCGTCCGCTGCCGGACTGGCGGGGCGGCCCGCACCAGCGGTGAGACGGGGCGGCGAGCGCGGGAAGGAGACGCCGGGCGGGAGGACTGCACATCGAGCACGGGGACACGGCCCGCACGAGCAGAAGGGAGGAGCGAGGAGGGAGAGGAGACGGAGAGCGCGGGAGGCGCGGAAGGAAGAAGGAAGGGGGTGCCTCCGGCAGGCGGGAAGGCGCGGCCCGGCGGGGTGATCGGCGTGCCGCCCAGGACGGTACGGGCGCCCCGGACGGCACCGGCCGCGTGTCAGGCGCCGCAGCCGCCGGTCGCGGCGCGGTCCACCACACCGAGGAAAGCCGACCACGAACCGACGGCGAACCCCAGCCGCGGACCGGCAGGCACCTTGGAGTCCCGCACGGCCAGGAGATCCCGGCCCGGGGACATCACCTCCACGCAGGCGCCATTGCCCGCGGAATACGAGGACTTCGTCCACGTGCGCGTGGCCGCTCGCTGGATTGCCATGGTCTGCTCCCGGAGTACACGTCGGTAGTAACGCGGGAGACCGTACTCGTCACCCTCGGCACACCCCGGATGCCTTCACCCGACCGGATGGAGCGTTTCCGGTTTCCGGGCCGACCGTCCCCAGGGCATGTATGCTCCGCCCCGACTCCCCTTCCCCCTGCCCGGCTAACCCCCGTATTCCTCGGCCACCTTGATGATGAAGGCGCGGCTCTGCTCCGGGCTCAGCGCCTGCGCCCGGAGGTGCTCGTACATGACGCTGTAGTACTGCACGTCATGCGGCTTCTCCAGGTAGAGGTCACTCGTGCCGCCCTCCAGATAGATGGCCGTCGAATCCGTCGCCTCAGGGAACTCCAGCACCGCGTACTGCCCGTTCACGCCCGGGTGTGCGCCGGCGCTGAACGGGAGGATCTGCAGCGTCACGTTCGGGAGGCGGGAGCACTCCACGAGCCGGTTCATCTGCTCGGCCATGACCGAGGTGCCGCCGACCAGACGGCGCAGCACCGCCTCGTCCACGACCGCCCACAGGCGCAGCGGGTTCTTGTCGTCCCACACACGCTGCTGACGCCGCAGCCGCACCTGCACCCGGCTGTCGATCTCCTCGTCGGTCACCTCGGGGAGCGCGCCGGCGATCAGCGCCTCGGCGTAGGCGGGTGTCTGGAAGAGCCCCGGGATGACCTGCGGTTCGTAGACGCGCAGGGAGGAGGCGTCCGTCTCCAGACCGATGTAGACGCTGTAGGAGGTGGAGAGTTCGGCGAAGGCGTGCCACCACCCCTGCTGGCGGGACTCCCTGGCCATCTGCATCAGGGAGTCGATCAGCCGCTTGTCCTCCACGCCGTAGACGCCGCACAGGTCCCGGACGTCCCGCGGGCTGATGCTGCGCCGGCCGTTCTCCAGCCGGCTGATCTTGGACTGGGAGACGAGGAGGCGGTCCGCGACTTCCTCCGCCGTCATGTTCCGGTCCTCCCGGAGACGCCGTAATTCCTGGCCGAGCCGGCGTCGCCGGACAGTGGGATTGACATTGCCCGCCACGGACTTGCACCTCCGTCGGTCAGCGATCATGAACTGTCGCTCCCCAGCAGACTGCCATCTCCGACGGCACCACCGCAGGGTCTTGGCGACAGACTGACGACCGAGGGTACTCATGCGCAAGCGCGGGGTGGGGCGGTGGTCCGCATGGACGGTCCTCCGCTCCACCCCGCGCTCGCCCGCGGCTCCCGGGTGGTCCGTGCGCCGGCGGTCGTCCGGCGGCTGCCGCTGGTGGCGCGGAGCACGCCGGCACCTACCGATCGCGCGTGTGTGCGTCGGGCTAATGCGACAACGAGGGGCGTACCGGGACCCGCGCCACCGCCCTGCGCATGGCCTGGTCCGGCCCTGCCGACGGCCCGACCACCGCCATGGCGCCGGCGGCGGGTTTCCGCCCCGTCTTGCGCGGCGCCGCGCCGGCCGGCTGGACGCCCCGCTGCCGTGCGGCCGCCTGGCCGGCGACACCGTTCTGCACGTCCATGACGGCGTGGGCGACGAGCCCGCCCATCGGGTCGTGCCGGATGAGGTCACGCAGCCTGGACCGGGACGACCGTCCCTCGTTGCCCGGATAGAGGTGCTTGCCGAGGCCCACGGCGTGTGCGAGGGCCGCGAGCGCCGCGGTCCGCGGGTCCGGTGGTGTCCCGGTGCGGATCGCCGTGTCGAGACGCGCCCTGATCTGCCGGCTGACCGCGGTGTCCGTCGCCTGGTACCGGGTCGTCGGAAGGACGCCGCACATCTGGTTCTCCACCGCGTGCACCATGCCGCAGCGCTCCAGATGCGTGAGGTAGGTTTGGCGAAGTCCCAATCTGGGTCCGCCGATCCAGTGGACGGCCCGCACCGGGCTGCCGCGCCTGCGCAGCAGTTCCAGAGCGGAGTCCAGGGTGGGATCTCCGGTCGGCCGTGCCAGTATCACGGCTATTCGGTCCCCATCTGGGGCTATTCGTCCCGCCAGGGCCAGCTCGACGAGCTGCGCCCCGGCAAGGCCGAGGTCGAGCGACTGGGGCTGCGCTGTGGTGCCCGTGGCCGGGTCCAGAGCCAGCAGCAGCAGCTCCTCCGGAATGGTTCTACGACTCCTGCCCATCCATGCCTCCCCGCGTGGATGAAAGACAGGGTGACGCCTCTCACATTGTTCTGTCGAGAGGACGTGGTCGCTATGGGTGGGAACCCGTAGATATGTCGTAGTCGTCCTTGAGGGTGGACGGCCGGATTCGGCCGCCCCGGACGCGTCGTACCGCGGTGAGCGGGACCCGGCAGACTGGTAAGGGCCGCAGGGCAGTGGGAACGACGCGGCGCGAACGACTTGTGGGAGGCATGGGTGTCGGGCAGGTCCCCGGACATTTCGGAGCGGGAGCGGGACGAGGAGTCATCGGAGGAGACGCCGCGGGGTGGGGGAAAAGTTCCCCAGGACGGCGGAGTTCCCGGGGGCGAGGACGGCGCTGGCGGCGGCGGTGCGGAGGAGAACGCCGCGGCGGGCGACGGGAAGAGCGGCACGTCACCGGTCCGTGACCCTCGGCTGCCGGCCGACCCGCCGGCCGCCGTGCCCGCCGGGCAGGACGCGGACGGCGGGGATGACGGCGCTGACGGCGCTGACGGCGCTGACGGCGACGGGGAAGCCGCCGCCGGCGCCGGCGATTCCCCCGACGGCGCGGCGGACGTCGCCGGAGCCGACGGCGACAGCGCCGAGGACGGTTCCGGCGGGGTCGGGGCCGCGACCGCCGGCGCGGACAAGGACAGCACTTCGGACAACGCCGCCGGCACCGGCACGGCGGAGGCGGACCCGGCCACCGCGGCCGACGGGAACGACACCCCGGAGCGCGCGGCCGAGGACGACGCGGACGAGGACGAGGCGGACCGGGAGGGGACCGACCGGGCCGAGGACGGGGCGGACGAGGACGGGGCGGACGAGGACGGGGCGGACGAGGACGCCGCGGCCTCCCGCACCCCGGACAGCCCGGAAGACACCGACACCCCGGAGGACACGGACAAGGCGGACCGGGCCGCCGAGGACGGCGTGGACGAGGGCGACAGCGCCGCGAACTCCGCCGGCCCCGACAGCCCGGTCGACGCGGACGGTCCGGACGACGCGGAACCGGCGGCGGGGAAGCGGACCGACCAGGCCACGGCCATGCTCCGCCTGCCCCCCGAGGCCGCCGACGCGCAGCCCGCGGACGCGCCGGAGACCGGCGACGCCCCGCGGCCGGACGGCGCCGCGTCCGCCGCGAAACCGGCCGGCAAGCCGGTGGACCAGGCGACGACCGCCCTGCGCCTGCCCTCCGACACGCCGGGCGACCCGGCACCCGCCGCACCCCCGGCCGGGAAGGAGGGCGACCGGACGACCACGCACCTGCGGCTCCCCCCGACCGCTCCTCCCACGGCGCCGCCCGCATCGCCCGGGGCCAAGCCGTCCAGCACCTACGTGCCGCTGAAGTCCCCGGCCGAGACCCCGGCCCCGGCGAGCGACGCCCCCCGGGACCCGCTGGAACTCCTGGCCTCCCTCACCAACCGTCCCGCGCCACCGCCCACCCCCTGCGGACGACCCTGCGGCGCGTCAAGATATGGACGCCGGTCGTCGTCTTCCTCCTGATCGTCTTCGCGGTCGCGCAGACCCTGCGCCCGCTGCCTGAGCCGTCGCTGCACCTGACGGCCGAGGAGACGTTCACGTTCGAGGGCGACAGCCCGTCGGCGCCGTGGCCCGCGAGCGGTCAGGCGCAGCTCGAAGTGCCGGGCGTCGGCTCGTTCGGCTCCTCGGGCGAGCAGGAGCCCGTCCCCATAGCCTCGGTCGCGAAGGTGATGACGGCCTACATCCTCCTGCGCGACCACCCGATCACGGACGACGAGGGCCGCGGCGAGACGATCCCCGTGGACCAGCAGGCCGAGGACGACAGCGCCCTCAGCGCGCAGAACGAGTCGACCGTCGAAGTGTCGGCGGGTGACGAGATCTCCGAGTACGAGGCCGTGCAGGCCCTGCTCATCGCGTCCGCGAACAACGTCGCCCGCCTCGTGGCCCGCTGGGACGCCGGCTCCGAGGAGGCGTTCGTCGACAAGATGAACGAGACGGCCCGTGAGCTCGGCATGGACAACACGACCTACACGGACCCGAGCGGCCTTGAGGAGAGCACCGTCAGCACGGCCGCCGACCAGGTCGTCCTGGGACAGGCCGCCATGGAGAACGACGTCTTCCGCGAGGTCGCCCGCCAGCCGTCCTACGTCGACCAGTACGGCGACGAGCACGGCAACTGGAACTACCTCGTCCCCATGAACAACGTCGTCGGCATCAAGACCGGCACGACCACCGCGGCCGGCGGCAACCTGCTGTTCGCCGTGCAGCAGCCGGTCGGTGACGAGGTGCGGCTCATCGTCGGCGCGGTGCTCGCCCAGCCGCCGGACCCGTCCGACAACTCGATCCTCACCGGCGCGCTCAACGCCAGTGACACCCTGATCCGCTGGGCGCAGGAGCAGTTGCGGGCCGAGACGGTGCTGGCCGAGGGGGATGTCGTCGGGTACGTGGACGACGGTTTCGGCAGCCGGACGCCGGTCGCCGTGGCCGAGGACGTCACGGCGGTCGGCTGGGACGGCGTGAGCGTCGACATCACCCTGGAGGAGGGCGACGGCGGGGTCCCGAACAGCGCCGCCGCCGGCACGGAGGTCGGCACGCTGACCGTCGCGGGCACCGAGGTGCCGCTCGTGCTCACCGAGGACCTGGCGGAGCCCGGGTTCACCGAGAAGCTGACGCGCGTGGCCTGATCCCCGCGCACCGCCCCCGGTGTTCCGGACACGGCGCGTCCGAACGGGACGCCGGGGGCTGCCGAGGTCCGCGCGGCGCGCTACAGTCGTCCTCCCCGTGGCAGGTCAGGCCGCGGATTCGAGAACAACGGCGCTTGGGTGTGCGACAACTGTGGCTCGGTCACCGCAGGACGAAGCGGCGTGGCGGGATCTGGATCCCGCCACGCGCGAACGGCTGGACTTCCTCGACCCGGAGGACTTCACCGTGGGTCCGACCCCGGAGGGCGCGGCGCAGTGGGCGCGTTTCACCGCCACTCTCGACAAGGCGGAGCAGTACCGGACCCCGATGTGAGCGCCGTTCACGGGCAGGTGTCGAGCAGGTGCGTGAGGCTGTCGTGTTCGGCCGCCGTGACGGTCAGGCCGTACGTGTCCTTCACGGCGGTCCAGGCGCGCGCGTAGTCGCAGTGGAACGTCTCCCCGGGCGGCAGCCAGTCCTCGGGTCCCTGGTCGCCCTTGGAGCGGTTGCTCGCGGCGCTGACGGCGAGCAGTTGCGGATGGTCCAGGTCGTTGGCGAACGTCTCGCGTTCCTCGTCGGTCCACTCGTCCGCGCCGGAGCGCCAGGCGTTCGCGAGGGGGACGATGTGGTCGATGTCGAGGTCACCCGGGTCGGTGAACGTCTCCCCGTCGTAGGCGCTGGTCCATGTGCCCGACTGCGGCTGGCATTCGTCGTCCGCCGTCACGTCCGCGCCGTCGCGCGCGAGGACGAGCTGCCGCACGGTGCAGCCGTCGCGCGTCGCCCAGTGGGGGAAGCGGTCGCGGGAGTAGCCGCTCATGGAGCCCGCGTCGGCGACGGTGAGTCCGGCGAGCAGGTCGCGGGCCTCGTCGGAGCTGGGCAGGCCGGGGAGCGCGGTCGCTCGCTCCCCCCCGTCGCCGTCCGGTGCCGGCGCGGTGGTCGCCCGGTCGGACGGGACGGGATCGGTCGTCGTCGGGACCTGGTCGCAGGCGGCGAGCGGCAGCAGGACGGCGGCCACGGCGAGCGCCGCCGACCGTCCCCGCCGCGCGGTCGCGCGGGGCTGGGTGTGGGAGTCGATCACCCCACGCACGGTATTACGAGCTGCTGAAACCGTAACCGTCTGGGCGCTCTTGCTGATGAACAGTCCGACGAAAGGTGACACAGCATGAGCATCACACGGCATGCCCGCCGTTCGAGGGGCGCCGCCCGGTGGTCCGTTCTGGCGCTCGCGGTCGGTACCGCGGCGCTGGGCGGGGCCGACACGGCGTCGGCGGACGAGCACTACAGCGGGCAGACGACGATCGGTCCGCGGTTCGCCCTGATCGGCACCGGCCAGATCGACGACCCGCTGGAGGACGTGCTGGAGCACGCGACGGTGCTCGGCAGCACGACGATGACGGAGTCGGAGGCGGCGGAGCCCGTGGAGCCGGCCGAGGCGGCGGATCCGGCGGACACGTCCGAACCCGCCGCCTGATCCGGCGCCGCGCCGTCAGGCGCCGGGCAGGAAGTCGCGCACCAGCTTGGCGAACTCCCCCGGCTGCTCGAAGAACGGCCCGTGCCCGGTGTCGAGTTCCGCGTACTGCGCGCCGCGGATCGCCGCGTGGAGGGCGCGGCTGTGCTCCACCGGCACGGTCGCGTCCTGCGTGCAGCCGATGACGAGCGTGCGCGCCCGGACGCGCCGCAGGAGGTGCCGGACGTCCATGCGTTCGTCGAGATCGACGTGGCGCATGGCGCCGGGGGTGGGCGGCATGGCGGCGACGAGGCAGTCGATCTCCGCCGGCCGCAGGGTGTTGAGGAAGGTCCGGCTGAAGCCGGTCATCATGACGCAGCGGCCGAACGCCTCGGGGTCCGTCTTCCCGAGGAGCCGCCACAGGGCGAACTCGTTGGCGAGGTAGGCGTCGTCGGCCGTGCAGGCCCAGCCGGCGACGGTGACGAGGGTGTCCACCAGGTCGGGGCGGAGCGCGGCGAGGGCGATGGCGGCGGGGGCGCCGAGCGAGAAGCCGAGGACGGTGACGGGGCCGCCGGCCGTCCCGTGCCGGCCCGCCGCGTCCTCGATGACGGCGGCGAGGTGCCCGGCGAGCCGTTCGACGGTGAGGGGTTCCCCGTCGTCGGTGGTGCGTCCGGCGCCCGGCAGGTCGGGCGCGATGACGGTTCTGCGGTCGGTGAACGCCGGGGTGAGGGCTCCCCAGGTGCCCTCGGCGCCGAGCGGCCCGGTGCCGTGCACGAGGACCAGGGCGGGGCCGGTGCCGGCGACGGTGTAGTGGACCCGGGCATTCCCCGCGGTGACGAACGGCATAGGTCTCTCCCTTCCCCGCAAGCGATGATGGCCGCTGCGGGGGTGGGACCGCACGCGGGGCGGCGGCCGGTCAGTCCGGGAGCGGCCCGAGGAGGGCGTCGATGAGGGCGGTACGGGCGTCCTCGGCCCCGCCGCCGTCCGCCGGCGGGGGGAGCACGGGACGGAGGCCGATCTGCCCGTGGAGGCCGGTCCACAGCAGGTGGGCGAGTGTGTCGGGGTCCTGGGGACGGTCCAGGTGGTCGGCGAGGAAGCGGGCGGCCGCGTCCCGCCACGTATCGAACACGTGCCGCGCGGGGTGCCCCGGGGGCAGTTCCTTTGACGACCGGCCCCGCTCGAAGAGGAGCATGAGCCGGTAGTGCCGGGGCCGGCGTGCCGCGAACCGTCCGTAGGCCCCGGCCATCGCGCCGAGCCGGCCCCGGCTGTCGCCGTCCGGTACGCCGCGCCCGGCCGCGTCGAGTTCGGCGGCGAGGGCGGCCCAGGCCCCGGCGACGACCTCGCGGACGATCTGTGTCCGGTCGGCGAAGTGCCGGTAGATGCTGGGCGCGGCGACGCCGGTCTCGCGGGCGATGGCCCGCAGCGAGAGGTCGTCCTCGGTGCCGGCGCCGGCCTCGATCAGCCGCGATGCGGCCTGGAGGATCTCCTCGCGCAGCCGGCCGCCCTGGCCCCACTGGTTGGGTACGCGGGTGCGGGGCTCGGTCGCGTCCCTCGGCGGCGCCATGCGGCGGTGCTCCTCTCGTGGCGCCGGCGCGGGTACCGGCGGTTCGGCTCGGGAACAGTGTGCCGGACGGTGTACGGGGTGGTGCCCCACCTTGCACAACATCCGTTAGCCGACTCACCTCACGCGTGTTAGCTTCCAAGGGCGGTCCCCGCCGCCGGGGCGCGACGCGGCCCGCGGTGTCCGTACCCGGTCGCGTCCCGCGGCCGTGACCGACCCGACCGCCGGGAGGTGCCGCCGCCGTGGCAGGAGCCGAGGAGGAGCCGAGGCCGCCGATCATCCGCACCCTCGCGGGCGGTCTGTGGTTCCCGATGCTCTTCTTCTTCGGCTTCCTGTTCTGCTACATGCTGCCGTTCCACGCGCCTGCGCCGCACGACGTACGGGTCGCCGTCTCGGGCACCGAGGCCGCGGAGGCCGTCGCCGCGGGCTTCGAGGACCTGGCGCCCGGCAATTACGAGATCGTGCCCGCCGACACCGCCGCCGACGCCCGGCGCGCCGTCCTCGACCGGGACGTCGTCGCCGCGTACACGGTCGAGGGCGACGACGCCACGCTGCACCTCGCCAAGGCCGACGGCGCGTCCCTCGAACAGGTGCTGACCGCGACGTTCGGCCAGACCGCCGCCGCGGCCGGCCAGGACTTCCACACGAACGAGCTGGTCCCGACGGCCCCGGGCGACGTCACCGGGACCGGCCTGTTCTACCTCGCGATGGTGTGGAACATCGTCCCGTACATCACCGTGATGATGCTGCTGCGGGCCGTGGCCCTCAGCCGCACCGCCAAGCTGCTGACGCTCGCCGGCGTGGGCGCGTTCGTCAGCGTCGTCGGTTTCTTCGTGGGCCTGGCGATGGACGTGGTGCCGTTCGAGCCGCTGGCGATCCTGTACGCGTTCCTCACGACGCAGGCGATCGCGTGGGTGACGTTCGGGCTCGTGCCGTTCGTGCGGCAGTTCATCCCCGGGGTGGCGATCACGCTGTTCGTCCTGCTGTCGATCCCGTCCAGCGGCGGCGCCATTCCGTACCAGATGGTGCCCGGATTCTTCCGTTTCCTGCACCCGATCATGCCGCTGGGCAACCTGATCGACGCGCTCCACGGCGTCTTCTACTTCGACGGCAAGGAAGTCCTGCGCCCCACGCTCGTGCTGTGCGCGTGGTTCGCCGCCGGCATCGCCCTGAACGTCGCCGGAGCGGTCCTGCAGCGCCGCCGCGCCCGCGGCGCGGAGACCGAGGCCACGGCCGACGAGCCCTCCGCGACCACGCCGGAGGACCCGATCCTGGAGGCGCCGAAGCCCCGTGCCGTCCCCATCGACAGCGCCGGCCGCCTCGGCGAGGACACCCCGATGGTCGTCGGCAAGGTCTGCCGGGACGGCGGCGAGCCCGTGCCGGAGGCGCTGCTGTCCGTCATCGACGGCCACGGCCACGCGCTGCTGCGCACGAGGACCGACGAGCGCGGCCGGTACGCCGTGACCGCGCTGCCGGAGGAGCACGTGACCCTGCTGCTCCTCCCGGACGGCGGCACACCGGCCGTCGCGCACGTCCTCCCGTGCGCCGGCCACACGCTGCGGCAGGACTTCTCGCTCGCGGAGTGCGCGGAGCGCAGCACCCCCTGACCGGCGCACATGCGGACCCGCGCGCCCGGTGCCAGCATGGAGGGGTGAGTGTCCAGCGGAAGACCTCCGATCCCGGCCACCCGCTCGCCGAGTACCGGCGCAAGCGGGACTTCGGCCGTACCGGCGAACCGCACGGCGGCAGCGGCGACGGGGGCGACCCCCGGTTCGTCGTCCAGATCCACGACGCCACCCGCATGCACTTCGACTTCCGCCTCGAAGCCGACGGCGTGCTGAAGTCGTGGGCCGTGCCGAAGGGTCCGTCCACCGACCCGCACGACAGGCGGCTCGCCATGCCGACGGAGGACCACCCGCTGGACTACCGCGACTTCGAGGGCACCATCGCCAAGGGCCAGTACGGCGCGGGCACCGTGATCATCTGGGACGAGGGCACCTGGCACCAGCAGAAGGGCTCGTCCGTCGCCGACGCCCTCGCACGGGGCCACCTCTCGTTCGCGCTGCGCGGCCGCAAACTCCGCGGCGGGTACGCCCTCACGCGCTTCCGGCAGGGCGGCGACGAGGCGTGGCTGCTCATCAAGCGGGACGACGCGCACGCGTCGGACCACGGGACGCCCGACCCGCGCCGCGCCCGCTCGGCGCGGACGGGCCGTACGCTGCGGCAGGTCGAGACGTCCGGCTGACCGTGCCGGGACACGGGGCCGGTCAGTCCTCGTCCTTCTCCCTGGCCTCCAGTTTCCGGTCGGCCCAGTCGTTGTTCCAGGCGCCGATCTCCTCCCTGGCCACGGGGAGGTTGAGCATGGCGGCGTGCAGCACGCCGTCGCTGCCGGTGTTGTCGTGCTGCGACCTGATGCCGACCACGGCGCTGGAGACGAGGTCCTCGGTCATCCGGCGGGTCGGTGTCGTCGTCGCGTGCCCGAGGACCTCGCCGAACTTCCCGAAGTCCCGCCAGGCGCCGCCCTCGTCGCGCCACGAGTAGACCTTGAAGAGGTGGGCGAGCGAGTCCGGCATGGTGACGGTGTCGTGGCCGTAGGCGGTCAGCATGCCGTCCCCGAGTGCCGCCGCCACCTGGTCGAGGCGTTCCGAGGCCGTGGGGTCGAGGCCGAGGTCGTCGCGCTTCTGCAGGATCGCGCCGAGGTCGACGAACGCCTCGCCGCCGCCGACCGCCTCGTAGAACGCGTCGAGATACGCGTAGTCCTCGAGACGCACCCCGGCGAGGTCGCGGCCCCGGTCCACGATCGACCGGAGCTGGGCCATGCTGTCGAGGAGGCGGGCGACGTCGACGCTCGCCGGGTCGTCCGCGGCCCTGGCCAGCTCCTCCCTGACGACTCCCGCGACGTAGGCGGCGTTCCCCTCGGTGGTCCACAGGCCGAGGGGGCCGTCGGCCACGTCGTAGCCGCCGGCGGCGAGTTCGGAGGCGCGCCAGGTCATGCGGCGGCGGTAGGAGTCGATGGTGTCGCCGATGTCGCCGGCGATGACGCGCGCGTCGTTGACGGCGAGCCGCAGGTTGCGGCTGCGGATGGAGTCCGCCATGCCTTCCGGCATGTCGATCCGGCAGACCGCCATGTCCCATTCGAGACCGGCGGCCTTGATGCGGCGCTGGATGACGGGGTGGAGGCCCTCCTCGCCGTTGAGGAGGTCGTCCACGGCAGAGCGGGTGTCCACGGCGTCCGCCATCGCGGCTCGGAGCACCTCCACGACGTCGTAGAGGCCGTTGTCCTCGCCGCCCGCGAGGTCGCGTTCGGTCTCCTCCAGACGGTCCTCGGCGTCGGCGAACGACAGGCCGTTCGAGCCGCCGGCCGATCCGGCGGCGACGCTGGCCCGTCGCGAGAGTCCCGCGGCGTCGTCGGTCTCCCGGGCGGCCTTGGCGTAGACGACGGCGTTCTCGGCCATGTGGTCCGGGTCGATCTCCTGGAGGAACGCCGGTCCCGTCTCCCACGCGTCCGGCCCGCCCTCCGCGGCGAGGGCGCTGCGGACGTCCTGTTCGGTGAACCCCTGGTACTGCTCCATCACGCCCCCGGTGCGGCCGTCCGTACTCCACCGCATGGTAGGCGGAACTCCGGTGTCCGGGGGAGGCCGTACCGGGCGTCACGACTCCCCGGCACGGGCGCGCGCGGCTCCGGTGAGGACGAGCAGGCCGCCGATCCCCGGGATGAACGCGCGCGGGCGGAGGCCCGGCAGGGCGGTGCCGGGCGTCAGCCAGGTGAGGGCGAGCACGGCGAGGTACGCGGTGCCGTGCAGCGGGCCGCACAGCGACGAGACGGCGTCGGCGTGGACCGTGCTCAGGTTGATCAGCAGCACGGCCAGAGTCAGGACCTCCGCGTGGGCCGCGAGGCGGAGGGATGCCGTTCCGGTCACGGTCAGGCTCCCGTCGTCGAGCCGGGGCGCACGATCATCAGCACGACGACGGTGGCCCACAGCAGGTTGAAGATCCCCGTGACCATGGCCAGCCGCGCCGCCTCCGCCCGGACGCCCGGCGCGGCCAGCAGCCGCCGCTGGCCGGGCAGTATCGCGCTCAGCAGCAGCACGGCGGCCAGCGCCGTGATGACGACCGAGGCGAGCAGCCAGGCGTCGGTGAGGACCCCCATCCGGGCGCCGGTGGCGACGCCGAAGGCGGGTACGGCGACGCCGAGCACGGTGTAGGCGCGGCAGACCCGGTGCAGGTGGGCGGCCGTCTCCGGCGCGGCACCGGCCGGTTCGCGCACGTAGCGGGGGAAGGCGGATGCGGCCACGGCGACCGGCCCGATGGCCAGGATCGCCGCGAGGACATGGACCGACAGCAGCAGCTTGGTCATGGGAACCCCGTCTCGACGCGACAACAAGTAGGCTGCCAATACATAGCACGCCTAGGCCGCCAACCGATAGGCAGCCTACATATCAGGACGGCGACCGCCACCCGCGCGCCCCGGCGGCCGGGGCGGGGGACCTCACTCCCCCGGCGTCCAGGGCGCGGAGAGCAGGTCCGCCACGCTGCGGCGGCCACGGCCCTCCGGCGGGCCACCGAGCGCCCTGCCCACCGCGATCATGGAGACGATCGCCCAACCGGGCCTCGGATCCAGCTCCTTCGTGAGCCCTTCCATGTCGAAGGCCCGGAACTGGTGCGCGGCCAGCCCCATGGCCTGCGCCTGAACGGTCATGTGGGCGACGGCCTGGCCGAGATCGTGGTCCGCGAACTCGGAGTACAGCAGTCCCGTGTCATCGACGTGGCGGCGTGTGAGTGTGACGACGAGCAGGCCCGCGTCCGTCGCCCAGCGGGCCGAGCTGGGCGCGAGGTGGGGCAGCACCCGACCGTGATCCGGCTCGCCCCGTCTGCCGGTGAAGAAGCCCCACGGCTGGGAGTTCCCGGCGGACGGCGCCCACCGTGCGGCCTCCAGCAGCAGGCCGAGAGCGCGATCGCCGACCACCGCCGACGGATCGAACCGGTAAGGGCTGAAGCGCCCGGCGAGCAGGGGGTGTATGCCGCTGGGCAGTTCCTCGGGATCGCGCACGTCCCGCAGCAACCGGCGACCGCGATCACCTATTCCGCTCCTAGACTGGACGCGTGGCACCCACGAGCACCCCGCACCACTGCTTCTCGTAGCCGGAAGGCAATGAGGGCGACGCCGGACGGCATCGCCCTCCTCGGCGTGCCTGCCACCTGATCCCCCCCTCGGGCGCCGCCCGTTCCCCATGCGCGTGTGCAGGCACGGTTCCTCACCCTTCCGCCTGCCAGGAGTGCGCTGTGCCCGTGTTGCTGACCCCTGCCCTCGAACGATCCATCGACCTGCTGCGCTGCCCGACGTGCCGCGCCCACCCCCTGCGCCCCGGGAACGGCGCCCTGCGCTGCCCGGCCGGTCACAGCTTCGACGTCGCCCGCCACGGCTACGTCGGCCTCCTGACCGGCACCCGCGCCACCAGCGGCGACGACGCGCCCATGGTCCGCGCCAGGGAACGGTTCCTGGCCACCGGCGCGTTCGCCCCGATCGGCCGGACGGTGGCGCGCCTGGTGGCCGACGCCGCGTGCGAGCGGAGCACGGTGGTGGACGCCGGCTGCGGCACCGGTCACTACATGAGCGGCGTGCTCGACCGGCTGCCCCACGCCCGTGCCCTCGGCCTGGACACGTCGGTGCGCGCGCTCCGCTCGGCCGCCCGTGCCCACGCGCGGGCAGCCGCCGCGTCCTGGGACGTCTTCCGCCCCTTCCCCCTGGCCGACGGGTCGGCGGACGTCGTGCTGAACGTATTCGCACCGCGCAACCCGGCCGAGTTCCGTCGCGTGCTCCGCCCGTCCGGCCGGCTGGTCGTGGTGCGCCCGACCGGACGCCACCTCGCCGAACTGCGCGACCGCGTCCCCGCGATGGTCGCGGTGGACCCGGCCAAGGAACAACGCCTGCACCGGGCGCTCGCCCCCTTCTTCGAGCCCGCCGTCACCGAACGCGTGGAGTACGCCCTGCCTTTGAGCGGCCCGGACGCGCGGGACCTGGTGGCGATGACACCGAGCGCACGCCACGTGGACCGCGCCGACCTGCCCGACGACACCCTCCTCCCCGGCCGGGTGACCGTCTCGGTCCTGGCGACCGCGTACCTGCCCCGGTGAGCACGGGCGCGCGCGGGCGTCAGGGAGCGGTGGCCGGGGACGACCGCGGCACGGTTCCGCGCGCGGGCGTCGTCGTCGGACGTCTCGTCCAGGAGCATGCGGTTGATCTGGGGGGGCGGCGAAGCTCCACAGGACGAGCGCGAAGAGCGTGACGAGCCACTCCTGGATGACGGCCGTGTGCGCCGGGTCGGGGCACAGCACCCGCACGATCTCCTGGTAGTGGGCGCGGCGGCCCGCCGATACCGAACGCCGCCTGGCCGAGGCGGGATCCGGCCTGCCGCTCGGCCGCTACAGAACGGCGGAGGAGGTGGGCGCGGCAGCCCTGTTCCTGATGGCCAACCCCTACGTCACGGGCGCGACCGTCCCCCTGGACGGCGGCCAGTCACTCGCCTGACAGCCGACCTGAACGAGTGCTGCCGCGCACGGGGCGGCAGCACTCGCGCTCAGGACCGCAACAGGTGATCGGCCTTGCCCGCCTTGATGTCAAGGATCATCGCTCGCAGGGCATCCAAGCTGTCGACGAGGTAGCGCCCTTCCTCACCATTGACCGCGATGTAGCCATTGCCCTCAGCATCCGTGCCGATGCGGAAACAGTTGCTCGCGTCCTGGCAGAAGGGTTCTTCCCAAGCGATGTCGGGCACGGTGTGATCCTTTCAGAGCTGCTGCGAGATGCCGTGCATCAAGTCAACGGTTGCCTCGGGCGTAAGCGCAATCCCCTGCATCTCACTGAGCTGCAGGCGGTACTTGCACAACTGCGCCTCGGAATGCACGAACTCCCCCGCTGTCGTCCGGTCCAAGTGCACCGTGTCGAGCTGGGGCACCCGGCCGAGCGCATACAGGATCGCCTGGCCGGAGCCGGGGAAGGCGCCGGCCGAGAACGGGATGGCCTGAATCGTCACGTTCTCCCGTTCAGCAGCGGCCATCAGATGCGCGAGCTGTTGCCGTAGAACCTTGCGCCCGCCTACTTCGATCCGCAGCGCGGCCTCGTGGATCACCAGCGTGTAGGGCGGCGCTTCCGCCCTGTCGATCGCCCGCTGCCGCTGCACCCGGTGAGCAAGTCGTGCTTCGAACTCATCGGCGGGCAGCGGCGGGATGGCGGCCTGAAACAGAGCCCGCGCATACGCCTCGGTCTGGAACTGGCCAGGCATGTGCATCATCGTGCTGACCCGCAGGCCGACGGCTCGCCACTCCAACTCTGCGATGTCCAGGAAGGTCGCGGGCAGAACGTCCCGGTACTCCTCCCACCACCCGCTCGTGCCATCCGCACACATGGCGACCAGAGCATCGACCAATGCCTGATCAGTGCACTCGTACTGGAAGGCCATGCGCCGCACACGGGCCGGGCTGACGCCATGGCGACCCGCCTCCGTGCTCGTGATGACAGTCCGCTTGGTGTCGAGCAGTGCCGCAGCCTGTTCCGTGGACAGTCCCGCCGCCTCTCGCAGTTTGCGCAGTTCCGCACCCAAACGCTGCTGGAGCGCAGTCGGACTACTTCTCGGCGGCATGGTCCCCTCGCTTCTCCCGCGACAGTGTGGCGCCCGGGAAGGGCTCCCGGTAGTCGATCACACGGTATCGGTAGCACATGTACCCCCAACTGTCCTACTCTGGGTACCGCGTAAGCCACACACGGCGACAGCCGGAAGCGCACCGCGCGAGCATGCCCGTCCGCCCTGGGGCGGGTGTGCCGCGACCAGGGCGGCGAGCCACCGGCGATCCGTGACCACCGAGCACGAGTCATCGAGCGGAGTCCGCCATGCCCGAAATCCCCCACGTCCCCGCCTCCTGGCACTTCCCCGCCCACCCCGCGTCGGTGATGCGTGCCCGGCACGCCGTCGCGCAGGCGCTGCCGAAGGGGCTGCCGCCCGGCCTGAACGATGATCTGGGGCTGCTGACGTCCGAACTGGTCACGAACGCCGTCCGGTACGGCGCACGCACGGCGGACGACCTGGTCGAACTGGTCCTGTGGCCCGCCGACGGCCACTACTGGCTGGCCGTGTCCGACACCGGGAACGGCTGCCGCAAGCCGGTTCCGACACGCCCCGACGCGGACGCCGAGTCCGGCCGGGGACTGCTGCTCGTCGACCGGATCGCGGCGGCGTGGGCGATCAGGCCGCGTCCGGTGCACGGCACCTCCGTCGTCGCCGGACTGCCGTTCCACGCGGACATGTCACCGCCCCGGTGACGGTCCGAGCGCCACCGGGGCGGGATTCAGGTATTGCGCGCCGGGGGTCAGTGCCGCCCGTGAGCCGTACTCGATGCGCCGCCGAAAAGGCGGGCGACCGCGCGGAACGGCAGTGTGACGACCGTGGCCACAGCGCCGCCGATCTGGCGGAGGACGTCTGCGACAGCTCTCAACATGGCTTGACCTCCCGAGGTAGGTCACCCGGCCGGGTACGGCCGGATGGTGCCCTGTTCTGCTTCGTACAGTTACGGATGCCGCGTACGGCAGCGCGGAAACCCCCTTTTTCCGCCACCTCCCCGCACCCACCGTCACCGGCGAGCCCCATCTCGCGATACGCGCACCGGAAGGCTGTGGCGCCTCGGGGAACCGGCCCCGGGGCGCCACAGGAGCGGTCAGACGCCGAACGCGGCCGGGTACTGGATGGTGCCCGCCGGGACGGGGCGAGTGTCGTCCAGAGCCATGGCCATCATGGCCTCGTCAGGCACTTCGAAGGGGGCTCGGATGCCGAAGCGGGAGGCCGGCGTGAAGCCGAACCGGGGGTAGTAGTCGGCGTGTCCCAGGACGACGACCAGGTTCTCTCCCATGGCCCGGGCGGCGGCCAGGGCGGCGCGGATGGCCGCGGAACCGGCACCGGCGCGCTGGGCCGAGGGCCGCACCGCGCACGGGGCCAGGGCGAGGGCAGGTCGACCGTCGACGCGGCAGCGGGTGAGCAGCGCGTACCCGACCGGGGTGCCGTCGGGGCCTGCGGCGACCATCGACAGGCTGTCGATCCACGCCTGCGGGTCAGCGCGCAGGGCGTCGACGATGTCGGCCTCGGCGGCGGTGGGGAAGGCCTCGAGGAGGACGTCTCGGACGGCGGGGATGTCGTCGGCGGTTTCGGGACGGGCGGTCCAGGTGGTCATGGTTCCGTTCTCAGTGGTGGTGTCGTGGGGGCGGAGGACGTAGGCGGCGTAGTTGTAGTCGCTGCCGTGTTCGCGACGCATGTCGATCTCCGCCCGGTGTGCGGCCAGGGCCTCCGGCATGCCGGGCCGCTGCGGGTCCGCTCGGGCCAGGCGCTGGGTGAGCGGCGTGTAGTACTCGTCCCACCAGTCGCTTTCCGGCAGCGGCCAGTGCGCGCGGAGGTGATAGCCGGCGGCCTGCGCGGCGTCGGCGTTCGCGGCGTGGGTGCGCAGTGGGTAGGCCGCGTCCCAGTAGGCGCGCACCGGGGCAGCGGGGTCGGGCGTGGTCCACTCGATCTCGGTGACGGCGAGGACGCCGCCCGGGGCGAGCAGGCGACGCCAGGCCCGCAGGGCGACGTCGAAGCCGACGGTGTACACGGACCCCTCGGCCCAGATCACGTCGAAGCTGTGATCGGGGACGGGCAGCCGGTCCATCGAGCAGTTGACGACCGTGACCCGGTCGCCCAGGCCCCGGCGGGCCGCCTCGGCGGCGAGGCCGTCGAGGAAGGGCTGGTACAGGTCGACCGCGGTCACGTGCGCACCGGCTTCTTCCGCCAGCAGGAGGGTGGAGCGGCCGGGGCCGCAGCCCGCGTCCAGCACCCGCGGGCACTCGGGCAACGGCCCGGCCATCTCCAGCAGGCGCCGTGTGGTGGCGTCCGATCCGGGGCTCTGCCGGGGCAGATCGTGGTGCAGGGCGAAGAACGCCTCCGTCACCGGGTCGGTGCCGGGAGCACGGTCGGGTGTGTCGGTGTCGTTCACAGCTGACGCTCCCGGAACCGATAGGTGGCACGCAGGTGCCGCGTGATGTTCTTCTCGACGGCCTCGCGGTCGGTTCGCAGCCGAGCGTCGGTGCGGGAGGCTGCGTAAGCGTTCTCCCTCAGCAGTCGGCGGTAGCTGTCCAGACGGCGCTGAGGAATTTCGCCCGCCTCCACGGCGGCCAGCACCGCGCAGCCGGGTTCGCTCACGTGCGCGCAGTCCGTGAACCGGCAGTCCTGCGCGAGATGTTCGATCTCGGCGAAGGTCTGCTCCAGCCCGTCCTGGGAGTCGTGCAGGCCGATCGCGCGCAGACCGGGGGTGTCCAGCAGGACCCCGCCGCCGGGCAGCGGAACCAGGTCCCGCCATGCGGTGGTGTGCCGCCCCTTGCCGTCCACGTCGCGCACGGCGGCGGTCGCCAGCCGGTCCTCGCCCAGCAGCCGGTTGCCCAAAGTGGATTTACCCGCGCCGGAGGAGCCCAGCAGCACGACGGTGCCGTCGAGGACGGCCGTCAGGGTGTCCAGGCCCAGCCCGGTCACAGCGCTGGTGACCAGCACATCTGTGCCTGGTGCCACCTCGGACACCTCGGCCGCGGCCAGTTCCGCGTCGGCACACTGGTCGGCCTTGGTGAGCACCACGACCGGCCGGGCGCCGCTCTCCCAGGCCAGGGCGAGCATGCGTTCGGTCCTGCCGTGCTTCAGCGGGGCACCCAGCGACACCGTCACCGCGACCGTGTCGATGTTGGCGGCCAGGACCTGGCCGCGGGAGGTACGCGAGGCGGTGGACCGTACGAGGGCGGTGCGTCGCTCCAGCACCGCGTGCAGCACTGGTCCGTGATCGCTGGTGGCAGGACGCAGGGCGACCCAGTCGCCCGTGCATGGCGGCGACAGCGGATTCTTCCGATCGGCGGCACCGAAGATCTCCGCACGGAGGATTCCGGCATCGGTGACTGCTTCGCACGAGCCGCGTTCGGCTCGCACGACACGGGCCGGGATCGAGCCGGCGTCGCGATGGGGTGCGAAGGCGTGCTCGCACGCCTCGTCCCAGCCGTAGTCCGCCAGGGAGTACGGCTGAGCATGGTGGAAAGCGGATGGAGACAACGTAGAGACCCTTGAACAGGGACCCCGTTGAGCGCGAAGCTCCGCCCCCGTGAGCCATCGGGCTCGGGCGGGGGGTGAACGTCAGGTCAGACCGGGGCCCGGGACGTGAGGATGGTCCGGTGTGCGCTGCGCACGGCAGCGGCCTTCACGGCAGTCATCAACTCACCTCCCCTTTCCAGTCCCGCAGTTGACCCGGTTGTCCCTGCTCCGCCCACGCTAGCACGTCCGTTCCACCGGCGTCGGACAATGCCGGGACGGGGCTCCGCCCCGGCGGCGCCTGCCCTCAGCCCCGGCCTCAGCCGGCCGCGGCGGCGAGCCGCGCGGCCGGCCGGTGGATCCGGTAATCGGGGGCGGCCAGCAGCGGAAGCGCACCGGTCAGCTCCAGGATCCGGTGCGCGGACGGACCGGCCACCCGTATCGTCACGGTCTTGCCCTCACGCGACGCCGCCCGGCGCGCGGCGAGCAGGACGTTCAGGGACGAGCAGTCCCAGAACGTGACGCCCGCGAGGTCGAGGACGACGCCTCGGGCGGCATCCCTGAGTCCGCCGCTCAGCTCCCGGTGCAGCAGCTCGCGGGTCTCGATGTCGAACTCGCCGCGCGCCACGACGACCGTCCAGTCACCCTCCGGACGGCTGCCGACCACCCCCGGGCAATGCGGCGGGGTCCCCGCCTCCTGAACACGCCCCGTCGTATCCACCCTCTCCCACGGCACCCGCCCGGCCCTCCCTCACTGCGTCACGATCGAACGTACGTCATCAGGTACACGAAATATATGTCACGTATTTGAGTTCCGCCATGGTCGGCCTAAGATTCACCCATGGTTGGAGTTCCGGAATCTCACAACGGATGGACGTTCATCACCAACCACGCACGCGTGCTGGCGGCCGTCGCCGAAGATCCGAACGTCCGTGTCCGTGACATCGCCGCCCGCTGCCGCATCACCGAGCGCGGAGTCCAGCGGATCATCGCCGACCTCGAACGCGACGGGTACCTGTCCCACACGCGCGAGGGGCGGACCAATACGTACCGCGTCGAGCCGGGCAAGGTCCTGCGCCATCCGGCGGAGGCCGGCCGCACCGTCGCCTCCCTGCTCTCCGCGCTCATCGAGGACGAGGCGGTCCGCGGCACGCAGACAGCGTCGCGCTGACCCGTCGCGCCCGCTGTCCGACCTCCCGGTTACGGTCTGCCGTATGGATCAGGACGAGCTCATCGCCGAGCTGGAACGGGCCGGCCACGACAAGGAGCTGCGGGCCCGGGCCGTCCGTCGTCTCGCCGAGCCCGGTGCCGCTGCCGTGCCCGGCCTGCTGGCCGCGCTGACCACGGTGGACCGGTACGTCATGTTCGGGCTGCAGGAGGCCCTGCGCCTGATAGGCCCGGCGGCCTTCGACGCCACCGTGGCGGCCCGCGCCAGGGCCGAGAAGGTGCCCGACTGGTGGGAGCTCGGGCACGTGCTGCGCGGCTTCGACGAACGGTGCCTCCCGCAGTACGTGGCCGCCCTGTCGCACCCCATGGGCGAGATCAGGACCCAGGCGCTGGGCGGTCTGGAGAAGCTCGGCGAGGCGGCCGCCCCCGCCGTCGCCGACGTCCTCCCGTTCCTGGACGACCCGGACAGCTACACGCGCTACGTGGCGGAGAAGGCCGTCCGGGCCATGGGGCCGCGGGTCTGTCCCGAGCTGCGCGCGGTCCGCCGCAACGGCCCCGCCAAGCTGCGCGGACACGCGTTGACCGCGCTGGCCACCGTGGCCGGCGAGGACGGGCTCGACGCTCGGGACCGGCTCGCGCTGGAGCGGCTCGTCCGCATCAAGCTGGCCGACGACATCCCGAGCAGCCTGCCCGACCACCGCTGGCTGGCGGTCCGAGGCGCGGCGTACGAGGGCCTCTTCGACGTCATGGGGCTGCACGACAGGCGGCCCTGCACGATCGCGATGGGGCTGTCCGCCATGGGGCACGACATCGCCCGCGTGCCCGGCCCCGACGGCACGGAGCGCGTGGCGTACCGGGTCTTCGTCACGCCGGAGCTTGACGGCTGGCGGCTCGTCTACGCCGACACACCGCTGTGGGAGATGCACTGGGACGTCGACGACCTCCTGCGCCGCCTGAGTGCCGCATGCGGTGAGGCCCAGTTCTTCTTCCAGGACACGCACAGCGACTCGATGGTCTGGTCGGTCGCCGTCGACGGAGCCGTACGGCGCAGCTACTGGCGTTACGGGGACCCGGAGTGGGAGGGCGAACCCCTGGACTGGGAGGAACCGCTCAGCGCCGGCCCGGCCTTCGACCCCGAGGACGACCACGACCCGAACGCCACCCTCGCCACCGACGCGGGCTACGCCGCCATCGCACTCTCCCTCGACCCGACCGGCGTGTGCGAGGGCATGCCCATGAGCGGCCACGGCTGGCTGGCGGTCACCGAGAAGGGAGTGGGCCACGGGCCGTTCACCGGCGCACTGCACATCTGAGGAACGGACGGCGGCCGCCCGGCCGCTGGAGCGTCTTCCACGTCGCGGACGAGTACGCGTCCGGCAACCGGCCGGCCCCCGACAGCTTCTAGGCGCGGTAGCCGCCACCGGCGTAACGGCGCAGGTCGCGGCGGCGGACGGTGCGCAGGCTGCACGCCTCCCCCACGCCGCCGCCGTCCTCGATGAGCGCCATCAGCGCGAAGAGCACGTAGCCGACGAGCCAGCGGGCCACCGCGCGCCAGAACCCGGGCCGCCCGCCCTCGGGCACCCGGACCACCCGCAGCCCCCACACCAGCTTGCCGATGCTGGCGCGCAGCACCCACATGCCGAACACGTGGTTGACGAAGGAGAAGGCCAGCGCGCAGCCGACGAACGACAGCGCCACTCCCCCGATGTCGTCCGGCGCGTACACCTGCGCACCGGCGATCCCGGCCCCCAGGGCGAGCAGTACGTCAGTGGCCGTGACCAGCAGCAGCCAGCCCTCGTCGGCCTCGTCGGGTATCGATGCCATGTCCCGTCCCCCGTTCCTCGTACGACAGGAAAAATCTACGGGACCGCTCCGACGATCAGGTACCACCGGAGTCCGCGGAACGAGGACAGCGCCCCGCCGCCGGTTCGGTCAGGGCGTGGGGAGCCATTCGATGCGTTCGCGGTTGAGCAGGTACTTCGGCAGGTGCGGCTGCCGCTCCGGGTCGATGGGGAAGCCGCCGTCGAACGCGAGACTCGCCATCGCCAGGACCCCGAGCGGCACGCGGGCACGCGGTACCGGCGACTCGCCCCAGTACGCGGCGTGTTCCGTGAGCGCTTCCGCGAGCGTCTCGGCGAAGGCGTTGAAGTTCCGTGTGATGAGGCGGTGGAAGAGCGCGACCGGCTGGTAGTCGACGGCGTTCACGAACTCCACCGGCGCGTGCGTCACCTCGTCGGGGGCGGACGTCTTCATCGTGTCGCCCAGCGCCTCCGCGACGAACTCCATGGAGTCGTCGTCACCGAAGTACAGCCGCAGGGCGTTGACCCAGTGCAGCACGTACGCGTCGACGGTGTCGTCCTGCCGCAGAGTCTCCAGCGGCACCCGGCACAGGCGGCTGATCCGTTCGGTGTTGCGGCAGATGACCGCGAGGTAGAGGGCGTCGAGCCAGGCGCGGGCGTCGGCCGGCGGCGCGGTGGGGGTGTCCGGCAGCCGCAGCACGCGGTCCTCGCCGAGGTGGCACTCCTGAGCCCGCGCGCCGGTGAACAGCGCGGTGCCGAGCTGCGTCGCGACGGCCCAGCCGTCCCAGGTGTCGGCGAGAGCCGCCCTCGGATCGGCGGCGCAGCCGGCCAGCGCCAGGTCGACGGCGGAGGCGAAGGCCCCGGCCAGGCCGGCGGTGGAGCCATCGGACAGACCCGTTATCGCGTCGGCCGTGGCGTCGTTGAGCGCGGCGGTGTCGGGAGCGGGGGCCGCCGCGGTGGCGCGGGTGGCGAGCCGGCCGGCGCGGTCGAGCCTGTCGAGCCCCCTCATGAGGCCGAGCAGCCGCTGCGGCGGGCGGACGGAGAAGGAACGGGTCTCCTCGTCGATGACCGTGAGCGACGTGAGGCTGCCGCGGTGCCACCAGTAGAGCCGCGGGGACAGCGCGCCCGGCCCGTCCTCGTAGGCCCCCAGCGCGTACGCGGCGAGCCCGTTGACGGCGTCCACCACGGTGCCGTCGGCGAGCGGGTGGTACACCAGGTTGTGACGGCTCGGCATGACGACGAGGGCACCGGCGCGCGGCAGTTCCTCACCGGTGACCCGTTTGACCGCGGCGGACAGGAACAGGGCCTGGCTGCCGATGAAGTGGGAGTCGCCGTGGAACGAGTGCAGGATCGTTCCTTCGTGCGGGATCTCCTCGTGGGTGACGGGCACGCGCATCAGGTTCGCGTACGCCGCCCGCCCCAGCTCCTCGATCCCCACGCGCTCGACGTCCCGGTCGGTGAGGATCCGGACGTCGGTCGGCCGGTCGAGGGCGTAGGCGAAGACGAGGCCGTCGGCGACGACCCGCGCGTACCTCATGGCACCGGCGATGTCGGGCGTGATCGAGTCGGCGGGCAGCAGCCGGGCGTACGTACCGCGCAGCAGTTCGCCGGCGTCGGGGGTCTGTTCCGGGTTCATCTCCCCGACCCTACAGAGGCGTTCACCGGCCACGTCCCGGGGCGCGGCTCACCGTGGAAGACCTGCCGGGTGCGCATCCGCGGGTCCCGCTGCCGGCGAGCCGCCGGAAGCCGTCCGATCCCCGCGGGCTCCGGATCGAGCCCGACGGCTTCGCACAGCTCGCCGTGGAGGGAGGGCGGGAAGTGCAGGTCGAGGAGCAACCGGGCGATGCCGGGCAGCAGCTCCGTCTCGCGCCGCACATGACGCCCTGCGCACCAGGATCACGCCCCAGAGCCCCCGGGCAGGGTCGGACGGCCGAATCACCCTGGCCGAACTGTCCGCCGGTCCGCACGAGGTGCGGCGCAACGAGGAGCACAGCGGCTACGACGAACACCTCGAACGTGCCCGCAGGCTCGATGTGCTCCAGCGGGCCGAGAACGAGTTCGACCCCATCCCGTTCGACGCCGAAGCGGCCCGGATCTACGGCCGCATCTGCGCGGCCGTGATCAGTGCGGGCCGCAAGCCGCGCCGCCGGGTGGCCGACCTGATGATCGCCGCCATCGCCGTGGCCGAGGGTCTCCCGCTCTTCACCACCAATCCCGCCGACTTCAAAGGGCTGGGCGACTTCCTCACCGTCGTACCGGTCACCCGCCCAAAGGTGCCCCACGAAGCCTGACACCGGGCGACGGGCGCAGCGCGCTTCATGCGCACTCCCCCCCCGCCACCATGTCATGACCCATGCCGCGCTCGAGACGTCCGGCGAGCCCGCCCGTCCGTCATTTGCCCTTGAGGATCTGGTCGACGTGCCCGCCGACCGAGCAAGGCTCCTCCGTTCACATGAACGAAGGAGCCAGGAAAGCCTCACCTGCACTGGTTCGCTGTGCCCCCGGCAGGATTCGAACCTGCGACACCCGCTTTAGGAGAGCGGTGCTCTATCCCCTGAGCTACGAGGGCGGGGAGGTGTGTGCCGTCCGTCAGTGTAGCGGGCGTCTCAGTCGTGTGTCGGGGTGAGGTGGGTGCGCAGGAACGCGATCGTTCGTGTCCATGCCAGTGCCGCCGATGCCGGGTCGTACCCGTCGGCGCTCGTGTCGTTGAAGAACGCGTGGCCCGCCGGGTACTCGTACAGCGATGGTGTGCGCCCCGTCATGCGTCTCAGGGTCGTGTGCAGGTCGGCCACGGCTTCCAAGGGGATCGTCCCGTCCCGCTCGCCGTAGTGACCAAGCACCTCGGCCGGCATGTCCGTGTAGTCCGGGGCCGGGTCGGGGAGGCCGTAGAACGGGACGGCCGCCTTCACCCTGTGGTCCGCCGCCGCCAGGTGCAGGACGAACGCGCCGCCCATGCAGAAGCCGACCGCTCCCACCCGGTCGCCCGTCGTCGCGGGCAGGCCGGTGAGGTGGTCCACGGCGCCGGCGAGGAGGCGGACAGCGCGGTCCGCCGGCAGGTCCGCCTTCATGCGCGCGGCTTCGGCCGCGTCGTGGGTGACGCGGCCGCCGAAGAGGTCGGGGGCGAGCGCCGTGAAGCCCTCGCGTGCGAAGCGTTCGGTGACGTCCGCGATGTGGTCCGTCAGGCCCCACCATTCCTGGATGACGATCAGACCGGGGCCGTGGCCCGACGGGGGTTCGGCGAGGTAGCCGTGCGCGGTGGTGCCGGCGCTCGGGAAGGCGGTGTTCTGGCGGGCGGGCATGCCGGGAGAGTAGACCGCCGGACGGGCGCCGCCGGGGTGGCGCGGCGCCCGTGCCGGTCGGAGGTCACGCGGTCGGCAGGGCCAGCGCGACGCCGAATCGTTCCTGCGGGTCGGTCCACCAGTGGTCGAGGGTGAAGCCCGCCGCCGACAGCTCGTCCGCCAGGCGTTCGTGGCGGAATTTGACGGAGATCTCGGTACGGATCTCCTCGCCCCGCGCGAAGTCCACGGTCAGGTCCATCGCCTTCAGCGCGACGGAGACCGGCACACGGGCGCGCAGGCGCATCTCCATGCGTTCCTCCTCCGGGTTCCACACGGCCCGGTGGTCGAACGCGCCGGGTTCGAAGTCGGCACCCAGTTCGCGGTTGAGGACGGTGAGGAGGTTCTTGTCGAAGTCGGCCGTGACGCCCTGCTGGTCGTCGTAGGCGCGGACCATGCGGGCGGGGTCCTTCACCAGGTCCACGCCGAGCAGCACCGCGTCGCCGCCGGTCAGGGCACCGCGCAGGCGGGAGAGGAACGCGGCGCGCTGCTCGGTGTCGAGGTTGCCGACCGTCGAGCCGAGGAACGCCATTAGGCGCGGGCCGGCCTCCGCCGGGGACGGGATGGCCAGGTCCTGTTCGAAGTCGGCGAGCACGCCGGTCACGGCGAGGGCGGGGTAGGCGCGTGCGATCGACTCGGCGGCCTCGCCGAGGGCCGCGCGGCTCACGTCGAGGGGTACGTAGCGCTCCAGCGTGCCGGCGGCGGTGAGGGCGTCGAGGAGGAGGCGGGTCTTGTCGGAGCTGCCGGAGCCGAGCTCGACGAGGGTGCGCGCGCCGGTGAGTTCGGCGATCTCGGCGGCGTGGGCGCGCAGGACCATGCGTTCCGCGCGGGTGAGGTAGTACTCGGGGAGGCGGGTGATGCGGTCGAAGAGGACGCTGCCGCGCGCGTCGTAGAACCACTTGGGGGACAGCGTCCTGGGGGTGGCGGTGAGGCCGGCCTCCACGTCTTCGCGCAGAGCGCGGTGGTAGTGGTCGGCCGGGAGGCGGTCGTCGACGGTGTACCGGCCGGTCATGGGCGGGCGGTCCGTGAGGGTGTGTGAGTTTGTCATGGCTTGCTCCTCACAGGGGCTTTATGTCCGGTGTGCTCTGATGGGCCGTGGAGTCGGAGGGGACGGCGGGGACTGTCGGGAGGGGTGGGGCGGTGAACAGCGTGCGATCGGGGATCTCGTGCCAGTCGGTGTGGTCGGGCGGCGGTTCCGAGGCGACGGTGAGCCGGCCTCCGGCGGCGTGGTACCAGAGCGATTCGCCGTGGCGTACGGCGGCGAGGGTGCGGCCGTCGGTGAGGAGGAGGCTGAGGCGGGCGCCGGGGCGTACGGAGCGGACGCGGTGGACGACGTCGGCGAGCGCGTCGGCGGGCGTGAGGCCCGCGGTGAGACGGCGGTTGGTCATGAGCCAGAGGAGCGCCGAGTCGGTGCGGGCCTCAAGGCCGAGCAGTTCGGACGCGGTGAGGGGTTCGCCGGTGTCGGCGGGCAGGGTCCCCCACGCCTCCACCGTGCCGTTGTGGCTGAACAGCCACCGGCCCGTGCCGTAGGGCGCGGGCGCGGTCTCCTCACGACCGGTCCCGGGCGACGCGGCGCGGACCGCCGCGAGGACGGCGCCGCTGCGCAGCACGTTCAGCAGGCCCGGGAGGTTCGGGTCGTTCCAGATGGGGATGGAGCGGCGGTAGCGCACGGGTCCCCGGTCGTCCCCGGGCGGGTACCAGCCGATGCCGAAGCCGTCGGCGTTGACGGTGCCGTGCGTCTGGAGGCGGGGGTTCCACGACTGCTCGTAGAGGCTGTGCGGTGGCTCGGTGATCAGTTCGGCGAGGGTACGGGGCGGGCCGAGGTAGGCGAGGTGCCGGCACATCAGCGGCCGGTCCCCGCGTCGCGGCAGGTCCGGAAGCCGGCGAATATCTGCCGCCGCACGGGCAGGTCCCAGTTGCGGAACGTGCCACGGCACGCGACCGGGTCCGTGGCGAACGAACCGCCGCGCAGCACCTTGTGTGCCGGCCCGAAGAACACCTCGCTGTACTCGCGGTAGGGCGTCGCCGTGAAGCCGGGGTGGCCGGTGAAGTCGGTGGCGGTCCACTCCCAGACGTCGCCGAGCAGTTGCCTGGCGCCGCACGGTGCGGCGCCCTGCGGGAAGGAGCCTGCCGGGGCCGGCTGGAGGTGGTGCCGGCCGAGGTTGGCGTGCTCGGGCCCGGGTGGCGTGTCGCCCCAGGGGTGGCGGCGGGAGCGGCCGGTGGCCGGGTCGTGGCGTGCCGCCTTCTCCCACTCCGCCTCGGTCGGCAGCCGGCGTCCGGCCCACCGGGCGTAGGCGTCCGCCTCGTACCAGGAGACGTGGACGACCGGCTCGTCCGGCGGCACGGGTTCGGTGCGCCCGAAGCGGCGTCGCAGCCAGCGGGTGCCGGAGCGCCGCCAGAACGCGGGGGCGTTCCAGCCGGTCCGCCGCAGGTGGCGCCGCCCGTCGGGGTGCCACCAGCGCGGGTCGTCGTAGCCGCCGGCGTCGATGAAGCGCTGGTAGTCGGCGTTGGTGACGGGGACGGTGTCCAGCCAGAAGGGGGCGACATGCGCGGTGTGGGCGGGGCGCTCGTTGTCGAGTGCCCACGGGTCGGCGAGGGGGTCCGTGCCCATGGTGAACGGGCCGCCCGGCACGAGGACCTCGCGCGGGAGGCGGTCGGCGCCGGCCGGGGCGGGGTGCGGCGCGGGGGCGTCGAGGACGGCGGGACCGCGCCGCACCTGGTGCGTGGCGAGCATCGTCTCGCCGTGCTGCTGCTCGTGCTGGGCGACCATCCGGAAGAGGAAGTGACCGGTGGGCGGCGTGCGGGAGAGGACGGCGAGCGCCTGCTCACGGACGTCGGCCGCGTACCGGCGCGCCTCCTCGGGGCCGAGGAGGGGCAGTGCCGGGCGGTCGGCGCGCGGCGTGCGGAAGGCGTCGTAGAGCGGGTCGAGTTCCGGGTGCAGCGGGGGCAGGCCGCCCGCTGCGCGGACGAGCCAGATCTCCTCCTGGTTCGCGATGTGGGCGAGGTCCCAGACGAACGGGGACATCAACCGGGAGTGCTGTGCCGTCAGTTCCGCGTCGGTGAGGCAGTCGGTGAGCGCCAGGGTGCCTCGCCGGGCCGCTTCGAGCGCGTCACGGACGTGCGGTGCCGGGGTGCCGGCGGCCGGCGGGGCGGGTGCGGTGGAGGGCGGTTCGGGGGCGAGCGTGTCCTCGCTCATCGGGGGCTCCTCGGGGCTCCGCGGGAAGGTCCGGTCGGGGGGGCGCGGCGTGTCACGCCCCGGTGGCGTCGAGCCGGTCGTCGGCCGGGCATCTGCCGCGTTCCGTGTACCGGTCGGCGAACGCGGCCACCGCCTCGTGCAGGGGCGCGTCGCCCGGGTCCCGGCCGAGCGCGGCCCCGGCCGCCGCCAGGCAGGCGCGGGCCGCCGGGCCGATGAGCGGGTCGGCCGGGCCGTTGCGCGCGGCCCGCAGCCACAGGTCGGGGCGGGGCAGCGGCCCGCCGTCGGTGAGGGGCTCGGTGGCCCGGTGGGCGGCGCTCGCGGCGGCCGGGTCGTCCAGCAGTGTGCGGGCGACGGCGAGCGGGACGATCCAGCCGTCGCCCGGCTGGGCGTCGATCATGCGGAGTTCGAGCCAGCCGCGCGGCCGGACCGGCGGGAAGAGGGTGCCGAGGTGGTAATCGAGATCCGCGAGGTCCGGCGGCCGTTCTGCCGCGATCCCGCGCACCCACGCGCGGAACGAGTGGGCGCGCGGCGCGGTCCATGGCGCGGGCGGTGTGCGCCGCAGGCACAACAGGGGCGCGTCCAGTGCGTAACGTGCCCACGCGGCCCGCGGATCGTCGTCCGTGCCGCCGTCGTCGTGTCCGTGGTGGACCGGCCGGGTGCGGCCGGGGTCGATCCGCGCCCAGACCGCCTGGCGGGTGGACCGCCAGCCGGTCGGGCGGCCGCGCCACAGCGGCGAGTTGGCGAACGCGGCGGTCAGTACGGGGCCGATGCGGTGGGCCAGCCGCCAGCGGAAGCGGTACCCGGCCGGGCCGTCGGATTCGTCCCCGGCGTCCACGCAGACCTGGACGGACGCGGTGGCCCGCATCATGACGCGGCCGGCGGCGCCGAACCGGTCGAAGTAGCGCTCCATCGCGCGGTAGCGGGCGCCGTCGAGGACGCGGGGCGGCTGCCGGCGCGGTTCGAGTCCGCTGCCGTCCGGCACGAGGCCGGCGTCGGCCAGTGCAGCGCGCAGCCGGTCGGCGTCGGCCGACGTGGCGCGGACGCATGCGGCGAGGCCGGTGGCCGGCCGGCTGCTCAGTTCGATCTGACCGCCCGGTTCACGGGTGATCCGGCCGCCGCCGGGCAGTGCGCCGGGCGCGGCCAGCGGTGCGAGGGCGGCGTCGACGAGCGCGGGGGACACGGGCCGGTCGGCGTCGCGGGCGTCACGCACCAGCCACTCCAGTTCCACGCCGGTGTGCCGGGGCGTGCCGGCCGCGAAGGCGACGGACGCGACGTGGGCCTCGGCGGCCCGTTCGTCCAGCGTCCCGGGGTTGGCCGGCGGCGGCGCGTCGGGCGGGGCGGCGCCTGCCGCGGAGGGGACGAGCGCACCGGAACCCGGGTCCTCAGGCATCGGCCACCTCCGCTCCCCGTTCGTCCGGTATGTCCTGCTCGTGGACTCACCGTACGGCGGAGAGCGGCGGTCGTCGTGCGGCATGGGGCCGGGCGGGTGTCATCCGTCCGGAGCCGTGACCGATGGCCTCGCCGGGCGGCAGTCTGCCGCCGGTGGGCAGGAGAGCGGGTCGGTGGCACGGCTGCCGAGGACCGGCGGGCGCGTGAGGCTGCCGGCGAGCACGACGTACGACCGTACGCCGCCGGGTGGCCGGGCCGATGTCGGGCAGCGTGGTGGGAGAGACGTGGGACCGGGGTCCGTCCGGCGGCCCCCGGACCCTGGGGCCGTCGGCAGGCGTTCCTGCGTGTTCGCGCGCCACCTCTCGGACGGGCGGGGACGGCGGCGGGGCGGTGGGCGGTCCGGCCCGCCGCCCCTTCGCCGGGCTCAGGCGGCCAGGCGGCGGACGGCCAGTTCCGCGTAGAGCGCGGCGCCGTCCGGCAGCACCGACTCGTCGAACGCCGCGAGCGGCGAGTGGTTGCCGGGCGCGCTGTCCGGGTCGCGGCCCTCCAGCGCGGCGCCGAGGAAGACCATCGCCCCCGGCACGGCGTCGATCACGCGGGAGAAGTCCTCGGCGCCGAGCTGCGGGTTCTCCATCGGCTCGAACCGCTCGTCGCCGTGCACCTCCCGCACCGTGTCGGCGGCGAAGGCGGTCTCGGCCGCGTCGTTCACCGTGACCGGGTACTGCTCGGAGAACTCGGCGTCCACGTCGAGACCGTGCGCCGCCGCGATGCCCCGGCACACGGCGAGCGTGCCCTCGCGCAGCGTGTCCCGCACGTCGGCGGAGAAGCAGCGGATCGTCGCGGAGAACGAGGCGGTGTCCGGGATGATGTTGGTCGCCGTGCCGGCCTGGAAGCGGCCGACGGTCAGCACGACCGGCTCGAACGCGTCGAAGCTGCGCGTTACGAACGTCTGGAGCGCCGTCACCATCTCGCACGCCGCCGGGATCGGGTCCTTCGCGCGGTGCGGCGCCGAGCCGTGGCCGCCGGCGCCGCGCACCGTCACGTCCAGCACGTTGGACGAGGCCATGGTGGGGCCGCCGCGCGCCACGAACTGCCCCCGCCCGTGCGTGTTGGACAGCACGTGCAGCGCGTACGCGGCGACGGGCCGCTCGCCCGCGGCGTCGAGCACGCCCTCCTGCAGCATGTGGGCCGCGCCGTCGTACCCCTCCTCGCCGGGCTGGAACATGAACACCACGTTCCCGGCGAGCCGGTCGCGGTGCGCCGACAGCAGGCGCGCGGCGCCCGCCAGCATCGTGGTGTGCAGGTCGTGGCCGCAGGCGTGCATCCGGTCGGCGGCGGCGGCGAACGGCAGGCCCGTCCGCTCGGCGACGGGCAGCGCGTCCATGTCACCGCGCAGCAGGACGGTCGGCCCGGGGCGGGCGCCGCGCAGCACCCCGGTGACGGAGCTGAGCGACCGGCCGGTGGAGATGTCGAGCGGCAGGCCGTCCAGGGCGGCGAGGACGGTCTCCTGCGTGCGGGGCAGGTCGAGTCCGACCTCGGGGACGGCGTGCAGGTCGCGGCGGAGCCGTATCAGGTCGTCGGACAGGGAGTGGGCGTCGTCGAGAAGGTTCACCGGGAGCCTCGTCTTCCGTGCGCGCGGGGGAACGTCCGGCCGTCCCGCCCCCGCCCCGGGTGGCGGGCCGCGGGGTCACAGCACCTCGGGTCTCTCGGCGCCGCGGACGACCGGCGTCAGGATCGTAGCGTTCCCCTCAGGTTGTGTCGCCGCCCTGCCCGCACTGTCACTGACGCGGATGAGCAGCGCGACCAGCAGGAAGTTCGCCACCGCCGACGACCCGCCCTGCGCGAGGAACGGAAGTGCCTTGCCGGTGAGGGGGATCAGCCCGGACACCCCCCCGGCCACGACGAAGACCTGGAGCGCGAGGACGGTGGACAGGCCGGCCGCGAGGAGCTTGCCGAACGGGTCGGTGGCGCCGAGGCCGGCGGCGAAGCCCCGCTGGATGAGCAGCCCGTACAGCAGGAGGACGGCCGTCGTCCCCGCGAGGCCGAGTTCCTCGCCGACGGTGGCCAGGATGTAGTCGCTGCGGCCGGCGAAGCCGATGAGCCACGAGTGGCCCTCGCCGAGGCCGGTGCCGGTGAGGTGGCCGGCACCGAAGCTGAAGAGGGTCTGCGCCGACTGGTCGGAGACGAGGCCCGGCGGGCGCCGGTCCTCCGGCAGGAAGTACCCCATGGGGTGGAGCCACGCCTGTACGCGGCCCTTCACGTGCGGCTGCGTCGCGGCCACGACGACCGTGCCGACGGCCGCCATGAGGCCGCCGAGGACGAGCCAGCCGGTGCGCCGGGTGGCGATGTGCAGCATCACGACGAAGACGCCGAAGAAGATCAGCGACGTGCCGAGGTCCCGCTCGTAGAAGAGGACGACGAGGCTGACGGCCCAGACGAGGAGGACAGGCCCCGCGTTCCTGCCGCGCGGGAGGTTCAGGCCGAGGAAGCGGCGTCCGACCAGGGCGAGCGCGTCGCGGTTCGCCATCAGGTAGCCGGCGAAGAAGACGACGATCATGACTTTGACGAACTCGCCCGGTTGCACGGACAGCGGCCCGATCGTGATCCAGCGCTTCGCCCCGTAGATGTCGGCGCCGAAGAGGGCCGGCGCCATGAGCAGGGCCATCGCCACGGTCATGCCGAGGTAGGTGTAGCGCTGGAGGACGCGGTGGTGGCCGACGAGGACGAGCGTCACGATCAGCAGGCCGGCGCCGACGGCCGTCCACACGGCCTGGGCGGGGGCCATCGCGTCGGAGCCGTAGTGCTCCGCGTAGGAGTGGTCGAGGCGGTCCACCAGGACGAGGCCGAGGCCGGTGATCATCACCGTGATGGGCAGGAGCAGGGGGTCGGCGTACCGGGCGAAGCGGCGGATCGCGAGGTGGGCGGCGAGGGCGGCGGCGCCGAGGAGGCCGGTGTACGCCGGCAGGCCGGTGGGTACGGAGCCGGTCATCGCGAGACCGGCCGCCGCGTGGCCGCCCGCCGCGACGGCGATCGCGAGCAGGACGAGCCACAGCTCGGTTCTTCGGCGCCGGGTGGCCCAGCGACGGCCCTCCGGGCTCCCCTGCCACCGGTACTCGCGCATGTTCTCTCCCCGCCCCCTGGCACCGATCCGCGTCCGGAGCGGAGCGGTCCGAGCGGCAACCTACCCGCGGCGCGGGGCGGCCGTCACCAGGATGCGCGACGCGGTGGCGCGCCCGGGGGGCGGGCGGCCCGGTGGCGTCGAATGAGCTGTTCGGGTGGCGGGTACCCGGAAGCAACTGAGCCGGGACGCCGTTCGTCTTGAGGGATGTGGAGAAGATGACCGCGCCGCTGGAGAGCGGGCAGGGTACTGCATCACCCGCAAATAGATGCGCTGCTTGGGAATTCTGTCCGGATTCCCGTCGTTGATTCGTTATGGATGTGCGAGGCGAGGGGGCCGCCGCCATCCGATCGACGAGAAGCCCACGAGCAGGTTTCGACCATTTCGCAAGGGAGTGCACGTATGGCAACCCGTGCCGTCGCCCGGCGCCCGGACACCGACAGTGTCGAGACGGCGGGCAGTGTCCGGACCAGCGCAGGCAGCGATGCCACGGAGCGCGACCTCGTCGGGATGTACCTCGACGAGATCGCCAGGACACCGCTGCTCGACGCCGCCAAGGAGGTGGAGCTGTCCCTCGCGATCGAGGCCGGTCTGTACGCGGAGCGCGTCCTCGACGGGGAGGAGGAGCCGTCGGCGGACAGCGCGGCCGCCTCGGCCACCGAGGAGGAGCTGCGCAGGCTCGTCGCGGCCGGTGAGCGGGCGAAGGACATGTTCATCCGCTCCAACCTGCGGCTCGTCGTGGCCGTCGCCCGCCGGTACCCGCGCAGTGGCCTGCCGCTGCTCGACCTCATCCAGGAGGGCAACGCGGGCCTGGTCCGGGCCGTGGAGAAGTTCGACTACACCAAGGGCTTCAAGTTCTCGACCTACGCGACCTGGTGGATCCGGCAGGCCATCACGCGGTCGATAGCCGACCAGTCGCGCACGATCCGGCTGCCCGTCCACCTCGTGGAGGAGCTGGGGCGCATCAGGCGGGTGCAGCGGGAGTTCAACCGTGAGCACGGCCGTGAGCCCGAGCCGTCGGAGGTCGCGGCGGAGCTGGGGTCCACGCCCGAGCGCGTGCAGGACGTGCTCGACTGGGCGCGCGATCCGGTGAGCCTCAACATGTCGGTCGACGACGAGGGCGAGACCCAGTTCGGCGACCTGCTGGAGGACACGTCGGCGGCGTCGCCTGAGCAGTCCGTCATGGTGATGATGCGGCGCGAGGGTCTTGAGGACCTGATCGGCCGCCTGGACCAGCGCACCGCCGCCATCATCAGGGCGCGCTACGGCATCGAGGACGGCCGTGAGCGCACGCTCACCGAGGTCGGCAAGCAGCACGGCCTGACCCGTGAGCGGATCCGGCAGATCGAGAAGCACGCCCTGCTGGAGCTGAAGCGGATGGCCAGCGACTCCGGGTTCGACGCCGCGGCCTGACCGGCCCGTCACCCGTCCCGGCCCCGGCGCCCGATGGCGCCGGGGCCGTTCCGTGTCCGGTGTGAGGGAGGCCACATTCCGGCCGGGAAATAACCGGGGAGCGTTTATCCGTTTGCGAGAGAGTCCGACGCAACCGGAGAATCACTCCCCGGTTGACCGATCCGGCGCCATGGGGCGCCCGACCCGCGGGAGCGGCCATGAGCACGACGCACGACACCGGGACGTCCGCGCCCGGCACGCGTCTGCGCGCGGACGCCCTCCGCAACCGGGACCGCATCCTCGCCGCGGCACGGGACTCCTTCGCCCGGCACGGCCTGGACGCGCGCCTCGACGAGATCGCCCGCCGCGCCGGTGTCGGCAACGCCACGCTGTACCGGCACTTCCCCGACCGGGAAGCCCTGGTGGTGGCCGTCGTGCTCTTCGTGAACCGGCGGATCACCGAGGACGCCGAGCGCGCCCTCGCGGCGGACGGCGACCCCTTCGACGCCCTGCGCGGGCTGGTCCTCAACTCCGCGAAGGAGCGGGTGGGGGGTCTGTGCCCGATCCTCAGCGGCATCGTCGGCTCCGGCGATCCACGGGTCGTCGCGAGCGTGCGGCACATGCACGCCGTGACACAGGAGCTCGTGGACCGCGCACACGCCTCCGGGCAGCTTCGCCTCGACGTCGACTCCGGCGACCTGCTGATCGCCGTGAGCCGGCTCACGGCCCCCGTCCTCGGCACCACCGGGGACAGCGAGGCCCTCGTCCAGCGCCACCTCCAGATTTTCATCGACGGGCTGCGCACACCGGCCCGCAGCGTCCTGTCCGGCGAGGGCCGGACGATGGCCAGCCTCAAGGAAGAGCTCTGCCGCGCCGACCACCTGAACTGACCCGCTGACCGCACGCGGAGGGGGCCGCGTCCATCACCCGGAGTCACCGGCTCACCGGCGAGCCGCCCCTTCGACCCCAGGTCGCCCCCGCCACGCGCACCCGCACCCCCGGTTTTCCCTGATTTCCCCTGGTTCCTCCCGGAAGCAGGTCGTAACGCAACGTGAGGTTATAGCCCTATGCCACCGGAAACGACCGTGAGCCCGGCTCACGGCGCTCTCGACCCCAAGCGCTGGAAGGCCCTGTTCTTCATCGCCCTGGCGCAACTGATGGTCGTGCTCGACGGCACGATCGTGAACATCGCGCTCCCCTCGGCCCAGGAGGACCTCGGCATATCCGACGCCAACCGGCAGTGGGTGATCACCGCTTACGCGCTCGCGTTCGGTGGCCTGCTGCTCTTCGGCGGCCGGGTCTCCGACCTGTGGGGGCGCCGCCGTGCCTTCGTCATCGGCCTCATCGGCTTCGCCCTGGCCTCCGCGCTGGGCGGCGCCGCGCAGAACGAGGCGATGATGTACGGCTCCCGTGCCCTCCAGGGCATCTTCGGCGCCCTCCTGGCCCCCGCGGCCCTGTCGCTGCTGACCGTCCTGTTCACCGACGCCAAGGAGCGCGCCAAGGCGTTCGGCGTCTTCGGCGCCATCGCGGGCGCCGGTGCCGCCGTGGGTCTCCTCCTCGGCGGTGCCCTGACGGACTACATGGACTGGCGCTGGACGTTCTTCGTGAACATCCCGTTCGCCGCTGTCGCGGCGGCCGGCGCCATCGCCCTCATCCGTGAGCCGGAGAGCGCCCGCAACCGCTCCCGCCTCGACATCCCCGGCGTCGTCCTGGCCTCCACCGGCCTGGTCGCGCTGGTGTACGGCTTCACCCGCGCCGAGCTCGAGGGCTGGGGCGATTCCCTGACCGTCGGGAGCTTCGTCGCCTCGGGCGTGCTGCTCGCGCTCTTCGTCCTCGTCGAGTCGCGGGTCCGCTCGCCGCTGCTGCCGCTGCGCGTCATCGCCGACCGCAACCGGGGCGGCGCCTACCTGGCGCTCGGCCTGGCGATCGTCGGCATGTTCGGTCTGTTCCTCTTCCTGACCTACTACCTGCAGGTCGTGAAGGAGTACTCGCCGGTGCAGACCGGCGTGGCGTTCCTGCCGATGGTGGCGGGCATGATCATCGGGTCCACGCAGATCGGCGCGCGCCTCGTGATGCGCGTCCCCCCGCGTGCCCTGATGGTGCCCGGTCTGCTGACGGCGTCCCTCGGCATGCTGGTCCTGACCCGGATGGAGGTGGACAGCTCCTACGTCTCGGTCGTGCTGCCCGCCGAGATCCTCCTCGGCCTCGGCATGGGTACGTCCTTCATGCCGGCCATGAGCCTGGCCACCGCGAACGTCCGCCCCACGGACTCCGGCATCGCCTCGGCCATGGTCAACGTCTCCCAGCAGGTCGGCGGCGCCATCGGTACGGCCGCGCTGAACACCGTGGCGGCCAGCGCCACCACCGCCTACGCGACGTCGCACCTCTCGTCGATCCCCGACCCGTGGGAGCTGCAGGCCGCGTCCATGGTGCACGGCTACGTCTCGGCGATCTGGTGGGCGTTCGGCATCCTGCTGACGGCCGCCGCCGTGGCCGCCGTGCTGATCAACAGCCGCGGGCAGGGCGCCGGCCGGGCGGCCTCCTCCGAGGGCGGCACGGCCGACGACGAGCAGCAGGTCCCGGTGCTCGTGCACTGAGGCCCCGACGCTCCACGGCCCTCCTCCACGGCCCCCGCGGCACCTGCCGCGGGGGCCGTCCGCGTGGCCCGCCCCGCCCGCCGTCCACCGGCACGTCCACCGAACGTTTATCCGATGTCAATGGCGCCCGACCAGGCTTGCCCGCATGTCGCACGATCACGCGGGCGGGTCCGGCGACGGCACGGGTCCCGCCGATGTTCTCAGCCACCGGCAGTTGCTCGAACACGGCGAGCGCGCGGCGGACGCCCTCGCCCGCCTCGGGGTCGGCGCGGGCGACGCCGTCGCCGTGCAGCTTCCCATGTGCCTGGAGTCGGTCGCCCTCACGGTGGGCATCGTCCAGCTCGGCGCCCGCCGCCTCTCCCTGCCCATCGCCGGACCGCCCACGGTGAACGCCACCCGCCTCGGCTCCTCGGGCGCCCGCGTCGCGGTGGTGGCCGACGCCTGCCGCGTCGACGGGACCGTGCACGGTCTGAAACACGGACTGGACCGGCTGCTCGTCACCTGCCCCGACGTCCACACCGTCATCGTCGTGCCGCACTGCGCGCGGCCCGTGCCGTGGTCCCCCGGACGGGACATGTGGTGGCACGAGGCGCTCGGCCCGGACCCCGCGACGGCCCCGCCGTATCCTGGCGGTATGACCACCCCGGACCACAGCGGCCCCGCCCGCCCCGAGCAGACGGCCGGTCTCGTCTTCGACGACCCGCTGGAGCGCCGGTCGGCGGACGACCTCGACGAAGGCTGGGGAGAGCGGATCCCGGACGACTCCGGGCAGGGGGACCTCGTCCGCTTCCTCCGCGAGAAGCCGCCGCACCACATCTGAGGCCCGCGCGCCCGCGCCTCGCGGCACCGGCGGCCGGGTCCCGTCAGGCCCGGTCCCCGCCGGCCGGCTTGTCCAGCGGCGCCCCGTCCTCGGCCGCCCGGCGCTGGGCGCCGACAGAGGCGGCGCCACCCGCGCGCTGCGCGATCAGCTCGTCGCGGATCTGGGCGAGGATCTGCAGCTCCGTCTCGACCACGGGGTCCACCGGCTCCTTGGCACGCCGCCGCGCGAGGAACCTGGTCATGGGCAGGATCATCAGGAAGTAGACGACCGCCGCCGTGATCAGGAAGGTGAGCGAGGCGCTGATGACCGAGCCCCACTTGATCGCGATCCCGTTCACGACCTCGCCGGCACTGTTCGGCGCGCAGTCGCCCCGCAGGCACAGGGTGTAGTGGTCCAGGTCGCGGGTGCCGAAGGCGCCGACCAGCGGGTTGATGACGCCCTCCACCACCGCGTTCACGATGCCGGTGAACGCCGCGCCGACCACCACGGCGACGGCCAGCTCGACGACGTTCCCCCGCATCAGGAAGTCCCGGAACCCACTCATCACCGTCCTGGTGCCGGCCATCAGACCCTGTTTCCCGTCGCTCACCGCCGCGCCTTTCTCCCGCTCCGTTGGTGCCGCGCCGGACACGCTGCACCAGCACGCGGACGCCTGTCCAATCGAGCACGGGCCACGCCCTCACCACCGGGTCACCGCCAGTTCGGCGACGGCCGCGGCGCCCGCCAGCTCGGCCGCCGTCCGGCGGGGGACGTTCAGCACGAGGAGCGCGCCGCCCGCGCCGTCCACGGGTCCGGCGCCGTCGGCACGGGGCACCTCGGCAACGGTCGCCCGGCGCGCGACGACCTCGGCCGCCCGTACCTCCTGACCAGCGGTCGCAGGGAAGGCCGCCAGGACGTCCACCCGGTCGCCCGGCTCGATCAGCGCGGCCGCGGCGGCGTCCGCGATCCGCACCGGAGCCCGCACGACGGCGTCGGCGCTGCCCGCGCTCTCCGCGGCCACCGGTGCGGGGGCGACGGCGGGGCGGGCGGCGGCCGGTTCGGACCGCACATCAGTGCCGGGGAGTAGGACGCCGCCGGGGAGAGCGACGGCCAGGACGGCCCCGGCGGCCGTCAGGGACAGGGCGACGGCCCTGCGTCTGCCGCGCAGCGCGCGCCACGGGCGCCATCCGCCGCCGCGGGGCCGCACGGGCGGGAACGCGGGGACCGCGGGCCGCGCTGCCGGCGCGGGCGAGCCGGCCATGGAGGAGGACGAGGGGAAGGTGCCCGCCGACGCGACGGCGGAACGACGTGGGATACGCATGCGGGCCAGCCTGCACGGCACGCCGGATCCCCGCTCGGGCCTGTGGACAACTCACGGCCTGTGGAAAACTCCGCCACCCGCAAGGGTGAACCGAGCCGTGCGACGCGGCCGTCAGGGCAGGTCGATGCCCGACGTCTGGCCCATCAGCGCACCCGCGCACAGGCAATCGCGCTCACCGGTCTCCGGGAGGCGCCCCACGACGTCGAACAGCACGTCACGGAGACGCCCGATGTTCTGTGCGAAGACCTCGAGGACCTCCGCGTGGGACACGCCCTCGCCGACCTCGGCGCCCGCGTCCAGGTCGGTGACGAGCGCCAGCGACGTGTAGCACAGCTCCAGCTCGCGGGCGAGGACCGCCTCCGGGTGCCCGGTCATGCCGACGACCGACCAGCCCTGGGCCGCGTGCCACACGGACTCGGCACGCGTCGAGAAGCGCGGCCCCTCGATCACGCACATCGTGCCGCCGTCCACGGCCGCCCAGCCGCGCTCGCGCGCCGTCGCCAGCGCCACGGAACGGCCGACCGGGCAGTACGGGTCGGCGAAGGTCAGGTGCAGGACGTCGGGCCGCTGCCCGTCAGCGCGCGGCTCGCCGTCGTAGAACGTCTGGACGCGGCTCTTCGTGCGGTCCACGAGCTGGTCGGGGACGAGCAGGGTGCCCGGGCCGTACTCGGCGCGCAGGCCGCCGACCGCGCACGGTCCGAGGACCTGGCGCACGCCGAGGGAGCGGAGCGCCCAGAGGTTGGCCCGGTAGTTGATCCGCGCGGGCGGCAGGTGGTGGCCCCGGCCGTGCCGGGGCAGGAACGCCACCCGGCGCCCGGCCAGCTCGCCGACGAACAGCGAGTCGCTGGGGGCGCCGTAGGGCGTGTCGACGGAGATCTCCGTCACATCGTCGAGGAACGAGTAGAACCCGGACCCGCCGATGACCCCGATGTCCGCGCGGGACTCGCTCATGCGGCGGAGGCCGCGGCGCCCGACGTGGACGAGGAGGTGCTCGCCGACGAGGACGAGGAGGAGGCGGACGCCGTGCTCCCCGAGGCCGCGGAGGACGAACCGCCGTCCGCCTTCTTCTCCGGCTTCGACGAGGACGCCGGGCTGCTGGACGACGTGGCGTTACGGCTGTCGTTGCGGTAGAAGCCGGAGCCCTTGAAGACGATGCCGACGGCCGAGAACACCTTCTTCAGCCGCCCCTGGCACGAGGGGCACACCGTCAGGGCGTCGTCGGTGAACTTCTGCACCACTTCGAGACCCTCGTTGCACGCGGTGCACTGATACTGATACGTCGGCACTTCATCCTCCTGGCACTCGTCCTCATGGAGTGCTAACCACGCTCCATCGTGCAACATTCCGGCCCTCCGCGTCCACTGCCGCCCCCGGCGTCACTCACGGCCCGGCGGCGGGGCCGGGCTGTCCGGCTCCCCCAGCCAGCCCGCCAGCTTGCCGCCGCGCCCGACGGCGACGAGCCGCCGCTCCACCGCGTCGCGCACGGTGTCCGTGGTGACGACGAGGAGTTCGTCCCCGCGCCGCAGCACCGTCGAGCGGTCGGGCACGAAGCTGTGCCCGTCGCGCACCACGAGCGTGACGGCCGCCTCCGGGGGCAGCCGCAGCTCGGTCACCTCCACCCCGTGCATCCGCGAGCCGCGGGGGATCGACACGGAGAGCAGGTGCCCCCGCAGCCGCTCCAGCGGGGCCGACTCGATGCCGACGTCCACGGTCTCCCCGCCCTCCCCGAGCCGCAGCCGCCGGGCGAACCCGGGCAGCGTGGGTCCCTGGAGCAGTGTGAAGACGACGACCAGGACGAAGACGACGCTGAAGATCCGGTCGCTGTCGGGCACACCGGCGACCATCGGGATGGTGGCCAGCACGATGGGCACGGCGCCGCGCAGCCCGGCCCAGGACAGGAGCGCCTGTTCCCGCCACGGCAGCCTGAACGGCAGCGAGCACAGCACGACGGACAGGGGCCTCGCCACCACGGTGAGGACCCCGCCGACGATCAGCGCGGGGCCGAGGTCGTCCAGCAGCGTCGCCGGGTCGACGAGCAGCCCGAGGAGCACGAACAGGCCGATCTGCGCCAGCCAGGCCACCGCGTCGGCGAACCCCCGGGTGGCCGGCCGGTGCGGCAGCCCCGCGTTGCCGAGGACGACGGCCGCCACGTACACGGCGAGGAAGCCGCTGCCGTGCACCAGGGCCGCGCCCGCGTACGACAGCACGGCGAGGGCGAGCACGGCGATCGGGTAGAGCCCGGACGCGGGCAGGGCGACGGCGCGCAGCAGGTACGCCCCGGCGCGGCCGACCAGCAGCCCGACGGCGAGGCCGATGACCAGTTCGAGCAGCATCTCGGCGGGGAGGGCGTACCAGGCGTGGCCGGCGCCGTGGTCACCGAGCTGGGAGAACCCGACGACGAGGATGACGACCGGGGCGTCGTTGCACCCGGACTCGGCCTCCAGGACGCCGGACAGGCGGCGCGGCAGGGGGACGCGCCGCAGCACGGAGAAGACGGCCGCGGCGTCCGTGGAGGAGACGACCGCGCCCATGACGAGCGCCGACTGCCATCCGAGGCCCACGAGGAAGTGGGCGGCCAGCGCGGTGACGCCGACGCTGATCCCGACGCCGGCCGTGGCGAGGACGGCGGCCACGGGCAGGGCCGGGCGCACGTCGCCCCAGCGGGTGCCGAGGCCGCCCTCGGCGAGGATCACGACGAGCGCGGCGTAACCGAGCACCTGGGTGAGGGCGACGTCGCTGAACTCGATCCCGAGGCCGTCCGAGCCCAGAGCCATGCCGATCGCCAGGTAGAGCAGCAGGGAGGGCAGCCCGCTCCTGGAGGTGAGCCGCACGGCGGCGACCGCGACGAGCAGGACGAGGGCCGAGGCGAGCAGCAGCTCGTTGAGGCGGTCGACAGTCAGGGGCGCGTCCTCTCCTCGAACGACGAGGTCTCCGTCACCACGGGACGCCCGAAGGTGGGGCAATAAGCAACGTATGCCCTGAATTTACCATCATATGATCGTGGCAGGACGGGCGGCTGACTCCCCGTAGGCTCACCTCAGTGGCCGTATGTCTATGGTTGCTTCCCAACGCTCTGCTGCCCTGCGAAGGACAGAAATGCCCGCCAAGAAGCCCAGGCGACGCGGTCGTCTGATCCTGATCGCGTTCGTCGTCCTGCTCATCGCAGGTCTCGGGTACGGCACGTACTGGACGGTCAGCACCGTACGGGCCTCCTACCCCCAGGTCTCCGGAGAACTCCCCCTCGACGGCCTGACCGCCCCGGTCACCGTCGAGCGCGACGCGAACGGCATCCCCCAGCTCTACGCGAGCACGTCGGAGGACCTGTTCCGCGCGCAGGGCTACGTCCAGGCGCAGGACCGGTTCTACGAGATGGACGTCAGGCGGCACATGACCGCGGGGCGGCTGTCGGAGATGTTCGGCGAGGACCAGCTGGAGACCGACGCGTTCCTGCGGACCCTCGGCTGGCACGACATCGCGCAGCAGGAGTGGGACGAGCAGCTCTCCGACGACACGAAGGCGTACCTCCAGGCGTACTCCGACGGGGTCAACGCCTACCTCTCGACCCACAGCGGCGACGAGCTGTCGGTCGAGTACGCGGCCCTCGGCTTCCTCAACGACTACGAGCCCGCCGAGTGGACCCCCGTGGACTCGATCGCCTGGCTGAAGGCCATGGCCTGGGACCTCCGCGGCAACATGCAGGACGAGATCGACCGCGCCCTCATGACCGAGCGCCTCGACGAGGAGCAGATCGAGGACCTCTACCCGGACTACCCGTACGACGAGCACACCCCGATCGTCACCGAGCCGGGCGACAGCACGGAGACCTACTCGTCCTCCGAGCAGGACGGCGCGGGCACCGGCACCTACTCGGGCGGCACGGGTGACACCGGCTACGGCGATGCCGACGACGCCTTCCAGGACGTGTCGACCCAGATGGGCGCGCTGTCGCAGACGCTGAGCGAACTGCCCGGCCTCCTCGGCGCCGAGGGCAGCGGCATCGGTTCCAACTCCTGGGTGATCTCGGGCGACTACACCACGACCGGCGCCCCGCTGCTGGCGAACGACCCGCACCTCGCGCCGTCGCTGCCCGGCATCTGGTACCAGATGGGCCTGCACTGCACCGAGCTGAGCGACGCCTGCCCGTTCGACGTGTCCGGGTTCACGTTCTCCGGCATGCCCGGTGTGGTCATCGGCCACAACCAGGACATCGCCTGGGGCCTGACGAACCTCGGCGCCGACGTCACCGACCTGCGCCTGGAGAAGCTGAGCGACGGGAACTACCTGCGCGACGGCGAGGAGATCCCCTACACCACCCGCACGGAGACGCTGAAGGTGGCGGGCGGCGAGTCCCGCGAGATCACCGTCAGGTCCACCGAGAACGGCCCCATCGTCTCCGACCGCCTCGACGAGCTGGCCGGCGTCGGCGAGACCGCCCCGGTCGACTCCGCCGCGCCCGACCGCGGCGAGGGCTACGCCGTCTCCCTCTCGTGGACCGCGCTCACCCCCTCCAAGACCATGGACGCCGTGTTCGCGCTGGACCGGGCCGCCGACTTCGAGGAGTTCCGCGCCGCCGCCCGCGACTTCGCCGTCCCGTCCCAGAACCTCATCTACGCCGACACCGAGGGCAACATCGGCTACCAGGCCCCCGGCGCCATCCCGGTGCGCGGCAAGGGTGACGGCCGCTACCCGTCGCCGGGCTGGGACTCCTCCTACGACTGGGCGGACGAGTTCGTCGACCCCGAGGACCTCCCCTGGGAGGAGAACCCCGAGCGCGGCTACATCGTCACCGCCAACCAGGCCGTCATCGACCCCGCCGACGACGTGAACGGCGTCTTCCTCACCGAGGACTGGAGCTACGGCACCCGCAGCGACCGCATCGCCGACCTGATCGAGGAGAAGATCGCCGACGGCGGCAAGGTCTCCCCGACCGACATGCAGGAGATCCAGCTCGACAACAGCAACAGCATGGCCGCGGAGCTGGTCCCCTACCTCCTCGACATCGAGATCACGGACCCCTACGTCCGCGAGGCGCAGGACCTGCTGCGCGACTGGGACTACAGCCAGGACGCCGACTCCCCCGGCGCCGCCTACTACAACGCCGTCTGGCGCAACCTACTGCGCCTCGCGTTCGGCGAGAAGCTGCCGAAGGAGCTGCGCGTCGAGGACGAGTGCCTGCGCGTGCCGCCCGCGGACGAGTCGCAGCCCATCGACGACCTGACCGGGCAGGGTCCGCAGCTCGTCGTCGAGTGCGGTGAACGGTCGCCGGAGACGGCGCAGCCGGACGGCGGCGACCGGTGGTTCCAGGTGGTGAGCGGCCTGCTCGAGGACCCGGACAACGAATGGTGGACCGCCGCCGAGGACGCCGACCAGCCCGCCGCGACGAACCGCGACGAGGTCCTGGCGCGTGCCCTGCGCGACGCCCGCTGGGAGCTGACCGCCGAACTGGGCAAGGACATCGACACCTGGAGCTGGGGCCGCCTGCACCGCCTGATGCTCAACAACCAGACCCTCGGCACGGAGGGTCCCGGGCCGGTCCAGTGGCTGCTGAACCGCGGCCCGTGGAACCTCTCCGGCGGCACCGACGCCGTGGACGCCAGCGGCTGGAACGCGGCCGGCGGCTACGACATCACCTGGGTGCCGTCCATGCGGATGATCGTGAACCTGGACGACTTCGACGAGTCGCTGTGGATCAACCTCACGGGCGCCTCCGGCCATGCCTACCACGCCAACTACACCGACCAGACGGAGCTGTGGGCGCGCGGCGAGTACCTGCCGTGGGCGTTCAGCCAGGACGCGGTGCGGGAGCGCTCCGAGAACACCCTGACGTTCACCCCGGGCGGGAGCGGAGGCGGCGGCGGGGAGGAGTGACGGCCCCACCGCCACCGGGCGCGGGGCGGCTCAGCGCTCCGCGCCCCCGAAGCGGCGCACCTCCTCGGGGGTGACGGCCGCGTGCACGAGCCGGTCGTGCGGCTCGCGCGGGAGATCGTCGACGAGTTCGTGGCCGTAGACGAGGGCGACGAGCGCCGGCCGCCGGTCCGCGCCGGCGACACGGGCGAGCGCGCGGTCGTAACTCCCGCCGCCGCGCCCCATCCGCACCCCCCGCCGGTCGACGGCGAGGCCGGGCAGCAGGACGACGTCCGCCGTCGTCACGGCGTCGGGTCCGAGACGTTCACCACCCGGTTGGAGCAACCGGATCCGGCCCGCGTGCTCGGCCTCGGCGAGCCGCTCGCGGCCCTCGTACTCCGCCCAGTCGAGGTCGTCGTCGGGCAGCAGGACGGGCAGCAGGACACGGACGCCCCTCTCCCGCAGCGCGTCGAGCAGCCCGAGGGTCCCCGGCTCGCTCCCCACCGACACGTACGCGGCCACCGTGGCCGCCCCGGCGACCTCGGGCAGCCCGAGCACACGGCCGGCCAGGTCGCGGGCGGCGTGGGCCAGCTCGTCGCCGGCCATCGCGGCGCGGACCGCCAGCAGGTCCCGCCTGATCTCCCGTTTACGGACCGCCGCGCCGTCGTCCCGGACCTCCGCGCCGCCCCGGCGCTCCCCGTCATCCACGAACCCCACCCGCTCCCTCCACAGGCATCACACGTCACACGCAATCAGATCAGGCCCAAACCGGCTCATAACATGACGCTCATCCGCAAAGTACTCGGTCCTCGCACACTAGATGGATAAAGTGACCGGCATGACGTCACCACGCCCCCGGATCAGCAAGGCTGTCATTCCCGCCGCCGGGCTCGGCACACGGTTCCTTCCCGCAACAAAGGCCACACCCAAGGAAATGCTGCCGGTCGTCGACCAGCCGGCGATCCAGTACGTGGTCGAGGAGGCCACGGCGGCCGGGCTGACGGACGTGCTCATGATCACCGGGCGCAACAAGCGACCGCTCGAGGACCACTTCGACCGCAACTACGAACTGGAGGACGCCCTCCGCCGCAAGGGCGACGACGAACGCCTCTCCCGCGTCCAGGCGTCCACCACCCTCGCCACCATGCACTACGTGCGCCAGGGCGACCCCAAGGGCCTCGGGCACGCCATCCAGTGCGCCGCCCCGCACGTCGGCGACCAGCCGTTCGCCGTCCTCCTCGGTGACGACCTCATCGACCCGCGCGACCCGCTCCTCACCCTCATGCTCGACTGCCAGGCCGAGCACGGCGGCAGCGTCATCGCCCTCATGGAGGTCGACCCGGCGTCGATCCACCTGTACGGCTGCGCCGTCGTCGAACCCGTCTCCGACCGCGTGATGCGCGTGACCGGGCTCGTCGAGAAGCCCGACCCGGCCGACGCCCCCAGCAACCTCGCCGTCATCGGCCGCTACGTCCTGCACCCCGGCGTCTTCGAGGTCCTCGCCAAGACCCCGCCCGGGCGCGGCGGCGAACTCCAGCTCACCGACGCCCTCCAGACCATGACCGGCGACTCCGCCCTCGGCGGCCCCGTCCACGGCGTCGTCTTCAAGGGCCGCCGCTACGACACCGGCGACCGCTCCGACTACCTGCGGGCCATCGTCCGGCTCGCGTGCGAGCGGCCCGACCTCGGCCCCGGCTTCCGTTCCTGGCTGAAGACCTACGTCGCCGAGGAGATGCCCGGCCTTGACTGACCTGTGGACCGTCGAGGAGCACCTCGCCGACATCCTGGGAACCGTACGCCCCCTGGACCCGATCGAGCTGCCCCTCCTCGACGCCGACGGCTGCGTGCTCACCGACGACGTGCTCGTGCCCGCGCCGCTGCCCCCGTTCGACAACAGCTCGATGGACGGGTACGCGGTGCGCACGGCCGACGTCGAGGGCGCCGGCGACGAGTTCCCCGCCGTCCTGACCGTCATAGGCGACATCGCCGCCGGGCGCGGCGATCCGCCGGCCGTCGGCCCGGGGCAGGCGGCCCGCATCATGACCGGGGCACCGCTGCCGCCCGGCGCGCAGACGGTCGTCCCCGTCGAGTGGACCGACGGCGGCCTCGGCGGCGGCCGCGCCGACGCCATGACGCCGGCGGCGACCGGCGAGGTGCGCGTGTACCGCCCCGCCCCGGCCGGCCGGCACATCAGACGGCGCGGCAGCGACGCGGCGGCCGGCACGGTCGCGCTCGCGGCCGGCACCGTCCTCGGCCCCCCGCAGCTCGGCCTGCTGGCCGCCACGGGACACGCCACCGTCACCGTACGGCCGCGCCCGCGCGTCGTCGTCCTGTCCACCGGCAGCGAGCTGGTCGCCCCGGGCACGCCGCTGCCCCCGGGCGCATCCACGACTCGAACAGCTACCTCCTCACCGCCGCCGCGCGCGACGCCGGCGCCGTCGCCCACCGGGCACGCGCCGTCGCCGACGACCCGCTGTCGCTGCGCGCCGCCCTGGAGGACCAACTGGCGCGCGCCGACGCCGTCGTCACGAGCGGCGGCGTCAGCGTCGGGGCGTACGACGTCGTGAAGGAGGCGCTGACCGGCGCGGTCGGCTTCCGGCGGCTCGCCATGCAGCCGGGCAAACCGCAGGGCTTCGGGCTGCTCGGCCCGGACCGCACGCCGCTGTTCGCCCTCCCCGGGAACCCGGTGAGCGCCTACGTATCGTTCGAGCTGTTCGTCCGTCCGGCGCTGCGCGCGATGGCCGGGTACCCGGCCGGCACACTGCACCGGTCCCGTACGACGGCCCGGCTCGTCGCGGACGGGCCGCTGGCGTCGCCGCCCGGGCGCCGGCAGTTCCTGCGCGCCTCGCTCACTCCGGCCGCGCCCGGCGAGCGGCTCGGGACCGTCCGCCCGGTGGGGGGTCCGTCGTCGCACCTCATCGCCTCCCTCGCACGGGCCGACGCGCTCGTCGAGATCCCCGAGGACGTGACGGACGTGGCTCCCGGGGCGGAGCTGACGGTGCTGTCACTGGTCTGAGCGAGGGGTACGGTTACTGCTCATGAGCACCCCTCATCTCACCCACCTCGACAGCGCGGGGGCCGCGCGGATGGTGGACGTGACCGGCAAGGACGTCACGGACCGCGCGGCCCGTGCCACCGGCCGGGTGCTGGTGTCGCCCGATGTGGTCGCGCTGCTGCGCGGCGAGGGCGTGCCGAAGGGCGACGCGCTGGCGACCGCGCGGATCGCCGGGATCATGGGGGCGAAGCGCACCCCCGACCTCGTACCCCTGTGCCACCCGCTGCCGGTCTCAGGCGTCACGGTCGACCTCGCGGTGGCGGACGACGCGGTGGAGATCACCGCCACCGTCCGCACGTCGGGGCGGACGGGCGTCGAGATGGAGGCGCTGACGGCGGTGAGTGTCGCGGCCCTGACCGTCGTGGACATGGTGAAGGCGGTCGACAAGGCGGCCGTCATCTCGGACATCCGGGTCGAGGAGAAGACCGGCGGCAAGTCAGGGCCGTGGAGCCGGGGCGCATGACCGCCGGGTACCGCGCGCTCGCCGTCACCGCGTCGAACCGCGCCTCGGCCGGCGTCTACGCGGACACCGGCGGTCCGCTGATCACCGAGGCCCTCGCGGGGCTCGGCTTCGCGGTCGACGGGCCGCGCGTCGTCCCGGACGGCGAGCCGGTCGCCGAGGCCCTGCGCGCCGCCGTCGCCGACGGCTACGACATCGTCCTCACCACCGGCGGCACCGGCATCTCCCCCACCGACCGCACGCCCGAGATGACGCGGGCCGTCATCGACCGCGAGGTGCCCGGCATCGCGGAGGCCATCCGCGCGGCCGGCGTCGCCAAGGTCCCGACGGCGGCGCTGTCCCGGGGCGTCGCGGGCGTGGCGGGGCGCACCCTCATCGTGAACCTGCCCGGCTCCACGGGCGGCGTCCGCGACGGCCTCGCGGTGCTGGCGCCCCTGCTGCGGCACGCCGTCGACCAGCTCCGCGGCGGCGACCACCGGCCGCAGCCGTGAACGCGTACTACTGGCCCGTCGAGCTGGCCGAGGGGCCGGTCGGCCTCCGCCCGATCCGGCAGCGCGACCGGCACGCCTGGCGCGAGGTGAACCAGCGCAACCGCGACTGGCTCCGCCCCTGGGAGGCGACGATCCCGCCCCCGCCGCCGGGGCATCTCCAGCCCCGCAGGCCGACGTTCCGGCAGATGGTGCGGCACCTGCGGGCGGAGGCGCAGGCGGGCCGGATGATGCCGTTCGTCGTGACGTATGAGGGGCGGCTCGTCGGGCAGTTGACGGTCGCCGGGATCACGTGGGGGTCCATGTGCTCCGGGAACATCGGGTATTGGGTGGACCGTGAGGTCGCCGGGCGCGGCGTGATGCCGACCGCCGTGGCACTGGCGACGGACCACTGTTTCCGCGCCCTCGGGCTGCACCGCGTGGAAATCTGCATTCGCCCGGAGAACGGGCCGAGCCGCCGCGTCGTGGAGAAACTCGGATTCCGCCCCGAGGGCGTACGGCCGCGCTATCTGCACATCGACGGAGCGTGGCGCGACCACCTGGTCTTCGCCCTGACGGCCGAGGACGTGCCGGACGGATTGCTCGCGTCCTGGCGGGAGAGCCGTGGCGCCTCCCAGAAATAAAACGCGTGTTCGAATCAAGAGGAACACGGCACCGACACCCTTGATAACAATCCGATGGAACAACCGAGATGACGGCCTGATCGTGCGACACACCGTCCCATTTGGCAGATGGACCGGACGCAACCCCTCTACGGTGTGTCCGTGAGCAGCAGTGGCCTCATCTTCGCAGTGATCGTCGGGGCCTGGGCCGCGTACCTGGTGCCGATGTGGCTCCGCCGGCAGGACGAGCTGAACGAAGCCCGGCCGACGGAACGCTTCAGCACCGCCATCCGGCTGCTGACGCGCAGACGCGCGCCGGCGACCGGGGCGACCGCCACGGCCGGCACCGACGACGTACCGGGCGACGGCCCGGACACCGCCGTGCCCCCGGCCGGCCCGTCCGCCGACCTGCGGTCGTTCGCCGAGCCCGTGGCGGAGGCCCCGGAGCCCGCCGCGTCGGCTCCGGCGGCGGCGCGCGCCACCGTCCTCGCGCGCCGCCGGCGTACGACGATGGTGCTGTTCGTCGCGTTCACGCTGGGCGGGATCTTCGCGCTCTCGACGGGCGGCGGTCACCTGTGGGTACCGGCCGTCCCGGCCGTGCTGCTGGCCGCGTACGTCGTGCACGTCCGCAGGCAGGAGCGCCGCCGGTACGCCGTCGCCGTGGACCGCCGCAGGGCCGAGGAGGCCGCGCGGCGGCTGCGGCAGCGGACGCAGGCGAGCGCGGCGGCCCGGCCGGAGAAGCCGTCGAAGGCCGTGGTGGAGCAGATGGACCACGCGGAGTGGGTGGACCAGCAGCGCCAGACGGCCCCGGAGCAGGGCGACGACCCGGAGACGTGGGACCCGGCGCCCGTACCGCTCCCGACGTACGTGAACGCCCCGGTCGCGCCGCGCACGGCACGCGGGGTGGATCTCGACGGCCCCGGCACCTGGAGCGCGGCCCGCTCGACGACGGCCGGGACACCGGCCCCCCAGCCGCAGCAGCCACTGCCCCCCGGCCCGCAGCGGACCCCCCTGTTCGACCAGTACGCGGACGACGACGTCCGCAGGGCGGCCGGCGAATAGCCGATTTCGGCCCCGCCCCACCGGAGTGCTACAGTTTCAGCGCAGCAAGGGCCTGTAGCGCAGCCTGGTAGCGCATCTCGTTCGCAACGAGGGGGTCAGGGGTTCAAATCCCCTCAGGTCCACAGCTGAAGGGCCGTTCCCAGTACCAGGTGGAACGGACAGACGGAAGCCCCTGCCGATCTCGATCGGCGGGGGCTTCCGCGTGTCCGGGGGCCACTATGTCGCCGGAAGCCGGTAGGCGAGCAGGTACGCGTCGGCGGCCATGATCGTGTCGCAGATCTCGACCGCGCGTCGTTCGGTGTCGAACGCGGTCCTGATCAGGTGGATCACGGGTACCCCGGAGGCCAGCCGGAGCGTCTTCGCCTCCCCCGGGGTGGGCATGCGGGCGCGGATCTCTTCATCGACGTGGTCCAGGTGGTGGCCGAGTTCTTCCAGCCTGGCGTAGATGCCGCCGGGGCCGGGGTTGGGTTCGGCGATGGGGGTGTTCCGGGCGATGTCGAGGGGGAGGTAGGAGGTGGCGAACTCGACGGGCCGGCCGTCCAGCAGGTACCGGCGTCGCCGGACGAGCACCCGGCGAGGCCCGCCGAGCCGGGCGGCGACGTCCTGTGTGGGCCGCTCTTCCTTCACCTCCAGGCTGTCCACCTCCGGGCGGCTCCCCGCTGCTTCGGCCTCCACGGTGAAGGCGGACTTCCCCTGCTCCCGGTGCCGGGCGAACCTGTCCGACGCCAGCCGTCGTACGGGAGGCCGGGGCCGGACGAAGACGCCCCTGCCATGCTCGGAGTGCACCAGACCCTCTCCTTGGAGCACGCTGAGAGCGCTGCGGACGGTCATCCGGGAGACGCCGTAGTGCTCGACCAACTCGGACTCGGACGGCAGCTTGGCCCCCTCTTTGAAGCGCCCCTTGCTGATCGCCTCGCGAATCTGATCCGCGATCTGGCGGAAGACCGCGCGGTCGCTGGTGGAGCCCAGCGCACCTAAGCCCGGTTACTCCCTTAGACATCTGGCTACGGTGGGAAACCCCGACACCCGTGAGAGGCGAGGACAGTGAGCACCGAACGCCCCCACTCCGTGAGCGTCGCCGGAGTCATCATCGACGACCAGGGCCGTGCGCTGCTCATCCAGCGCTGGGACAACGGGCACTGGGAGCCGCCAGGCGGAGTCCTCGAACCGGGCGAGACGATCCCCGACGCACTCGCGCGGGAAGTCCTCGAAGAGACCGGCATCAAGATCGCACAGCCGGCCACACTGACCGGCGTCTACAAGAACATGAACGCGCTGATCATCGCCTTGGTCTTCCGCTGCGAGGCGATGGACGGAACTCCGACGACCGGCAGTGAGACCAGGGCCCTGCGGTGGGTCACCCGCAAGGAAGTCGCCGACCTGGCCGACGAGGCGTACGCCGTCCGCGTCCTGGACGCCATGAACGCCACCACCCCACCGGCCGTCCGCGCCCACGACGGCGTCCGACTCGTCTAGCACCGCCATCCTGTGCATAGCCACCCACTGACAGAAAGCAACTTGTAAGCACGAGTGCGGGCAGTCGACCATCCCGAAGCCCCGAAGTACGCAACCGCACCCGCCCGCTTCGTCCGCCAGATCCTCGACCGCACCCCTGGGCAGACGACGCTGCACTGACCGCCACCGAGCTGGCCACGAACGCCATCACGCACACCGACAGCGGCAAGACGACCTTCCGCCTGACCGTCACCCGCACCCCGGACACCCTGACGATCGCGGTCACCGACACCGGAGGCACCGCCACCGAGCCACGCATCACCCACCCCGACGCCGTTCCGCTGAACCAGCGTACGGCCCCTGACCATGCTCGCTCCCGGTCGGACAGGACACCGGCCGAAGCCGCTCCACCGACCGTGATGCCGCCCTGCGCACCTTGAATTCCAAGGCTTAGCGCCTCGACTGTCGACAGGTAACGCGCTTTCTAAGGATGAAGTGGGCGACAGCCTTCGAAGTTGCGAGTTCGAGGTGTACTGGGGCAGAATCGCGGCACGCTGCGCGAGGACCGCGCGGCGGCGAACAAGCTGAAGCCACCCGCGGACTCTTGACCGGAGGGCGGGTGGCCGAGGCTCCTACTGAGAGGTGCCGAGAGCATTATGTCTCAGCGCGCACAAGATCATCAGGTCGCACTCCCGCCGTTAGTGACCGGCATCGTGTACACAACTGCCTTGACGGCAGGCGTTGTCCTGATAAGCAGCGGGCAAGCATCCCCGTCCGAAGCGTCCGGCTACGTAGCGCCTCTCCTCGTGCTGTACGAGCGACTTCTGTCGCGGCGCTAGCCCAGGCCGGATTCGGTACAGCAGCGAAGTACCGCAACCGCAGCGACCATGCATGACGCTCACCGACCCGCCCGTGGTTCGCAGCGAAGGGTCAGGGGTTCAGATCCTGCCAGGTCCGCAGCTGATGGGCTGTTTCAGGTGTCAGGTCGAATCGATTGATATACGGAGGCCCCTGCCGATCGGAGTCGGTGGGGGACTTTCGTGGTGCCCTCGGGAGTGGAGGGCGTGTCAGGAAGGCCCTGTTGTGGGCTTGTCGGGGGTGTGGCCCAGGCGGTGGGAGAGGCGTGATGCTGCTTCGCGTGCGGTGGGCACCATGGCGACCAGTTCTTCGTGGCCTGCGCGGACAGCGGGGACGGAGACGGTCAGGGCCGCCACGACCGCCTCCTTGTGGTCGCGTACGGGGACGGCGAGTGCGACCACGCCCTTCACCCGCTCCTCCAGCGAGATGGCGTAGCCGTCGTGGCGCACCCGGTCGAGGGCCGATGCCACTTCGTCGGCCTCGCCGGGGTCGGAACGACGCAGGTCGGCGAGTACGTCCTGTGCGATGCTGCCCGGCGCGTACGCCAGCAGGACCTTGCCGGGTGAGCCGAGGTGCGGCGGCAGCGCTGCGCCGAGGTCGGTGTACGTACGGCGGAGGGGCTGCAGCGATTCGACCTGAGCGATCGTGCGGCGGCTGGGGAGCGCGTCGAGGATGTGCAGGCCCACGGTCTCGCCCGTACGGTCGCGCAGCCAGCTCATGATCGGGGGTGCCTGCACGTCGAGCGAGAGCTGATCGCGGGCCGCGTCGGCCAGGCCGAGGAGCCGTGGGCCGAGCGAGTAGGTGGTGGAGTTGGGCACCTGGGCGAGCATGCCGTGCGCCGCCAGGGCGCTGACCAGCCGGTGCGTGGTCCCCCGGGCCAGATCGGTGTGCCGGGCCAGCTCGCTGATGCCGAGCACGGGACGGGCGCGGGAGAAGGCCGTGAGTATCGCGATCGCCCGATCGATCGACTGAACGCCGGATGGCCGGCCGGCCGACTCCGCAGCGTTCTCTTCCGGTGCCGTCACGTGGCCAGTTTAAGGGCCGGATTCTTTCGGGTGTCACCACCCTTGTCCGGGGGATCGACACGCCATAAGGTGCCCGCATCACAGAACGCCGTAACGCAATACGGGCACCTGCTCGATCAGCACACGGAGGATCTATGAAGATCGCGGACCGCAGCGGCGCGGCCGCCTCGAAGAGCGCCGCAGGCAAACCGGACAGCCAGGAACGTTTCGACTCGGTACGGGGGCGCGTCGGCCTGGGGCTCGGCCCTCTCGCCCTCGGCCTGATGCTCCTGGTCACCGGGGGCCTCGCGTGGGAGCAGCGGGCGCTGGCCGCCGTGCTCTGCCTGATGGTCGTCTGGTGGGTGACCGAGGCCATACCCCTGGCCGCCACGGCGCTGTTCGGCATCGTCCTGTGCGTCCTCATGGGCGTGAGCGACGAGGACACCGTCTTCGGGGCGTTCGGCAACGACACGATCTTCACGTTCCTGGGCGGCTTCGTCATCGCCAGGTCCATGACCGTGCACGGTCTCGACAAACGCATCGCGCTCCGCGTGCTGTCCACGGGCGGAGTGGTCCGCTCCCCCGTCCGCACCGTGATCGCCTTCGGCGCGATCGCGTGCGTCATCTCGGCGTTCGTCTCGAACACCGCCACCGTCGCCATGCTGTTCCCGATCGGCATCGGCATCGTGCGGGCGGTCAGCACGATCAACACCGAGAAGGGCGGGCAGGACCTGCATCACTCGCGGTGGTCCACGTCGCTGATGCTGATGATCGCCTACGCCGGCTCCATCGGCGGCCTGCTCACGCCCATCGGCGCCCCGCACCAGCTCATCGGGCGCGACCTCGTCGAGGAGCAGACCGGCAAGACGGTCAACTTCGTCGAGTGGGTGCTGGTGTTCGCCCCGGTCGTGCTGGTGATGTTCGTCGCGCTGTGTCTCGTGCTGCTCCGGCTCAACCGCCCCGAGGTCCGCGAACTGAGCGGCGCCGAGGCGTACGTGGCCGGGCAGCGCGCCGAACTCGGGGCGTTCTCCCGGGGCGAGGCCAACACGTGCGTCGCGTTCGCCGTCGCCGTCGTGGGATGGACGCTGCCGGGCATATCCAGCCTGTTCCTCGGCGACGACCACGAGGCCGTCACGTGGATGCACGAGCACCTGACCGAGGGCGTCGCGGCGATCGTCGCGGCAACACTGCTGTTCCTGCTGCCGCTCGGCAGCACCGGCGGCTCCGCACGGCGGGCGCCCACGCTCACGTGGAACGAGGCGGTGAAGATCGACTGGGGTGTCATCCTGCTGTTCGGCGCGGGCACGGTGGTGGGGTCGCTGTCCTCGGAGACCGGCCTCGCCGAGACCATGGGCACCTCACTCGCCGACCACCTGGGAGTGTCGTCGCTGGTCTCGATCACGATTCTCGCGGCGGTGGCCGGACTGCTCATCTCCGAGACCACCAGCAACACCGCGAGCGCCGGGATCGTGGTGCCCATCGTGGTGCCGATCGCGGTCGCGATGGACGTCAACCCGCTGATCCCGGGCCTGGCCGCCACGGCCGCCGCCGGGTACGGCTTCATGCTGCCGGTGTCCACGCCGCCGAACGCCATCGTCTACGGCTCGGGGATGGTGCCCATGACGCGGATGATCCGCAGCGGGCTCGTCTTCGACCTCATCGGCGTGACCGTCCTCGTCATCGGCCTCCTGACGATGACACCGCTCGTCGGTCTGTGACCTCTCCACCGCCGGGCACCGTTCGTCCGCCCGGCACACCTGCCAACGCACCACACCTCTGAGGAGATCCATGTCCACCCCGCTCGGCCGGCTCGCCCACCTCATCGTCTCGCACGGGGGATCGCCCCTGCCCGACGACGTCAGGGAGGCCGCACGACGCACCCTCTACAACGTGCTCGCGACGACCGTCGGCGCCGCGCGCGAGCCGGCGACGGATGTCGTCGCCGCGACGGCGGCCGGGTTCGGCGCGGGCGACACCCCGTCGCCGGGGCGTACGGAACGGCTCAAGCCGCTGGACGCCGCGCTCCTGACGGGCACCGCGGCACACCTGGACGACTACGACGACACGCACCTGTCCACGGTCATCCACCCGGGGGCGGTGGGTCTCGGCGCGCTGGTCGGGCTGGCCGGCCTGTCGGAGAAGGCGGGCGACGCGGACGCCGACGAGGTGCTCGCGGCCTTCGCCTGGGGCGTGGAGGCGCAACTGCGTCTCGGGGTGGCGATCTCGCCCGAGCACTACGACGCCGGCTGGCACATCACCGGCACCTGCGGCGCGGTGGGTGCGGCGGTCACCGCCGGGCTGCTGCTGAACCTCGGGGCGGAGGACCTCCGTGTCGCGCTGGAGTGGGCGGTCGAGGGCGGGCTCGGCAACCGGGAGGGCTTCGGCTCGATGACCAAGCCCTTCCACCCGGGCAAGGCGGCGGTCAACGGACTGCGGGCGGCGTGGGACGTGGCCGCCGGGTCCGGCGGCACGGGACCCGGCGACTCCCTCACCGGCCCCGACGGGCTGGTCGGGCGGCTCGCGCGGGGGAAGTTCGACCCGGAGGCGCTGCTGAGTGACGTGGGGCGGCGCTGGGAGCTGCTGCACAACACGTTCAAGCCCTATCCGTGCGGGATCGTCACGCATCCGGCGATCGAGGCCGCGGAGGCGCTGCACGCGGAGCTGGCCGGGCGGGGCGGGCCGGACGCGGTGCGGGCGATCCGGCTGGTCTGCCACCCGCTCGTCCCGGAGCTGACGGGGAACGTGCAGCCGGTGGACGGGCTCCAGGCCCGGTTCTCCACCGCCCACGGCGTGGCGGCGGGGCTGCTGCGGCCGAGGGTGGACCTCGCGGCGTACTCCGACGCGTTCGTGGTGTCCGAACCGGCGCGGCGGCTGCGTGCGCTCGTGGACTTCGCGCCGACGGAGGAGTGCGGGCGGGACGCGGCCGGGATCACGGTCACGCTCGCCGACGGCGGCGTGCTCACCCACGAGGTGACGCACGCGCGGGGCAGTCTGGCGCGGCCGCTCACGGACGAGGAGCTGAAGACCAAGGCCCGGGGGCTCGTCGACCGGGTGCGCGCCGGGGGCGCGGACGCGCTCGACGCGGCGACGCGGCGCGAAGGTCCCGGCTTCCTGCGCGGGCTGCTGGCGGCGGCCGAACCCGACGCCGTGGCGGGTGCCGGGGCGGACGGCGCGCCGTCGGAGGTGCCCGCCATGGACGGGGCGGGGGAGGAACACGCGCTCGCCGACCTCCTGGCCGACGTGGCGACACTGCCCGCCGGCCACCGGAACGCCGAAGCGGTGCGCGGGCTCCTGGCGGAGGGCGTCCGCCTCCGGCGGGACGTCGTCGCCGACGACGAGCGGGAGCGCGCCGGGGCCGTCGCCGAGAAGCTCGTCCTGTCCGGGTACCGGCCCGCCGTGGCCGCGGCGGTGGCGCCCTGCACCGCGGAGGACCTCTCCGGCCCGGACGCCGCGCGGGCGGTGGCGGTGGCGCTCGCCGTCACCTCGCGGCTCGCGGCACGGCTGGAGGTGGGTGTGGACCGTCTCCCCGGCTTCGCCGCCGGGCTCGCGGCCATCGCGGCGCGGCGGCCGGCGCCGCACACGGCGCTGATGGCCATCGGCCTGGCGGGCACGCAGACGACGGGCGTCGCGGGGCCGGCGGCCGCACGCTCCGTCGATGCCCGGCGCGCGCGGCTCGCGGCGGCCGACGCGGTGACGACGACGGCGCTGGCCGAGGGCGGATTCACCGGCCCCGCACGGCCGCTGACGGGACGCCGCGGCCTGCTGAGTCTGCTCGCGCGGCGGGCGGAGCCGCTGCTGACCGGGGCGGATCCGCTGGACGATCCGGCGCTCGACACCCTGCTCGGCGCACCGCGGGCCGGCGAGACGCTGTGAGCGGTACGCGATCGCGCTGCGCCGTACTGGACGACCTCCAGGGGGTGGCGACGGCCATGGCCGACTGGTCGTCCCTCTCGGACCGGGTCGAAGTGGTCGGCTTCACCGAGCACATCGGCACCGAGGACGAGCTGGCGGAGGCGCTCGCCGGGTTCGACATCGTCGTCACGCTGCGCGAGCGCGTGCCCTTCCCGGCGTCGCTGCTCGCCCGGCTGCCACGGCTCAGGCTGCTGGTCGCCACGGGGACGCGGAACTCGGTGATCGACCTCGCCGCGGCCGAACGGTACGGCGTGACGGTCTGCGGCACGGCCAGCTCGCCGACGCCGCCGGTCGAGCTGGCCTGGGCGCTGATCCTCGGCCTGGCCCGTGGCGTGGTCGCCGAGAACACCGCGCTGCGCGGCGGCGGCCCCTGGCAGAGCACCCTCGGCGCGGACCTGCACGGCCGCCGCCTCGGGCTGCTCGGGCTCGGAAAGGTCGGCAGCCGGATGGCCCGGGTCGGCCTCGCCTTCGGCATGGAGGTGGTGGCCTGGAGCCGGAACCTCACCCGGGAACGGACCGACGCGGCCGGGGTGGCACTGGCCGCGTCCCTGGAGGAGCTGCTGAGCACGAGCGACGTGGTCTCCGTCCACCTGGCGCTGAGCGACCGGACCCGCGGGCTGCTCGGTGCCAGGGAGCTGGCCTGGCTCAAGCCGACCGCCTATCTGGTGAACACCTCCCGGGCCGCCATCGTCGACCAGGAGGCGCTGATCGACGTGCTGGAGCGGGGCGCCATCGCCGGCGCCGGCCTCGACGTGTTCGAGACCGAGCCCCTGCCCGCGGACCATCCGCTGCGCTCGACTCCCTGCCTGCTGGCGACCCCGCACCTCGGCTATGTCACCGAGGGCAACTACCGCCGCTACTACGGCGACGCCGTCGAGGACATCGAGGCGTTCCTCGCGGGCTCGCCGATCCGCAGGCTCGGCTGACCGGCGCGGGAGCCCCCACCGGCGCACCCGGTGAGGGCTTCCGCGCGCCGGTGTTTACGCCGGCGAAGCGTCCGCTCGGGTGGACTCGGGGGGTGCGGGCCGCTGTGGTCCGCAGGAGTTCCGGAGGGCTTGTCATGCAGCGTTCTCCCTTGTCCCGCAGGTCCGTGCTCGCCGTGGGGGCGGGCGTCGGAGTGTCCGGGGTGATGGCCGGCCGTGCGGTCGCGGCCGACGTGTCGACGCGAGGAGGTGGCGGGGGGCTCGTCCTCGATTACCGGCCCGCCCAGCCCACCGGCTGGCCTGTCACGCCCGGGAAGTCGTTCGCGACCACCCTCGGCGGGAATGTCACGGCGGCAGAGTTCGACTTCGGCGGGCGGCGGTACAGCGTCGGGCTGTCGGCTCCCGATCCCGTGTACATCGAGGCGCCGTCCGATCCGGACCTCGCGTTCGAGAGCACGCTCGAAGCCGGGTTCGGCGAGCACTACGCGTTCCGTTACCTCGGTGGGCTTCCGAGAGGGGCGGCGTTCAGCGTCCAGTGCCACAGTGTGTTCGCGACCGGTCCGACGGACGAGTTCCCGCAGACGTCGTTCGGCGGCGGGGTCTACGCCGAGTACCTGCCGGGCGGTTCCGGCGGTGGGGACGCGCTGCGCTGGATACAGGTCGCCCGGTGGCTCGGGGCCGGGAGCGGGATGCCGAGCCGGGTCGACAACTTCGACCGCGCCAACCCGTTCTACCTGTACGGCGGCTCGACGTCCGTGGACGGCCGCCGGGTCTGCAACTTCCACGACATCCCGCAGAAGTCCGTGGACGGCACGATGACGCTGGACGACGGCTTCGTCGCCGAGGCGTTCCTCGCGCGCGACACCGGACGTACGGACGGCGCGGGCCGCGGTGTCGTCGAGCTGCTCGGCGGTCTGCGGTACGGCTGGCAGGTCGAGGAGGTCCAGGGTCTGTCCGACGGGTCCTAGCAGGACGGGTCGCCCGGCAGGACGACGGTCACGACGAGGCCGCCGTCCTGCCGGGCCGTCGCGGTGACCTCCCCGCCGTGGACGAGGGCGGTCGAGCGGACGATCGACAGGCCGAGACCGGCGCCCCGGGCACCCACCAGGCGTTCGGCGCCGAACCTGCGGAACGGTTCGAAGAGCGTCGGCACCTCGCCGGGCGGGACGACCGGGCCGCTGTTGGACACCGTCACCTCGGCCCGTCCGTCGTCCCGCGTGCGGGCGGTGATCCGCACCCAGCCGCCCGCTCCCGTGTTGTGGCGCAGGCCGTTCTCCACCAGGTTGTGCACCAGCCGCTCCAGAAGCAGCGCGTCGCCCGTCGTGGGGGCCGGGGACGACGCCTCGTGCAGGGCGATCCCGGCGCGGTCCGCCTCGGGTGCGTGCAGTTCCGCGACGTGGGCCGCGATGTCGGCCAGGTCGACGGGCCGCCGGTCCGGTATCTCCTGTTCGGAGCCCGCGAGCAGCAGAAGGCCGCTGATCAGCCGCTCGTGCGACGCGTTGAGTTCGAGCAGTTGGCCGCCGAGCCGCCGCGTGTCGGCGGAGGCGTCCTCCTCGCTGACGGCCAGCTCGACGAGGGCGCGGCCCAGCGTGAGCGGGGTGCGCAGTTCGTGCGAGGCGTTGGCGACGAAGCGGCGCTGGCCGTCGAAGGAGCGGTCGAGGCGTTCGACCATCGTGTTGAAGGCGTGCGCGAGGTCCTTCACCTCGTCGTCCGGGCCGCGCAGCGCGATCCGTTCGTGCAGTCCCCGGCCCGCGGCCGGGGCGTCCGCGATGCGCAGGGCGGTCTCGGTGACCCGGTGCAGGGGTGCGAGGACCCGGCCGGCGACCAGCCGGCCGCAGACGGCGGCCGCGCCGGTGACCGCCAGCAGCGCCAGGCCGCCCTGGACGAGCACGGTGCGGGTGGCGTTGTCGTTCAGCCGCGTCCGCTGCCCCCGCAGCCACTCGTCCGCGGCGTCGCCGTGGAGCACGGTGCCGTCCTCGGTGACGGCGTCCCTGGCGGCGGGGCCGGTGGGTGTGCCGCCGGCCGTGTCGGGTGCGGCCGACAGGTCAACGTCCAGCCGGTGGTCCACCAGGACGTACGTGATGCCGAGGAGCACCACCCCCGCCGCGAGGAACAGGCCGCCGTAGATCAGGGTGAACCGGGTGGTCAGCCCCATGCGGCGCGGCCCCCTCACGGGATGCGGTACCCGACGCCGATCACCGTCTCGATCACGGGCGGGTCGCCCAGTTTGCGGCGGAGCTTCAGGACGGCGAGCCGTACGGCCCTGGTGAACGGGTCGGCGTGCTCGTCCCATGCCTTCTCCAGCAGGTGTTCGGTGGACACGGCGGCGCCCTCCGCGCGCATCAGTTCGGCGAGGACCGCGAACTCCTTGCGCGACAGCGGTATGTAGCGCCTGTCGCGGAACACCTCGCGGCGCGCCTGGTCCAGGGTGATGCCGGCCCGGCGCAGCACCGGCGGGACGGCGGGGCGCGTACGGCGGCCCAGGGCGACGATGCGGGCGGCGAGCTCGGGGAAGGCGAACGGCTTGGTGAGGTAGTCGTCCGCGCCCAGGCCGAGGCCCGCCACGCGGTCGGTGACCTCGGCGGCGGCCGTGAGCATGAGCACGCGGGCGGTGCCGCCGGTGGCGACGAGCCGCCGGCAGACGTCGTCGCCGTGCACCACGGGCAGGTCGCGGTCCAGGACGAGCACGTCGTAGTCGTTGACCGTGGCGCGCTCCAGGGCCGAGGCGCCGTCGTGGGCGATGTCGACGGCGTGTGCCTCGCGCCGCAGCCAGCGGGCGATCGTCGTCGCGAGCAGGGGATCGTCCTCCACCACCAGCACCCGCATCCCCGTGTCCCCGTCTCTCTCCCGCGTGGCGTTCCGTCGCGGACATTGTTGCCGGGCCGGTGTTTCCGTCGCGTATGGAAACCCTGTGGAAGCCCCCCGCCGGGTTTCGTCGGTCCCGCGGCGTCCAGCAGGGCGCAGCGGAACGGACAAGGAGACCTGACGATGCGCGCAGGACGGCGTGGGGCGCTGGCGGTGCTGCCCCTGATCTGGGCACTGGCCCTGACGGGCTGTGACAGCGGCGGGAGCGGCGTCGAGGTGGCGTCGGCCGAGAACGGTGGCACGGGCGGCGGCTCGGCGGAGACCGAGGACCTGGACCCGGACGAGATGGCCCAGAGGTTCGCGGAATGCCTGCGGGAACACGGGGTCGAGGTGGAGGACCCGCAGCCCGGAGGCGGCCTCGACGTGGACGCGGACGCGCTGGGACTCGACCAGGGCACCGTGGACGCGGCCACGGAGGCGTGCCGGGAGTACGACCCGGCGGTGAGCGGGCCGGCGGGCGAGGAACCGCCGCCGGAGGCACAGGAGTACATGCTGCAGTTCGCGGAATGCATGCGGGAGAACGGCGTGGACGACTTCCCCGACCCGCAGTCCGGCGGGATCTCGCTCGACGGCGCCGTCATGTCCGATCCGGACTACGCGGCGGCCGACGAGGCGTGCCAGCGGCTTCTGCCGGACGGCGCCCAGCGCAGCGACGAGGTCGGACCCTCCGGGGGGAACGCGTGACGCGCGCACGGGCCGGGCGCCGCATCGCCCTCGCCACGGCCGTCCTGGTGGCCGCCGGCGGCGTCTTCCTCGCCCTGGACCGCGCCCGGGGCGGCGGCACGGAGGCGGCGGCCGACGCGCTGCCGTCCGAGACCGCCGAGGTGACCCGGCAGACCCTGGTCGACGTGACCACCGCGGACGGCCTCCTCGGCCACGGCCCGGCCACGACGGTCGGCAGCCGGCTGGCCGGCACGGTCACGGCGCTCCCGGCGGCCGACGCGGAGATCGGCCGCGGTGAGGCGCTCTTCGAGGTGGACGGACGGCCGGTGGTCCTGCTGTACGGCGGCACGCCCGCCTACCGGGACCTCGCGGTGGGCACGACGGGTCCCGACGTGGCGCAACTGGAGGAGAACCTCGACGAACTCGGCTACACCGGCTTCACGGTGGACGACGAGTTCACCGACGCGACGGCCGTCGCCGTACGGGAGTGGCAGGAGGACCTCGGGCTGCCCCTGACCGGCACGCTGGAGCTGGGCCGGGTGGCCTTCCTGTCCGGGCCGGTGCGGGTGGACAGCCTGGAGGCGGCCACGGGCGACCCGGTGACGCCCGACGCGGCGGTGCTGGCCGTCACCGGTACCGGACGGGCCGTCACCGTCGAGCTGGACGTGTCGGACCAGCGCCTGGTAGCGGAGGGCGTCGAGGTCGGTGTCCGGCTGCCGGACGACAGCGTGCAGCCGGGGACCGTCACGGCCGTCACCATGGAGATCAGGGCCGGTGAGGACGGCCAGGACATGCGTACGGTGATCGAGGCCGTGGTCGGGCTGGACGGCGACGAGGCCCAGGAGGCGGCGGCCGACTGGGCCCGCGCGGCCGTCCACGTCGAGTTCACCGCGGGCGAGCGCGAGGACGTGCTCACCGTGCCGGTGGCCGCGCTGCTGGCGCTGGCCGACGGCGGGTTCGGCGTCGAGGTGGTCGAGGGGGAGACGACACGCTACGTGCCCGTCGATGCCGGCCTGTTCAGTGACGGCCGGGTGGAGATCTCCGGCGACGGCATCACCGAGGGCATGACGGTGGGGATGCCGGCGTGATCGAACTGACCGACGCGACCAAGACGTACGCGGGCGGCGTCACCGCGCTCGACCGCGTGAACCTGAGCGTCGACGCCGGGGAGCTCGTCGCCGTCGTGGGGCCCTCCGGCTCCGGCAAGTCGACCATGCTGCACGTGCTCGGCACCCTGGACCGGCTGACGGCCGGCCGGCTGCGGATCGCGGGACACGAGGTCGGCCGGCTCCCGGACGCGCAGCTCTCCGCGCTGCGGGCGCGCCACATCGGCTTCGTCTTCCAGCACTTCCACCTCGCCCCCGGTACGGCGGCCGTGGACAACGTGGCCGACGGGCTGCTCTACTCCGGGCTCCGGGTCGCGGAGCGCCGGCGGCGTGCGGCGGCGGCGCTCGAACGCGTCGGTCTCGGGCACCGCCTCGGCCACCGGCCGCACGAGCTGTCCGGCGGCGAGCGGCAGCGTGTCGCCATCGCGCGGGCGGTCTCGGGCGCCCCCGCGCTGCTGCTCGCGGACGAGCCGACCGGCGCCCTGGACTCGGTGTCCGGCGCGGGGGTGATGCGGCTGCTGCGCGAGCTGAACGCCGAGGGCGCCACCGTGGTGATCATCACGCACGACCGGGAGATCGCCGACGCGCTGCCCCGGCGGGTGCTGCTGCGCGACGGCCGGCTGGTCGCGGACTCCGCCGTGGCGGTGGACCGGTGACCGGCGGCGCGGCGCCCGGGGACGCCTCCCCCGCTCTGCGTCCGGCCGGGATGCGGCCGCGGGACGTCGTCGTGGCGGGCATGACCGGGCTGCGGACGCGACCGCTGCGCACGTTCCTCTCCGCGCTCGGCATCGCCATCGGCATCGCGGCGATGGTCGCGGTGGTGGGCATCTCGGCGTCGTCCAGGGCGGATCTGGACCGGACCCTGGCCTCGCTCGGCACGAATCTGCTGACGGTATCCCCCGGCAGCACGATGACGGGCGGCACGGCCGTCCTCCCCGACACGGCCGAGGAGATGATCGGGCGCGTCGGGCCGGTGCGGTCGGTGTCCGCCACCGGCGTGGTCGCGGACGCTGCCGTGTACCGCACGGACCGGATCGCGGAGGCGGAGACCGGCGGCATCACCACCGTCGCCGCCCGCGTGAGCCTGCCGGCCACGACGGGTGCCCGGGTCCGCGCCGGCACGTGGCTCAACGAGGCCACCGCCGGCTACCCGGCCGTGGTGCTCGGCGCGACGGCGGCGGAACGGCTCGGCATCACCGACGCCGCCTCGGGGGTCCGGGTGCTGGTCGGCGGCGAGTGGTTCACGGTCGTCGGCATCCTCGAACCGGCGCCGCTGGCCCCCGAGCTGGACACGGCGGCCCTGGTCGGCTGGCCGGTGGCCGAGGAGCGTCTCGGCTTCGACGGGCACCCGACGACCATCTGGACCCGCACGGCGGACGACGCGGTCGAGGACGTCCAAGCGGTGCTCGGGGCGACGGCGAACCCCGAGTCGCCCGGGGAGGTACGGGTCTCCCGGCCGTCCGACGCCCTGGTGGCGCGGCGGGCGGCGGGCGAGGCGTTCACCCGGCTGCTGCTCGGCATCGGCGGGGTGGCGCTGCTCGTCGGCGGGGTCGGGGTGGCCAACACGATGGTGATCTCGGTGCTGGAGCGCCGCGGTGAGATCGGGCTGCGGCGCTCGCTCGGCGCCACGCGCGGCCAGATCCGCACCCAGTTCCTCGCGGAGTCGCTGCTGCTGTCCGCGCTCGGCGCGGCCGGCGGGGTGGTGCTCGGAACCGCGGCCACCGCCGGTTACGCGCTGTCGCAGGGCTTCCCGACCGTCGTGTCGCCGACCGCCGCGCTCGGTGGTCTCGCCGCCACGCTGGTCATCGGCGCCCTGGCCGGGCTGTACCCGGCCCTGCGCGCGGCCCGGCTGTCGCCGACGGAGGCGCTGGCCGCGCGGTAGCGGTCCTGCCGGCCGCCCGGTCCCGGTGCCGGGGTCAGGCGGCCTGCAGGGCGTCGTCGGCCCGGGCGAGGACCGTGTTGAGGACACGGCCGGCCGCCGCCAGGTCCGCTTCGGACAAGTCGCCCCACAGGCGTCCGGTGATCTCCGTCGTGGCGGCGCGGACGCGGGCGAACTCTGCTTTCCCCTGCTCGGTCGCCGCCACCGCGCCGGCCGGTGTCTCGTGCGCATGGCCGGCCGCGGTGAGCTCGCCGAGGCGGGCGCGCGCGTCGTCCGGGGCGACCTTCCGTATGCCGGCGGCGTGCGCGGTGAAGGCATCGGCGGTGCCGGTGCGCTCGCCGTTCACGAGCAGCGTGAGGGTGACCCACTGCGCCTCGGTGAGGCCGGTGTCCGCGAGGTGCCGGGTGAGGATCGCGTTGAGGGCCTTCTCGGTCTGGCCGATGAGCCGCGAGCCGAAGGGCATGCCGTCCATGATGCCGTCCAATCATTAGTCCGACCAACGTCCTTGACGGACACGACGATAGATCGTTGGTCGGACTAACGCAAGTGGCGGTGGCAGCTTCCTGTCGGCGGATTGCAGCGTCATGCCGCTCCCGGCCCCTACGACCGCGCGGGACTCGTCGGCATCGTTCCGTAGCGGGGGGAGCCCCCCACGGAGACCGCAACGCGCAGGAAGGGAAGTGCTCCGTGACCGAGAAGATCCTCGCCCGGAACGCCGGCACCGGAGGGCCGCTCGACGAGTGCGCCGAGGGACGTGTCGCCCGGGGTGCACTGCCGGTGGCCGCCACCCCGGTGATCGTCGGGGCCGCCGGCGCCATCGTCATCGCCTACGCCGCCGGCCGCATCGCCGGCGAGCTGCGGCCCGTCGAGAACTGACCAGGGGAAGGACCCGCCATGACCGCACCCACGACCGTCGCCGCCGTCCTCGACTCCGTCGCCGACCTGCGGGAGGACTCCGCCGGGTCAGCCCCCGGCGGCGCGCGGCCCGTACTCGCCACGCCGACGCTGGCCATCGTCCTCGTCGCCGGCTTCGCCGGCGGCTACGCGTTCGCCACCGCCATCGGCGACACCCGGCCGGTCGAGAACTGAGCCGCGCCGCCCGACCCAAGACACCGGAGGTACGCACCGTGTCCCGAGAGACCGCCCACCTGAACCGGTCCGCCCTGCTGGCGGACATCGCCGTCGACGACCCGGACGGCCGGATCACCATGGCCGCCAAGCCGATCATGTCCACGCCCGCCGTGCTCGCGGGCGTCGCCATCGGCTACGCGATGCTCAACGCCTTCGAGGCCGGCCGCTCCGGCGGCCCGCTCCGCCCGGCCTCCTGACCGCGACAGGCCGGCCGGCCGCCGCACCACCGCGGCCGGCCGGCCCCGCGTCCGCCCGGTACCGCCGTCCCGCCCAGGAGACCGCCATGAAACCGCCCCTCGTCCCGCCCCGCGCGCGCCTGTCCGCGCTGTCCGGTCCGATCCCCCTCACCCGTTCCCAGGCCCTGGGCGCCTCCGAGCGGCTTGCCGCGGCCACCTCCCTCGTGAGCAGCCTGGAGCACCTGGCCAACCGCCGCCACACCCGGCCCGGCGGCCTCAACCACTGGGCCATCGCCCGGGAGGCGTACGCCGCCCGCAGCCGGCCCCTGCGCACGGTCCTCGACCTCACCGCACGCCCCGGAACCACCCGCGCCCTGCACTACGGCCGGATCGCTGCCAGTGCCGCGCTGCTGCTCCCCGGCAACAGCCGCGTGCGTGGGGCCGCGAACCTGTTCCTCGGGCTGTCGGGCGCCCTCCTCTATCCCACGCACCGCTACGGCACGGACGGTTCCGACCAGGCGTCCGGCCTCGTGCAGACCGCGACCGGGCTGGCCCGCCTGTCGTCCTCGTCCCAGGTGCGGGACGCCCTGCTGTGGTACGTCGCGGTCCAGTCCAGCCTGTCCTACGCCGTGTCGGGCTGGGTGAAACTGCTCGGCCGGGACTGGCGGAACGGTTCGGCGCTCGGCGGCGTCATGCGCACCAGGACGTACGGCGAGCGGCACGCCTGGCAGCTCACGCAGCGCTACCCCAGGACGGCGCGCACGGTCGCGCACGGGGTGCTCGCGCTGGAGTGCCTCTTCCCCGTCGTCTACCTGAAGGGCGGCGCGCTGGCCCGTCCCGTACTGGCGAGCGCCGCTTCGTTCCACGTCGCCAACGGCTTCGTGATGGGCCTCGGCAGGTTCGTGACGTCGTTCACCGCGATGCACCCGGCGGTGGCCTACACGAGCGCGCCGCGCAGCCATCCGGCGGTCGCCGGCAGGGACGACCGGCTCCCGGCCGTCACCGGTGCCCTCGCCGCAGCCGGGGCCGTCGCCGCCGGCGCGCTGGCCGTCGCGCGCCGCCTGCGCGCCACCGACACGCGCGGCGGCGCCACGGTGACGACCCGCCACGGCAACGAGCTGGCCCACGAGGGCGTGATCCGCCCCGACCGCACGGACCCCGTACTGGTGCACGTCCACGGCCTCGCCGCCACGCCCGCGCACTTCGGCTGGTACGTCCGGGCCGCGCGCGAGGGCGGCGACCAGGACTGGCTGCTCTACAGCCGCGCCGGGTACGGACCGAGCCGGCGCCGCGCCCGGCACGCGTACACGCTGGGCGAGTCGGCCGACGACCTCGTCGACCTGGTCGCGGCGTGCGTGCCGGCGGGGCGGCGGGTCGTCCTCGTCGGACACTCCCTCGGCGGCGAGATCGCGCGGCGCGCCGCCCCGCGGCTCGGCGGGCGGCTGCACGCCGTCGTCTACCTCGACAGCTCCCACCCGGCGGAACTGAACCGCTCGCACCAGCAGCACGAGACCGCCGAGCACGTCGGCGCCGCGCTGCGGACGTTCACCGTCTCGCTCCGCGCGGGCCTCGGCGCGCTGCTCGCGCGGCCCGAGTGGCTGGAGAACCTGCCGGCCGCGCTGCGCCGCCGGGCGATGGCGGAGTACGCCGACGCGCGGCTGTGGCGCGCGGCGCTGCGGGAGTGGCGGGCGGCGGAGGCCGAGTTCCTGGGACACGAGGGCGCGCTGCGGCCCGTCGACGCGCACGCGCTGGTCGTGTCGGCGCAGCACACCGTGGACCGCGACCCGGAACAGCTCCTCATGCACCGCGAGATCGCCGACGCCCACCGGGCGCCCGGCCGGATCGTGCGCACCGTCGTCGTCGAGGGCGCCGACCACGACGGGCTGCTGACGGACCCGCGCCTCGCCGCGGAGGCCGTCCGGCACCTGCGGGAGTTCCTGGCCGAGACCGCGCGGTCCGTCCGTACCGCCGCAGCGCCGAGGGAGCCGTGACCGTGATGAGCGCCGTACGTCCGCTGCTCGCCGCGCGTGCCCGTCTGGCCCGGCAGTTCACCGGCCCCGGGGGCGCCGCGCGTGTCGCCGCCGGCCTGGCCCTGCTGGGCACGGTGTGCGCGCAGCACCCGAACCAGGCGTTCAGCCGTGTGTCGCGGCTGGACACGTTCTCCGCGCTGCTGCCGAACTGGCGCTTCTTCGCGCCCAGTCCCGCGCAGCACGACTACCAGTTCCACTACCGCACGCTGGACACGGCCGGGGAGACCTCGCCGTGGGAGCCGGTCGAGGTGATCGCCGGGCGCAGGCCGCACCAGATCGTGTGGTTCCCGGGGCGGCGGCCGGAGAAGGCCGTCTTCGACCTCGGCACCGAGGTCCTGCACTTCCTCGACAAGGGCTTCGCCGCGGCCACGCGGACCCCGGCGTACCGCATCCTCTGCGGCTTCCTGCGCGCGGAGATCGAACGTGCCGGCCGGCCGGGCGTGAAGGGCTTCCAGTTCACGCTGCTGCGCACCGCCGGCTACGACGACGGCGAGGAGCCCGAGATCGTCTTCGTCTCCCCCTATACGCCGCTGCTGCCCGCCGCCTCCTGAGAGCGAGGGACCCCGTGCACGACACACCCGACACCACCACCGCCACGCTCACCGACCGCCCGGTGCCCGACATCGGGTACGGCAGGGTGTTCGCCGGCTTCTACGACCGGATCTTCCCGCGCGACGCGGGCGCCGAACGGACCGCCCGCACCCTGGCCGACTGGCACCCGGGCGGCCCGATCCTGGAGTTCGGGGTCGGCACCGGCCGCGTCGCCGTACCGCTGGCGCGCCTCGCCGGGCCGGTCACCGGCGTCGACTCGTCCCCCGAGATGCTGGAACGGCTGCGCACCGCCGTCGACCGGGCGGACGTCCCCGTCACACCGGTACACGACGACATCCGCACCTACACGGACGGCACCCGCTACGGCCTCGTCTACTGCGTGTGCGCCACCCTGTCCATGCTGCTGGACCCCGCCGACCAGCGGGCGGCCGTCGCCCGTGCCGCCGAACGGCTCGCGCCCGGCGGGACCCTCGTCGTCGAGACGCACAACCCGGCGTTCGTGCTGGACCTGCACGAGGGCAGGCGCCGCACCTCGTACTTCGCGCCCTACCCCGAGCCGGACACCGGGCTCCAGAGCCACTCGACGCTCCTGCCCGAGCGGGGCCTGTGGCACGTGTCGCACCTGTGGTTCGAGCCCGGCGGCACGCGTGTCGGCAGCGAGCTGAGCCGGCTCACCCCGCCGGCCGAGGTCGACGGGTACGCCGCGGCGGCGGGCCTGGTCCCGGTGTCCCGGCACGCCGACTGGGCGGGCACGCCGTTCGACCCGGCACACAGCCCCCTGTACGTCAGCCGCTACACCCGTCCCGCCGGTGACGACCGTGACCGCGGCTGAGGCGCCCGCGCCGGTCCGCAGCACCGTACGGGCCGCGGCGCGCGGCCAGCGCGGGACGCTGCTGGCCGGGGTGCTGCTCGGGGTGGCCGGTGTCGTCTCGACGCTCGCGCAGCCGGCCATCGTCGCCGACCTGATCGAGGCCGCCGGGCGGGGCGATCCGGTCGCGGGCGCGGTCGTGCTGCTGGCGGCGCTGTTCGTCCTGGACGCGGCCCTGTCCGCCGCGCAGGGCTACCTCATCGGCCGCGCCGGGGAGGCCATCGTCCGCGACGCCCGGGTCCTGCTCACCGGCCGGGTCCTGCGCGCGGAACTGGCCGCGCTGCACGCGCGGCGCCAGGGCGACATCCAGACGCGGCTGGTCTCCGACACCTCGCTGGTCAAGATCGCGCTGTCGCAGAGCCTCGCGCAGGTCGTCGTGAACGGTCTCGTCGTGGCGGGCGGCGTCGTCATGATGGCGTGGATCGACGTGTGGCTGCTCCTCATCACGGTCGGCTGCCTCGGCGCGGCGAGCGGCGGCTCGGTGTGGCTGGCCAGGGGGCTGCGCAAGGCGGCGCTCGTGAACCGGGAGGACGTGGGCGAGTTCGGCGCCGACCTGCAGCGGGTGCTGTCCGCCGTGACGACCGTCAAGGCGGCCGGGGCCGAAGGGCGCGAGCAGCGCCGGCTGGCCGGTCTCGCGGACCGCGCCCGCGCCTCCGGCGTCCGCGTCAGCGCGCTGGACGCCCTGCTGTCGCCCGCGATGAACGTCGGGCTGCAGGCGTCGCTCGCCGCCGTGATGGGGGCGGGGATGGCGCGGGTGGCGACCGGGTCGCTGTCGGCCGCCGACTTCACCGGCTTCGTGATGTACCTCTTCTACCTGGTGTCGCCGCTGGTCCTCGTCTTCATGGGGGTCGGCGCCTACCAGCAGGGCCGTGCCGCCATCCAGCGGGTGGACGAGCTGGCCGCGCTGCCACAGGAGGAACCGGAGGTGGCGGCGGGCCGTGGCGACGACGCCCCGGGGCGGGGCACCGGACCGGCCATCGCGTTCGAGGACGTGTGCTTCGGGTACGGGGGGCGGACCGTGCTGGACGGCGTGTCGTTCACCGTCCCGGCCCGTGGCCTGACCGCGCTCGTGGGGCCGTCGGGCGCCGGCAAGACGACCGTGTTCCAGCTCGTCGAACGGTTCTGGCGGCCCGAGCGGGGCACCGTACGGCTCGACGGCCGGGACATCGCCCGCCTGCCGCTCGCGGAGATCCGCGGCCGCGTCGGGTACGTGCAGCAGGACAGCCCCGCCATGCGCGGCACGCTGCGGGAGAACATCGCCTACGCGGCGCCGGACGCCACCGAGGCCGAGCTGGCCGAGGCGGTCGAACTGGCCGGGCTCGCCGACGTCGTGGCACGACTGCCGCAGGGCCTCGACACGCCGCTCGGCGACCAGGGCGTCGGCCTGTCGGGCGGGCAGCGCCAGCGCCTGTGCATCGCCCGCGCCCTGCTGCAGCGGCCGGACGTCATCCTGCTGGACGAGGCGACGTCCCAGCTCGACGCGGACGCCGAGGCCGCCCTGCGCGGCACCCTGCGGCGCATCGCCGGCCGCTGCGCCGTCGTGGCCATCGCGCACCGCTTCTCGACCGTCGCCGGCGCGGACAGCGTCATCGTGCTGGAGGACGGCAGGGTGCGGGCGACGGGCCGGCACGACGATCTGATGGCGCGTGACTCGCTCTACCGCAGGTTCGCCTCGGCGCACCTCGCGGGCGCGGCCCTGCCCGCGGGCGCCCGCTGAGCGGGGACGCGACCGACGGGCGACGACCCGAGGAGGGAGGCGACATGACATCCACGACCGCGCACCCGGCCGGCCGCGAGGCCAACGGCTGGCAGTGACCGGCCAGGACCCGACGACCGCGACGAGAATGGAGCCACACCCGTGCCGAACACCGTGGACGCGGCCGTCGTCGGCAGCGGCCCCAACGGCCTGGCCGCCGCCGTCACCCTCGCCAGGGCGGGCCTGCGGGTCGCCGTGCACGAGGCCGCCGACACCATCGGCGGCGGCCTGCGCGGCGCGCCGCTGTTCGCGAGCGACGTGCACCACGACGTGTGCGCGGCGGTGCACCCGATGGCCGCCGCGTCGCCGTTCTTCCGCGCGTTCGGCCTCGCCGGGCGGGGCGTGGAGCTGCTGCACGCCCCGCTCGCGTACGCCCACCCGCTCCCGGGCGCGCCGCCCGCGCTGGCGTGGCGGAGCCTGGACGCCACGTGCGAGGGGCTCGGCGCCGACGGCCCGCGCTGGCGGCGTCTGCTGGAACCGCTCGTCACCCGTACCGAGGACGTCACCGCCCTGCTGCTCTCGGGCATGCGGCGGCCCGCCGGACTGCGCGCGGCGCCCGCGCTCGCCCCGCGCGTCCTGCGGCACGGGACCCGCCTCACGCGTTCGGCCTTCCGCGGGGAACAGGCGCCCGCGCTGCTGGCCGGCGCGGCGGCGCACGCCGTCGGCCCCCTGCCGTCGCTGCCCGGCGCCGCCATCGGCCTGCTGATGGCCCACCTCGCGCACACCACCGGGTGGCCGCTGCCGCGCGGCGGCAGCCACCGGATCGCCCGTGCCCTGGCCGACGACATCACGGCCCACGGCGGGACGCTGCACACCGGGCACCGCGTCACCGACCTGCGGGAACTCGGCCCCGTCCGGGCGGTCCTCCTGGACGTCTCCCCCACCGCGCTCCTCGCCCTCGCCGGGGACCGCCTGCCCCGGCGCTACGCGCGCCCGCTGGCCCGCTACCGCTACGGCCCGGCGGCGGGGAAGGCCGACTTCCTGGTGTCCGCGCCGATCCCCTGGACCGACCCGGAGGTCGGGCGGGCCGGCACCGTCCATCTCGGCGGCAGCGCGGCGGCCGTGCACCGCCAGGAGACGGCGAACGCGCGGGGCGGCGCCGACGGGACGCCGTTCGTCCTGGTGGTCGACCCGGCCGTCACCGACCCCGGGCGCGCGCGGCCCGGCCGGCGCCCCGTCTGGGCGTACGCGCACCTGCCGCCCGGTGACGAACGGGACCCCGTACCGCTGATCACCGGCGTCATCGAGCGGTACGCGCCCGGGTTCCGCGACACGGTGATCGCCGCGCGCGGCATGTCGGGGGCCGACTACGCCCGCTACAACCCGAACTACGTGGCGGGCGACATCGGGACGGGCGCCGTCACGCTGCGGCAGAGCCTGCTGCGCCCCGTACCCCGCTGGGACCCGTACCGCACTCCGCTGCCCGGCGTCTACCTCTGCTCGGCCGCCACACCGCCCGGCCCCGGCGTGCACGGCATGTGCGGGCTGCTGGCCGCGCGGTCGGCGCTGCGCCGGGAGTTCGGCCTCCCGCTGCCCGCGCTGGGCGGCGGCTGAGCCCGTCAGATCCAGCCGCGCTCGCGCGCGAGGAGCGCCGCCTGCGCGCGGTTGTCCGCGCCGAGCAGTTGGAGGAGGTCGGCGATGTGCCGCCGGTACGTGCGCAGCGACACACCGATCTGCCGCGCGCCGCTCTCGTCCTTGCTGACCGCGCACATGCGGGACAGGACGAGACGCTGCGTCCGCGTCAGCTCCGGTTCCGGCCCGGCGCCGGGCGCGACGAGGGTGTCGAGGTCGTCCGCCGCCTCCCACAGCCGTTCGAACAGCGTGACGATGTTGCCCACGAGGCCGCTCTCCCGGGCGCACAGCGCTCCGCGCGAGGTGTCGCGGGGGTCGATGGGGACCAGCGCCGTGCGCCGGTCGTAGACGAGGATCAGCTCGGAGAACGCGTCCGCCGCCCTGACGCGCGCCCCGGCGGCGCGCAGTTCCGTCAGGTACGCGAGGGTCGGCGGGTCGCCGAGCGCGGCCGTGCGGACGATGTTCCTGATACGGACGCCGCGCCGCAGGCAGCGCATGTCGAGGGCGCGGGCGTGCGCGATGTTCTCCGGGCTCAGGGCGTCGTACGGCTCGGCGGACAGCACCTCGTCGTGGGCGAAGAACGCCAGGTCGTCGATGCGGTTGCGCACCTGTCGCAGGTCCTCGATGCGTTCGACGCCGTCGGCCGCCGCGCCGCCGTCCGGTGCGGCGGGCGGCCGGTCGCCGGCCAGGGAGCGGATGATCGGGCGGTAGCGCGTCAGGCGGCGCATCTGACCGTGGAGTTCGTCCAGGCGCTCCTCCGCGAGGCGGGGCACGGCCACCTCGGGGTCGGCCGCCCACACGGCCGCGTCGTCCCCGAGCAGCAGCCGCAGGCGCCGCAGCCGCGTGAGCGCGAGGTCCGCCGTGCGGCGGTCGCAGCGCAGCAGGACGTGCAGGTCGGCCGGTGGGGTGCGGGGGTTGCGCAGGAAGTGGCGGTAGGCGGCCTCCTCCGTGTCCGACAGACCGAGGACGGCCATGGCGTGCTGGTCCATTGATCCTCCCCTCGCCGGACCTCCCAACGTAGCGGCGGGGCGGGGCCGCGGAGTCTCACGCGAGTCTCAGACCCGCGGGCCGTGCCGCCGCTGCGGACCCCTGTCGCCGGCCGGGCGCGGCGGCTACGGTGATGCTCCGCCCGGCCCAGCCGTCCGCGAGGGAGCGCATCCGATGGGAGCCAGGCCGCACGCACCGATGGCACGCCCCCGCGCCGGGGACGGCGCGCCGGACGACGACATGCCCGCCGTCCTGCGTGCCGCCCTGGCGGGACGGGCGCTGGTGAACCTCACGGGGCCGCTCGGCTCCGGCAAGTCGTGGCTGGCCGCGCGCGTCCCCGGCGCCGTCGTCGTGGACCTGGCGCGGCCCGGCGCGGAAGGGGCGCTGCGCGGCGCGCCCGGCGCGGACGAACGGCCCCTGGTGATCGACGGGGTGGACGGCCCGGGGGCGCCGGCCGCCGTCGCGTTCCTGGCCGCCCCGGCGCACCGGCCCCGGCGGCCCGTCCTGCTGGTGAGCCGGCGGCCGCTGGCCGCCGATCCGGTGTGGGCGGAAGCGGACGCCGGCGCGGAGACGGCGACCGTGACCGTACCGCCGTGGCCGGACGGCCGGATCGCGCGGCTGCCCGCGGTGGCGCGGCTCGACGACCCGCGCGCCCGGCGGCTGGCGACCGGTCTCTCCGGGGGCAACCCGCTGCTCGCCACCGCCGTGTGCCGCGCGCTGCGCGCCGGTGCCCCGCACCGGGCGCCGGGGGCGGTCGCGGACCGGGTCGTGGGCGAGGTCCTGCACCGGCTGGCGCGCGAGGCGGCCGGCCGGCACTGGCACCGGTCGTTCTTCCTGCTGGCGACCGTGGGTGCCGGCGACGAGGTCCTGCTGCGGGGCGGCGCCGGGGCGTTCGACGCGCTCGCGGCCCTGAGCGTCGTGACGCGCGGCCCCCTCGGGCTGGCGCTCGACGAGCCGTTCCGCAACCTCGTCGAGCTGGCGCACCAGTGGCGCCGTCCCGGCCCCCACCGTGCCGCGCGGCGGCGGGCGCTCACGTACCGCGCGGATCAGCTCGCCCGTACGGCGGACGCGCGTGACCGGGAGGAACTGGCGCTCCAGGGCATCCTCCTGTCCGGGGTGCCGGAGCTGCGCGCCACCCTGTTCCCGCCGGCGCGGCCGGTCGCGGCCGTCAGCGCCGCCGTACCGGGCGACGCGGACGCCATCGGCCGGCTGATGCGGCGGTGGGCGGACCACGGCGGGCTCGACGCGGGCCGTACGGACCGCCTCGTGGAGCGCTGGTTACGGGCGGACGTGTCCGGTTTCCGGCTCGTCAGGGACGGCCGGGGGAGGCTCACCGGCCTGGCGTGGCTGCCGAACGTGGACGGGCGCACGGTCGGCGGCGTCGAACCCCTGCTGCAGCAGCACACGGAGCGGCTGGTGGCCGGGCCGCGGGACGAGCCGGGCGGCCTGCTGTTCCTGGGGGCCGCGTACTGCCCCGACCCGGCCCTGCACGCCCTCCTCCTGCGCTACATCCTGCGCCAGACGATGACGGGATCGGCGCGGCTGCTCGTCTCGACGCCGTCGCCCGAGTACCAGCGGCTGCTGCACGGCCTCCGCTTCCGGGCGCACGGCGCGACGCGGGACGACGTCTACCGGTGCGGCCGGCGGCCCCTCGTCTTCAGCCACGACTTCGGCGGTGACGACCTGACGCACTGGCTGACGCGGCTGGCCCCGGCCGTTCCCCCGTCCGCCGGCGGGCCGGGCGGGCCGTCGCCGGCCGGGGAGATCGCCGAGGCCCTCGCGCACGTCCGGGATCCGCTGCGGCTCGCGGACAGTCCGCTGCTGCGCGCGGGGCGTACGCCGACGGCGCGCGCGTTGCGTGACTGGCTCGCCGAGGCGGTCCGCGCGCTCGCCGGCAGCGAGGACCCGGTGGACGCCGAGGCCGGGCTGATCCTCAGTCGCTACTACTTCGGGCCGCCCCGCACGCACCAGCAGCTCGCCGGGCAGCTCCACCTCAGCCGTGCGACGTACTTCCGGCGGCTCCGCCACGGGCTGACGGTGCTCGCCGAGCGGCTTCACGCTCCGGACTGAGGGACGCGGCGGGCGTTCAGGAGCGCCAGGTGGGGAGGGTGTCGAGCGTCGTGACGCGCGGGTCGGTCCACAGGGCGCGTATCGCGGCGTCCGTGTTGCGGTCCGTCAGGACGTCGGGCCAGGCCATGAACCAGGTCCAGTCGGGCTGGTCGGCGAGGACGCCGGCCGGGGGCAGGTCGCCGATCTCGCCGAGGCCGATGGGGCGGCCGTCGGCGAGGGCGCGCAGGGCGTCGTAGTGCTCGCGCTCGTAGTGGCCGCCGTAGGTGTCCATGGCGAGGACGTCGACCACGTCGTGGCCCGGGTAGTAGGGGGCGAACGGGCCGGCGCTGTCGTAGGCGGCGTTGGGGCTCCACACCCAGACGAGGTTGCGCAGGCCGTGGTGGTGGACGAGGCGGTCGAAGAGCTGCCGCCACAGGGCCTTCAGGTGGTCGGGGCGGCCGCACCACCAGAACCAGTCGCCGTTCATCTCGTGGTAGGGGCGCCACAGGACGGGCACGTCGGCGTCGGCGAGGCGGCGCAGGACCGCCGCGGCGGCGTCGACCTGGGCGCACCAGCGGGTGTGGAGGGGGGAGCCGGGTTCGAGGATCGCGTCGAACTCCCCGGTGGACAGGTCGCGGATGATGCCGCCGCGGAACGGGACGGGTTCGTCGTCCGGCGGGCAGACGGCGTGCCAGGTGTAGGTGATGACCGCGCCGTCGCGGGCGCGGGCGATGGCCTCGTCGGCGTTGGCCTCGCGGCGGTCGGTGCCGTCCAGGGTGCCGGGGGCGGAGAAGCCGATCTCCTGGCCCCAGACGGCGGGGGCGAGGCCGGTGATGCGGGTGACGCGCTCGGTCCAGGCGGAGCCGTGGACGGGCTGGTTGTGCATGCCGGAGAGGGTGGTCCGGCCGGTGACGCGGTGGAGGAGGTCGAGCAGGGCCTGGGCGGCCTGGGTGGCGTCGGGTGTGACACAGGTGTTCGGCATCCGCTCACGGTAACGGAGGGGCGGAATGGGGGTGTTGCCGGTTCCGGGGCGATTGTCAGTGCCGTCACTTAGAGTGACGGACAGATGGCGATGGTGGACGGCGGAGGGAGCCGGATCATGGAGAAGGTGCGGGAGTTCGGGCCGGTCCAGTTGGCGCGCTGGCTGGGGCTGACGCCGTGGCAGGTCGCGCAGGCGCGTGAGCGCGGCCTCGTGCCCGAGCCGGATGTGGCGGGGCGGCGCTGGTCCGAGGCGTTGGCCAGGACATTGCCCGAGCGTGCCGGGGAGATCCGCGCGGCGATCGGCGACCGTCCGGGCCTCGGATCGGTCAAGGCGGCGGCGCACCTGGCGGCGGTCACCGGCCTCGACGTCGAACGGGCCGATGTGATCGAGTTGGTGGCGCGCGGCGTGCTGCGGCCGGTCGGCCGCTACCGGGGCAATCCCGTGTACGCGCCGGCCGATGTCGAGGCGCTGCCCCGCGAGTCGGTCGAGGCTGTCGTGCAGGAGCGGCGGGCCTGGTGGGCGGCGAGCGTGACGGCCGATGAGGCGGCGCGGCTGCTGGGCTGGCCGGTGGGGCTCTTCGAGGTCCGGGCGGATGCGGCGGGAATCGTGCCGCGCCGGGCCGGCCGTTGGGCACGGGAGGAGGTGGTGGGGCTGGCGCGGAGCGGGTGAGGCGGCCGTCCCGCGGCGTCGGCCCCCGGCCGGGGGTGCGTGGCCCGGTGGCGCGACGATGGGCGCGGCCGGCGGCACGGGTCCGAGGCGGGGGCCGGAAGGGTCGCCGTACGGCGGGCGTCCGCAGTCGGTGAGCGAACGGAGGTGGCGATGGGCAGCGGGACGGGCCTGCCGGCCGGCAGGTGGCGATGGCGCGTCCGCCTGGCGGGGACGGTGGTGTGCGCCGTGCTGCTGGCCGGGGCGTGGGCGCTGATGGTGGTGCGGCTGACCGGTGCGGACTCGGACACCTGCCTGGCGGTGGCCGTGGCGGGGCTGCCCTGGGCGGCGGCGGCCGGCGCGGTGCCGCTGGTGGCCGCACCGCTGCTGCGGGCGTGGCGCACGACCTGGGTGGCCGTCGCGCTGGTCGCGGTGGAGATCGTCGTCCTGGCGCCCCGGTTCACGGACGACGGGGTGTCCGTGCCGGCCGACGCGCCGCGGCTGCGGGTGGCGACGAGCAGCGCCCACGCGGGCGCGATCGACCCGGCGGCGCTCGTCCGGCTGGTGCGCGAGGAGCGCGTGGACGTCCTGGCGGTGGCCGAGCTGTCGGCGGCCACCGCGCGGGAGCTGGACCGGGCGGGGTTGGCCGAAGTGATGCCGTACCGGGAGCTGCGGCCCGAGGCCGACTCGTCGATCTACTCCCGCCTGCCGCTGCGGGACGGCGGCCTGCTGGACCTGGACACGGCCTGGCCGCAGACCGCGGCCACGGCACAGGCCAACGGGCGCCCGGTGCGGCTGATCGCCGTGCACACGTACTACCCGCTCGGCGACCCGCGCCGGTGGGCCGACGACATGACGGCGCTGCGGGAGGAGGTGGAGCGCGGCAGCGAGGACACCGTCCTGCTCGGCGACTTCAACGCCGGCCTCGACCACGCGGCGATGCGTGACCTCCTGGCCGCGGGGGTGACGGACACCCACGACGAACTGGGCGAGGGCTGGGCGCCGACCTGGCCGGCGGGCGGACTCCTGCCACCGCTCGTCCAGCTCGACCACGTCCTGCACGGCCCCGGCCTGGCCGCCGTCTCCGTGTCGGAGCACACGCTCCCCGGCACGGACCACCGGTCCGTGGTCGCGGAGCTGGCCCTCGTGGACTGACGGCCCGCCGGCCCGGCACGGGCACCGCCCGTCCCGCGATGCTCAGCCCGCGGGCCGGGCCGGATCCCAGGGCGAGCCGTAGCGCCCGGTCAGCTCCTCGATCTCCTCGGGTGCGAGCAGCCGCCGCTCCCGCTCGCCGAGGAGCAGCAGCAGCGCGGCGACCTCCTCGATCTCGACCGCGGCGTCCACCGCGGCGGCCAGGGATGTGCCCGCGACGATCGGGCCGTGGTTCTGCAGCAGCGCGGCGCGGAAGGTGCCGGGCATGCCCTCCAGGCGCACGGCCTGGCCGGGGTCGCCGGGCGCCGCGTACGGGATGAGCGGGGTCTGCCCCACGCGCATCACGAAGTAGGGCGTGAGGGGCGGGATGGCCGAGTGGTCCGCCCACGGGGGCAGGCAGCTGACGGCAGCGGCGTGCCGCGAGTGCAGGTGGACGACGGCCGTCGTCGCGGGGTCCCGCCGGTAGAACGCCAGGTGCAGCGGGAACTCCTTCGACGGCTTCGGCCCGGCCAGGAGGCTGCCGTCCAGCGCGAGGACGCTGAGCCGGTCGGGGTCGAGGCCGGCGAGGGCGCCGCCGGTGGGGGTGATGAGGACGGTGTCCCCGTCACGGACGCTGATGTTGCCGGAGGCGCCGGGGCTGAGGCCCAGGGCGTCGAGGTGGGCGCCGGCCTCGGCGAGTTCGGTGCGCGGCCCGGTCATGACAGTTCCTTCCAGGCGGTGGTGAACAGGTCGGGACCGCCGAAGTTGCCCGACTTGAGGGCGAGGTCGACGGGGCGGGGCCGTCCGTCGGGGAGGTGGGCCTCGGCGTGCGCCCAGGACACGCCGGGCGCGAGGGGGGCGCCGATCCGCAGGGAGCGGACACCGAGGGCGGTGACGACGGCACCGGACGTCTCGCCGCCCGCGATCAGCAGGTGGCGGGCGCCGGCCGCCACGAGGGCGGTGGCCAGCCGGGCGAGGGCCGTCTCGACGAGGACGGCCGCGTCCCCGTCGCCGTCGTCGAGGTCGGCCGGCTCGGCGACGGCGTGCACGAGGGGCGGCGCGTCCGGATCGGCGCGCCACGCGTCGCGGACGAACGCCACGAGGCTCGCGAGCTCGACGTCCGGGTCGGCGCGCAGGGCGGCGAGATCCAGCTTGCGGTGCGGCAGGTGCTCGCGGGCGTGCGCGACCTGGCCGCGGGTGGCGGCCGACGCGCTGCCGGACAGGACGGCGGCGGGTCCGCGCCCGGTGGCGCGGGCGCGGGCAGCGGTCCGGTCGCCGCGCGGTCCGGTCAGACCGAGGGCGAGTCCGGCGGCGCCGGTGACCAGCGGCAGGCCGGCGGTGGCGGCGGCGATGACGCGCAGGTCGTCGTCGGTGGTCGCGTCGACCACCGTGAGCGCGTCCCTGGCGGCGGGCTCACGCAGGGCGGCGCGTACGGCGTCGGTCCCGGCGCGCACCGTGTCGTGGCCGATGTGGTGGACGGGACGCCGCGTCTGCGGCGCGAGGAGGCGGACGACACGGGAGTCCCGCATCGGCGTGAGCGGGTGGTCGCGGAGCGGGCTCTCCTCCAGGAGGTCGTCGTGCACGAACAGGCGCCCCCGGTAGACGGTGCGGCCGGTGGCCGGGTAGGACGGCACGACGACCGTCCCCGTGGCACCGAGCCGGTCCAGGAGCGCGTCCGCGACCGGGCCGATGTTGCCCGCCGGGGTGGAGTCGAACGTGGAGCAGTACTTGAAGTAGAAGCGCCGGCAGCCGGCGGCCCGCAGGGCGTCCAGGGCCGCGACGGAGTCGCGCACGGCGTCGGCCACGGGGGCGGTGCGCGACTTCAGGGCCACGACGATCGCGTCCGTGTCCGCGGACGGGGCGGCGTCGGGCTCCGGCGGCCCGACCGTCACCACGGTCCTGAAGCCCCGCGCGACCAGCATCGTGGCGAGGTCCGTCGCGCCCGTGAAGTCGTCGGCGATCGCGCCCAGGCGCGGCCCGGGCCGTCCAGTGTCTTCGTCTCTCACGCGTCCTCGTCTCTCCCGGGCTCACACGATCTGTTCCGCATTTCCGCCGGTCGGCGCGCTCACTCGCCGCCCGATGTGAAGATATGTTATCAGTGTTGACGGACACGTTAATCGGTGCATAAATTCTGTGACCCCGCACCGAGCGCTCGATGAGGAGAGCCCTCCATGAACGTCCACCACCTGTTCGCCGACAGCGGCGGCAGACCGGTCAGCTACGCGCTGTCGGGCGCCGCGGGCGGCTTCGCCCGTACGCTGCTGGCCCAGACCCGCCGCATCCCCCGGCTGACCCCCGCCGTCCTGTGCGACCTCGACGTCGAGCGGCTGCGCGCCCTGTGCCTCGACCTCGGCTGGAGCGCCGAGTCCCTCGTGGCCTGCGGCGACGCGCCGTCCGTCGCCGAGGCCGTGGCCGCCGGCCGCGTCGCGCTCGTCGACGACCCCGCGCTGCTCGGCGCCGCGGAGTGGGACATCCTCGTGGAGGCCACCGGCAACCCCGCCGACGGCTACCGCATGGCCCGCGCCGCCCTCACCGCCGGCCGCCACGTCGCCATGGTCAGCAAGGAGGTCGACTCGGTCGCCGGCCTGCACCTCGCCCGCCTCGCCGCCGACCACGGCGTCGTCTACACCACGGCCGACGGCGACCAGCCGGCCAACCTCATCGGCCTCGTCACCTGGGCCGAGACGCTCGGCCTCGACATCGTGGCGGTCGGCAAGTCCAGCGAGTACGACCTCGTCCTCGACCCGGCGGCCGGCACCGTCACCATGCTCGACACCACCGTCCCCGCCCCCGGCCTCGCGGGGCTGCTCGACCTCGGCGACGACGTGCGCGGCACCCTCGCCGCCCGCGCCGAGCAGGTCGCGGCCCTGCCGACCGGCGCCACGGCCGACTACTGCGAGATGGCCGTCGTCGCCACCAACACCGGCTTCAGGCCCGACGCCGAGCTGCTGCACTACCCCGTCGCCCGGATCGCCGAGCTCGCCGACATCTACGCCCTGCGCGAGGACGGCGGCGTCCTGGCACGCCCCGGCGCCGTCGACGTGTTCCTCGCGCTGCGGCTCCCCGGCGAGGCGTCGTTCGCCGGCGGCGTCTTCGTCGTCGTACGGACCGGCGACCCCGAGACCTGGCGCACCCTGGAGGGCAAGGGCCACGTCCTCAGCCGCGACGGCCGCTACGCCGCGATCTACCTCCCGTACCACCTCATGGGCGTCGAGACCCCCATGACCCTGCTGTCGGCCGTGCTCCACGGCCGCCCCTCCGGCGGCACCGACCCGCGCCGCAGCGCCGTACTGGCCGGCCGGACCACCGCCGACCTGGCCGCGGGCACCGTCCTCACCATGGGCGGGCACCACCACGACCTCGCCGGAGTACAGGCCGTGCTGCTGCGCGACGAGGACGCCCCCGCCGGCGTCGCACCGCTCTACCTCGCGGCCGGCGCCCGCCTCACCCGCGACGTCCCCGCCGGCACCCTCCTCGCCCTCGACGACATCGAGGGCCACGACGCGGAGCTGACGGCCGCCTGGACCGCCGGCGCCGCACCCACCACCGAACCGCACCGCACCACCGAGGCAGTCAGGCCATGAGCGACAACGTCCAGCATCTCGTCCTGGCCGGCGCGGCGATCGTCGTCCTGATCCTGCTCATCACCAAGCTGAAGCTGCACCCGTTCCTGGCCCTGTCGTTCACCGCGCTCGGCCTCGCCTTCGCCAACGGCATCGGCCCCGAGGCGACCGTCGAGCACTTCGAGACCGGCTTCGGCAACACCCTCGGCGGATCGGGACCGACCATCGGGCTCGGCACCATCCTCGGCGGCATCCTCCTGGGCACCGGCGGCGCCGACCGGATCGCCACCGCGTTCCTCGGCTCCCGGCCCATCGCCTGGATACCGACCGCCATCACGGCCGCGGCCCTGCTGATCGGCATGCCGCACCTGTTCGACGTCAGCTTCGTCATGCTCGTGCCCCTGGTGTACGCCGCCGCGAAGCGCACCGGCTCCCACCTGCTGTGGGTCGGCCTGCCGATGGCCGCCGGCCTCTACATCTCCCACGGCCTGCTGCCCCCGCACCCCTCCCCCACCCTCGCCGTGTCCGCCTACGACGCGAGCACCGGGCTCACCCTCCTGTACGGCCTGATCATCGGCATCCCGATCGCCGTGCTCACCGGGCCGGTCCTCACCAAGGTGGCCAGCCGCTGGTTCGGGCCGGCACCCGACCTCGACAAGGGCCCCGTCCCCGACCAGTCGGCCAACGCACCCGAGACCCTGCGGCGCCCCGTCTCGCTCACCCTGTCCCTGATCACGGTCCTCCTGCCGCCCGCCCTGATGCTGATCGGCACCATCGGCACCGAGCAGACCACCGAGGGCACCTGGCAGTACACCGTCTTCGAGGCGTGCGACAACCCCGTCCTCACGCTGCTCGCCGCGGTCGTCTTCGCGGTGTTCGCCCTCGGACTGCGCACCGGCTTCACGGGCACCCAGCTCCAGAAGATGACCGCCAAGGGCCTCGGTGCCGTCGGCGCGATCGTCCTCATCCTGGGCGCGGGCGGCGCGCTGAAGGAGGTCCTGTCGGCCACCGGCGTCGACCAGGCCATCTCCGACTACGCCGTCTCCTGGTCCGTCCCGCCGCTGCTCCTGGCCTGGTGCGTCGCCGCGCTGCTGCGCATCTGCCTCGGCTCGGCGACCGTCGCCACCGCCGCTGCCACCGGCATCGTCGCCCCGCTGATGGGCGCCTACCCCGACCTGTCGCCCGAGCTGCTGGTGCTCGCGACCGCGTCCGGCGCCGTGATGCTGTCGCACGTCAACGACTCCGGCTTCTGGCTGTTCAAGGAGTACTTCCAGCTCAGCATCGGCCAGACGCTGCGCACCTGGACCCTGATGCTGTCCGTGCAGTCGCTGCTCAGCCTCGGCGGCATCATGCTGCTGAGCACCGTCGTGAGCTGAGGCGGGACGGTGCGAGAGGATGATGTGCGGCCCATGGACCCGGGCCGCACGACGCACGGGACGGAGGACGCGGGGATGACCTCGCCGCCGAGACTGCCGCTCATCCCCGACCAGCGGCGCGAGCTGCTGCTGAAACACCTGCGCCGCGACGGTGTCCTGAGCGTGCAGCAGATCACGCAGCTCTTCGGCGTCTCGCACATGACCGTGCGCCGCGACATCGCGGAGCTGGAGCAGCAGGGACTCGTCTTCTCCGTGCCGGGCGGCGTCCGGATCGCGAGCCAGGTGCACAGCGAGCCCAGCTACCAGGCCAAGTCGGTCGTCGAACGGCCGGAGAAGCAGGCCATGGCGCGCGCCGCGAGCGCGCTGGTGCAGGACGGCATGACCGTCTACCTGGACGCGGGCACGACACTGCACGCCATGGTGCCGTTCCTCGCCGAACGGCGGGAACTCACGGTCGTCACCAACGACTTCAACGCCGTGGAGCTGCTGTGCGGCGGCGCGCGGCACCTGGAGGTCATCCACGTCGGCGGCCTGGTCGAGCCGGACAACCGGTCCAGCGTCGGGCGGCTCGCCGCGGCGACGGTGCGCCAGCTGGCGCTGGACACGGCGTTCATCAGCACCAGTTCATGGGACCTGATCCGCGGTGTGACGACGCCGTCGGAGCGGAAGGTCGACGTGAAACAGGCGGCGATGGCGGCGGCGTCGCAGTCGGTCCTGGTCGCCGGGTCGTCGAAGTACGGCATATTCGGCAAGTACAAGGTGGCGCCGCTCGGGGCGTTCGACCTGGTGGTGACGGACGACGGGCTGACCCCGGCCGCGGCCGGCGGCATCCGCGCCGACGGCACGGACCTGCGTCTCGCCGAGGCCGGCGCGGAGTCCTCCGGCGCCTGACGCCGTACGGGCAGCGCGCGGGGGAAGCGCCGGGCGCCGGCGCAAACTCAAATGTCGCTCAAGTTCGTGACCGGCGCGTGGACAGTGCGGGGCGGCTGCCCTAGCGTCCTTGCCGCGGCGCCGATCGTCCGTGAAGCCCGCGCGTCCGTACCGTCCTCTCCTCCCCGGGGACGGCGGACGCGGGACTTTCATCGGCCGGCACACACGGCTTTGACAGGTACATGTGCCCGGCGTGCACGCCCCGTCTCCGGGTAGGCGAATCCCCACGGGCTCGCCTACCTGAGGGGTCACGATGGCCTTCGTCACGCTGTTCCGTTCGGCATTCGGCAAACGGCGCACGGCCCGGGAGGGCGCGGGGGCCACCGGGAGCACCGAGAGGGCCGGACGGCCCCGGCCGCCCCTGCTGCAGCGCGGTTCGTGGGGCGCGCTGGCCGCCCGGGCACTCGTCCTCGCGCTGGCGCTGGTGTGCATGGTGGCGTTCGCGGTGGCACTCGCCCGCGTCACCCTGGTGCCCTCACCGGGCTCGGCCGGCGTCGTCCACACGAACCTGCGGCCCGGCGCCTCGATCCGCACCTACTTCGACCAGCCGGACTGGTCCGACACCGTGCAGCAGGTCGGGGGCAACATCCTGCTCGGCGTGCCGTTCGGCGTCCTGCTCCCGGTCCTCTTCCCCCGCATCAGGGGACTGGTCCGGGTGGTGCTGTTCACCGGACTGGTGATGGTGATGGTGGAGGCCGCGCAGGGATCGATCGTCGAGGGCCGGGCGTTCGACGTGGACGACGTGTTCCTCAACACCCTGGGCGCCCTCATCGGCTATCTGCCCGCCGGGCGCCTGCTGGGGCGGGCGATGCATCCGCGGCGCAGGCACTGGTGGCATCGCTGGACGGGCGGCGGTCCCGCGGCGGCGCCGCCGGCCCCCGCGGGCGGCCAGCACCGGGTGTGACGGCCGGCACGGCCGCGGTCAGTCGGCCGGGACGCCGAACCAGCGCAGGGCGATGGGCCGGGCGCCCGGTGCGGCCTCCTCGGGACCCCGGGAGAACCGGGAGAGGAGTTCGAGGTAGGCGTCGTGGAAGTCGTTGAGCTCCTCACGGGTGAGGTGGCTCAGACCGCGTGAACCGCGCGCCCACCCCTCGGCGGCGTCCGTGCCGCTGATGAAACGTTCCGCGAGCCGCATGTCGTCCGCCATCCGGAGGCGGTCGAGGGTGTCGGCGACGGCCTGCTCGGCCGGCGTCAGCTCGCTCGGCGCGGGGCGGCGGACGTCCCGGCCGCGCACGGTGCGCCACCAGCGTTCGCGGCCCGAGGCCCGTTCGGGGACGTCCTCGATGAAGCCTCCGGCCGCGAGCTGACGCAGGTGGTAGCTGAGAGTCCCGGTGTTCTCCCCGAGGACGGCGGCGAGCGTGGTGGAGGTGGCCGGCCCGGCCGCGCCGAGGTGGCGCAGGATGCGCAGCCGCAGGGGGTGGGCCAGCGCCTTGAGGGCGGCCGGGTCGCTGACCTTCTCGCGGGCTGGGGGTCCGGTTTCCGGGTCGGTCTCGGGTCGCGGCATGGGCCTGAGTGTAGTGAGGCTGGACGGATTTCCGCCTTTTCTCTGCAGATTCGATTCTGCAGACTTTTCTCTGCAGAGGAAGTTCTGTAAGGTCGTGGGCAGTGGGGCGATCGGCGCTCCCACCCTTCCGACCGGGAGCATGACCATGTCGCGTGCGTCCTCTTCTCGTTCAGCCCGCCTCTCGCGCGCCGTCCCCGCGCCCGGCGGAGTCACCGGCCGGTGGCGGCGGGCCGTCGTGGCCTCCGTCGCCGTGGCCGCCGCGGCGCTCGGGCTGGCCGGCGGGGCTCAGGCCGCCCCGCGCGCGGCGGAGCCGCGCTTCGACCTCGACGCCTGCCCCGCCGCGGACGCCCTGCCGGAGGGCGCCGAGCCCGGGGCATGGCGCTGCGAGGCGATGAGCGCGGTCGGCCGCCTCGGGCTCGGCCGTCTCGACCTCGCCATCGAACAGCCGATGACGATCACCTTCGCCGAGGGAGACATCGACGGCGCGTTCCACCAGGTCTTCGGTCGCATGAGCGCGGAGCCGCTGCGCATCCCGGGCACCCGTGGCGCCTCACCCCCGTGTACGGCGGCTGGTCCGACTTCCTCTCCGACGACACCCGGCGCGGGGAACTGGCCCTCCGCTTCGAGGTGGCCGGGCCGGGGCTCCGGCAGGAGTGCTCCATAGGCACGGACAGCGACCCCGTCCACCTCGTCCTGCAGGACACCCGCGCGACCTCGGTGGTCTCCGAGGACCCGATGGTCGTCTCCTTCGCCGTGGAGGACAGCGAGTTCGCCGTGCCGGCGGCCACCCGATGCGGGGTCCTCGGCCCCCTGCTCAACGGCATGCTCGGGCTCGGCGGCGGCGGGACCGGCAGCATCTCCCTGGACGCGCAGGTGGCCCTCCGCCCCTACGGCACGGAGTCCTGACGTTCCGGCGGAGGTCGTCCCCGGAGGTGCCCGGGCCATCGGGCGACGGGAGGCCGTGCGGCACCGCCGACCGAGGTGTCCGCGAGCCGTTCCCGGGCCGCCGGGCGGGTCAGGGAGTGTCGGAGTGGCCGAGGGAGCGTCCCGGGGCCACCCGGTCACGGACCAGGCGCTTCACGGCGGTCGGTTCGGGAAAGCCCTGTTCGGCGCGGTCCCAGATCACCTCGTCGTCCACCGAGACGCGGAAGACGCCGCCGGTGCCCGGTCGCAGCGCGACGGAGCGCACGTCCCCCTCGAAGGTGCCGAGCAGTTCCTGCGCGAGCCACGCGGCGCGGGGCAGCCAGCGGCACCGTGTGCAGTACTCGATGCGGATCTCGTGCGCCGTCCCCTGGTCCATGCCTGCTCGTCGCCCTCCGCCGTGCCGTACCGGCGCCGTGCGCGGGCCGGGTGCGGTCATCCTGCGCGGTGGCCCGGGGGTTGTCCAGCAGCAGCCGGGCAGGCGGGCTCAGCCGAGGAGCGCGCGCAGCCACAGGTCCGCGCGGGCCTCGATGTACTCGGCGTCCGTGCGCCAGGCGTCGCCGTGGCCCTCGCGCCAGTGGGTGGCCCACGGCTCGACGCCGAGGGCGGCCTGCGCGGCGAGGAAGTCGTGCATGCCGCGCACCCGGCCGCCGAGGAGCGGCACCAGGTCGCGGCGCTCGCGCTCGTCGAGCCCGTAGGCGTCGGCGAAGAGCCGCAGCCGGTCCGCGGTCTGCCGGTCGGGCCTGCCGAAGGCGGGGACCGGCGTGAGGCGCACGAAGCCGTGGCAGGCGTAGGCGAGGTCCCACAGCCGGGTGGTGGGCCGGGCGTTGTCCCAGTCGATGAGGACCCAGGAGTCGGTGGATTCGTCCACGACCAGGTTCCAGGGGGCGATGTCGAGGTGCCCGATGACGGTCGGCGCGTCGTCGGGGACGGGCACGAGGTACTGCCACGCGGCGTCGGGCGGCGGGGTGAAGCCGGCGGCCGCGTCGTGGTAGTCCCGGACGAGTCGGGCGACACGGGCCAGCCGTTCCGGCGGATCGAGGAGGTCCATCCGGTCGGGCCACAGGGTGCGCCCCGGCGCGAAGGTGAGGATCTCGCGCCCCCGGTCGTCGATGCCGAGGGGGCGCGGGGCGGCGTCGAAGCCGACGGAGCGCAGGTGGCGCAGCAGGGCGTGGACGGCCGGCGTCCACGGACCGGCGGGCCGGCGCACGGTGTCGCCGACCCGTGCGACACCGTCGCTCACATTGCCGCCGGTGAGCGGCGTCTCGTCCGGTTCGGGGAGGGAGGGCACTGGGGCAGCGGGCACCGCTGGATTATGGCAACGGTGCCGCCGGACCGCAGGTGGGTTTCCGCGCGACGCTCCGGGGTGTCCGGAGGATGCGCGTCAGACGGCGTGCCGGGTCAGCCAGCCGGCGACCGCGTCGTGGACGACGGTGGCCTCCCGCGAGAAGACCGGATAGTGGCCCGCGTCCGGCACGGTGACGAGTTCCGTATCGGCGCCGGTGAACAGGGCGCGCTGCTGCTCCGGGTCGCCGACCCGGTCGTCCGCCGCGCCGAAGACGAGCAGCACCGGCACGTCGACATCGGGCAGGTGGCGGATGTCGGCGAGGACGGCACCCGGCTGGGACACCATGTCGCCGCAGGGGTGCGGGTTGCGCAGCGGCACGGCCTGTTCGAGGATCGCGGCTTCCGTGTCGGCGAAGTTCGCCTCGGCGAAGTCGTCCGGCGTGGCGTCGTAGTGCGTGTAGCCGTTGTCGGCGCCCGCCAGGCAGGTGGGAAGGGCGGCGAGGAAGGGCGCGTTGGCCGCGGGGTCGAGTCCGAGGTCGGTCCAGTCCATGAGGACGAGACCGTCGATCCCCGGGAACGAGTAGCCGGCGATCTGGGTGAGCTGGGCACCGTTGCCCTGTCCGGCGAGGAAAACACGCTCGAAGGCCGGTGGTTCGCCGTCCGGCACGGTGTAGGTGCCGTCGCGGAGCTGCTGGACGATCTGGTGGGCGATGTCGGCGTCCCCGCCGAGGCAGACGTCGGCACCGTGCGGCCGGTCGCTCGCGCCGTAGCCGAGGCGGTCGACCGTGAGGGACACATGGCCGCGGGCCGCGAGTTCGGCCGTGTAGTCGTATCCCCCGGCGTCGAGGCGCCAGAACCACTCGCCGCTGGCGATGTCGTGCTGATAGAGGGTGATGGCCCGGTCGCCGTCGCCGAGCAGCAGGTCGCGGGGCCCGGTGAGGTGTCCCCGCACGGTATAGGTGCCGCCGTCGGTGGCGCACGCGGCGAGGGACCGGTTGACGTTCCGTACGGTGAAGCTGACCGGCAGGTCCACGATCCCGGCCTCCTCCCGGGCCGGCGCGGGGGTGTACGCCGCCGGTACCGGGCCGGTGTGCCGCGCCGTGGGCGGTCCCGCGGTGGCCGCGTGTGCGGGAGTGTGGGCCTGGGTGAGGATCAGGGCTGTCGCCGTGGCGAGCAGCAGCGGTCTTCGGACACGGGCCATCGGTGGTGTGTACCTCTCACGTCGGATCGTCCTTCATCGGAAGGTGGGGGGCGGCGAAGGGGCGGTGCGGCGCGCGGAGGGGGCAGCCGGCGGCTCGCGCGCGATCCGCCGGGCGTGCCGGGAGAACGGTGGCCTGGACGGCCGGTGGTGTCTCAGTGCCACTGGGCGATCTCGACGACCACCTCGCTCACCGTCCGGTCGTCCTGGCTCAGGCGGACCGCGACCGGGACGGTGAGCAGCCCGAGTTCCTTCGCGTGGCGGACACCGTCCACCTGTGCCGCGGCGACGGTGCCGAGGTCGAGCTCCGCGAAGTCGGTGAAGTCGGCGCGCAGCCGGGTCACGACCAGTTCCTGCGGGAACAGGCCGTGCAGCCGGGCCACGGCGGCCACGGCGACCTGCCGTGCCGCCTCCAACTGGAGGTTGCCCGGTATGTGGTCGAGCTGGTGGTCGAAGAGGTGCGGGTGCGCGGTGTCCACGACGAGCCGTGCCTGGGCCGTCCCGCGCGGTCCGACCGTGGGCTCGCTGATGACGACGTTGCGCCTGTCCCGCCGTCCGAGGGTGGTGGGAGAGGCGGGCGCGGGCCGGATGCCGAAGACGGTGCCGGGGCCACCCGGCTTCGCGTGCTCCCGTCCCTTGGCCCGGAGCATGGCGAACGCCCGGCGGCTCACGAACGTCAGCGCCCCGGACGCCTCCAGCGCCCGGACTCCGTCGACCAGGACGGAGCCGTCGAAGTCGAAGCCGAGGACGCGGCCGGCGCGGTTGCGCTCCGGGCGGACGTTCATCGCGATGACGACCTGGGCGGGGCGCGGCCCGATGCGCAGTGCCTCCAGCGACCGCACCCAGTAGTTCATGGACTTGAAGATGAACGCGCTCTCCAGCGGCACGTCCAGGTGCTGGTGCGCCACGAACACGCCGGCCTGCCGCATCACCTCGACGATGAGCAGGAAGTCGTACGCGGGCGCGTGCTCGCCGATGACGTGGCCGCGCGGGAGCTGCGCCGCCACCTCGAAGGACGCCTCCGGCCTCCCGATGCCGTTGGTCGCTGCGGCGATCGAGTCGGTGATGAACACCTCCGCGACCGACGCCCGGTGCACCAGGGCACGGGAGACGGTGGCGTCGTAGGTGAGCCGGTCGCGTGCGGTGGACGAGGGGAGTTCGATGGGCAGGGTCATGCCGGGCTCTCCATCCGGGTCCGTTGTGCTGGCACCCCCCGGTGCCTGGTCGCGACGATGCCGCCCGCCGCTGACCGCTGACTGGAAGGAACGCTGAAGGGGGTTTCCGACGTCTCTGACCGAATGGCACATGAGCGACCAATGAGGCCATGCGGGGAGCGGTGTTGATGAACAGCACGTAACCGTCCGCCCGGCTTCACCCGTCATCGCCTATGCTCCACATATCAGCAGGGGGCACCACCGAAAGTGACCATTTCGGGTACGTTGTGATCGAATACGGGGTTTCGTCATGACTGAACACGGGGTTCGTTTTGAGGTCTTAGGCCCGTTGCGAGCGCTTCGGGCGGGAGTGGAGATTCCGCTCGGTCCGCCCAGACAGCGCTCGGTGCTCGCGGCACTGCTGCTCCGAGCACCACGCCCGGTGTCCGCCGAACGCATCATCGCCATGGTCTGGGGCGCCGAGGGGCCCTCGCCCTCCGTCAACCTCATCCAGAAGTACGTCTCGGGCCTGCGACGTTGCCTGCCCGTCACCGCACCCATCACGCTGACCACCGCCGGCTACGCCATCGACCCACGCGGCGGATTCGACCTGTGGGAGTTCGAGGAACTGCTCGCCTCCGCGCGCGCCGCACGGGGTGGCGGCGAGCCGGCCCGCGCCCGCGAGGCGCTGTCCCGTGCCACAGCGCTGTGGCGCGGCCCGCTCGCCGAGGACACCGTCGGTCCCGGCATCGAGCTCGAACGCGACCGGCTCGCCGAGCAGCAGCTCATCACGCTGGAGGAGTTCCACGCCCTCGGCCTCGACCTCGGCCGCGGCTCGGAACAGGTCCCGGAACTGGTGCGCCTCGCCGCCGAGCACCCCCAGCGCGAGCACCTCCACGGCCTGCTGATGCGGGCGCTGACCCGTTCGGGGCGGCAGATAGAGGCGCTCGACGTCTACACGCGCATACGCCAGCGCCTGGCCGAGGAGTACGGCACCGACCCCGGCCCCGAGCTGCGGGCCGCCCACCAGTACGTCCTGACGGGCGGCACGACCGGCGGCGCGGGGCCGCGGCGGCCGGCGGTGACCGAGGCGCCGACCGCCGTTCCGGCGCAGCTCCCGCACGAGGCGTACGGCTTCACCGGCCGCGCGCAGCAGGTCGCCCGCATCACCGGGCTGTTACGGTCCGGCGGCATGCCCATCGTGTACGTGGAGGGCACGGCGGGGGTCGGCAAGACCGCGCTGGCCGTCCACTGCGCGCACCGGGTCATCGACGACTTCCCGGACGGTCAGCTCTTCGCCGACCTGCGCGGTTTCGACCCGCTCGGCCCCGCCCATCCGACGGAGATCCTGGGCGGTTTCCTGCGGTCCCTCGGCGTGCCCAACCAGCACGTGCCGCCGGACACCCGCGAACGGTCCAGCCTCTTCCGTTCCCTGCTGGCCAAGCGCAGGGTCCTCGTCCTCCTCGACAACGCCGCGCACACCGAGCAGATCCGCCCCCTGCTGCCCGGCAGCCCCGGGTGCGCGGTCCTCATCACGAGCCAGCGGCGGCTGACCGGCCTCGTCGCGGGCGACGGCGCCCGCCACGTGGACCTCCCGGTGCTCCCCGCCGACGAGGCGGAGGAGTTGCTGCACACCATGCTCGGCCCCGCCGCCGGCCGGTCCGCCGGGGAGATCGCCCGCCTGTGCGGGTACCTGCCGCTGGCGCTGCGGCTGGTGGCGGCCGGCGCGGCCGTCACGTCCGACGACCTCGACGGCATCGCGCGGCGCCTCGTGACGGAGGACCCCCTCGCGCACGCCGCCGTGCCGGGCGACGAGCAGCTCTCGGTGTCGGCGTCGCTCGACCTCTCCTACCACTCGCTGGACGAGACGTCCCGGCGTGTGCTGCGAAGGCTCGGGATCGTCCCGCTGAACAAGCTCACGCGCAGGGCCGCCGCCGCGCTGGCGGGCCTCGACGAGGAGGAGACCGGGCGTGCGCTGGACGCCCTGGTCGCGGCGAACCTGGTCGAGTCCTACGCGCCCCGCCGCTACCGCTTCCCGCACGACCTGCTGCGCGAGTACGCCAGGCGGCGCGCCCATACCGATGAGGTGCCCGCGGAGCGCGAGGCGGCCGTGCACCGGCTGACGGCCTGGTCGCTGCGCGCGGCGGCCGTGGTGGCGGGTGGCCCGACGCGGCTGCACGTCGTCGGGCCGGGCGCCGTCATCACGTCCGGTCCCGACCGCGACAGCGCGGAGGGCCGGTCCCTCGTCAAGGAGGCCAACGGGGAACTGTCCAACCTCCCCGGCCTCGCCGTCCACACGGCCGAGCACGGCCCGCTGCCCGCCGCCTGGATGCTGGCGGCGCGCCTGTGGGGCATGTGCAAGCACAACAGCCTCATGCCCGAGTGGCTCACCGGCGCCCTCGCGGGCCTGCGCGCCGCCCGCCGGGCGGGCGACCGCAGGGCGGAGGGCGAGCTGTCGGTGTGCCTGATCGACGCGATGCTCATCGGCGGGAAGGTCGAGCAGGCCCAGAGTTACGCCCACCACGCGCTGGCCGTGGGCCAGGACCCGACGCTGCCGGACGTACGGGCCGCCGCGTACGAGTATTTGGGCCGGCTGCGCTGGCTGGCCGGTGATCTGACGGAGGCGCGGGACCTGCTGACGCAGGCGGTGCGGTTGTTCACCGCGGAGGAGCGGCCGCAGGAACTGGCGGTTGCGCTGTGCGGCCTGGGGCGGGTGGAGGTGGACCTGGGCCGTCCGCATCTGGCGCGGCGGCGGTACCGCACGGCGCTGCGGCTGGCCCGCGCGCTCGGCGTCGTCCAGCTCCAGGCGATGGCGCTGACGGAGCTGGGGGTCGCGGAGGCCGATCTGAACCGTCTCGACCAGGCGCAGTGCGCGCAGGAGGCAGCGCTCGCGGCCAGCGGCGGCTTCCCGCGCACGGCGGCCCTCGCGCAGGCGTTCCTCGGTGTCCTGCACGCGGCGCACGGGCGGTACGACCTGGCGCGCTCGGCGGCGGCGGAGGCGTTGCGCATCGCGGAGACGCACAGCGACCGGTGGGCGCTGGCGGAGAGCCACAACGCGGTGGGGCGTGCGATGGCGCTGATCGGGGACCGGGCCACCGCGGCCGGCCACCACCGGTCGGCGCTGTCCATCGCCCGCGGCCTGGGCTACCGGCGCGGTGAACTGCACGCGCTCACCGGCCTGGTGGCGTCCCTCCCGGACGCGGCGGAGCGCACGCTGATCGAGCGGCAGGCCGGCAGCATGGCACGCCGTCACGGCTACGCCGCGCTCGTACGCCGGCTGGCACAGGCGCACGCGCAGCCGGCCGCCGCGGATGTGCGGGTCCGGGTGATGACCGGCCCGTTCGCACGAACCGCCTGACACACCCCGGGGCCGCCGCGCCGCCCACCACGGGCGACACGGCGGCCCCGGTCCGGCGCTCCGCCGACTCCCGTGGGCCGCAACCATGCCGCCCGCCCCACCGTCCTCAGTTTCGAAGATGTGAACGAGACGATGGAACCACCGGCTCGCGTTCGCCTACGACCCGGCGGGGAATGAGACGTGCCGCCGCCTCGACGACGCCGTGACGCTGGCCCAGGAATGGGACCCGGCCGGGCGGCTGACCGCACAGGCCGTCACCGCCGACGGGGCCGGCGACGCCAACCTTCCGCACCGCGTCTACCGCTACGGTCCGCAGCGCCATCCGACGAACGTCGCGGACCGGCTCGGCGGCGACAGCGCGTTCACACTCGACCCGGTCGGCCGTGTCAGCGCTGTCTCCGGGGAGTGGAACGAGCGCTACACGTACGACGCGGCCGGCAACGTCACGCACGCCGCATGGCCGGGCGGGCGCACCGACCGGGACGCCCGAGTTCGCGGACGCGATACAGGGCGGTGGCCGGTATCTGTGGGCGGTGGACGCGGACGACGCGCTGCACATCGTTGAGGCCCGGCCGGGCATCCACCACACCGTGCTGACGGAGGGCGGGCCGGTGTACGGCGCGGGCGAGGTGGTCTTCCCCGGCGGCCGGGACGTCGTGAGCCTCATCAACAATGGGACGGGCCACTACACGCCGCAGCCGTCCTTCTCCGAGGCGTTCCTGAACGAGGGCGTCACGGCTTTCGAGGCCCAGGACATCCGGGTGCCCCTGCGTGCGATCACCGACCTGGGAGGCATCGGATGACATCCATGACGGACCCCTGGCTGGCGTGGGATGCCCTGCGGACCCTGTCGGCGGGACAGCGGGAGGCATGGCTGCGGGAACGGTTCCCGGACGGTGCGCCGCAGCAGTGGTGGCGCGCGGTCCGGGAGGACACCGAGACGCGTCTTGGCCCGCTGCGTCCCGCGTCGGCCGACGGCCGCGCGGCGGACTTCGCCGTGGCCGTGCACCTGGCCGTCCTCGCGGAACGGACCGGCGGGCTCTCCCCCGCACGCGCCGGTGAGTGGCTGCTGAACCTCGCCGTCATCGCGCTGCGCCATTTTTTCCCCCCGCCGCCCGGCCTCCCCGTGGAGGTCACGCCGGACGGCGCCGTCCGGTTCGTCCTGGGCGCGCTGCCGCTGACCCGTGAGGAGGCGCTGCGGGCGGCGGGCGAGGAACGCCGCCGCGCGGCCGAGGAGGACGAGGCGGCACGGTCCCGCGTCCCCGGGCGCCCCCTGCCGCGCCCGGCCCGCCCCACGGGGACGCGGGCCGCGCTGCTGGACGTGGTGTGGGTCGTGCCGTCGCTGGCCGGCGTGGTCGGGCACGTCACGGACCAGGACCTGGCGGACGAGGCACGGGCCTGGCTGGCCGCCGTGCCCCTGCTCGATCCCGAACCGTAGTCCGGCCGACTCGGCGGCTGCCGGTACCGGGGCCCGGGCGCCGGTGGGAAACCGGTTGAGCGGGCCGCGTGGATCGGCGAGTGTCGGGCCGTCATGCTCCCGCATCCAAGGAGGCGCCGATGCCCGGCGCGGTCACCCTCATCCGTTCCGCCACCCTGTCGAGCGTCGCCGAGTACGCCTACGCCGCCAGCGTCCCGGCCGGGGCGCGCCTGATCTTCCTGGCGGGGGCCTGTCCGCTCGACGAGGACGGTTCCACCGCGGCCGTCGGGGACTTCGCCGGGCAGGCGGCCAAGGCGGTGGCGAACCTGCGGACCGCTCTCGCCGACTCCGGCGCCTCGCTGCGGGACGTGGTCAGCACCCGCGTCCTCGTCGCCTCGGCGCGGCGGGCGGACCTGGTGACGGCGTGGGAGGTCGTACGGGACGCGTTCGGCGACCACGACGTGCCGAGCACGCTGCTCGGGGTCACCGTGCTCGGGTACGACGACCAGCTCGTGGAGATCGAGGCGGTCGCCGCCGTCCTCGACACCGAGGGGTGACGGCGCGCCCCGGCACGGGCGTCACGCGCTGCCGGCCGCCGCGTCCGGCACGCTGTCCTGCGCCGCCCGCACGAACGCGCGGACGAGGGGGGTCTCGTCGGCGGTCCGCCAGGTGAGGACCCAGTCGCACGTCGGGGCGTCCGTGATGGGCAGGTACACCACGCCCGGCCAGGGGTAGTACTGGGTGGCGGGCGCCATGATGGGCTCGACGGCACGCCCGGCGGCCACCTCGGCGAGCACCTCGCCCGGCTGCCAGGTGACGGTCCGCGGTCCGCGCCGGACGGGCCGCCCGCCGGGCGTGTGCGTGGGGACGACCTGCTCGGCCCAGTAGGCGGGCGTGGAGTCCGGGGGCGCCACCACCTCCCAGTCGCCCAGGTCCTCCATGCTCACCTCGGTGCGCCGGGCGAGCGGGTGGTCCGCGCCCACCGCGAGGAGGTAGGCGTGGCGGCGCAGCACCGGTCCGGTCGACAGGTCCGGCTCGCGCACGGGCAGCCACAGGAGCTGCAGGTCGACCTCGCCGCCGCGCAGGAGGTCGAACGGCGCGCCCGCGGGCGTCTCCTGGAGACGCAGCTCGCAGGACGGATGGCGCGCGCGGAACAGCGCGGCGGCATCCGCGAGGTCGTGCACGAGGGCCGCGATCGCGCCGACCGTGAGCGTGCCGGTGACGCCCCGCGCCGCGGCGGTGGCGGTCCTGGTGGCCTCCAGGATGCCGCGGTGGGCGGCCTTCAGGTCGTCGTACAGCCGCGCGCCGATGGCGGTGAGGGCGACCCGGCGGCTGCTGCGTTCGAACAGGGCGGCGCCGATGCGGCGTTCCTGCTTGGCGATCGACTGGCTGACCCGGGCCTGGGAGATGTGGAGCTTCTCGGCGGTGCGTCCGAAGTGCAGTTCCTCGGCCAAGGCCAGGAAGATCTCGATGTCGCGCAGCTCCACCCCGGTGCCTCCCCGTCGTGGGCGATCGATAAGCAGGAATGATCGACCCATAAGCAGATCGCGATTGTTTCATGCGCCGCCGGGAGCAAGGGTTGCGACGGTGACGGCCCCATGGCCGCCGAACGATAAGTCCTGCTTATCCGGCGATGCCACACTTCGCGTTGATCCGTCCCACCGGCCCCGCGAACCTGGACGCATGAGAAAAAGACCAGGCGACCACACCGTCCGCCGAACCGGCGCCGAGGCGCTGCTCCTGACCGACGTGACCAAGGTCCACGGCGAGGGCGACGGCGCGGTCACCGCGCTCGACCGGGTGTCCCTCAGCCTGTCCCCCCGGACGTTCACCGCCGTCATGGGGCCGTCGGGCTCCGGCAAGAGCACGCTGCTGCGGTGCGCGGCCGGCCTCGACCGGCCGGACAGCGGCCGCGTCGTCGTCGACGGCGTCGAGATGACCGGCCGCGACGAGACGGCGCTCACGAAGTTCCGCAGGCAGCGCGTCGGGTTCGTCTTCCAGCAGTACAACCTCCTCCCCACCCTGACCGTCGCCGAGAACGCCGTACTCCCCCTGAAGCTCGCAGGCCGCCGGATCGACACCGGCCGGGTGACCGACCTCCTCACCCAGGTCGGCCTCGGCGACCGGCTCGGCCACCGGCCCGACCAGCTCTCCGGCGGTCAGCGCCAGCGGGTCGCCGTCGCGCGGGCGCTGATCACGGAACCCGCCGTCGTGTTCGCGGACGAACCGACCGGCGCGCTCGACACCCGCAGCGCGCGGGACGTCCTGCGGCTGCTCCAGGAGGCCGTCCGGCTGCACGGCCGCACCGTCGTCATGGTCACGCACGACCCCGTGGCCGCCTCGTACGCCGACGCCGTCGTCTTCCTGGCGGACGGCCGGCCCGCCGGGTCGCTGACCGCGCCGACCGTGGACGCCGTCGCCGAACGGCTCGCGCACCTGGGCGACCGGGAGTCCGAGGCCCTGCGGGCGGTGGTGTGAGTGATGCTCGCACTCGCGCTGCGCTCGGTCCGCCGGCGGCCCGGCCGCCTCCTGGCGACCCTGCTGTCCGCCGTGCTCGGCTCGACGATCACCATGACGTTCAGCTCGCTGCACGACACGGCGGCGGCCGACGGCGTCGACGACGTCAGCGCGGACTCGCTCGTCACCGCGGCGAGCGTGGTCGGCGGCTACGGCCTGCTGCTGGTGTTCTGCGCCGTGGCGTCCACGCTGACCGTGAACGTGCGCCAGCGCGAGACCGAGATGGCGACCCTGCGCAGCACCGGCGCCACCCCGGCGCAGATACGCCGCCTGGTCGTCGGTGAGGCGATCGCCGTCGCCCTCGCCGGCACCCTGGTGGCCATCGCCCCGGCCGTGCTGGGCGGGCGCGCCCTGCTGGACGCGTTCCGCCGCAACGGGCAGGTCGCCGACGGCGTGCAGCACGTCTTCGGGCCGGTCGCCCTCGCGACGGGCTTCGGCGTCACCCTGCTCGCCTCCACCGGTGCCGCGCTCCTCGCGGTACGGCGGGCCTCCCGGACGGCCGGGGGGCGTGCGCGCCGCCGGGGCGCACGCCGCGTCCTGGCCTGCCTCGCCCTCGCGGCGGGTGCGTCGAGCGCGGGCGCCACGCTCGCGATGGAGTCCGGCAGACCCGAGTCGATGGCTCCCGCCGTCTACGGCGCGATCCTGCTGGGCGTCGGGCTGGCGCTGCTCGCCCCGGCGGTGCTGCGGTGGGTGGCGTCCCGGCTCGCCGGACCGGTCGCCGCGCCCGGCCGCGCGAGCGGCTTCCTGGCCGCGGCGCACCTGCGGCGGCGCGCGGACGACCTGTCCGGTGTCGTGACGGCGCTGGTCCTGTTCGTCGCGATGGCGACGGCGACGCTCTACACGCAGTCGATCGAGAGCGACGCGATCTCGGCGTCCGGCCTGGCCAGGACGGTGGACGACAAGAACATGCAGACGCTGAACCTGATCGTCGTCGGCATCATGGCCGTCTTCGCCTGCATCATGCTGGTCAACAGCCTGTACGCCGCCACGTCGCACCGGTACGAGGAGTTCGGCCGCCAGCGTCTCACCGGCGCCACGCCCCGGCAGGTCCTCGCCGTGGTCGGCACGGAGGGCGCGGCGCTCGCCGTGACGGGCGTGGTGCTCGGCACCGTCGCCGCGCTCGCCGCCGTCGTGCCGTTCAGCGTGATGCGCGCCGACACGCTGTGGGCCGACGGCCAGGGGCCCGGTATCTGGCTGGGCATCACGGCGATCGCCCTGGTCGCCACGGTCGTCACCCCGCTGGTCACGGCACGCCGGGGCCTGCGGACGCCGGCGGTCGACGCGGTGTCCGCGGCCGTCTGACACCCGGCCGGCACGGACGCGCCGGTGGTGCCCGCCCCGCGGCCGGCGGGCACCGCCCGGTGGCCGGGCCGGTTCAGCGGGGCCTCGCGGCGATGACGATCGAACGGTCGCCGGCGGTCGTCCGGTGCTCGATGGACGCGAAGCCCGCCCCCCGCGCCATACCGGCCAGTTCGGCGACCGACCAGCACTTGCCCGGCGTGGCGTGCATGAGGAACACCGAGTACTCGGCCGCCGCGAGGGGACCCGACGTGCCGGCGTCGATGTGCACGTCGTGGTCGATCAGGAGACCGCCGGGCGGCAGGGCCGCGAAGGACGCCGCGAGCAGCCGCCGCACGCGCGCTTCGTCCCAGTCGTGGAACACGTGCGAGTAGAGGTGGGTGTCGAAGCCGGCCGGGAGGTCGTCCGCGAACGTGTCACCCGCCATGACGCCGACGCGGTCGGCGTGGCCGCGGTCGGCGATGGGGGTCCGGGACGCCACGTCCACCGGCGGCCGTTCGAACACGGCCGCCGTGACGTGCGGGTACCGGTCCACGAGCGCGCTCGCGCAGATCCCGGAGCTGCCGCCGATGTCGAGGACCCTGCGGATCGGCAGGTCCGCCACGGCCCCGGCGAGCACCGGCCCGAGGAAGCGTCCGCGCGCGTCCATGGCGGCCGTGATGCCCCCGGCGAAGACCGGGCCGCCCACTCCCCGCCCTCGGGTGCGCTGGCCCAGCCCGCGGGCTCGCCGGTGCGCAGGACGGCCGCCGGTTCGGCGACGCCCGGCCTCTCCCGCAGCGAGGCGTAGTACGGGCGCAGGTCGTACGGCGAGCCGGCCGTCAGGTGTTCGCGGGCGAGCGGTGTCGGCCGCAGGGCCTGGCCGTCGCGTTCGACGAGGCCGAGGGCCGTCAGGTGGGTGAGGGTCACGTCGGCCGGGCGCGGGGCGAGGCCGAGGGCTGCGCCGATCTCCTCGGCGGTCGCGGGGCCGTGCTCCGCGAGCCAGGTGAAGAGGTCGAGGTCGGCGACGGCCAGGATGAGGAGGTCGGGCGCGCAGACGCCGTCGCGCAGCCGGTAGAGGAGGGTCGGATCGGTGATGCCGCTGGTCATGCGGTGCTTCCTGTCGCACAGGGCTCGTTCGGGTCCTGCGGTGACCGGGCGGCCGGCGTTCCGCCCCTGCCCGCACCGCGAGCGCCCGCGAGGCCGCGCACGGGATCACCCGCCGGCCCGCGCTCTCCGCGCGCCGCCACGACAGGTGACGCGGCCCCGCGGAGGGAACGGGCCGGGCGGCGCAGCAGCAGGACGACGAGGGCGGCGCCGACGAGGCAGACGATCCCGGCCGTGAGCAGCGCGGTGTGCAGGCCGTCCAGCAGAGCCGAAGCGGAGTTCGTCGTGGAGGAGACACCGGTGCGTGCGGTGACGATGGCCGCCAGCCCGGCGGTCCCGATGGCGCCGAGGAACTGCGGCAGTTGGGACAGGCCGCCCACGACGCCCTGTTCGTCGTCCCGCAGCCCGGACGTCATGGTGGTGATGAACGAGACCACGGTCAGGACGTGCCCAAGGCCCATGGCGCCGGACGTCAGCAGCAGGAGCACCAGGCCGTCGTCCCCGGGCAGCAGGACCATCGCGCCGGTGCCGAGCCCCTGTACGGCCAGGCCGGCGGCCATCGTTCCCGTCCTGCCGAGCACGCCGATCACCCGGGCGGCGAGCACGCCGCCGATGAGCGCGGTGACGCCCTCCGCGAGGAAGGCGGCGCCGGTGGCCAGCGCCGAGTAGTCCAGTACGTCCTGCAGGTACATGCTCAGCAGGACCGTCGCTCCGCCGCACATGCCGAGCGTGATGAAGCCGGCCAGCCCGCCCCACTTCACCGTCGGCCTGTTCAGCAGACCCAGCGGGATCAGCGGGGCCGCGTGCCGTCGCTCCACCAGGAGGAAGGCGGCGGAGGCCGCCACGGCCAGTGCGAGGGATCCCAGGACGGACGCGCTGCCCCAGCCGGCCTCCGGCCCCGCCGAGATGCCGTACACCAGGGCGAAGAGGCCGACACCGGCCAGGACCGCGCCGGGGATGTCGAGCCGGGCCGTCGCACGCCTGTCGGCGGCCCTGGGCAGCAGGCCGATCGCTCCGAGCAGGACCAGCCCGCCGACGATGACCAGGATCAGCATGGTCCAGCGCCAGTTCAGACCGCTGGTGATCACACCGCCGCCGAGGGTACCGAGGACGAACCCCAGGGACAGTATGGCGCCGTTGATGCCGAGCGCCCTGGTCCGCCGGGTTCCCTCGGGGAACGCCGTCGTCAGCAGCGCGACGGCGCTCGGGGCGATCATGGCGGCCGAGGCGCCCTGCCCCACGCGGGCCCCGATCAGCATGGCCGGGCCCGTCGCCAGTCCCGCGACCAGGGAGAACCCGGTGAACAGGGCCACTCCCGCGACGAACAGCCGCCGCCGGCCCACCATGTCGGCGACCCGGCCGAACAGTGGAAGCAGACTCGCGGTCGGCAGCAGGCAGGCCGTCGCCACCCACTGCAGCCGGCCGGTGCTCGTGAAGCCGAGGTCGTGTCCTATCTCCGGCAGGGCGACGGTCACGACCGAGAAGTCCAGCCCCGTCATGAAGGTGGCGCCGCACAGCGTCAGCAGGATCAGCCACTCCCTGGCGCTGAACCCGCCGACGTCCGCGCCGGGTCGTGTCTTTCGTGTGCCGGTCCCCGTCATGGGGCACCTCCGGTGGAGTGGGGTTCGATGGGCGCCGATCGCGTCGCCCTCAGCCTGTGCTCCTCCGCACGCGCCACCCACCCCTCCGCCGGGGGGACCCCCTCCATGACTGCACCCAGCAGGTACAGGCACGACGCGCCGGGGAACGGCATCCTTGGCGTCATGGAGCAGCGGACGGACCTCGGCGAATTCCTGCGCACCCGGCGCGCCCGGCTACGGCCCGAAGACGTCGGCCTGCCGGACTACGGCGGCCGGCGGCGCGTCCCGGGGCTCCGCCGGGAGGAACTGACGCAGCTCGCCGGCGTCAGCGCCGGCTACTACACCCGTCTGGAGCAGGGGCAGAGCCCCAACGCCTCCGACGCCGTGCTCGACGCGGTGGCACGCGTCCTCCGGCTCGACGACGTGGAACGGTCCCACCTGCACAGCCTGGCCCGCCGCACGCCGAGGACCCGCCGACGTTCCCGCCCCGAGCGTCTGCGCCCGAGCACCGAGCTGATGATCGACGCCCTGGGCGGCGTCCCGGCCCTGGTCATCGGCCGCTGCAACGACGTCCTGGCCTGGAACCGCTCCGCGCACGCCCTGCTCGCCGGCCACCTGCCCTACCGGGCGCCCGAGCAGCCCCGGCAGCGGCCCAACATCGCGCGCCAGGTCTTCCTTGACCCGCACACCCGCGAGCTGTACGCCGACTGGCACGGCAAGGCCCGGGACACGGTCGCCGATCTGCGCATGACGGCGGCGCGCCGCCCGGACGACCCGGAACTGGCCGGACTCATCGGCGAACTCACCCTCAAGAGTCCGGAATTCGCGTCTCTGTGGGCGGCACATCCGGTGCACAAGTGCGTCGCCCCCACCCGTGTCTTCCACCACCCGGTGGTGGGATCCATGACGCTGAACAACGAGCTGATGGAGCTGGCCCACGACCCGGGGCAGCGCCTGGCGATCTTCACCGCCGCCCCCGACTCCCCGTCCGCCGCGGCACTACGTCTCCTGGCGTGTCTCGGTGAGGATCCCCGGGGCGATGGCGCGGGTCGAGCGCACGGTGACGCCGTGTGCGACAGCCGGCACCCGGAGCGTGCATCCGGCGGGAGCACGGCCTGACCGGCGCGCGGTCGCCGACGAACGGGGGTGTCCGAGCCCGCTACGGCCCCGGGCCGGCGTTCACCGCCCCGCCCCTCAGCAGGTCAGTTCGTCAGCCACAGCACGAGCAGGGCCACGAGGCCCACGGCCGCCGGGGCCATCGTCTCCCAGCTCCAGCGGACCGTGACCGTGCCCTGGGCCTCCGGCTTCTCGTGCCGTCGCTCGGCGAGTTCCCGCAGCTCCAGGACGGTCTGGTCCGCCTGCGCCCCCTTCGACGGCCCGAACTGCGGCGCCCCGTGCTCGCTGTCCGGCCCCCCGAAGCCGCCGAAACCGCCGAGCCGCCCACCGCGCGGCGTACGCCCCCCGCTCTCGCCGTCGCGCGCGCTCCGGCGCTGCGCCCTCGACCGGGCGCGCAGCGACACCGGGATCGCCCACAGCTGGTACTTCGCGCCCCCCGTCGTCAGGACCTCGGACGAGTAGCCCGCCCGCACGGTCTCGACCTCGCCCCACGGCAGGGTCACGGTGCGGAACGGGTTGCGCACGCGCAGCAGGTCGTCCGACGCGAAGACCGCGGGACGGAACGTGAACGCGACGACGAGCGGCACGGCGAGCAGCAGCCCGGCGATCGCGGTCACCGGCGTCCGGCCGTCGCCGCGCACCATCGCGTCGATGCCGAGCCAGCCGCCGAGGGCCAGCAGCAGCACCCCGGCCGCGATGGCGGAACCCGATCGGTAGATGCGGTCGGAGTACTTCTGGGGCTCACTCATGCGTCCGATTCTGCCGGACGGCGCGGAAGGGGAGGGACGGGCGGTGCGCACGGGGCCGGCGGAATCCGGCGCACGCCGCCCGCGCGCCCGCGGCCGGTCACCGGTCGCGTTCCTCGTCCTCCGTACGCAGCGCGCCGCGCTTGTGGACCGCGCGTCCGCCGGACTTCTCGCTGCGCACCTGGTACTGCGGCTCGTCGGGTGATGCCTTGACCTTGCGCCCGGCGGCCTCGGTCGGCTCGGTGAACTGCCGCTCGACACGGCCCACCGCCTCGCTGCCGTGGCTGCTCCACCAGACTCGGTCCCCCTTGCGGAGCTGCCGCTTGCCCTTGTCTCCAGCCATGGTTCTCCGGCCTCCCTCCGGTCGGTGTACGGGGCCGGTGCACGGGTTCCCGACGGCCGCGCGCCGCTCACGCGCCGGGGGTCGCGCGTTCCGCCGACGGCGTGACACACCACTACGCGCGTAGATATGCTGGTGTGGTGACCATGTTGTCGAGTACCGGCCTGGCGGACGTCGTCGCGTCCGACGCCGCCCTGCGCCGATTCCTGCACGGCCTGCCCGGCGTGGACGCCGTCGGTCTCGAAGCGCGGGCCGCCGCGCTCGGGACCCGGTCGATCAAGACCACCGCGAAGGCGTACGCGATCGACCTCGCGATCTCCATGATCGACCTGACGACCCTGGAGGGCGCGGACACGCCGGGGAAGGTCCGCGCCCTGTGCGCGAAGGGCGCCGCGCCCGACCCCACCGACCGGGCCACGCCCCGCGTCGCCGCCATCTGCGTCTACTCCGACCTGGTCGCGACGGCCGCCGAGGCCCTGCGCGGCACCGGGATCGCGGTCGCCTCGGTCGCGACGGCGTTCCCGTCGGGACGCTCCGCGCTGCCGGTGAAGCTCGCCGACACGCGCGCGGCCGTCGCCGCCGGCGCGGACGAGATCGACATGGTGATCGACCGGGGCGCGTTCCTCGCCGGCCGCTACCTCCAGGTGTACGAGGAGATCGGGGCCGTCCGCGAGGCGTGCGGCACGGCGCACCTGAAGGTGATCCTGGAGAACGGCGAGCTGGCCACGTACGACGCGATCCGCCGCGCCTCCTGGCTCGCCATGCTCGCCGGCGCCGACTTCATCAAGACGTCCACCGGCAAGGTCCCCGTCGCCGCGACGCCCGCGAACACGCTCCTCATGCTGGAGGCCGTGCGCGACTTCCGCGCCGCGACCGGCCGGCAGATCGGTGTGAAGCCGGCCGGCGGCATCCGTACCGCCAAGGACGCGGTGAAGTACCTCGTCCTGGTCAACGAGACGGCGGGACCCGACTGGCTCGACCCCGCCCGCTTCAGGATCGGCGCGTCCAGCCTCCTCAACGACCTGCTGATGCAGCGCCAGAAGCTCCGCACCGGCAGCTACTCCGGCCCGAACTACGTGACGGTGGACTGAACGCACCATGGCAGCAGCACAAGAAGCAGCGGACCGCGACCCGTTCGCCTACACCCCCGCGCCCGAGTCCCGCGCCCTCGCGGACATCGCGCCGTCGTACGGCCTGTTCGTCGACGGCGGGTTCCGGCCGGCGGCCGACGGCCGGGTCCTCACGACCGTCTCCCCCGCCGACGAGGAGAAGCTGTCCGAGGTCGCGTGGGCCGGCGAGGCCGACGTGGACGCGGCGGTGGCGGCGGCGCGCGCGGCGTTCCCCGCGTGGTCGGCGCTGCCCGGCGCCGAGCGCGGCAAGTACCTGTTCCGCATCGCCCGCATCGTGCAGGAGCGCGCCCGCGAGCTGGCCGTACTGGAGTCCCTCGACAACGGCAAGCCCATCCGCGAGTCGCGCGACGTGGACCTCCCGCTGGTCGCCGCGCACTTCTTCTACTACGCCGGCTGGGCCGACAAGCTCCGGCACGCCGGCTTCGGCGACGACCCGCGCCCCCTCGGTGTCGCGGCGCAGGTCATCCCGTGGAACTTCCCGCTCCTCATGCTCGCGTGGAAGATCGCGCCCGCCCTCGCCACCGGCAACACCGTCGTCCTCAAGCCGGCCGAGACGACGCCGCTCACCGCGCTCCGCTTCGCCGACATCTGCGCGCAGGCCGGACTGCCCCGGGGCGTCGTCAACATCGTGACGGGCGACGGCGCCACCGGCGCGGCCCTCGTCGCGCACGACGGCGTCGACAAGGTGGCCTTCACCGGCTCGACGGAGGTCGGCCGCGCCATCGCCCGCACGGTCGCCGGCACCCGCAAGCGCGTCACGCTCGAACTCGGCGGCAAGGCCGCCAACATCGTCTTCGACGACGCGCCGATCGACCAGGCCGTCGAGGGCGTCGTGAACGGCATCTTCTTCAACCAGGGCCACGTGTGCTGCGCCGGGTCCCGGCTGCTCGTGCAGGAGTCGGTCGCCGACGAGCTGCTCGACGCGCTGAAGCGGCGCGTCGCGACCCTCCGCGTCGGGGACCCGCTCGACAAGAACACCGACATCGGCGCCATCAACTCACCGGCCCAGCTCGACCGGATCGAGGAGCTGACGGCGGCCGGCGAGGCGGAGGGCGCGGAACGCTGGTCCCCGCCGTGCGACCTGCCGGACCGCGGCTGGTGGTTCCCCCCGACGCTGTTCACCGGCGTGACGCAGGCGCACCGGATCGCGCGGGAGGAGATCTTCGGCCCCGTGCTGTCGGTCCTCACCTTCCGCACGCCCGACGAGGCCGTCGCGAAGGCCAACAACACGCCGTACGGCCTGTCCGCCGGCGTCTGGACGGAGAAGGGCTCGCGCATCCTGTGGATGGCGAACCGGCTGCGGGCGGGCGTCGTGTGGTCCAACACGTTCAACAAGTTCGACCCGACGTCCCCGTTCGGCGGCTACCGGGAGTCCGGTTACGGCCGCGAGGGCGGGCGGCACGGTCTGGAGGCGTATCTCGATGTCTGAACCGTCGTCCGGGCAGCGGCGGTTGCCCGTGCTGAAGACGTACAAGCTGTTTGTGGGGGGCGCGTTCCCCCGCTCCGAGAGCGGACGGGTGTACGAAGTGTCCGACGTTTCGGGCCGCCGGCTCGCCCACGCCCCGCTGGCCTCCCGCAAGGACGCGCGGGACGCTGTCGTGGCGGCGCGGAAGGCGTTCGGCGGCTGGTCGCGCGCCACGGCGTACAACCGCGGCCAGATCCTCTACCGCGTCGCGGAGATGCTGGAGGGGCGGCGGGAGCAGTTCGCCGCCGAAGTCGCGGCGGCCGAGGGGCTGGACGGTGCGGCGGCCGGCGCCGCGGTGGACGCGGCCGTCGACCGCTGGGTCTGGTACGCCGGCTGGACCGACAAGGTCGCGCAGGTCGCCGGCGCGGCGAACCCGGTGGCCGGCCCGTACTTCAACCTCTCCACGCCGGAGCCGACGGGCGTGGTCGCCGCCCTGGCACCGGAGGAGTCGTCGCTCCTCGGCCTGGTGTCGGTGCTCGCGCCCGTCCTGGCCACCGGCTGCACGGCGGTCGTCGTCACCTCGGAGGGGGCGCCGCTCCCGGCGCTGTCCCTCGCGGAGGTCCTGGCCACCTCGGACCTGCCCGGCGGTGTCGTGAACCTGCTCTCCGGCCGCCGCGCCGAACTCGGCCCGCCGCTCGCCTCGCACGGCGACGTCGACGCGCTCGACCTGACCGGCACGGCCGGCGACCCGTCGCTCGCCGCCGATCTGGAGGCCGCAGCCGCGGGAACGCTGAAGCGCGTGCGCAGGCCCCGCGCAGGCGAGGACTGGACGGCCGACCCCGGCACCGGGCGCATCCTGGCGTGGCTGGAGACCAAGACGGTGTGGCACCCGATGGGAGTGTGATCGACGATGCTGGACGGGACGGACCTCCGCCACCTGCGCCGCTGCGTCGAGCTGGCGCGCACCGCCGTGGACGCGGGTGACGAGCCCTTCGGCTCCCTCCTCGTCGACGCCTCGGGCGCGGTGCGCTTCGAGGACCACAACCACGTGGCGGGCGGCGACAGCACGCGCCACCCGGAGTTCGCCATCGCGCGGTGGTCGGCCGCCCACCTCTCGCCGGGGGAACGGGCCGCGGCCACCGTCTACACGTCGGGCGAGCACTGCCCGATGTGCGCGGCGGCGCACGGCTGGGTGGGGCTCGGACGGATCGTGTACGCGAGTTCGTCGGAGCAGCTCGGGACCTGGCTCGCGGCGCTCGGCGTCCCCGCGCCACCGGTGAGCACCCTGCCGATCACGGCCGTCGTACCGGGCGCGCGGGTGGACGGCCCCGCCCCCGGACTGGCCGACGAGATCCACGCACTGCACCGCCGCTTCCGCACGGGCGACTGACCGTCGGGCGGAAACCGCGAGCCGGTGCAGGCGTGCGGCTCCCGGCCGGACGTCCTGCTCCCCGGGCGGGGCCGAGGACATGCGGGCCGTGGCCGGTGCCGAGAAGATCGCGCACCACCGCGCACGCCCGCGCGAGGTCCCCCGCGCCCCCCTGCGCACGGCGGCGCGGGGCGCGGGTGGACCCCCCGGCCGACCCGCGCCCCGCGTTTCCTCCCCCGTTCCCCCGTTCCCCCGTTCTTTCCGGCCCCCGCCGGTCCCCGTGTTCCCCTCGGGCCCCCGCCCGCTCGTGTCCCCCCGGTCCGGTCAGGCGACCAGCTCGCCGAAGGACTCCTCCTGGTCCCGGCCGTAGCTGAGCGCCTGGTCGTCGCGCAGCCGCCGCAGCGTGCGCCATATGCTGCTCTTCACCGTGCCGACGCTGATGTTGAGCGTGTCGGCGATCTCCGGGTCGGTCCGGCCCTCGTAGTAGCGGAGCACGAGCATCGTGCGCTGCTGCTCGGGCAGGCGCGCGAGGGCCTGCCACAGGACGGCGCGCAGCTCGGTGCCGCGCATCGTGTCCTGCTCGCCGGGCGCCTCGGGCAGCTCCTCGGTCGGGTACTCGTTCAGCTTGCGGCGCCGCCACGCGCTGATGTGCAGGTTGGTCATCGTGCGGCGCAGGTAGCCGCCGACGGCGGCCTTGTCCGTGATGCGGTCCCACGCACGGTACGTGGACAGCAGCGCGCTCTGCAGCAGGTCCTCCGCCTCGTACCGGTCGCCCGTCAGGTGGTAGGCCGTCGCGTACAGGGACGCGCGGCGTTCGCGCACGTAGGCGGTGAACTCCGCCTCCGTGCCCCCGTCGCACCGCGCGTTCCCCGCACAGCGACCGCCCTCCCGTGCCGCGCCCACCGCCGCCAAGTGCGTCGGGCGCTGCTGTCCGGTGCCGCGCCGGCCCCCCAGCCGGTGCGCGGCCCCGGACCTCTCCCCCCGCCGGACGGGAACCGGCCCCGCGGAAGCGCGCGTCCCACTCGCCACCGAGTCGGTATGACGAACCGTTGCGCTCATCCCCGTTCCTCCCCCTGCCTGTTCTCGTCCGCTTCTTGCTGGCCACTACACTGCCGGGCCAGTTTCATGACGGGGTCCCCCAACTGTCACAGCGGTGTCACAGGGCGGGGCCGCCCCCGCACGCCGGGGATGCGCCGATCCCGCTCCGCGAACGACGGTCGAGATTCCGGGCACGTATGCGCCACAATGACCGGCGTGGCTTTCCTGTTGCTGATCGAGGACGACGAGGCGGTTCGGACGGCCCTGGAGATGAGCCTGACTCGCCAGGGGCACCGGGTGATGACCGCCCCGTCCGGCGAGGACGGCCTCAAGGTTCTGCGGGAGCAGCGCCCCGACCTCATCGTGCTCGACGTGATGCTGCCCGGGATCGACGGTTTCGAGGTGTGCCGGCGGATCCGGCGGACCGACCAGTTGCCGATCATCCTCCTCACCGCCCGCAGCGACGACATCGACGTGGTCGTCGGCCTGGAGTCCGGCGCGGACGACTACGTGGTGAAGCCGGTGCAGGGCCGCGTCCTCGACGCCCGCATCCGCGCGGTGATGCGGCGCGGCGAGCGGGAGTCGAACGACTCGGCGACGTTCGGGGCCATCGTCATCGACCGTGCCGCGATGACCGTCACGAAGAACGGCGCCGACCTCCAGCTCACCCCGACCGAGCTGCGGCTCCTCCTGGAGCTGAGCCGCCGTCCCGGCCAGGCCCTGTCCCGTCAGCAGTTGCTGCGGCTCGTCTGGGAGCACGACTACCTGGGCGACTCCCGGCTCGTCGACGCGTGCGTGCAGCGGCTGCGCGCCAAGGTCGAGGACGTGCCGTCCTCCCCGAAGCTCATCCGCACCGTCCGGGGTGTGGGCTACCGGCTGGATCCGCCTTCGTGACGGCCGAGGGCGGTGTCAGGGGACGGCTGCGCACACTGCTGCGGCTCACCAGCCTGCGGCTGCGGCTGGTGACGGTGTTCGCGCTGGTCGCGCTGGTCGCGGCCGTCTCCGTTTCCGGCATCGCCTACTGGCTGAACCGCGACGCCGTCGTCACGCGCGCGCAGAACGCGGCGCTCGGCGAGTTCCGCAAGTCGCTCGCCGACAACGCCGGCGCCCTCCCCGACGACCCGACCTGCGACGACCTGCGCGGCATGGCCGCCGCCGTCGCGAACAACACGCTGGAGTTCGACGTCGTCCTCCTCGACGACCGCGCGGGCGAGCCGGCCTGCGCCGCCGAGTCCGACCCGGCGGCGTTCGGCGAGCCGATGATCCCGCAGAGCCTGCGCGAGGCGGTGGGCCAGCGGCGCGGCGACGAGAAGGACGAGGGCGCGCCGTTCCACATGTACTGGCAGCGCGTCTCGGTCGGCGGCGAGCCGTACCTCATCGGCGGCACGCGTGTCCTGGACGACGGCCCGACCGGCTACATGCTCACCTCCCTGGGCTCCGAGAACGACGACCTGACGTCCCTCGCCTGGTCCCTCGGCGTCGCGACGGCGCTCGCCGTCATCGGGTCCGTGCTGCTCGCGCAGGCGGCGGCCCGTACGGTGCTGCGGCCCGTGCAGCGGCTCAGCGACGCGGCGCAGCGGCTCGGCGAGGGCCGGCTCGACACGCGTCTCGAGGTGCGCGGCGCGGACGAGCTGGCGCAGCTCACCCGCACGTTCAACGACGCCGCGGCCTCGCTGGAGACGCGGGTCGCCGAGCTGAGCGACCGGGAGTCGGCCAGCCGCCGGTTCGTCGCGGACATGTCGCACGAGCTGCGCACCCCGATGACGGCGATCACGGCCATGACGGAGGTGCTTGAGGAGGAGATCGACACCCTGGACCCGATGATCGCGCCCGCCGTGCAGCTCGTCGTCAGCGAGACGCGCCGCCTCAACGACCTCGTGGAGAACCTGATGGAGGTCACCCGCTTCGACGCCGGCACCGCCCGCATGGTCCTGGACGACGTGGACATGGCCGACCAGGTCACCGCGTGCGTCGACGCCCGTGCCTGGCTGGACGCGATCGACCTGGACGCGCCGCGCGGCATCATCGCCCGCCTCGACCCGCGCCGCCTGGACGTCATCCTCGCCAACCTCGTCGGCAACGCCCTGAAGCACGGCGGGTCCCCGGTGCGGGTGACGGTGCGGGAGGAGGTGTCCGCGCGGGGCGCGCAGGAAGTGACCGTACGGGTCGCCGACCGGGGTCCCGGCATCCCCGAGGAGGTGCTGCCGCACGTCTTCGACCGGTTCTACAAGGCGAGCGCGTCGCGGCCGCGGTCGGACGGCAGCGGGCTCGGCCTGTCCATCGCGCTGGAGAACGCCCACCTGCACGGCGGCGAGATCGAGGCGGCGAACGGCCCCGGGGGCGGCGCCGTCTTCACGCTCCGGCTGCCGAAGCGCCCCCTCCCGGCCGAGGACATCGACGGGGAGGAGCCGGACGACGACGGCGCCGCGCTGCCGGACGTACGGGTCCCGCGCGGCCGTACGGCGCCCGACGACGCGGACGGCCCCGCCGGAGCCGGCACGGCGGCGCGTGCGACCGGTGACGGGAGCGACGACCGGTGACCCGCCCCCGTACCGCCCGGCGCGTCCTGACCGCCGGGGCCACCGTCCTCGTCGCCGCGGCGACGGCCTGCGGCATACAGCCGACCGACGTCCCCGTCGACGCGGGACCCGCCCCGTCGCGTGCCACGTGCGACGCGCCCGCGTCGGACGGCGGCGACGAGTCGGAGGTGTACCTCGTGTGCGGCTCCCACGTGAATCCCGTCCTGCGCGACCTCACCCTGCCGCAGCCCGCGGCCGAGGACGGCGCGCACATCGCGAGCATCCTGCTCGCCGAACTCCAGCACGAACCGGACGAGCCGGAACGCGACGCCGGGTTCCGCAGCGACGTGCCCGTCGACCTGACGGTGTCCGGTCCGGTCCCGACCGACCCGGCGGGCACCCTGCGGCTGAGCGAGCACCCCGCTGACCTCCCGGCGTCCGCGCTGGTGCAGATCGTGTGCACGTTCTCGGCCAACGAGTCGCTGGGCGACGGCTGGACGATCCTGCTCGGCGGCCCGCCCGGCAAGGGGCCGACCCGGCCGAAGACGTACGCCTGCTCCACCGCGAACCGCGCCAGCCCGGAGGGCACCGGCAGCATCGGCCACCGCCCGTGACGCGCCGCCGCTGACCCGCGTCCGGCCGTTCCGCACATCACACCGGCGCGCGGAACCGGGTGCGGGGAGCCGGCGTCATGGAGTGCGTGCAGCATCACTCCGCGGGCTCCACCGCGCCGGGCGTCGTCCCGCGCGTCCGGCTGGCCGCCCTGGCACTCCTGGCCCTCCATCTCACTGTCGTGAGCTGGCTGGTGCTGCGTCCCCTGCCCGTGGTGTGGGTGCCGCCGGGGAACATGACCCCGTTCGCCACCATCGCCGACGACCTCGCCGCGGGACCCCGGGAGGCGGTCCGCACCCTGAGCGGCGGCATGCTGCCGCTGTCACCGCTCGGCCTGCTGCTGCCGCTGCTCGGCCACCGGCTGGGCGGGACGCGGTTCGGGTCGCTCGGGCGCACGGTGTTCGCGGGCGGCATGATCGCGCTGGCTCTGGAGTACGGCCAGTCCTGGGTGCCGAGCCGGGTCGCCGACATCGACTCGGTGATCCTCAGCACGGCGGGCATCGCGCTCGCGCACCAGCTCGGCTACCGCTGCCTGCGCCGCCACGCCCTGGACGACGGCGAGCGCGGCTGGGACCGCGGCGAGCAGCCGGTCGACCCGCCGTTCCCGCACCCGGGGACACCGCCGGTGGCCCACCGGGTGGCGTCCCCCCGCTGCCCCGCCACACCGGCCACGGACAGGGCGCAGGGCCGGCACGACACGTACTCGGCACCGCTGACCCGTATGGCGGCCTGACGTACCTGTCAGGCGCGCCGCAGATGACGGTCGAGGATGGCGCGCAACGGCTCGGCGACGTCCGCTCCGTCGAGCCCCTGCTTGGGCAGTATGCCGAGGAGGGTGCCCTTCTTGTCGGCGGCGAGCAGCACGAACAGCCGCGGGCTCTCGGCGTAGCAGGACACGGATCCCCAGGTGCACCAGCGTCACGCTGCCGTCCGTGGCGCGCCGCCCGCTCGGCGACTGGCAGAGGGTAGCCCCGGCACGTCGGCCCAGAACGACCGGAAGCGCGCCAGCGGTCACATGGTCATCAACTGTTCACCCCGACGTCAGCGCACGACGTCACCACAGGTCGTCCAGAGCATCGATCAGACGGCGGAGTTCGCGCCCCCTGCGGCGCGACATCGCCAGGATCACGGCTTCGAGGGAATCCCGTGCCTGGTACGGGTCGCCGCAGCACTCCCAGATGGTGCAGCCACGGGCTTCCGTGTCGAGGAAACGGTGGCGCGGGTCGTGGACGAACTCGCGCCAGAGGCGGAGCGCCGTCGCGGTGTCGCCGGGGGCGAGGTGGCCCCGGGTCCGTTCGATGTGGCGGATCTCGGCGTGCGCGGCCGAGGTCAGCCCGGCGATGCGGGGCTCGCGGCCCTGGCCGTGGCGGGACGCACGGGGCTGTTCGGCGCGCAGGCGCCCGGGCCGGTTACGCGGCACGGCCCTTTCGGTCGCAGGTCATACGACGATCCTCCCACGGAAGCCGGGGAGGCGGGAGAGGCGAGGGGGAACGGCCGGGAGACCCAGGTGGGTGGAAGCGGGTCTCCCGGCCGTCGTCGAGGGGGTCAGAGCGGGAGGGCGCTGCCGAGGACCTGGTTGGTCGGCAGACCACCGAGGAGCTGGCCCACCGGGTCACCGCCCTGCGTGGCGGACAGCGTCTCGTGGGCGCTGGTCACCTGGCCCGCGCCGGCGAGCATGTCGGACCCGGACTCGACGAGCTGGCCGCCGGCCGGCAGGGTCCGCGCGACATCGTGGGCGGGGAGGGTGCGCACGACACCGCTGGCGGTGTCCTGCACGCCGCCGACCGGGAGGCCGGACGCGGCGGCGGTGCCGGCGGCGGTGGCGACGAACGCGGCGCCGAGGGCGACGGTACCCAGGGACCTGGCGGTTGACTTCTTCATCTTGGATGACGTCCTTGTGTGGGGTTTTCTTTCGAGCGGCGATGGGGACGGTAGCCAGATCCACGCCCTCGCCGCAATGAATCGAAATGCGCTGTGGCGTCCTCGCCCGCCGGGTCGTGCTATCCCCGCACCGGCCACGCACTCGACCACATCGTCCCAGGTCAGTGGCCCACTGACGCCCCGGTGGCGAACAGCCATTCGGAGCGCAGGGCGGCGTATCCGGGCTTGATCACGTCGTTGATCATGGCGAGACGTTCATCGAAAGGAATGAACGCGGATTTCATCGCATTGACCGTGAACCACTGGAGGTCGTCCAGGGTGTAGCGGAAAGTCCGGACCAGCCGGGTGAATTCCCCCGTCATGCTGGTCGCGCTCATCAGACGGTTGTCCGTGTTGACGGTGACGCGGAAGTGGAGCCGCCGCAGCAGGCCGATGGGGTGCTCGTCCAGCGAGGCGGCGGCGCCCGTCTGCAGGTTGGACGTGGGGCACATCTCCAGCGGCACGCGCGTGTCGCGGACGTACGCGGCGAGCCGGCCGAGCCGCACCGATCCGTCGTCCGCGACCTGGATGTCGTCGATGATCCGCACGCCGTGGCCGAGACGGTCGGCGCCGCACCACTGGAGCGCCTGCCAGATCGACGGCAGGCCGAACGCCTCGCCCGCGTGGATGGTGAAGTGGTTGTTCTCCCGCTTGAGGTACTCGAACGCGTCGAGGTGCCGCGCCGGCGGGAACCCGGCCTCGGCGCCGGCGATGTCGAAGCCGGCGACGCCCCGGTCCCGGTAGCGGTTGGCGAGTTCGGCGATCTCCAGGGCGCGCGCCGCGTGCCGCATGGCGGTGAGGAGGGCGACGGCCCGGATACGGCGGCCGGCCGCGGCGGCGCGGCGTTCCCCCTGGCGCAGGCCCTCGTCGACGGCCTCCACGACGTCCTCCAGCGCGAGCCCCGCGCCGAGGTGCTGCTCGGGGGCGTAGCGGATCTCCGCGTAGACGACGCCGTCGGCGGCCAGGTCCTCGACGCACTCGGCGGCGACCCGTACGAGGGCGTCGCGGGTCTGCATGACGCCGGTGGTGTGCGTGAAGGTCTCCAGGTAGCGGACGAGGGAGCCGGAGTTCGCGGCGTCCCGGAACCAGGTGCCGAGGCGTTCCGGGTCGGTCTCCGGCAGGGAGCGGTAGCCCTGGGCGTCGGCGAGTTCGACGACGGTGGCGGGGCGCAGGCCGCCGTCCAGGTGGTCGTGCAGCAGCACCTTGGGGGCGCGCAGGATCTGGTCGGGCGCCGGGAGGTTCTCACGCGGTGTCGTCACGCCCGCACTCTAACTCCTACGCGCGTAGAAGCCCGTGGCGGAGTGGACCCGGCCATGCCGGCGTCAGCCGGTGAAGGACTCGGGACCGAGACGCCCCCACGCGAGGAACACGGCCAGGCAGAGGTAGAGCACGTCGCCGGCGGTCGTGACCCGCTCGCCACTGCCGCGTGCAGGATCAGACCGATCGCCGCCAGCAGTTCGACGGCGCCGATGGCCCTGACGGAACCGGTTCTGAACTCCAGGACCCACTGCGAGGAGGAGCCCATCGCGGCCGGCTTCTCCGCCGGCACGACCATCTTGGAGCTTCCCACCAGGCAGGCGACGGCCAGTACTTCCGGCGGTGATCCACAGCGCGACGTCCATCATCTGCTCCCTGTCCGGGGTTCCTGCACTCGGGACGAGGCAGCGGCCCGGGCTGTGACACGCCCGGCCCCGGACAGTGGTGCGACGCCCTGCGGAGTGATCAGGGGGTCTGCGCCGGGGCGCCGGTGAGACGGCCGCGGCGGCTCAGCAGGAACTTCTTGAACGCGGCGACCGGCGCGGTGTCCGGACGGCCGATCGGCCAGGCGACCCCGATCTCGCGGGCGGCGCGCGGGGCGGTGACGGCGAGTTCGCGGACCTCGGGGCGCGGCACCGTGGGCGGCGGCAGGAGCGCGACGCCGAGCCCGGCCGCCACGAGGCCCCGCAGCGTGTCGGGTTCCTCGCCCTCGAACGCGATGCGCGGCCTGAACCCGGCCCGCTCGCACAGCGCCTCGGTCAGCCGGCGCAGCCCGTACCCCGTCTCCAGGGTGACGAACGGCTCCTCCGCCGCCTCGGCGAGCCGGACGCGGCGCCGCCCCGCGAGCCGGTGGTCGGCCGGGACCACGAGGTGCAGGCGCTGCTCGTCGAGCCGGCGCGTCACGAGGTCGGGTTCGTCGGGGACGGGCGAGGTGAGGCAGAGGTCCAGCTCGCCGGACCGCATGCGGTCGATCATGTCCTCGCCGTAGCTCTGGACGAGGGAGAACCGTACCCGCGGGTAGTCCTTGCGGAAGTCGCGCAGCAGCGCGGGCACGGTCTCGGGGCCCATCGTGTGCAGGAAGCCGAACGCGACCCTGCCGGCCGCCGGGTCGGCGTCGGTGCGGACGGCCTCGGCGGCCCGTTCCAGGTCGGCCAGCGCGCGCTCCACCGCGCGGGCGAGGTCGCGGCCCGCGCGCGTGAGGGAGACGGTCCGGCCGTGCCGCGCGAGGAGTTCGACACCGAGGTCGGCCTCCAGGCGCGTCATGGCCCGGCTGACGGTGGACTGCGGGACGCCGAGGTCGCGTGCGGCCCCGGTGATGTGCTCGCGGCGCGCGACGGCGGCGAACTGGGCGAGCCGCGGGCTCAACCGCATGGCCCAGGAGTCGGGTTCGAGGTCGGCGGCCGGTCCGGGACGCTCTCCCTCGGGCCGGCGCCGCCGCGTGTCGCGGAGATCACGTGTGTTGCCGGACGATGACATGCCCGCCCCTCATCTCGCTATATGCACCAGTGCATCAATAGTGGCAGATCCGTGCATTGGACGCATCGAACCGGCGGTTCTACGTTTGCCGTATGCCCACCGCAGCAAAGGGGAAGGTCGCCACCGCGACCGGCTCCGAAACGCCCGTCCCGACCACCACTTCACACGTGCGTACGTCTCCGAAGGCCGGCCACACCTCCCGGCTCTCCCGCTCCGTCCGTATCCGTCTCGCCCTCTTCGCGCTCGGCCTCGCCGCGTTCGCGATGCTCTTCTCGACCCAGGCGCTGCTGCCCGACCTGTCGTCCGGCCTCGGTGTGGGCGCCGACGCCGCGAGCTGGACCGTGTCCGCCACGACGATCGGCCTCGCCGTCGCGGTGCTGCCGCTGAGCACCCTGTCCGAGCGGTTCGGGCGGCGGCGCATGATGACGGTGTCGGTCGCGGCGGCCGTGGCGCTCGCCGCGGTGATCCCGTTCGCGCCCGACCTGTCGACGCTGGTGGTCCTGCGCGCGCTCCAGGGCGCGGCGATCGCAGGTGTCCCGGCGTCGGCGGTGGCGTACCTCACGGAGGAGATGGCGCCGCGGGCGGCGGTCGGCGCCGTGGGCCTGTTCATCGCGGGCAACAGCGTCGGCGGCATGACGGGTCGCGTGATGACCGGCTGGGTCGCCGAGGCGTACGGCTGGCGCGCCGCGCTCGGCGCGGTGGCGGTGATGGGCCTCGTCGCGGCCGTCGCGTTCCGGCTGCTGCTGCCGCCGTCCCGCAACTTCTCGCCCGCTCCGCTGCGGCCCCGCCTGGTGCTGCGCACGGTCGGCGGCCACCTCTCGCGCCCGCTGCTGCTGCGGCTGTACGCAATCGGCGCGCTGCTGATGGCGGCGTTCAGCGCCGTGTACACGGTGATCGGCTTCCGGATGGTCGAGGCCCCGTTCAACCTGTCGGCGGGGCTCGCCGGCTCGGTCTTCGTGGTCTACCTCGTCGGCACCGTCTCGTCGTCGATGACCGGTCCGGCCCTGGGCCGGCTGGGGCGGCGCGGCGCGCTGTACCTGGCGATCGCGGCGGTGGCGGCGGGTCTGCTGCTGACGCTGGTGGCCAGCCTGGTCGCGGTGCTGGCGGGCCTGGTGCTGCTGACCGGCGGGTTCTTCTTCGGCCACGCGGTCGCCTCGGGCTCGGTGAGCCGTACGGTGACGCACGGCCGGGCGCAGGCGTCGGCGCTGTACCAGGTGGCGTACTACCTGGGTGCCAGCGCGGGCGGCACGACGGGCGCCGTGCTCTACCACGCGGCGGGCTGGCAGGGGCCTGTGCTGTTCGGCCTGGCCGCGCTCGCGGTGACGGCGGGGATCACCCTGTACGCCACGCACCGGGCGCGCGGGGAGCGCCGTGCGCTGGCGACGGCCGCCTGACGGCGCGCCCCGGGGAGGCCGGGCCGTCCGCTCCGTACACCGGGGCGGGTGGCCCGGCCTCCGCCATGGTTGTGGCCCGGACGGGCCTGGTGCGAAGGTGCTGTGAGTGGAGACGTACGCGACGGCCGAGAGCCTGCCGGGCCACGAACGCCCGTCCTTGCGGCAGCGCGCCGTCGGTCCGTGGTCCGGGCTGCTGCACAGCCTGGGCCTGGCGGCACTGGTGGTCTCCGAATGGCTGCGGCACCACGTCGGCAGTACTGACGCCGCTTCCCTGGCCATCGACCCCTACCTGCGCGATGTCACGGTCGCGCGCGAGGACCTTCTCGGCTACGGCGCCTACCGCTGGGCGTCCGATCTCTTCGAAGCGGTCTGCGTCGGCGAACCCCGCGCGGGACTGTGGGCCGCCGTGTACACGGCGCTGCTCGTACGGCTCAATCGCCACGGTCCCGCCCGTGCACAGCACACACTGTCCATGGTGGCCGGCGGCTACTGCCTGCTGGGCTTCCTCGCGGGGCTTCCGCTGCTGGTGCCGATCGGGGCGGGCTTCGTGATCCTCCCGGTGGTGTGCGCCGGCGTCATGTGGCTCGCCACCCGCTGACGCCCGTCACTCCCGGCCGGCGGAACGGTGCTCCACGGTGCAGACCAGCGTGCGCCCGCCGTTCACCAGCCAGTACCAGTACTCGCCGGTGTCCGTGGCCGCGCGGGCGCACCGCGGCCCGTCGGTCACCTCCGCCGCGTCCTGGACGCCCGTGACCCGCAGCACCCGGTCGTACCCCTCGGGCAGGTGGGGCGCGTCGCAGTCCACCACGGTCAGCAGCCCGGCCTGCACGACCCCGTCGTCCCCGTCGTCGGCGGTGCGGCCGAGCATGCAGTCCCCCGGCTCGAACTGCCGCTCAAGGCACAGGGCCACCGTCTGCACGCCCCACGTGTAGGACCAGAAGCTCCGCCCGGCGCCCTCCGGGCAGTCGGCCGTCTGCGCCAGCACGTCCGTCACACGCACATGCGCCTCGGCCGCGTCGCAGCGGACGCGGGCCGGGAGATCGCTGCTCCACTCGCCCGTGCCCGTGTCGTACACCGCGAGGCAGTCGCCGGCGCGCACGGCCGCGAACGCCTCGCCCGTCGCGTCCTCGGGCGGCTCGGGGTCATCGCTCGGCGCGGGCGCGGGCTGCGGCGTCGCGGGACGCTCGGCCGGAAGCGCCATGAGGTCGCCGTCGCCCAGCACGTTCGGCAGCACGAGGGCGGCGAAGGCGACGAGCGCGACCACGAGCAGCCAAGCGCCGCCGCGCCCCTCGGTGTTCACAGTGTCCGCTTACCCTTCACACGCCGTCCTGAAGCGTGACACGACGGCCACTCCGCCACACCGCGCGCACGCGCTCCGACAGCGCGCCGGTCGCCAGGCCGGTGCCGGACAGCAGCACGAGGTCGGCGCGCTTCCCGGCCGCGATCTCGCCCCGGTCGCCGTCGAGGCCGAGGAGCCGCGCGGCGTCCAGGGTTGCGGCGCGCAGCGCACGGGCCGGGCCGAGCCCCGCCGCGTGCGCGAGGTGGTCGATCTCGCGGAGGACCTCGTCGTGGGGGCGCACGGGGTTGTCGGTGCCCATGGCGACCGGGACGCCCGCGGAGGCCGCGAGCCGTACGGAACGCCGGTGCGCCTCGGCCGCCTCCCCGTCGCCGTCGCCGCTCTGGGTCACGGAGAGGGTCGGCACGAGCCACGTCCCGGACTCCGCCATCGCCGTGACGGCCGCCTCGTCCAGGAAGGTGCCGTGCTCGACACTGCGCGCCCCCGCGCGCGCCGCCTCCTCCGCGGCCCGCGCGCCGTGCGCGTGCACCATGACGCCGCGCCCGCCCTGCCGGCGGGCCTCGTCCACGATGGCGGCCATCTCCCCGGGCGTGATCTGCGTGTCGGTGACCCCGAGGCCCGCGCTCAGCGACCCGGTGGCGGTCACCTTGATCCAGTCGGCACCGGCGCGCACCATCCGCCGCACCACCGCACGCGCGCCGTCCTCGCCGTCGAACACCGGGTCCGGCATCGCGGGGTCGCCGAAGAAGTCGAACGGCCCGGTCCGCGGCGACCAGTGGTCGCCGATGCCGCCGGTCGTGCAGACCTGCCGCAGCGACAGGAGGACCTCGGGTCCCTCGATCCAGCCGCGTTCCACGGCGAGCCGCACGCCCGCGTCTGCGCCCCACGCGTCCCGCACGGTCGTCACACCGCGCCGCAGCAGCGTGCGCAGGACGGGCACGGCCGAAAGACCGCGCGCCGACCGGGGCAGTCCGAAGGTGTCCTGCCGCGTGGCGGCGAGCGCGACGTGCGTGTGGCAGTCGACGAAGCCGGGCAGCAGCAGGCAGCCCGACGTGTCCACGGCCTCGTCGCCGTCCAGCGAGCCGGTGCCCGCACCGACGGCGGTGATCCGTCCGTCCCCGATCACGATCTCGCCGGGGCGCACCTGCCCGGTCGCGGCGTCGAACACGCTGCCCCCCGTCAGCAGCACCCTGCGGGCAGCGGACGGGTACGGCTGAGCCGGGGACATGAGGGCCTTCCGAAAGGGGGGACGGCGGCCATCCTATTCACGACCCGACCCCGGTCCCGTGGCGGTCCGCCCGCGCAGGTAGTTGCGTCACGGGCACTGTAAGCCACGCGTTCCGTGCCATGGCTCCGGCAAGGTCAGCGCGGTGCGTCAGCCGCCAGGAGAGCATGCGGTGGTTGAGGTGTCCGTACTGAGTTCGAGGCAGCAACGAAGCTGGTCCTCAGCCGCCTGCACTGCTCCCATCAGATCGCTGTTCAAGGGTGCTGGCGCTGTCCCCATACCAAGTCCAGAGGCGTGGACCGTACTGGTCAGAGCGCTGTGCTGGCTGGCTGTCAACGCGTTTCTGAACTGTGAGTGCGCGAGGGTGTCACGGGCCGCGTAGGCGTCGGATCGGGCCATGGCGAGGACGTCCCTGTGCAGTTGGTGCGTCCGTTCGTCGTCGTGGTCCGCTGCCAGGATCAGCGCGGAGATACCGACTCGGGTGAGGAAGACGGTTGTGCCGGGGGCGGGTTGTTGCCGCAGCGCGAGGATGGTGTTGAGCATCTCGTCGATGTGCGTCGCCGGTGCGGAACCGGTGCCTCGACAGAGGACACGCAGCAGGCTCTGTACCGCTTCTTCCCACGGTTCGGAGGGCCGGCTCGTCTCGACCAGCCTCCTTGCTTCGTCGTGCCGTCCGTTTTGAACGAGGGCGAGGATGGTGATCTGCCGACCGTCGAGGAGCCGGGCGCCGACACCGTGGTGGGTGGCTGCTGCTTCGGCGGCTTCCTGCCAGCGGCCGGCCTGGACCAGGGCACGGGTGCCATCGGCCAGGAGCGCCGTCCACGTCAGAGTGCACACGGTCTTGTGGTCGTCCGTGGTGCTGGTGAGCGTGTGCAGAGCGACGGTCCGTCCGGCGATCTCGACGGAGGACCTGTCGCGGGCCGCACGGAAGAGAGCTTCGAGCGTGATGTAGGCGCTGTTGCCGTCGCCTTCGCGGATGAGCTGCCGGGCGATGTTGAGGATCGGCTGGAGAGCGAGCTTCACCGCCCACGGGGGAAGCGGCCGAGCCTGGGCGAACACCCTGTATTGAGACCAGCACAAGGCGCGGGCGAGGTCGGGGAGGGCGCAGTCCGAGGCGATGAGGGCCGCCTTGTTGCAGATCTCGGCGGCGCGGACGGCCTGTTCGTAGACATCCCCGATGGCGGGTCGCATGGCCAGGTCCGTCAGCTGGGAGATCCGGGCGTCAAGGGGGAGCGCGGGAGGGCGAGGCCGTTGGATGAGTGGGAACCAGGACAGGAGCGACCCCATCATGCCGAGGCTCCCTGTGCGCTCTGGTCGTCGATGGAGGGGTCCGGACCGAAGACGACGGCTTTGGCGCCGGTGGCAAGGGTGGCCTGGGTCGCGTGCGGGAGACCGATCCGGTTGAAGGCGAAGATGATGTGGTGGGCCAGCACGGCACGCGGTCCGCGATGAAGCCGACCGGCGGACGCGAGGGCCGCGAGATCGTGGCCTGCGCTGGTGAAGGCCTGCGGCCAAGCGGCGGGAACAGTGAGCGGGGCGCCTTCACGGGTGAGCTGGGTGATATCGGCGGTCATCAGGTGCCGCAGACCGTCCCGCAGCCTTTTCAGGCGGTGGTCGGGCAAGGCTCGGGGAGGGTCACGGTGGTCGGCCACGCGCGCCCAGACGTCTCCCTGTTCGTACCAGTCGAGGCCGGCGGCGCGGAGCAGCGCCGTGCACAGCAGGATCGACAGTTCACGGCGATGCGGTCGGCCCGGGTGACGGGCGAGGTGGTCGACCAAGTGATGGCTGTCGAGGGCGAAGAGCCGGTGGGCACTGGTCATGGCCTCCGGTCCGCCGAAGGCGTGGATTTCCGGCTCGTAGATCGTGGGGGTGACGAGAGCGAGGTGGTGGTCGCGCTGAAGGGAGCCGAAGGTATGCAGGAGGTGGTCCTCAGCCGCAGTGGGGTCGCCGGGTGGTTGGTAGCGGAAGCGCCAGGAAGGGTTCTTGCGGAGGAAGAACCAGGGGCCGATGAAGCGAACGGTCTCGGCGGTGGCCAGGCGCGGGGCAAGGTGGGTGAGGACCGTCTGCTCGGCGGTGGCCCAGTCGCCGAAGGTGATGGTGATCTGCCGCCAGGTGGTGTCCATGCGGGTTCGGCTCCGTCTCTTCTATGCCAGGAGGAGGAAGGCGTCCCAGCCGGATTCCGGGGCGGTGTTGTTGCCGAGGGTCTGGAGGGCGAGCGCTGTGCCGGCGGTGCCGTCCAGGAGTTCGGGGTCGCGCGGGTGGACGTGGGTGATCTGTTGGATGAGCCGGTCGGTCAGGTGGGGCAGTTCGTCGGCGATCGCGGAGGTGCGGGCGTCGTCGGCCATCCGCCAGGCAGACTGGAGCAGCCCGGCGGTGCCGTGGCAGAGCCCGGTCTCGGTGAGCTTCTCCAACTGGACCGGGTCCTGGAGGGTGGTGACCATGGCGTGCTCGGCGGTCTGCTGGCGGGCGCTGTCACCCAAGGCGATGCCGGCAAGTTGCTGGGCTCGGGCGCTGCCGGCGATGCCGTAGCACCACGAGGGCCGGGGCCGGAGTGCCGGATCGACGTGGTGCTGTCGGGCTTGGTCGACGGTGATGAAGCCGGGCCACCAGGGGCCGGTGGCGTCGTGCTGGAGCCACTGGTCCGTCCAGGCGCAGATCCGTTCCACCGCGTCGCGCGTGCCGGGGATGGCCAGGTTGTCGAGAATGGCCAGGGACAGGAGGGCGAGGACGGAGCCTATGCCGTGGGCCATGCCGAAGTTCCCGTGCCCTCCGGGACAGTCGGGACTCTCGGTGCCGTTGGGCGCCACATCGGTCCACCACGCCGGGAGGCCGAGATCGTTGGGGCGGGCGTCGGTCAGGCGCACCAGGTAGGCGAGGACTTCGGCGGTGATCGGGTGATCCGGGTGGCGTCTGAGGTGGTAGGCGCCCAGTCCGGCGAGCCCGCGAATCACATCGAATTCCTTCATCTCCGGCGGTTCGTCGCCCCGGTCGATGCGGGCGTGCGCGTGGGCCAGACGGCGGTGGGTGACGGTGATCGTGGCGTCGTCCAGCTGCTTCAAGGCCCGCTGGTACCGGTTGGAGGAGGTCGCTGCCGCGGCGTTCATGGCGAACGCCAGGGCGGGCGCTCCCATGTAGAGGCTGGCGTTCGCGGCAGCTGTCAGGTCGTCGGCGGCGGCCGCGGTCAGCCAGGTGTGCACAGTGTCCCAGTCACCCAACCCGCAGCGGGCGCGCTCGATGTGGAGCAGCGCGATGCCGGCGGCGCCGCCGGCGAGGGACTGCGGCCACGCCCGGCCGCCCGGCGGTGCCGTACCCCAGGCGGTGCGCGGGTCGGACAACTCCTCGGTGAGTACGTCGGCCAGGGCCGCGGCCTGCGGTAGCGGCTTCACGATGCTCCTTGGGTTGCGCGGGCGGTCCAACTGAGGGCCGCGGCGCGGGCCAGGTGCACGCAGCGGCGTTCGGCCTCCATGTCGAGGCCGGCCATGCGGGTGTGGTGCAGGTGCAGCAGCTCCGGGAGCAGGGCGGTCGCCGCGAGAGTTCCCGCGGTCGCGAGAGCGCTGCGGTATACGGTCAACGCCATGCGCCGCCGGGTCCACTGGGCGATGACTTCCTCGCCTCCAGGCATACGGGCCAGGTCGGTGCGACCGTGGGGGTTGGCCAGTGCGATCGCCTGGTCGTACAAGCTTCGGTCCGGGGCTGTGCGGGTGGCCTGGGCACTGTCGATGAGCCACCGCATGGCCTCGCCCGCGTCGCCGATCAGGCCGATGGCCACATCGAGCATGCTGGCGGCGGTCACGGCCCGCCGGTCGCGCCCGCCCGTCGCCGTGCAGGCGGTCAGTTGCGCGACAGCGGCCGTTGAGTCCGCCGCGAAGTACGCTTCGGCGGCCTCCCACACCTGAGGGCCTCCGAAGCGAGCTGTCTCGGGGAAGTCGGTGTCCCATTGCACCCGGGCCAGGAGCCCGGCCCGACGCAGCCTCCGGGTCCAGGCGCCGATTGCCGCAGCGGCGTCGGCGGCCCGGCTGTCCGGGACGGCCAAGCGCAGCCGCAGGTGTTCGTCGGGGTCGCGGTAGGGCAGGAACCACCACCGCGCCTCGTCATCACCCACGCGCAACCGCTGGAGCAGGTCCGGAAGGTGGCGGGTGAGGATGTCCGCGTGACGGCCACGGTGTGCGTAGAGCTTGACGAGGAACTGCCCGTCGCAGCCGGGCAGACGGCCATGCTCGCGTCCGGTCACCGGGGCGGCGTCGAGCCAGTACGGCGCAGGAGCGGGGCTGGCGGTGGTGGCGAAAGGGATGACGACTTCGTGAGGGTGGCCGTTGAGCCATCCCGCGTCGGCTGCCGTTTCGGCGCGCAGGACCGCGTTGCCGTTGCGCTGCATGTGGATGTGCAACAGTGCCCGGTGGGAGGACTCGTCCAGATCGAGGCGGAGACGCTGATCACCCTCACCCAGGTGGACAGTGCTCGGCACCCGGGTCTGGACGAGCCATTCGGTCAGGGACTGGTCCCACCGACTCCAGTCGTCTGCGGGGTCGGTGAGGTCGGCGGCGGTGAGTCGCCAGCGCGCCGGCGCGAGGAACGTGCGTCCGTAGCGCAGCGCGGGCAGGAACGGCAGGCTGGCCGCCGCTCCCCAGTCGAAAGTGGTGCACGGAACGCTCAGAGCATGCGTGGCTTCGGTGAGGAACCGCACCAGTGGATGGGTGCGGCGGGTGGGCTCCACCGCGTTCATGGTCACGAACTCCAGCGGGCGGCGCCGCGAGGTCGATACCAGGCAGAGGCGGTGGGCGTCCGCAGTCACGGCGATGTCCCCCATGGGCACCAGGTCCGCTGTACCGGCGTGGTGAAACTCGGCGAGAAGGACGGCGATGGGCAACACCTGCGCGGTCCGTGCCACATTGCCGGTGCCCGCATACAGCGGGGGAGCAATGACCTGAACCCTCAGCGCGTGCTCGGTCGCGGTGGACGCCGTCGCGTACGCCACCGCCATCCGCTCTCGGTCGTGCCTGTCGAGCAGACTGAGGAATCTGCCGGTCGTCGTCCCGGCGGACCGTGAGACCCCGACGACGGCCAACACGAACTCCCCCTCGTCCAGAGCCCGCAGACTGCGGGCACCGATACGTACGGTCAGCTCTGTGGTGGGCTGGATGCGTCTGTCCGGGCTCTCCTCGGCAAGGTCGGTGACCATGGCGTCGTCCAGCACGATCTCGTGTTGACGTCGCAGAGCGGCGCCCTGGGCGAGCGTCAGCAACTTGGTGTCCCGCTCGCTCAAAGGGGCAGTGCCCGCGGTGGGCGGGCCGCCGAGGAAACCGGCCGGGTAGCCCAGGCCTGTGTCGCCGTCCACTGCGTCGAGGAGCGGTACCACAGCGCGCGGGCCGTAGCGTTCCAGGAAACGGCCGTGCCAGGCCACCCAGGCACGGGAGAGCGCGGGGCGGGCCGAGAGTTTGATGAGCGCAGTCGCCGCCCGAGCGACCTCTGCCGCGACCGCCCGGGGGAGGGCCACCTCGGCGTCCAACCGCAGGTCGACCGACAGCACCGGTCCGGCCACCGGACCGAGGTCGCGCATCACCGGCTCGATCTCGGCACGCTGTTCGTGGGCGGCCGCCGGGTCGGTGTTGCTGTTGTGCTGTCCCAGGGCGTGGGCGATCTCGCGCAACTTCGCCGAAGCCTCTGCGGCCGGGGCGGTGTCCTCGGCAGCCGCAGTGCCGAGGACGGTCAGCACGTGGGCGAGCGGGTCCGTCTCCGTGGTCGCCGGGCGCAGGTTCGTGATCAGGAGACGTTGGGCGATCAGTTCCGCCAGAAGCCGGTTGACGGTCGAACCGGGGACATGGGGGAAGTCAGCGGCCAGTTCGGCCGCGAGATCCGCGGTGCGGATGGGTATGTGTGCGGCGTCCAGCGCCGCCTTGACGGGTGTGGTGAGGCGGACTCGTACATGCTCCGGGGCACCACTGCCGCTCGCAGGACGATGCTCAAGCACCACATGACCGTCCCGCTGCACCGCGAGCGGATGAGCCTGGACCGTTAGCCGGGGCTGGAGCAGCTGGTCGGCTTCCAGGTGTTCGACCACCGTCGCAAGCCAGGTGGCGTCGGGACGAACGGCGGCCTGGTGGCCGGTGCCGATGCGGGCTGCCGATACGCCGCCGATGCGGGCGGGCGCTACCCCGGCGAAGAGACCGAACGGGGTGGCCCGACTCGAAGCGCGCAGCAGGTAGCGCATGAGAGCCACCACCGCCTTGCGGACGACCGGGTCGGGCAGCAGCCGACCGTTGCAGATCTGCCGGACGCGGTCTGCCAGCACCGGGCTTGCCTGCTCAACAGCGGCGGCGAAGCCGGGGACCTGCCAAGTCTGCTCCAGCCACGATCGCCACGGCACTCCGTCGCCCTCGCCGGTCAGATCGGGCCAGATCAGGATGCGGCGATCCGGTGGCCAGGCCGCCGCTCGCAGCACCGCCGCATCGATGTACTCGTACACCAGCCACCCCCTGTTGCCGTGTGGTGTCCGGCCGCGACGGCGGCCGGACACCACGAGCAGAGAATCCGGACGGCTTACGGGCAGGTCGTCGAGCAGGCGGACTCGCAGGTCTGACCGCAGCCGTCGTCGGTCATCTGGATGAGCCTGTCGGCCTCGGGGCCGGACTCGATGATGGAGACATCCAGGTCCCAGCCGTCGCCGGTCCCCTCCTGGCCCTCTTCTGCTGCGGGGACCGTAGCCACCGCTTTCTCGGACTGCACGGACACAACAACCTCCTTCTGAGAGTTGGGTGGTGCATACAGCCCCGCCCCCGGCTTCCCACCGGGAGCGGGGAGACTACGTCCAGGAGACCTCGACGGCTCCGAACCGCTTTGCCACGACCCCCGCAGACGGCTCGGCCGTACCCTCGGGCATCCGGACGTACCGGATTCGGGCGGCCCCGCGCCGCCGGTGGTCGGACGCCCACCGGCGCAGCAGGTCCGCATACCGCGCGGCGGCCTTCTCAGCCTCGGGTCCGTGGGCGAACACCCCGCTCTCGAAGCCGCCGGTCTCCTCATTGGGCCGCTTGGTCCGGTAGGCGAAGCTGCCGCCGACCACCAGAGCCGGAACGCCGCGCGTCACCGACAGCGCGAGTACGCCCTGGTCGGCCAGCTGCTTGCTGCCGTGCAGCATCACGATCTCCGGTGTACTGGTCGCCAGGAACAACTCCAGCTCATCGGGCATGTCGAACGCGGCCCCCGACCACAGCTCCACCCGCGGCGTGCGCACAGCGGCAGCCAGGGCCTCGGTGTCGAACTCCTGACGCTGGTCGTCGACCTGGAGCTTGATGCCGTCCGCGACCGGGACAACCCGCTCGGTGTAGGCGCCACTGCCTTGCATCGGCACGAAGCCGCACAGGCGGTAGCTGGCGCTGACGAGATTCCGGCCGTCGCGATCGAACGCAATCGACCGGGTCAGGCCACGCATCCGCAGCGGGACCACGATCCTGCCCCGCTCGGACACCTGCTCCAGCCACGCCGGCGGGATGTCCCAGGCTCCCGCTGTGACGATGATCCGGTCGAACGGCGCGTGATCCGGAACGCCACCCTCCGCGTCGGCCAGCACGACCTGGACGCGCCCGTAGCCGGCCGAATCCAGGCAGGCGCGAGCACGGTCCGCGATCTCCGCGTCGATGTCGGCGGTGATCACGGTGCCGGTGTCACCGACCAGTTCAGCGAGCAACGCGGCGTTGTAGCCGCCGGAGCCCACCTCGAGGACCCGCATCCCCGGCTCGATCCTGGCCTGTTCGAGCATCACCGCCTGAATGTGCGTGGCCGACAGCGAGCTGAGAGCGTTGCCGGACTCATCCCGCTTGACCACCAGAGCCTTGTTCGCGGCATACGCCGACTCCAAGGGCTCGTCGGCCGCGAACAGGTGCCGGGGCACCGTCTCGACAGCCTTCGCGACCGCCTCGGACTCGAACACGCCCATCTCGCGCAGCTCGCTCACCATGGCCGCTCGGAGCGAGGCCGCTGTGTCATCCGTGTCTCGGACCGTAGTCATGGCATCACCCTAGCCATCTGTGATCGCGTTACGAGGACTGTTGAAAGAGCCAGGTCACTGCTTGCCACGGGAGCGGTTGGCATGGGGCCTCCCTGCTGGTTGCGGTGTCGGGGTGCGGTCTTCGCGCCGGACCGGGTTGCCGGGCGGAGGAGTCCGAGCGTCCGCTCTTCGGGGCGGCGATGAACCACGCTCCGGGTGAACGGCCGGCAACGCCCCCACCCTCTGGGAGTGGAGTGGCGAGGAGAGCGGGGGTCGTTCCACGGCGGACGACATCGCCGAGGGCGCCGTGCTGCTCGGCAGGCGGCCGAGGCATGCGCTGTCGGGTCGGCCGCCGGCTTGGCGAGGTAACCGAGCGTGCTGCGCAGTGTGCGCCGGGCCGGGGCAGTCCGGACAGAGGACGTTCTCACCATGGATGGCTCCCATCGCGCGCCGACAGCGGATCAGCCACCCCCGGGGCTGGTTGCTCCGGCGCCTGCTGCTCAGCAGCCGACGGCAGCCCGCACGCCGTGAAGTACATGCGTTCTTGAGCCGCCGCGCAGGCCGGGCAGAGAAACAGCGGTACGGCGCCATACAGGCCTTCCACGACGCCGCGCCGAGTCAGCCGCTCCTCCGTCTCACCGCACCGCCAGCACTTCAGGCTCGCCCGGAGTGCGATCCCGACCCAGGTGAGCGTCGCGACGTCGGTCTGCGTCACCGCCGCAGCGGCGGACCCGACGGTGGCGTCTGCGGCCGAGGGCACCCAGAGAGGCAGAAAGGCTGAATCATACATTTCGGTCACCTCCTCCTGGCAGTAGAGCGACACGGCGGAGCCGCTGTTCGTCCACGACGGCTGCCACCAGCTCCCGCACGAGGCCACCGTTCGTCACTGGCGCCACGGCGGGGTTCAGCGGGGACCGCCAGAACCGCCCGCACGCCGCCGCCTGTCTCCGAGCTGATGCGTCCGGGGCCGGGAACCGGCTCACCCCCGGCCGTGCGAACCCGACGCACGTGGTCCCCCGTAGAGGCGTCCAGGACCGTGCCGTACCGACTGTCACGACGAACTCCAGAACCTCGCGCGCCGGCACCTCCAGCACCGGCCCCACCATGACGCCGGACGCCCGTAGTCGGGCCAGAACTTCGCGCCCGGCCGGGCGCAGGACCCGCACCACGTCCCACCGCGTCCCGACCGGCACCACGACGGCCCGTCCACAGGTCCAGGCCGCCAGCACATCGCCCATCGGCGTGCCGGCGGACACCACCCAGGAGGCGGCTTCCCCCCAGGTCGCCGGCTCGGCTGCGGCCGGACCGTCGGTGCTGCATGGCGCGATCACCGCCCCACCATCGAACCGAGCAGGTCTTCCATGTCGCCAGGGCACTCAGGAAGAGGCGCCGGACGAAGGTCCCCCACTTCCGCCCACCACCAGCAGCGAAGTGCAATCCCGACAGGGCGGAGCAGGACCCGTACCGGCTCGGCCGGCGCGTTCTCCACCCATATCCAGTGCCGGGCGTCCTGGAAGAGCTGTGCGATGCCCACTGCGCGGGACACTGCGTCGTAAGCGCGGGCGCCGAACACCAGCCAGAGCGTGCCCGCGACGGCTGCTCCCGACCCGTGGATGGCGCTCACCGCTCAGTCCCGAGACGCGGGCGAGGCAGCAGCGTGCTGTTTCCGGAGAGGCAAGCCAGTAACGGACGGGCGACAGCGCTGCGGAGTGCAGCGTGCTGAGGAGTTACGAACATCGCCATCGCCTCGCTCTCAGGCTTGTAGCGGCCAGGCATCCACCAAGGCCCTATGAACGGTGGGCATGACGGCTCGTAGCCGTCGATCATGATTTGAAAAGCAGTCATGTCCCGCCGGGCTCCTAGAGTGCTCCTTTTGGCGGTCATTTCGCAAGGCTGCGACGGGAAGAGCAAAGGGAGAGAACTGATGTGCGCATGGTCGGGTCAGTTGAGGACGTGCGACACTGCGCCCATGACGCAGAAGAGGGCGACGCCGACTGTCTGGAGACGCCGGGTTGGCGCTCAGCTGCGCCGCTGGCGTGAGCCCGTGATGAAGTCGGGCGCCGCTGCCGACGCCATGGGTTGGGACGCGACGCGGCTCTCTCGAATCGAGCGCGGTCTCTATCGCGTCTCCGGCGACGAGGTACGCGAGTTGTGCGCGAAGCTCGGCGTCGAGGACCTGGCCGCCGTCGAAGAGGTAGCCAAGGTCGCCGAGGAGCCGCCCGGAACAGGCTGGTGGGCTCCGTACACGGGGCGCATCGCCCCGAACTATCTCGACTTCATCGAGCTGGAGCACGAGGCGGAGACCATCCGCATCCACCACCAGGTGATCATCCCCGGCCCGCTCCAGACAGCCGGATACGCGCGGGAGATCATCAGTCGAGCCCCGACCGCACCGACCAAACGGCGGGCGGAAATGCTGGTGCACATCCGCATCGCTCGGCAGGCAGTCCTCACCCGTGAGGAGAACCCGGTCCAGCTCCATGCACTGGTTCCCGAGGCAGCGCTGCACGCCCGGTTCGAGTCGAGTGCGATCATGCGCGACCAGATCCGGAAGCTGCTCGACGCCTCCGAGATGCCGAACGTCGAGCTACAGGTTCTCCCCCTCACCACCCACCCGTCGTACGTGTCGAACGGTCCGGCCACGCTCCTGACGTTCCGACACCCCTGGTTGCCGGTAGCCAGCGTCGACAATCAGCTGGGAGGGACTCATACAGAAGATGCGACGCATCTCGAACTCCTGGCAACGGAGTTCGACCACTTCGCCTCTGTCGCACTGCCCGCGGACAAGACGCGGGACCTTCTCCACGAGTTCCTGGAAGGACCGTACACGTGACCGAGAACAGGCGCGCACTGATGGCACCTGACTTCGCAGGCGCAGTCTGGAAGACATCGTCATACAGCGGCAGCGAGTCCCAGTGCGTCTCAGTCGCCGACGTGACCCCCACCCACGGCGGCATCGCCATTCGCGACTCCAAGGACCCTGACGGCCCCGCTTTGCTGCTGGGGCGTGCGACGTTCAGCGCATTCGTCGCTGACATCCGCGAAGTCTGACTCGCGGCGCGGCGGTCCGTCCCCGGCCCAGCCGAGGAGGACGGACCGCACGGACCGGATGGTTCCCATAGGCCGTCGGCGGCGACCGGAACGCGTGGTGACCGGGGAGCGGTGTCACCGCCCGGAAGTCCCGGCGATCGGAGGGACGGACGGTCCCGGTCTCCGTCACGCCGCACCGGACCGGACCGCACGGTCGATGTCCTCAGCGGCGACCGGGCCACCGAAATCAAGGCTCGGGATGTCCCACTCCTCGTGCCAGCGTCGGGTGCGCAGTGCCGTGAGGTGGAAAGCCTCCCGAACGTACTCCGACACCGGCCGGCCCTCCCGCGCCGCCGCCTCCTCGACCAGGGCGAGATCCTCTTCGTCGACCATGACGGTCGTCCTCTTCAGAGCCATGCCGCCATGGTCCCCTCGTTCAGGGGCACCGGCCCCCGTCCGCCCCGGCGCGGTCACGGGGCGGTGGTCGGGCGGGATGATACGAGCGGGTATCAACTCGTCACCCATCGCGCACCGTTGAGGGGAATTCCGAGCGAAACCGGTCCACGGCCGACCATGCCGGTGCTATACCGGGCAGCGTTGTCGCGTACCTATACGGGGGCACCATGGACGCACAGGACGAACCGACGACCCCGCCCGGGCAGCAGCCGGCCCGGCAGGAACCGCCGGACCACCCGCCAGGACACCGCCTCTCCGCGGTCGCCGCGGCACTCCTCAACGCCACCGGCACCGGCGCGGGTTACTTCTACGCGGGCATCCCGGCCTTCGGCGTCCTCGCGCTGATCACCTCCGGACTGCTCGTCATCGTCGCGAACGCCGTCAACGCGTCGGACACGCCCGGCTTCTGGGTTCCCCTCTACGCCCTGTGGCTCGTGTTCCTCGCCCGCGGCGGCTGGAAGTGGACGCAGGACCGGCGCCTGAAGAAGCCCCGGCGCGTCCTCGAACCGCGCCGGCCGTGGATCGCCGCCGTCACGGGCGCGGTCGTGCTCGGCCTCGCGACGACGGGCCTCGTCCTGTTCCGCGGCACCCCGGCCGACGCGTTCGCCGCGGGCCAGGCGGCGCACGCCGACGGCGACTGCGCGGCGGCGCTGCCGCACTACGCAGACGCCATGCGCGTGCGCTACGAGTTCACCCTCACGCCCGCCGCGGGCGACGCCCGCGCCGAGGTGGCGCGCTGCGCCGACCTCACCGCCGCCCGGGAGCGCGAGGAGGCGGGCGAACTGGTGGACGCCATCGACGGCTACCAGACCTACCTGGACGGCTACGGCGGCGGCGACCCCGTCTGGCGGGACGCGGACGACCACCTCGCCGGACTGCGGCTCGACCACGCCGACGGCCTCGCCGAGGCCGCGCTCGCCGCCGAGGGCGAGGGGCCCGACCGCTACCTCCCCACCATCAACGCCTACGCGGCGCTCGCCGAGAAGCAGCCGGACACCGAGCAGGCCGCGCTCGTCCCCGACCGCATCGAGGCCCTGTGGACCGGGGGCACGCCCGCCCTGGCCGCCGAGGACCACTGCGCGGCGGTCGGGCAGCTCGCGCCGTTCGCCGCCCTGTCGGGCGAGGACGACAGGGCCGAGGCCCGCGACCTGGCCGAGCGGGCCGACGCGGCCCTGCCCGGCGCGTACTTCGGCTGCGGCGAGACGCGGCGCGCGGACCACGCGTACTGCGACGCCATCGGCAGCTACACCGACGCGGTCGCCGCCGCGGGCGACGACGCCGACCTCGCCGGCCGCGCCGAGGCGGCCCTGAACCACTCCCGCTACGACTGCGGCCGCGCCCGCGCCGACGACGGCGACGCCTGCGCCGCCATCGACGTGTTCGACGAGGTGGCGGGCGACTACGCCGACCGTGCCGCCGACGCGAAGCGGGACGCGCTGTACGGGTGCGCGGAGGAGGCGTTCGACGACGCCGACTGGGAGCGCGCCCGCGAGATGGCCCAGCAGGTGGCCGACGACGGCGGCTCCCGCGCCGACGACGCCGAGGACCTGCTCATCGCGATCGAGATCGCCGAGATCGACGCCGGCGGCAGCGCCGGCACGCTGCCGCCGCCCTCCGAGGCGGGCAGCGCCCCGGGCGGCACGAGCCAGGTGCAGATCATCAACGGGTCGGCCGAGGAGCTGGAGATCCTCTACACCGGTCCCGAGACCGGCCGGGTCACGGTCGACGCGGGCGGTGGCGGCGGCCAGTTCGCCTGCACGTACGCGGACGGACTGCCGTCCCGCACCCTGTCCCTGCCGCCGGGCGACTACACGGTGGTGGCCCGCGCGGTGTCCGACGGCTCGGTCACGCCGTACTCGGGCGGCTGGGACCTGACATCGGGCACGCTGTACTCCGACTGCTACTACATCGAGACATCCTGGGGCTACGGCTACTGAGTCCTCAGGGCGCGCCTCAGGAGAAGTCGACGTCGCTGCACAGCCAGTGGGTCCGCGTCGAGCCCGTCAGCTTGAACTGGGTGACGACGACGTGGTGCCCCGTGCGGCCGGGCGCACCGACCACGACCTCGTACGTGCCGCCGGGCAGGTGGGGCTCCGGAGAGGGGTCCCCCCAGTCCGGCTCGAACGAGCCCTCGGTACGTTCGAGGACGAGGTCGTCCCAGGTCAGCGGCTCGGTCTCCGGGTCGAAGCCCTGCTCGGTGACCCAGATCCAGATGAGGTCGGCGCCGTCGCGGACCATGTCGTGCACGTTGACGGAGAACGAGCCCCCCGGGTCGGTGACGGGGGTGGTGTGCCAGGGACCCGGCGTGTCCAGGGAGTCGTAGCGCCCGGCGGCCGTGCGGCCGGCGCTGCAGATCTCGCCGTCGGCGGGCGTGACGGTGTCGTCGCGGTAGACCTCGTCCCAGCGCTGGACCGCAAGCGGGTCGTCCTGGACCGCCTGCCAGCACATCGGGTCCTGCGTCTGCATGGCGGGATCCTGCAGGTCGTCCGCCCACCGGAGCCAGCAGTCGTAGTTCCGTGAGGCAGGGTCGATCGTGGTCCCCTGGGCCTGCGCGGGCGACACCCCCCACGGCAGCACGCACAGGACACCGGCGAGGACGACCGAGGCGCCGCGCGCCATGCCGTGTCGGGATCGGGACGGACGGGATGACGTCATGCCGGCTCCTCCGGACGGTGCTCCACTGGCCGCGCCACGCCAGTGTCCTGCCGTGGTGGACGGCCTGACAGTGCCCATTCACGCCAAGGACGGCCGGCGGCGCCCGCCGCGTCAGATGCCCAGGACCAGTTTCGCCGTCATGAAGTAGATGATCAGGCCGGACGCGTCCACGAGTGTCGTCACCATCGGGGCCGACACCACCGCCGGGTCGATGCGCAGTTTCTTCGCCAGCAGCGGCATCGTCCCGCCCACCGTCGACGCCCACGCGCAGATCACGACGAGCGTGATGCCGACGACCAGCGCCACGTCCGGATCGACGAAGAACACGCCCACCACGAACCCCACGACCGCGAGCATCGCGCCGAGCAGCACCCCGGTCCTGCACTCGCGCCAGATCACGCGCAGCAGGTCGGACGTCCGTACCTCGCCGACCGCGAGGGCGCGGACCGCCGCCGTCGCCGCCTGCGCGCCCGCGTTGCCGCCCGTGCCGATGAGCAGCGGCACGAACAGCGCGAGCTGCGTCGCCGACTCCAGCTCGTCCTCGAACATCTGCGTCACCGTGACCGTCATCGTCGCCGCGACCAGCAGCAGCATCAGCCACAGCATGCGCGTCCGCGAGAGCTGGAAGACGCTGGCCGCCATGTAGTGCCGCTCCAGCGGCTCGGCGCCCGCCTGCCGTGCCACGTCCTCGCTGTCCGCCGCCTCGATGACCTCGAACGCGTCGTCGCTGGTCAGCAGCCCGACGAGCCGGTCCTCGCTGTCCACGACGGGCAGGTCGAGGACGTTCGTCTCCCGCATCAGGCGGGCGGCCGTCTCCGCCAGGTCGGTGGCCCGTGCCTTCGGCGGCTCCGTCACGACCAGGTCGGACACCATGGCGTCCGGCTCGCTGAGGACCAGCTCCCGCAGCTCCACGATGCCGGTGAGGCGGCGGCCCCGGTCCACGACCGGCAGCGTGTAGATGGTCTCGGCACGGCCGCCGCGCAGCCGCACCACTTCGAGGGCCTGGCCGACGGTCAGGTCCTGCTGGAGCGCGACCGTCTCCGGCGTCATGTAGCGGCCGACCGCGCCCTCGGGGTAGCCGAGGAGCGCGGCGGTCATCTGCCGTTCGTGCGCGGACAGGCCGGCGAGGACGCGCTGCGCCACCTTCGCCGGCGCCTCCTTGAGCATGCGCGCCCGGTCGTCCGGGTCCATGCCCTCCACCAGGTCGCGGAACGCCTGGTCGCGCAGCCCTTCGAGGATCTGCTGCTGGTCGACCGGATCGAGCTCCTCGAAGACCTCGAGCGCACGGTCCTTGTCGAGGAGCCGGAAGGAGATGACGGACTCGACCGCGTCCATGCGCGCGATCTCGTCCGCGATGGCGTACGGCGGCTGGGTCTCCAGCCATTCGAGGGCGCCGGCGAGGTCGTGCTCCTCCAGCAGCGCGGGAAGATGGGTCATGACGGAGAAACCCCCGGGGAACGGAGAGCGGGCACGGGCATCCGAGGTGCGCGCACACGCCTGCCGCCCCAGGCGGAACGATCGTTTCCTGGGCCGTCAGACGTGGCGCGGGGGATGACTGGGAGGGTCACTGCGCATGGCAGCTTCACCTCCCGCCGTGTCGTTCCACCGCAACCGCTCTTCAGGGTACTCGCCATCGGACCTGATCAGGTCAAGCGATCCGGCCCACGGGACGAACGCCGGGCGGCCGGGAGGCGGACGGCAGGTCCCGCGCGCCGGCGCGCGCGGGGGCCGTACGGCGGTCCGTCAGGCCACGCGGTCGATGATCACACCGCGACGTGCGGCGGGCTCGGCGCCGGACGTGTCCACGACGACGGCGTCGCCCTCCAGCGCGGCCAGCGCGCCGGGGAACCGCTCCGGCGTGTCCGTGTGCAGCGTCAGCAGCGGCTCGCCCGCCACCACACGGTCGCCCGGCTTCGCGTGCATCTCCACGCCGGCCGCCGCCTGCACCGGGTCCTCCTTGCGCGCCCGGCCCGCGCCCAGCCGCCACGCGGCGATCCCCACGGCGTACGCGTCGAGCACCGACAGGACGCCGGTCGCCGGCGCCGGCACCGTGTGGGTCTCCCGGGCCACGGGCAGCGGCGCGTCCGGGTCACCGCCCTGCGCGGCGATCATGCGGCGCCACCGGTCCATCGCCGAACCGTCCGCCAGCGCCCGTGCCGGATCGGCGTCCGGCAGCCCGGCGGCGTCCAGCATCTCCCTGGCCAGGGCGAGCGTCAGCTCCACGACGTCGGCGGGGCCGCCGCCCGCCAGCACCTCGACGGACTCGCGCACCTCCAGGCCGTTGCCCGCCGTCAGCCCGAGCGGTGTCGACATGTCGGTCAGGAGCGCGACCGTCCGCACGCCGTTGTCCGTGCCGATCTCCACCATCGTGGAGGCCAGCTCGCGGGCGTCCGCCTCGGTCTTCATGAACGCGCCGGAGCCCGTCTTCACATCGAGGACCAGCGCGCCCGTGCCCTCCGCGATCTTCTTCGACATGATGGACGAGGCGATCAGCGGGATCGACTCCACGGTGCCCGTCACGTCGCGCAGCGCGTACAGCTTCCGGTCGGCCGGCGCGAGGCCCTCCCCCGCCGCGCAGATCACCGCGCCCGTCTCGCGCAGCACGCGCAGCATCTCCTCGCCCGACAGCCGCGCCCGCCAGCCGGGGATGGCCTCCAGCTTGTCGAGCGTGCCGCCCGTGTGCCCGAGGCCGCGCCCCGAGAGCTGCGGGACGGCCGCCCCGCACGCCGCGACCAGCGGCGCGAGCGGCAGCGTGATCTTGTCACCGATGCCGCCCGTCGAGTGCTTGTCGGCCGTGGGCAGCGGCAGCGACGAGAAGTCCATGCGGTCGCCCGAGGCGATCATCGCGGCGGTCCAGCGGGCGATCTCGGCGCGGTCCATGCCGTTGAGCAGTATCGCCATCGCCAGGGCGGACATCTGCTCGTCGGCGACCTCGCCGCGGACGTACGCGTCGACGACCCAGTCGATCTGCTCCGGTGTGAGGGCGGCGCCGTCGCGCTTGGCGCGGATGACGGAGATGGCGTCGGGGGTGTGCATGCGTCGTTCCTGTCCGTGGTCGTGCGGTCGTGGCTACTGCGCCAGGTGCCAGGCGTCCGGCAGCAGGTCGGACAGGGGCCGTACGCCGTCCGCCGTGTCCACGAGCAGGCCGGGACCGCCGTGCTCCATCAGGAGCTGGCGGCACCGGCCGCACGGGGTGATGCGGTCGCCCGCGCCGTTGCAGCAGGTGAAGTGCGTCAGCCGGCCGCCGCCCGAGGCGTGCAGCGCCGAGACGAGCCCGCACTCGGCGCACAGGCCGAGACCGTACGAGGCGTTCTCGACGTTGCAGCCGGAGACGGTGCGGCCGTCGTCCACGAGGGCGGCGGCGCCCACCGGGTAGCGGGAGTACGGGGCGTACGCGCGGGACATGGCGTCCCGCGCGGCGGCGCGCAGGGCCGGCCAGTCGACGGCGGTCATGTCCCGATTCTCGGTCATCCGCCCTGTCCCCTCCGGAACGGCTTGCCGACCGCGCGCGGTGGCCGCAGCCGCTGCGCGAACAGGGTGAGGACCAGCAGCGTCGTCAGGTACGGGCTGGCGCTGACCAGTTCGAGCGGCATCTCGTCCGTGAGCCCGAACCACACGCCGAGCAGCGCCGCCACGACGACACCGACGCCGGCCTGCAGCCGCTTGCCGCGCGTGAACCACCACACCGAGAGGCCGAGGAGCGCCACCGCGAACAGCAGCAGCGTCGCGTGGACCACGCCGCCGCCGCCGCGCGTCTGGAGGGCGTCCATGAAGCCGAACAGGCCGGCGCCGGTGGCGATGCCGCCGGGCCGCCAGTTGCCGAAGATCATGGTGGCGAGGCCGAGGTAGCCGCGCCCGCCGGTCTGCCCGTCCTGGTACATGCGGATGAGGACGGCGAGGTACGCGCCGCCGAGGCCGGCGAGACCGCCCGAGACGGCGAGGGCCGCGTACTTGTAGGCGTAGACGTTCACGCCGAGGGATTCGGTGGCCTGCGGGTTCTCGCCGCAGGAACGCAGCCGCAGCCCGAAGGACGTACGCCACAGCAGCCAGTACGACCCGACGAAGAGGACGATCGCGAGCAGCGTCAGCCAGGACACCTCGTGCACGGCCGCGCGCAGGATGCCCGCGAGGTCGGAGACGAGGAACCAGCGCTTGTCCGCCAGATCGCCCAGCCAGTCGGAGATCCCCGGCACGGTGAACGGTTCCAGGCGCTCCATCGGCGGGGACTGCTTGTCGTTGCCGCCCGCGGCCGCCGCCTCGCTGCCCTCGGCGCCGAACCACTCCTTCGCCATGAACTGCACGACGCCGAGCGCCAGGATGTTCATCGCGACACCGGACACGATGTGGTCCACGCCGAACGTCACCGTCGCGACCGCGTGCACCAGGCCGCCGAGCGCGCCGCCCACGATCCCGGCGAGTACCGCGACCCACGGCCCCCACTGCCAGCCGGCCCAGCCGGCGGCGAACAGGCCGAGCATCATCATGCCCTCGAGCCCGATGTTCACGACGCCGGAGCGCTCGGCCCACAGACCGGCCAGGCCCGCGAGCCCGATCGGCACGGCGAACGTCATCGCCGCCGTCCACTGCGCGGTCGCCGTCAGGCTGTTCTCGTCGGTCGCCCACCGGACGACCGAAAGCAGCACCAGCGCGCCCGCGAGCAGCAGCAGGACGACGGGGTACGTCATCCGGCGGCGCCCCTCGCGCACGGGCTCGGTGCCCGCCCGCCCGGCGGCCGGCGCCGGCGAGGTGTCGAGGTTGGTGGTCACGCGGACACCTCCGCCGAGTCCGGGTTGTCGTTCGGTTCCTTCGCGGCGCGGCGCGCCCGCGCGGCCAGTTCCTCACCGACCATGCGCTGCTGGCGCCGTACGCCCCAGCGGCGCACCAGCTCGTACGCCACGACGACGGACAGGACGATGACGCCCTGCATCACGCCGACGATCTCCTGGGCGTACCCCTCGAACTCGAGCTGGGTGCCGGTCCGCTCCAGGAAGCACCACAGGAGCGCGGCGAAGCCCATGCCGACCGCGTTGTTGCGGCCGAGGAGCGCGATGGCGATGCCCGTGAAGCCGAGGCCCTCGGGGAAGTCGTTGCCGTAGTTGCCCGACTGGTTGAGCAGCGTGGGCATGCCGACCAGGCCGGCGATCGCGCCGGACAGCAGCATCGCCGTGACGACGGTGCGCCGCACACTGACGCCGCTCGCCTCGGCGGCCGGCTCCGAGCGGCCCACCGCCCGCAGGTCGAACCCGAACCGCGTCCTGCTCAGCAGCAGCCAGTACGCGACACCGGCGAGGACCGCGAGGACGAACGTCCCGTTGATCGGCTGGACGCGCGTGCTGATCTGGAAGAAGAAGCTGGAGTCGGGGATGTCGTGGGTGTGGATGATGTTGCCGTCGCGCTCGGCGAGCCGCCCCTCCTGCAGGAAGTAGCCGATGAGGGAGCCGGCGATGAAGTTCAGCATGATGGTCGTGATGACCTCGCTGACGCCGCGCGCCGCCTTCAGCCAGCCCGCGATGCCCGCCCACAGGCCGCCGCACACCATCGCGGTGAGCAGGATCAGCGGGATCTGCACGATCCCCGGCAGGCTCAGCGCCCCGCCGACCACGGCCGCGAAGAACGCGGCGACGCGGTACTGGCCGTCCACACCGATGTTGAACAGGTTCATCCGGAAGCCGACGGCGACCGCCACGGCGGCCAGGTAGTACGGGATCGCCTTGTTCAGGATCCACACCTGGCTGTCGCTCTTGGTGCCGAAGTCCACCATCACCGAGTAGGCGCGGAACGGGTCGTCGCCCGTCGCGAGCAGCACCAGGGACGTGATGACCACGGCCGTGACGATCGCGAGCAGCGGCGCGGCCAGGCCGAGGACCAGCTTCTCGCGGTCGACGCGCCGGAGCAGTGTCTTCACCGGTCGTCCTCCTCCCCGCCGGCCGCGGCGGGTCGTTCGTGTTCCAGGTGCCCGGAGGCGGCACCGGTCATGGCCGTCCCCAGCTCCTCCGGGGTGATGGCCGCCGGGTCGGCGTCCGCGACCAGCCGGCCCCGGTACATCACCCGCAGGCTGTCGGACAGGCCGATCAGCTCGTCCAGGTCGGCCGAGATCAGCAGCACGCCCATGCCCTCGCGGCGGGCGCGCCGGATCTCGTCCCAGATCTGCGCCTGCGCCCCCACGTCCACGCCGCGCGTCGGGTGCGCGGCGATCAGGACCTTGGGGTGGTGGCTCATCTCGCGGCCGACGATCAGCTTCTGCTGGTTGCCGCCGGACAGGGAGCCCGCGGTCACCTCGATGCCGGGCGTCCGCACGTCGTACTCCTCGACGATGCGGCGGGTGTCGGCGCGGGCGTCGCGCGCGGTGAGCCACGGGCCGCGGCTGCTCGGCGGCTGCGTGACGTGCCCCAGCATGCGGTTCTCCCACAGCGGGGCGTCGAGGAGGAGGCCGTGGCGGTGGCGGTCCTCGGGGATGTAGCCGATGCCGCCGACGCGGCGCTCCCGGGTCGGGGCGCGGGTGATGTCGTCGCCGTCGAGGACGATCGTCCCGGTGTCGGGGGCGCGCATGCCCATGACGGCCTCGACCAGTTCGGCCTGCCCGTTGCCCTCGACGCCGGCGATGCCGAGGACTTCGCCGCGGTGGATCACGAGGTCGATGCCGGTGAGGACGGCGCGGCGCACGCCGTCGGAGTCCTCACCGGTGAGGGAGAGGTCCGAGACGGTGAGGACCGGCTCGTCGGTGACGGTCGACTCGCGGGTGCCCGGGGTGGGGAGTTCGCTGCCGACCATGAGTTCGGCGAGGGCGCGGGGGTCCGTCTCGCGCGGGTCGACGGTGGCGACGGTCGTGCCGCGCCGGATGACGGTGATGTCGTCCGCGACCGACAGGACCTCGCCCAGCTTGTGCGAGATGAACAGGACGGTGAGGCCCTCGTCGGTGAGCCGGCGGAGGTTGCCGAAGAGGGCGTCGACCTCCTGCGGGACGAGGACGGCGGTCGGCTCGTCCAGGATCAGCGTACGGGCGCCCCGGTAGAGGACCTTGAGGATCTCCACGCGCTGCCGGTCGGCGACGCCGATGTCCTCCACGAGGACGTCGGGGCGGACGCCCAGGCCGTAGGCGTCGGATATCTCGGCGATGCGGCGGCGGGCGCGGGCGCCGATGCCGTGGCTCTTCTCGGCGCCGAGGACGACGTTCTCCAGCACGGTGAGGTTGTCGGCCAGCATGAAGTGCTGGTGCACCATGCCGATGCCGCGCGCGATGGCGTCGGCGGGGCTGCGGAGGACCACCTGCTCGCCGTCGACGCCGATGGTGCCCTCGTCCGGCCGCTGCATGCCGTAGAGGATCTTCATCAGGGTGGACTTGCCCGCGCCGTTCTCGCCGACGAGGGCGTGGACGGTGCCGCGCCTGACCGTGAGGTCGATGTCGTGGTTGGCGACGACGCCGGGGAAGCGTTTGGTGATGCCGCGCAGTTCGACCGCGCTGCTGCTGGGAGCTGGAATGTCGCACTCTCCTCGGACGGGGGCGTCGTCGGCCGGGAACGCTGCGCCCGACCGTACCGGAGCCCTGGGCCGGCGGCCCCGGGCCGGACGCGGGGCGGCCCGCCGGCAGCGCCGCGCCCCGGTGCGGGGGCGGGGCTGCCGGCGGGCGCGGCCGCCGTCACCCGACAGGGATCAGGGGGTGTCCCGGACGGTGATCTCGCCGCTCGTGATGCCGTCGGTCGCGGCCTGGATCTCCTCGGCGATGTCGTCGATGAAGCCGCCGGAGGTGGACAGCGACACGCCGCCCTCGGCCAGCGTGTACGAGTGGAGGCCGGACGGCGACTCGCCGTTCTGCACCGCCTCGATCAGGTCGAACACGGCCACGTCCACGCTCTTCACGACCGAGGTGAGGATGTGGTCCTGGTAGTCCTCGAGGCCGGGCTGCTGGTACTGGTCGGAGTCGACGCCGATCGCCCAGGCGCCGGCGTTCGCGACGGTCTCGATCGAACCGGTGCCGGAGGAGCCGGCGGCCGTGTAGATGATGTCGACGCCGTCGCCGAGCATCGAGTCGGCCGTCTCGGCGGCACGGGCCGGGTCGTTGTAGCCGCGGTCGTCGTCACGGTAGAGGTAGCGCACGTCCACCTCGACGTCCGGGTTCGTCGCCTCGACGCCCTGCACGAAGCCGGCCTCGAACTTCTGGATCAGCGGGTTCTCCACGCCGCCGATGAAGCCGACCTGTCCCGACTCGGTCTTGAGGGCCGCGGCGACACCGGCGAGGTAGGAGCCCTCGTGCTCGGCGAACGTCATCGCGTAGATGTTGTCGCCCTCGGGGCGGAGTCGACGACGGCGAACGTGGTGTCGGGGTACTGCTCGGCGACGGTCAGGATGGCGTTGTCGTAGAGGTAGCCGACACCGATGACCGGGTTGTAGCCGGCCTCCGCCATGGCGGTGAGGCGCTGGATGCGGTCGTCGTCGGTCTCGCCGTTGCGGGCCGTCTGGTAGTCGACGGTGACGCCGAGTTCCTCGATCGCCTGGTCGCCGCCGCGGGCCGCCGACTCGTTGAACGAGTGGTCGTCACGGCCGCCGACGTCGAAGGCGATCCCGACGCCCTGTTCGTTGCTGTCGCTACCGCTGCTGGCGTTGTCGTTGCTGTTGGACTCGGTCGAGCTCTCCCCGCAGGCGGCGGTCAGCGCGAGGGCTGCGGAGAGGGCGATCGTGGCCGTCAGCCGTGATACGCGGCGCAAGAGGACGTTCCCTTCGGTCGAAAAGCGCCTCTTGGACGGCGCTGTTGCGCCAGATCGTAACGCGCGTAGAACCGGTGGGAAGAGGTGCGGCGACCCCGTTATCAGATCGGTGTTAACGAAACCCGTCCGCAACACGGCGAACACCGGCCACCTCACCGGACCGGACCACACACCCCTCGCCCCACCACCCCCGAACCGGTTGCTCCCGAACACGCGACAGCACGCCGCTCATGGCGTCTCGGCCCACGTCCCCATGACCGCCTCCAAAGTCCAGATACGTACCCGCGCCCGCACGCGGGACGCGTACAGGTCCCGCTCGGCGACGATGCTCAGATCCCCGGCACCGAGTTGCCGGCGCACGGCGTGCTCGGCCAGATCCATGCCGGTGCTGCCGCCTCCGCACAGCGAGGCGATGAACGCGCCGTCCCAGGTCCGCTCATGCAGGACCCAGGGCGCCTGCCCCCGGGCGGTCTTGAGCAGCACGCGCATCAGCTCCGTCGCGCGGGTGCGGCGGACCGAGCCGTCCTTGATCTGGAACACGTGGTTGCCCGTCTCGATCACCGTCGCGGTCGGCAGGATGAAGCGGACTCCTGCCTTCAGCCTGGCGTCCATCTCCGACAGGACGGCGTCGCGGTGACCGTTCATGTGGGGCAGGTCGAGAATCTCGACGAACACCGACGTGTCCAGGAAATCGACGACGGGCAGCCGGAGTCCCGCCCTGCGCGGTCCGTTCACGGGCTCACAGGCTCCTCAAGAAGTCCTCGACGCCGCTCACGCCCGTGTCGGGTGGGCGGACGGCGTCGGGCAGGCGGTCCTTGGAGACCACGTCGCCCAGATCACCGGCTGCGAGCAGCTCGACATATCCGGGCAGCTCGGTCAGGCGGGTCAGCATGCTCTCCCCCGAGTGCGGCGCCCTGCTGCACACCACGACGCCCGGGTGGTCCTGCGCGTCGAGGGAATTGAGCAGCGCGGGACTGTGGGTCGTGAGCAGCACGTCGATGCGCCGCCGCTGCGACTCCTCCTTCATCAGGTCCAGCACCCGCGCGGCCTGTGTGGGATAGAGGCCGTTCTCGATCTCCTCGATCACCAGGTGACGCTGTGCCCGCGCCGGGTCGTCGCCGCCGTCGGCGACCGGGGCGGTGAGCAGCGCTGTGCCGAAGGCGAGAAAGCGCAGCATGCCATCGCTGAGGAGGCGGGCCGGGACGTCGTGTTCCGCACCGTGATAGCCGGACTCGCGCAGCACGAGCTGAACGTCACCGAGCCTCGTGTCGACGCTGCTGATACCGCGGACCGGGTACTCCGGCATGCCCGCCACCAGGTCCGTCAGCCGCCTGAACGCCGGGGGGTCGGTCCGGTGGAGGCTCTCCACGGCCGCGCTCAGATTGTCGGCGCTTCGCCGCAGCTCGGTGTCCCGGGCATTGACGTACTGCCGCATGAGATGCGGTACGGGGTCGAGCGGGAAGACCGCCCGCAGCGCCGCGAGGACGTCCTGCGCGGCGCGGTGCACCAGCCTGGTCGCTTCCGTCGTCGCGGGCAGACGTACTGGTACCTGGCTCGTCAGCAGGCGGTCGGTGGTGAAGGGAACACTCGGATCGACGCCTCGCCGTCCGTTGAAGTAGCGGACCTTGAGATCACTTCGATGGGGTTCCATGGGTTCACTGGCGAGCAGCGACCGCTCAATGAGCCGACGGTTCGCGTAGCGCACGCCCTCGACGGCGGTCAGCTCCTCCTTCAGGACGCGGACCTCGGGCCGGACCTCGATCTCCACGTCCAGAGCGAACACCGCTTCCCCTGACCGCACCCGGCAGCCCAGCCGGAACGTCTCCCGGCCGAGGGGTGCGCAGCCCTCGGCGCCGCCCCGGACCGGTTCCTCGCCTCCGCTCTGCGGCCCGTCCAGCGCGTCCCGCACCGGCTCGCCCGAGGCGAGGCGCGACAGCACCATCAGCCCGTCCAAGGCGTTCGACTTGCCGCTGCCGTTGCGGCCGATCAGCACCGTGAGGTCGTTGAGCGGCAGGCACTGGCCGGTGAAGCTCTTGAACGAGGCCAGGCGCACCTCCTCCAGACGGGGAGTCTCCACCTGGCACCTCTCTCGTCCACTCCGGCTCGGGACCGCTCCCGCCCAGCTAAGCAGGAGCGATCGCGGGGCGTCCAACGGTGAGCGGCCGTGTCACGCGGGGACCGTGCGGCTCAGGGTGGTGGCTGTTGTCAGGAGGTCGACGCCGATGGTGATCGCCGTCTCGTCCACGTCGAAGTCGCCCTGGTGCAGGTCGCGTGCGCCGGGGCGCGGGGAGCCGGGGGTGGCCGGGGGGCGTACGCCGAGGCGTGCCATCGCGCCCGGCACGTGCTCCAGGTACCAGGAGAAGTCCTCGCCGCCGAGGCTCTGCTCGGTGGGCTCGACGGCGTCGGCGCCGAACCGCGCGGTCATCGCCGCCGTCAGCAGGGCCGTGGACCCGGCGTCGTTGACGACGGGCGGGACGCCGCGGATGTACTGGAGTTCGGACTTGGCGCGGTACAGCGACGCGACCTCGTCCACGGCCGCGTGCACGAGGTCGGGGGCGGCGTGCCAGGCGTCGAGGTCGAGGCAGCGCATGGTGCCGGAGAGCTGCGCGGTCTGCGGGATGACGTTCGACGCGTGGCCGGTGGTGAGCCGGCCCCAGGTGACGGCCATGCCGGCGCGGGTGTCGACGCGGCGGGCGAGCAGCGCGGGGACCTCCGTCGCGACCTTCGCAGCCGCCGTGACGAGGTCGGTGGTGAGGTGGGGGCGCGCCGTGTGGCCGCCGGGGCCGGCGAGGGTGACCTCGATGCGGTCGCACGCCGAGGTGATCGCGCCCGTGCGCACGCCGATGCGGCCGGCGTCCACCTTGGGGTCGCAGTGGAGGGCGAGGATGCGTTCGACGCCGTCGAGGACGCCGTACTCGATGATGTCGGGCGCGCCGCCCGGCAGGACCTCCTCGGCCGGCTGGAACAGCAGCCGCACCGGCCGGGCGAGCCGCCCCTCGGCGGCGGCGCGGGCCAGGACGAGGCCGGCGCCGAGGACGACGGTGGTGTGCACGTCGTGCCCGCAGGCGTGGGCGCGGCCGGGGACGGTGGAGCGGTAGGGCACCGTCTTGGTGTCCGGGATGGGGAGCGCGTCGATGTCGGCGCGCAGCGCGAGGAGTGGTCCGTCGAGCCCCGGTGCGGTGATGTCGCAGATCAGCCCCGTGCCGCCGTCGAGTACGCGCGGGGTGAGCCCGGCGCGCGTGAGGCGCTCCGTGAGGACGGCGGTGGTGCGGACCTCCTGGTTGCCCAGCTCGGGGTGCATGTGCAGGTCGCGGCGGAACGCGACGAGCTCGGCACGCAGGGTGTCGTCCAGCGGCGGGATGGGGTCGGGGTCCGAGGGCAGTGGATCACTCACGTGATCGAGACTAGCGCCGTTCGGCCGCCAAGTCGGCGGTGATCATGGAAAGTTCATACGACCGATGGAGCCGTCGGCCGCATGAGGACGTAAACGACTGGGTATGACTCTCCCTTTTGCGTTTTTCCCCGCGTTTCTTCGCCGGGCCGCTCCCGCCGGTCAGGAGGCGGTGCCCTCGCGCTGGGTGGGGATGGTGGTGAGCCGGTGGGTGCCGCGCGCGGTCTCGGTCACGTCCCGCAGGAAGCCGGTGGCCCGCTCGGTGACGCCGGCGGTGAACCAGTCGTCGGCGATGTCGCAGATCTCCACCTCCGCGCCCGTGCCGGCGAGGACGCGCGGCAGGGTGTGCACGACGGTGGACGGGAAGCTGAGGACGCGGGCGCCGATCGGGCCGCGGCGGGCGACGAGTTCGAGGGGGAAGTCGGGCCGTACGATCTCCAGGCCGGCCTCCGCGGTGAGGCGGTGCAGCTTCTCCTGGCTCTCCCTGCGGTGCGCGAAGTAGCGCGTCACACCGTGCTCGGCGGCGAGGGCTGCGACCCCCGCGACGTAGCGGTCCTCGGCGATGACGCCGGTCTCCACGAGCGAGGTGCCGACGAGGTCGGCGCCGCCGGTGAGGCGCGGCGGGCCGAACGTGGAGCGCGTCCAGGCGAACGTGTTGTCCGTGACGGTGATCCCCGGCAGCTCCGGCACCGGCATCGCCGTGAACACCTCGACCCGCCGCCCGGCGATCGGCCGCAGCCGCCGCACGGCGCGCCGCGCGACCGGCGCGAACAGCAGCGCGCGCGGCCCGCGCGCCCGGGGCCGGTGCCAGCGCACCAGCCGTTCGCCGCGGCCGAGCTGCGCGACGAACTCCATGGTGGCCGTGCCGTCGTCGACCACCGTGATGTCGCCGCTGCCGCCCATGGACAGCAGGAGCTGCAGGTAGCGGGAGAACGGGTCGCCGACGACGAGGTGGCGTGCCCTGCGCACCGGCCCGGTGAGCGTGGCCAGCGCCTTGGGGGGCGCGACCGCGCCGCCGCGGGCCTCTCGCCACAGGACCCGGTGCCCGGCGTCGCGGGCGAGCCGCGCCATGCGGCGCAGCTGGCCCCGGGACGTCGGATCGTGGGGCGGGAGGATCGCTATGGTGAGGCCGTCGGGAACGGTGACGTGCGCCCACTCGACGATGTTGAGCATCTGCACGGGACTCTCGGCGAACGCCAGGGTCCGCTCGCGGTTCTCACTCATGCGGTCCTCCCGCCTCCCGTGGCCGTTCAGACCCCGGCGGTCGCCGTGCCGGCGGACTCGGCGACGACGCCCTTGACCCGGCGCAGCTTCTTCATCGGGCCGAGCTCGCTGTCGTAGACCCGCTTCACGCCGTCGCCGAGGGAGTCCTCGATCGTGCGGATGTCGCGGACGAGGCGCTGGAGGCCCTGCGGCTCGACGGACGCGGCCTGGTCGGAGCCCCACATGGCGCGGTCGAGGGTGATGTGCCGCTCGACGAAGACGGCGCCGAGGGCGACGGCGGCCAGGGTGGTCTGCAGGCCCGTCTCGTGGCCGGAGTAGCCGATCGGGACGTTCGGGTACTCGGCCTGCAGGGTGTGGATGACGCGGAGGTTCAGCTCCTCGGCCTTGGCCGGGTAGGTGCTGGTGGCGTGGCAGAGGAGGATGTTCTCGCTGCCGAGGACCTCCACGGCGTGCCGGATCTGCTTGGGCGTCGACATCCCGGTGGAGAGGATGACGGTGCGGCCGGTGGCGCGCAGGGCGCGCAGCAGCTCGTCGTCCGTGAGGGACGCGGACGCCACCTTGTGCGCCGGCAGGTCGAACTTCTCCAGGAACGCGACGGCCTCGGTGTCCCAGGGGGAGGCGAACCAGTGGATGCCGCGCTTCCTGCAGTACTCGTCGATGGCGCGGTACTCGTCCTCGCCGAACTCGACGCGGTGCCGGTAGTCGATGTACGTCATCCGGCCCCAGGGGGTGTCGCGCTCGATGTCCCACTGGTCGCGCGGGGTGCAGATCTCCGGCGTCCGCTTCTGGAACTTCACGGCGTCGCAGCCGGCCTCGACGGCGGCGTCGATGAGCGCGAGGGCGTTCTCGAGGTCGCCGTTGTGGTTGATGCCGATCTCGCCCGTGACGTAGACGGGGCGTCCGGGGCCCACGAGGCGGTCGCCGAAGGTACGGAGTCGGTCGTTGCCCGAGGTCATGATGTGGTCAGTTCCTTTCCGAGAATCCACGAGGCGATCTCGCGGATCGCGCCCGCGCCCCCCGCGGCGGCGGTGACCGCGCGGGCGGCTCCGCGCACCACGTCGTGGGCGCTGGCGACGGCGACCGGCCAGCCGACCAGGTCGAAGCAGGGCAGGTCGTTGACGTCGTTGCCGGCGTAGAGCACGCGTTCGGGCGCGATGCCCTGCTCCTCGCACCACTGTTTGAGGGCGAGGTCCTTGCGGTCGATGCCGTGCAGGACGGGGATGCGCAGCTTGCGCGCCCGCGCGGCGACGACCGGGTTCTCCTCCGTGGACAGGATCAGCAGCGGCATGCCGGAACGGCGGAGCGCTGCGATCCCGAGGCCGTCGCCGCGGTGCACGGCGACGAACTCCCGCCCCTCGGAGTCGACGAGCACCCGGTCGTCGGTCTGGGTGCCGTCGAAGTCGAGCACGACCGCGTCGACGTCGGCGCGGGTCGGCAGGTGGTCGGGGAACGGCGCGGGGGCCGTGGCGGCCCGGGCGCCGTCGAGCAGCGGCGCGAGGGCGCGGGCGCGGGCCAGGTCGTGCGGGTCGTCGATCTCCAGGACGCGCGCCGGGTCGGTGGGGACCAGGTCGGTGCGGCCGAAGAAGCGGTGCCCGGCAGCGCGGAAGCCCGCGGCCCGCATGGCGTACGCGGCGCCCGTCTCCAGGTAGTCCTGGGGCCGGTCCTGGCGGCGGGGGCGGAACGCCTTGTCGTGGTTGACCCCGACCGCGCCGCTCCCCTCCCCGGTCTCCTCGCCGGCCCGCCACACGAAGCCGTGGAACGGGGCGGCCGTCAGCGCGCTGTCGGCGCCGTCGAGCACCGCGGCGGTGACCCCGTCGACGTCCTCGGCGGTGAGGAACGGGCTGGTGCACTGCACGAGCAGGACCACGTCGGCCGTGGTGCCGTGGCGCTCCTCCCACGCGTCGAGCGTGTGGATGACGGCGGCCTCGCTGGTCGCCGTGTCGCCGGCGATGGCGTCGGGCCGCTGGATCACCTCGGCGCCCGCGGCGTGCGCCGCGGTGGCGATCGCGGGGTCGTCGGTGGACACGGCGACGGCGGTGACCAGGCGCGCCGCGCGGCAGGCGCGGACGGCCCGGTGGACGAGCGGGGCGTCGCCGACGGGCGCCAGGTTCTTGCCCGGCACCCCCTTGGACCCCCGCGCGCCGGAATCACTGCCAGGACCGTGCTCATGGGGGACGCCTTCGTTCGTCGGTCGGGTGGGGTGCCGCCCGGTATCGGGTCCGGCGTGTCGCGCGGGGCCGTCACAGCTGGCCCCAGCGGCGGATCAGGGGGGCGACGCGCTGCGCGCCCGCCCGGTAGGCGCCGCGCGCGGTGCGGCGCAGCAGGCGGCGGGACGCGGCGCGGACGCCGGTGGGCTCGGCGGCGCCCTGGTAGCCGGCCTGCGGCTCGCCCTTGGCGTCGAGGCCGTGGCGGGTGAGGACGCCGGGCAGGTACGCGGGCGCGGTCCGCACGGTGTAGTAGGGGTCGAGCGGCGGGAGCCCGGCCTCGTCGGCGGCCTGTTCCATGAGGTCGGCGAGCCGTTCCCTGGCGGGCGCGAACGCCTCGTCGGTGTCGGCGCGCAGGCCCTGGTCGGCGAGCCAGGCCGGGTCGGGCTCGGGGACGGCGCCGCCGTCCAGCTCGTCCCAGGACGAGAAGCAGCCGGAGCCGATGAAGTAGTGGTTGCCGAGCGGTTCGCGCACGCCGAGGTCGGTGAGGACGGCGGTGGGGATGCCGCGGTGCAGCGATTCGAGGGCGGCGGTCGAGCTGACGGTCACCAGGAGGTCCGTGCCGTCCAGGACCTCGCCCATGTTGCCGTAGGCGAGCTGGAAGTTGGGGGGCGTCTCGCCCTTGGCGCGCTCGGCGAGCCGCTGGTAGGGCAGCTCCTCCAGGTGCGTCGTGTGCTCGCCCGGCCTGCTGCGCAGCTTGAGGACGACCTCGCGGCCGGGGTGGCGGCGCGCGTGGTCCATCGCGCGCTCCAGGAGGTAGGCGCGGTCGGCGCGGTTGCCCGGGACGGACGGCTGGACGGCGAAGACGACGCGGTACGGGCGGTCCCCGCGGGCGACCGCGTCCGGGTCGTACGGCGCGCCGTCGAGGAACGGCAGCGCCGCCCCGGTGACCGACGCGGGATCGGCCGGGACTCCGCTCAGCAGGTCGCGGAACCGGCGGACGTCGTACGGGCTGTTCGCGAGGATGATGTCGGCGCCGTGCCGGGCGAGGAGGCCGCTGGCCAGGTTCTCGTACACCACGCCCACGTAGCCGGTGACGACGGTGGTGCGGCGGGGCGCGCCGTGCCAGGCGCGGGCCAGGCCGTGGAGCATCGCCTGCGTGGTGGTGCCGACGCAGGCGAGGACGAGCACGTCGAACGGCGCGGCGGCGTCACGGCGCGCGGCGAGGTCGGCCAGGAAGTCGATGGCGCGCACCTCGCGGGGCGCGTCGACGTCCGTGCCGGTCTCCGCGAGCTGGCGTTCCGTGGGGGTCGCGCGGCCGCGCAGCACGTAGCCGGTGACGGATGACTCGGGGGCTATCCGGCGCGCGGTGAGCGCGCCCCATTTCCACCTGGTGTCGGAATCCGCCAGCACGGCCACGCGACGTGTCGTGGGGGATGAATCGGGCACGGATCGAACCGTAGGCGGCGCGGCGGAGGGCCGGACCAACTCAGCCTCAACAACGCGTTAACAGCGTGACACTTAAGAACCAACTCCCCCGTGCGCACGTGCATTTCGCTCCGCGGACGGGCCTGGTTAACACGGCGTTGGCCGTCGAGTGGGGAAGCGTTCACCTTGACGGTGAAATGAGGGCGGAATGACGGTAGAAAGACGGCGGGAAAAGTGAATTCCACCACCGGCCGGACCGGGAGGACGCGGAGCCGGCAGCGGCGCGGGGAAAGAGCGGTGAAAGGGGGCGAGGCGGAAGGGCCCCTGAGCCGTCCGGGTGACCGGGCGCGGGCGGGTGGTCGGGGTGCGCGGGCGGGCCGGGAACACCGCCCCGCCCGCGCGGGGGACTCCCTGAGGTACGGGGGGGACCTCGGGGAGTCCCGCGGACCGATGACCAGTCGGCCCGTTCCTTACTGCGCCGTAGCCCCCCGATCCGTTACACGGCCGCCGTGAGCCCGCCGCCGTCGCGCCCGAAGCGGTCGAGCCGCTGCGCGAGCCGCCGCAGGCCGCGGTGGTTGGCCGTGCGGACGGCACCGGGCCGCGAGCCGAGCAGCGCGGCGGCCCGCCGCGCGTCCATCCCCACGACCGTGCGCAGCATCACGGCGCCCGCCTGCTCGTGCGGCAGCTCCGCGACGAGGGCGAGCGCCCGGCTCGTCCCGAGGGCCGCGATGGCCTCCTCGGCGGTGTCGCTCGCGGCCGGCAGCGCGGCCAGCGCGTCCTCGTCGGCCCTGGTCTCCTGCGGCCTGCGCCCGCGCGCCCGCAGGTGGTCGAGCGCGCGGTTCCGCGCGATCGTCGCCGTCCAGCCGCGGAACCGGTCCGCGTCCCCCCGGAACCGCCGTAAGTCCCGCGCTATGTGCAGCCACGCCTCCGCCGTCACGTCCTCGGCGTCCGGCTCGGCCACGATGGTGCGCACATAGCCGAGCAGCCGCGGATGGACGGCCCTGAAGACGGCGCGGAACGCCTGCTCGTCCCCCGCCTGGGCCGCTCGCACCGCCGCGGTCAACTCGCTGTCTGCACCCAGCACTCCTCGCCCCCCTTTGCGGCCCCACGCCACGATGACGTCCCGCCCGCCGTCCGTCTGTCTCAGTGCGCAGAACGCTACGCTGCGGATCCACGCCAGTCCATGGCGCACCCGGCCGTATCCGCTGCGTAACGCATTCGAGGCCCTCGGCGCTGTAGGAGATGCGGGCACGGACAGCACCGGTCCACGGCCCGCGACAGCCGGGGTCTCTCCTGTGGGGGGTGGCGGCCCCGGCTGTTTCCCCATGCCCCGGCCGGCCCGGCGCCTCGTTCAGATGCCGTAGAGGGTGGGCAGGTCGACCAGGAGTACGTCGTCGCGGCGGCCGGCCGAGCCGACCAGGTCGGGGTGGAAGCCGTGCAGCGAGTACAGGGCCAGCGTGGTGCCGGCGGTGTCGTGCCCCTGTTCCGCGAGCAGGACGCGGATGCGTTCCAGACGTCGCAGGTCACCGGTCCCCCGGCGGGCGGCGGTCGCCTTGGCCTCGCCCAGCAGCGCGATCCTCGCGCGGGGAGTCTGCGGGCGCTCGCCGGCGGCCAGGGCGATGACGTCGACCTCGTGCCTGGTCCCGGCGGCCCGGTCGGCGACCTCGGTGGTGCCGACCGGTCCTGGCAGTCCGCCGGGCAGGAGGGTGTGGGCGTACCGACGCGTGAAGTCGCGGGCCAGGTCCTCGAAGTGCGGCCCGAGGATCTTCGAGTTGAAGGTCGGGGCGGCCTGCTGCCACACCTGCCCGGCGAAGCCCTGCTCGACGGCGGCGGCCTGCGGGAGGGTGATGAGCTGGTTGAAGCGGATGACCGGGTCGGCGAGGGTGATGACGGGGTGCCTGGCGCGGAGGATGTCCTGTTCCCGCCGGATGTAACCGGTCGATTCCAGGACCCCGAGCGGGTGGGCGACGGCGTTGCGCGGACGTTCGAGAGCGGCGCCGATCCTGCTGGGCGTGGTGGCGCCGTTGGCGATCGCGGTGAGGATGTCGTAGTAAAGCGTGTGCTGTGTGATCCTCGGGTCCTCGCGCAGGCTGTCCCGGTAGTCGAAGGCACCGAGCCGCAGATCGACCACCGCACGTCCCCGCAGCGGCTTGGTCCCTCGACAGCTATGAGCCACCTGGGATTGTCCGGAAGCACCGGCGGCCGGCCTTCCGCTTCCGGGGGCGTTCCCCCATGCGGGTGAATCCGGGGGGGTGCCGTTCCGTGCTGGGGGCAGGGCCGTCACCGTGCCCGGACGACCTCCCCCTCGTCCCCGGCCTGGGCCGCTCGTACCGCCGCGGTCAACTCGCTGTCTGCGCCCAGCATCCCTCGCCCCCCTTGCGGCTCCACGCCACAGTGACGTCCCGCCCGCCGTCTGTCTCAGTGCGCAGAACGCTACGCTGCGGATCCACGCCAATCCATGGCGCACCCGACCGTATCCGCTGCGTAACGCATCCGAGGCCCCCGGCGCTGTAGGAGACGCGGGCACGGACAGGACCGGTCCACGACCCGAGAAAGCCGGGGTCTCTCCTGTGGGGGGTGGCGGCCCCGGCTGTCCGACGTGCGTGGAAGCGGATATGGCAACCGACCTGGCTCCTGGAGGGCACCGTGGAACTGACCTTCATCGGAATCGACCCCGAGACGACCGGGGGTGGTTCACCGACCGTGTGGGTCGACGAGGAAGCCGGCCTCGTTCTCCAGGGCGAGGAAGCGGGCGAGCTGCTCAAGGCCCGGATCGGCGGGACCGAGTGGGTGTCGGGGCACCACATCGGCATTCCCCCGCACGAGACCGTGATCCGCATTCCGGCCCGCATGGTGCCGCTTCTGAGGGAGGCCTGCGATGTCGCGGAACGGCGCGCCGGACTTCGCTGACCTGCTGAAGTCGGCCCGGTTCACTGCCGCGCATCTGGAGATGCGCGACATCTACAGCGTCGGGGACGAGACCAGTAGCTTCGAGCGCTTCATGAAGACCGGTGAGGCAGACCTCGACCCCGACTCGGCGTTCTGGCAGGGCTGGGCCCCGCTGGTGCGGGAGGCCGTGGGACGAGGCGTGGCCATGCGCAGGGCACGGATCGTGTCCGAGCCGGTAACCGACTACATCCGCTATGAGTACGCCCTGACCCCGGTCAACGTCGCCCTCGGGGAGCAGGTTCGCTGGCTTCCGCGCAGCCGGGCATCGGACATCGCACTGCCCGGCAACGACCTCTGGCTGATCGACGGACGCCGGGTCCTCTTCCACTGGTTCACCGGAGACGGCGACTGGGCCGGACACATGTTCAGCGAGGACCCCGCCACCGTGGGACTGTGCGCGTCGGCGTTCGAGTCAGTGTGGCAACGGGGCATCGACCACGGGCAGTTCACCGTCTGACCTCATTGCAACGGCCCCATGCCCTCACCATCACCCTCATCCAGCGCCCGGGCTGCCCGTGAAGCCCTGGCCGTCCGCCTGATGCACCTCCGCATGGACGCCGGGCTCACCGGCAGGGAACTCTCCGCCCGGTGCGGCTGGCATCCGGCGAAGACCACTCGCATGCAGAAGGGCGAGGCCGCGCCCACCGACGCCGACATCCGCGCCTGGTGTGCCGCTTGTGACGCCGAGGACCAGACAGCGGACCTCATCGCCACCGCTCGGGCGGTGGACTCGATGTACATGGGGTGGCGCCGTCTTCACCGCAACGGTATGCGCAGGACACAGGAGGATTTCACCTCACTGCACGAGAACGCCGAGGTGTGCCGCGTTTACGCCTCCAATGGCGTGCCGGGGTTCCTCCAGACCCCCGCCTATGCGACCGCGCTCATGCAACGGATCACCGATTTCCAGGGCACGCCCGACGACGTCGCCGACGCGGTGGCCGCACGGGTGGCGCGCGGTCGGTTTCTCCACCAGGGCAACCACAGGTTCGTGGTACTGCTGGAGGAATGGGTGTTGCGGTGTGTGATCGGCGATGCGCAGGTGATGGCCGACCAACTGAATCGCCTCCTCACGGCGCTGCCGTTGGTCAGTATTTCACTCGGAGTGATTCCATTCAGCGCCCGACGGGTGATCTGGCCGCTGGAAGGCTTCTACATGTTCGACGGCCAGCACGTGGTTGTGGAGACGCTGACGGCTGAGATCAACATCAGGCAGCCCCGGGAGATCACCGACTACGCCAAGGCGTTCCGGGAGCTGGGAAGGATGGCCGTCTACGGCATCGATGCGAGGCGACTGATCGAATCCGCCGTCCGCTCCCTCGGGTGAACGCGCGCAATTACTCACAATCCTGTTGGTGTGACGCTGCGTTCACCGGCACGGTTGTCACACGGCCCCGGGCGTTCCCCGGAACACCCGGGTCTCGGATCGCCGAAGAGCATCAGGAGCCACTGTGACGACCACGACCGAACGGTTCACCGCCATCCGCCCCTGGGGCGCCGACCGTCTCGCGCCCTATCCGACCACCGTCCGCCTTCCGCACGTCTCGGTCACCATCGACCCCGACACGCAGCTCGGTGTCTTCCGCGACCGCACCGGCCACGTGGTCGAGATGGGGAAGCACGGAACCAGCAAGGGCACGGAGACCTCGACCACCACGAACTCCGACTCCGCGAACGATCAGGGTCACGACCAGGACTCCCAGCAGGACTGACGATGGCCGATGAGCGACCAGTACTGGTGGTCACCGCGGCGGACGACCTCACCGCCGACATGGTGCTCATGGAGCTGAACCGGCGGGACGTGCCGGTGATGAGGTTCGACCCCCGCGACATCGGCACCACCCTGACGATCTCGGCCAGGTTCGGCATCTGCTCGGCGCCCGCGGCTCGGCAGGTACGCACTCCGTCGAGGACTGCCGACCTGTCTCGCGTCAGAGCGGTGTACTGGCGCCGTCCCCAATGGCCCGCGTTCCCGGACCTGGAGCCGGACGACGCCCGGTTCGCGGCCGCGCACGTCCGCTACGGGCTCGGGGGGAGTCTTTTCGCCTCGGACTCTCCCCTCTGGGTCAACCACCCCCTCCGCAACGCCGCGGCCGACTACAAACCGGCTCAGCTCGCCCTCGCTCAGCGGCTCGGCCTCGCCGTCCCACCCACCCTGGTCACCAACTGTCCTCACGAGGCCCGTGAATTCATCACGGCGCAGGGAGATGTGATCTCCAAAACCCTGCGCTGGACCCCGTACACACGCAACGGCGTACCGGTCACCGGCTGGGCCGACCCCGTGACCGCCGACGAGATCGACGACAGCGTGCGCGTCGCTCCGCACCTGTTCCAGGCACGCGTCGACAAGGCCGCCGACCTTCGGGTTCTGATCGTCGGTCACCGGACGTTCGCCGTACGGATCGACTCCGAGTTGCTGGACTGGCGCAAGGACTACAGCGCCCTCACCTACACCGTCGAACGGCTCCCCCACCGGGTGGACAAGGCTCTGCACCACTACCTGGAGTCCCTCGGCCTGGTGTCGGGCAGCTTCGACCTCGCCGTGGATCGGCAAGGCGAGCACTGGTGGCTGGAACTGAACCCGAACGGCCAGTGGGGGTGGCTGGAGACGGAGACGGGCCTCCCGATGTCCGCCGCCTTCGCTGACCTGCTCACCCAAGGAGATGGCGCATGAACGACTCGGCATCCCAGCGGCGCCGTCTGGCCGCCGCGCTGGCGGACGAGGGAGCCCTCACGTCCCCGTGGCTGCGCGCCGCCGTCGAAGCCGTGCCCCGGGAACTGTTCCTCCACCCCGGCGTCTTCATCGACGAGGGCGGTGCATGGCGCCCCGTCACCGCGGTCGGTACCGACCCGGCCGAGTGGCTCGGGATCGTGTACACCGGCGACACGCTCACGACCCAGCTCGACGGCCACCTGACCGCCGACCAGGCCGATGGCCCCATCCGAGGCGTACCCACATCCTCATCCACCACACCGACCACCGTTGTCCGCATGATCGAAAGCCTGGGGTTGAAAGCCGGCCACCACGTCATGGAGGTCGGCACCGGCACCGGCTATTCCACCGCCCTTATGTGCCACTTCCTCGGTGAGGACGACGTGACCACGATCGAGGTGGACCCCGCGGTGGCAGAGCGGGCGGACGCCGCTCTCGAGACGGCCGGCTTCTCGACGTGGACCGTCACCGGGGACGGTCTCCTCGGTCACCCGCGGAACGCGCCGTACGATCGTGTGATCGCCACCTGCGCCGTGCGTCGCGTTCCGCACTCCTGGGTTCGGCAGACCAAGCCCGGCGGCGTCATTCTGAGCACCGTGGGTTCCTGGCCCTACGGAACAGGCCTGGCCAGGCTCACCGTGGACGGCGACGGCAACGCCGAAGGGCGGATCGTCGGCAGGTCCGCGTTCATGCACGCTCGGGCACAGGCCGTGGTGCCGGTCTCCGGTGACCTGTCCGCCCGGACGGCCTATCCGGACAGTGAGAGGGGGACGAAGGTGCCGCCCACCGTGCTGGACGACTGGATGCCGGCCTTCCTCACCCAGCTCGCCGCGCCCGGCGCGCAACTCGTCCGTGCCGCTCGGAGCGATGGGACGCGGCTGCTGTATGTCTTCGATCCCGATCGGGAGTCCTTCGCGGAGTTCATCGCCGACGGCGCCGGATGGACGGTCCGCCAGGGCGGCCCCGCGGCGCTCTGGGACAGGATCGAGGACGCACTCGTCGCGTGGCGGGCGGCGGGGAGCCCTGAGATCGACGCTGTACGTCTCCGCGTCACCCAGGCGTCGCACCGCTACTGGATCGAGGGCGCTCAGAAGCTGAACTGGGAGCACCGCCTCGACTGACGGCGAACGGGATCATTCGGGTACCCGGAAGGCCGTGACGTACGGCTCGGACCGGGGTCCCCGCCGCTTCTGGGGGCGTTCCCCCGTGCGGGTGAATCCGGGGGGGGTGCCGCTACGAAGGGAACGGTCCCGGTGGCTGGTGCCGCCGGGACCGTTCCGTGCTGGGGGGCAGGGCCGTCACCGTGCCGGGACGACCTCCCCCGCCAGGGCGCTGAACTCGTCCCACGACAGCTTCGGCTCGCCCGGGTCCCAGACCTTCTGGGAGAGCGCTGCGAGCGGCATCCGGATGCCGTCGGCCACCTGCTCGGGGGTCTGCGCGTCCGACAGGTCGCACCAGACGCCGAACCGCGCGCCGGGTATGTGTTCCGCGTCGCGGAAACGTTCCGGCACCGGTTCGGTGCCGCGCAGGACGGCCGGTGTCCACTCCTCGTAGATCCGCTCGCCGGTCGGGTAGGTGAAGTCGTTCGGCTCGCCGAGCACGTAGTAGAGGTACTCGGAGCTGTGGTTCAGCACGGGCCAGCCGCCCTCCAGGTACTCCACGGGCTCGCGCGCGCCGTACTCGCGGCCGGTCCAGTAGGTGACCTGCCGGTCCTCGTCGGGCTTCACGGTGCCGCCGGCGTGCATGCCGTCGTTCCACACCTGCGGGGTCTTCCCGGCGTCGCGCACGGCGTCGGCGCGGTCGTTGATCCAGGCCGTCGCCAGGTCGCGGACGCCCGCGTCGTCGCCGAACCGGTCGCGCGCCTCCCTGGCCAGGTCCGGGTAGGTGCCCTCGGGGTCGCTGACCGTGGAGGCGACGTACTCGTCACCGCCCACGTGCACCCAGTCGCCGGGGAACAGTTCGGCGTACTCGCGCAGCAGGTCGTCGATCAGCTCGCCCGCCTCCGGGTTCGCTATGTCGACGGCCCCCTCGGTGACCGTGCCGTCCGCCCGCTTCAGCGCGAACTCGGGGTGCGCCGCCAGCACGGCCCCGAGGTGCCCGGGCGAGTCGATCTCGGGGATCACCGTGATGTGCAGGTCGCGCGCGAGCCGCAGGATGTCCTCGACCTCGTCCTTCGTGAGGGCGTCGTCCGAGGCGACCTCGGGGTGGCTCTCGCTGGCCACGCGGAAGCCCTGGTCGTCGCTGAAGTGGAGCTGGAGCTGGTTCAGCTTGAGATCGGCCATTTCGGTGAGCCTGGCCTTGATCCAGTCGGCGGAGAAAGGTTTCCGCGCGGTGTCGAGCAGCAGCCCGCGCTGCGGCCGGTCGGGCCGGTCCCAGGCCGTGCCCTCGGGCAGGCCGCCGGCCCCGCGCACGGCCTGGGCGACGGTGCGGGTGCCGTAGAAGACGCCGGCCTGCGCGCGGCCGGTGATGGTGACGCGGTGGTCCTCGGTGACGAGCCGGTAGCCCTCGCCGCCGGTGTCGGCGTCGTCGTCGAGCTTCAGCACGACGTCGCCGGCGCGGGCGCCGTCGTCGGCGCGCTCGGCGCCGATCTCGTCGGCGAGGCGGTCGGCCTCGTCGTCCAGCGGGCCATCGCCGTCGGCGACGACACGGGTGACGCCCTCGGCGGGCGCCCATCCGTCGCCGTCCGCGGCGTCGAACGAACGGACGGCGGGGATGACGCGCGGCTCGCCGCGCGGACCGTCCGGGAGGTCGTCGGGGTCGGGGGACTGGGAAGCCTCGGGGGGCGTGGCGGCGGCCGGACCGGAACGTTCGGTACCCGTCCCGTCACCGCCCTGTTCGGCGATCACCAGGGACGCGGCGACGACGATCGTCAGGGCCGCCACGGCCAGGGCGCAGAGACGCCAGGGCGCTTGTCGCATACTCCGACCGTATGCATAACCGTCGCGTCGGCAAACGGATCAAGCCGGTGGCCGTCCGGGCGCCCGCGCGGGTGCCGCGCGCCCCCGTACCGACACCGGAACGACCCCGGCTCCGTGGGACCCCGCGGCCGCCAGTACCATGGCGGCGGCCGGTGGACCGTATCCGGCCGGGCCCGACCGACGTCCCCAGTACTGCCGGCGGGGCTCTCTGCACACGCTACCGGAGGGTTTTTCCGTGCCGGCAGGAACGTTGTACCGCGGCCGGGAAGGCATGTGGTCATGGGTGGCGCATCGTGTCACCGGTGTCCTCATCTTCTTCTTCCTGTTCGTCCACGTGCTGGACACCGCTCTCGTCCGCGTCTCGCCCGAGGCGTACGACGAGACGATCGAGGTCTACAAGACGCCCCTCGTGGGCTTCATGGAGTACGGCCTCGTGGCCGCCGTGCTCTTCCACGCGCTGAACGGCCTGCGGGTCATCGCCGTGGACTTCTGGAACAAGGGCGCGCAGTACCAGCGCCAGCTGCTGTGGACCGTCGTCGGCATCTGGGTCGTCCTGATGGCCGGGGCTGCTTACCCGGTCCTCTCGCACGCCTTCAGTGAGCTGTTCGGGAGCTGATGATCATGTCGACCGAAATCACCGCCCAGCCCGCGCAGCCGCCGTCCGCCGAGACCCCGGCCATGGTCATCGAGCCGCCGCGCGCCCGTACCGCCCGCACACCCCGCACCACCCGCACCAACTTCGAGCTGTACGGCTGGCTGTTCATGCGGGTGTCCGGCGTGCTGCTGGTCATCCTCGTCCTGACACACCTGATCATCCAGCTCGTGCTGGAGGGCGGTGTGACCAAGGTCAGCTTCGCGTTCGTCGCGGGCCGCTGGGCGTCGCCGTTCTGGCAGGCGTGGGACCTGATCATGCTGTGGCTGGCCATGCTGCACGGCGCCAACGGCCTCCGCACGATCATCAACGACTACGCCGAGCGTGACGCCACGCGCTTCTGGCTGAAGATGCTGCTGTACACGGCCACGGTGTTCACCGTGCTGCTGGGCACGCTGGTGATCTTCACCTTCGACCCGAACATCCGCTGACGCACGGCGCCGCGACCAGGTACGAGGCAGGCAGAGCGAGCATGCAGATCCACAAGTACGACACCGTCATCGTCGGCGCCGGCGGCGCCGGCATGCGCGCGGCCATCGAGGCCACCAAGCGCAGCCGCACCGCCGTGCTGACCAAGCTGTACCCCACGCGGTCCCACACCGGCGCGGCCCAGGGCGGCATGGCCGCCGCCCTCGCCAACGTCGAGGAGGACAACTGGGAGTGGCACACCTTCGACACGATCAAGGGCGGTGACTACCTGGTCGACCAGGACGCCGCCGAGATCCTGGCGAAGGAGGCCATCGACTCGGTCCTCGACCTGGAGAAGATGGGCCTGCCCTTCAACCGGACCCCCGAGGGCCGGATCGACCAGCGGCGCTTCGGCGGCCACAGCCGCAACCACGGCGAGGCCCCGGTCCGCCGGTCCTGCTACGCGGCCGACCGCACCGGCCACATGATCCTCCAGACGCTGTACCAGAACTGCGTGAAGGAGGGCGTCGAGTTCTACAACGAGTTCTACGTCCTCGACCTCCTCCTCACCGAGGTGGACGGCGTCCGGAGGACCGCGGGCGTGGTGGCCCTTGAGCTGGCCACCGGCGAGCTGCACGTCTTCCAGGCGAAGGCCGTCGTGTTCGCGTCCGGCGGCAACGGCAAGTTCTACCGCGTCACCTCCAACGCCCACACCCTGACCGGTGACGGGCAGGCGGCGGCGTGGCGGCGCGGGCTGCCGCTGGAGGACATGGAGTTCTTCCAGTTCCACCCGACCGGCATCTGGCGCATGGGCATCCTCCTCACCGAGGGCGCGCGCGGCGAGGGCGGCATCCTCCGCAACAAGGACGGCGAGCGCTTCATGGAGAAGTACGCGCCGGTCATGAAGGACCTCGCCTCCCGCGACGTGGTGTCCCGCTCCATCTACACGGAGATCCGCGAGGGCCGCGGCTGCGGCCCCGAGGGCGACCACGTGTACCTGGACCTGACGCACCTGCCGCCGGAGCAGCTCGACGCGAAGCTGCCGGACATCACCGAGTTCGCGCGGACGTACCTCGGCATCGAGCCGTACACGGACCCGATCCCGATCCAGCCGACCGCGCACTACGCGATGGGCGGCATCCCGACGAACGTCAAGGGCGAGGTCCTCGCGAACAACACGGACGTCGTCCCCGGCCTGTACGCGGCGGGCGAGGTCGCCTGCGTGTCCGTGCACGGCGCGAACCGTCTGGGCACCAACTCCCTCCTCGACATCAACGTGTTCGGCCGCCGGGCCGGCATCGCCGCCGCCGAGTACGCGGCGACCGCCGACTTCGTGCCGCTGCCGGAGGCCCCGGAGAAGTTCGTCGCCGACGAGGTCGAGCGGATGCGCGACTCGGAGGGCAGCGAGCGGGTCCCGGTGATCCGCAGGGAGCTGCAGGACACCATGGACAAGAACGCCATGGTGTTCCGCACCGAGCAGACACTGAAGGAGGCGCTGGAGGAGATCACCGAACTCAGGCGCCGCTACCGGAACGTGTCGGTCCAGGACAAGGGCAAGCGGTTCAACACCGACCTGCTGGAGGCCCTGGAGCTGGGCAACCTGCTGGAGCTCGCCGAGGTCCTCGTCACCTCCGCGCTCGCCCGCAAGGAGTCCCGCGGCGGTCACTACCGCGAGGACTACCCGAACCGCGACGACGTCAACTTCATGCGCCACACCATGGCCTACCGCGAGGTGGACGCCGACGGCAACCAGACGATCCGGCTGGACTACAAGCCCGTCGTCCAGACCCGCTACCAGCCGATGGAGCGTAAGTACTGATGAGCACCCCGACGTTGGAGAAGACGGACACGGCCCCGCCGTCCGAGGACGAACACCTGGTCACGGTGACCTTCCGCATCCGCCGGTTCAACCCGGAGGTCTCGGCGGAGGCGTCGTGGCAGGACTTCGAGATGCGCATCGACCCGAAGGAGCGCGTGCTCGACGGGCTGCACCAGATCAAGTGGGAGCTCGACGGCACCCTGACGTTCCGCCGGTCCTGCGCGCACGGCATCTGCGGCTCGGACGCGATGCGCATCAACGGGCGGAACCGCCTGGCGTGCAAGACGCTGATCAAGGACATCGTGGAGCTGGCGGACGGGCGTGCCACCAAGCCGATCACGGTCGAGCCGATCAAGGGTCTGACGGTCCTGAAGGACCTCGTCGTGGACATGGACCCGTTCTTCCAGGCGTACCGCGACGTGATGCCGTTCCTCATCACCACGGGGAACGAGCCCACGCGCGAGCGGCGGCAGTCCCCGGAGGACCGGGCGCGGTTCGACGACACGACCAAGTGCATCCTGTGCGCGGCGTGCACGTCGTCCTGCCCGATCTTCTGGAACGACGGGCAGTACTTCGGCCCCGCCGCGATCGTGAACGCGCACCGCTTCATCTTCGACTCGCGCGACGAGGGCGGTGAGCAGCGCCTGGAGATCCTGAACGACCGGGACGGCGTGTGGCGCTGCCGTACGACGTTCAACTGCACGGACGCCTGCCCGCGCGGCATCGAGGTCACGAAGGCGATCCAGGAGGTGAAGCGGGCGCTGGTGACGCGCCGCTTCTGAGGCTCACGCCGCCGTACGCCGAGGCCCCGCCTCCCCGTCGTGGAAACGACCGGGGGGCGGGGCCTCTGGTCTGTCAGGCGGCGCGGCGGGCGGTGGTGCGGCGGCCGCGTCCCGGCCGGTTCCGCCGGGCGCGCCCGGGGGTGCCGGCGGCCGTGGCGCGGGCCGGGGCCGCGGCGGCCGGCGCGGCGGTGGTGACGGGGACGACGGGCACGCCCGACGGCTGCCGGGCACCGGTGATGCGGCTCAGCTCGGCCCCGCCGGGGCGGACCTCCGTCACCTGCGCCCTGATCCCGGCGCCGGCCAGCATGCGGTTGGTCTCGCGGCGCTGGTCGGGCAGGACGAGGGTGACGACGGTGCCGGATTCCCCGGCGCGGGCGGTGCGGCCGCCGCGGTGCAGGTAGTCCTTGGGGTCGCCCGGCGGGTCGACGTTGACCACGAGGTCGAGGTTGTCGATGTGGATGCCGCGGGCGGCGACGTTCGTGGCGACCAGGACGGTCGTGTGGCCGGTCCTGAACTGGTCGAGGGTGCGGGTGCGCTGCGACTGGGACTTGCCGCCGTGCAGCGCTGACGCCTGGACGCCGACCGCCAGCAGCCGCTTGACCTGCCGGTCCACCGCGCGCTTGGTGGCCAGGAACATGATCACGCGACCGTCGCGCGCGCCGATCTCCGTGACGGTGGCCTGCTTGTCGGTGTCCTGGACGTACAGCAGGTGGTGCTCCATCGTGACGACCGCGCCCGCGGGGGGATCGACGGAGTGGACCACCGGGTCGGACAGGTAGCGGCGGACGAGGCGGTCGACGTTCTTGTCGAGGGTGGCGGAGAAGAGCATGCGCTGGCCGTCGGGCCGCACCCGGTCGAGGAGGCGCGTCACCTGGGGCAGGAAGCCCATGTCGGTCATCTGGTCGGCCTCGTCGAGGACGGTGACGGCGACCTCGTCGAGCCGGCAGTCACCGCGGTCGATGAGGTCGGCGAGCCGGCCGGGGGTCGCGATGACGGCCTCGGCGCCGGCGCGCAGCGCGTTCGCCTGGCGGCCGATCCCCACGCCGCCGACGACGGTGGTGAGCCGCAGCCGCAGGGCGCGTGCGTAGGGGGTGAGGGCGTCGGTGACCTGCTGGGCCAGTTCCCTGGTGGGGACCAGGACGAGGGCGAGCGGCCGGCGCGGTTCCGCCCGGCGGCCCTCGATCCGGGCGAGGAGGGGGAGGCCGAACGCGAGCGTCTTGCCGGAGCCCGTACGGCCGCGGCCGAGGACGTCGCGGCCTGCCAGCGCGCTCGGAAGGGTCGCGGCCTGGATCGGGAACGGCGCGGTCAGGCCCTCGGCGCGGAGCGTCGCGGCGAGGGGCGCGGGGAGGCCGAGCCCGTCGAACGTCTCGGCGGGCGGCGGTGCGGCGGCGGCGCTGCGCGGCGCGGCCTGCTCGCGGACGGCCGGGGGACGCTGCTGCTCACCGGCGGGACGGGTGGCTCCGCGCCCTCTCCGGGACGGGCGGCGCCGGCCGCGGCCGGCGTCGGCGCCGGTGCGGTTCGTGCCGTCATCGGTGTGTGCGGTGCGGTGCATGAACGGGGACCTTCCTCCGTGCGGCACGTGCCGAGGAATGCGTCCCGGTCGCGATGTGCCGCGCGGGGATTCACAGGAACGGGCCGAGAAATCGACGGGCGGTACCGGGCACAGGGGGCAACCGGTCCGCTCAGGAGATGCGCCGGGGCCGCGGTCGCGGAGCGGTGGGCGGCCCGGGTGGGCGTCCGGCCGGGGACGGGCCGTGACGCGGGTGCCCGCCGGCGTCGGGCGGGCGCTGGAACGCGACGGGCCGGGACCCGCACCCGAGGGTGCGTGTCCCGGCCGGCCGGTGTGTACGCGTGTCAGGCGGGAACGATGTTCTCGGCCTGCGGGCCCTTCTGGCCCTGCGTGACGTCGAAGGTGACCTTCTGGCCCTCGACGAGCTCACGGAAGCCGGTGGTGGCGATGTTCGAGTAGTGCGCGAACACGTCGGCGCCGCCGCCGTCCTGCTCGATGAAGCCGAAGCCCTTTTCGGAGTTGAACCACTTCACGGTGCCGGTAGCCATATGCAATCTCCTTCGGGAGCAGTTTCCGGAAGTCCGCACCGTGCGGACCCGGAGTCGCTGCGATGATTTACCCTCCGGAAAACACCGGAAATGAAAAACAACTCACCGGCCGGAGCCGGAAAGCATGCGAAATCCATGGGAACCACAACTGCAACTGGCTCCAGGCTAACACGCCTGTCCGCGGAGCGCCCGGCGTCGCGGATCCCGGCCGCGCGCAGCGGTTTTCGCCGCGTTTCCACCCCGGCGCATTCCCCGGATTCCTGCACCGGCCGCTGGAGGTTTCCGGCACAGGGCGATCAGCCGTCGCCCTCCGGCGGCGGAGCGGTGCGGCGCAGCAGTTCGTTGGCGCGCCTGGCCTCGTCCAACTGGTCCTCCAGGTCGATGATCCGGCAGGCCGCGTCGATCGGCGTGCCCTGGCCGACCAGTTCGCGGGCGCGTGCCGCGGTCCGCAACTGGCGGCGCGAGTAACGGCGGTGGCCGCCCCGGGAGCGGAGCGGGACGATCAGCCCGGCCTCGCCGAGCGCCCGCAGGAAGGCCGGCGTGGCCCCGAGCATCTCGGCCGCCCGCCCCATCGTGTAGGCCGGGTAGTCGTCGTCGTCGAGCGGGCTCGGCGCGGCGGGGGGTTCGTCTGCGGCCACTGGTACCTCTCGGGAGACGCGTCAAGGCTCGCGGGTCCGTCCGGCCCGGCGGTTTCCGGGGTGCCGGGCGTCCGGGATCCTCACGGTACGCCACCCCTCCCGGGGGCGTGCTCCCGACCGTGTCTGTCGCGGCGGACGCAGATTCCGTACGGCGGCGGGCACCGGTTCGCCCGTCACCGTCCGGTGTCGGCCCGTTCCCACTCGGCCCGGGTCAGCGCCATGACCCGCACCGGGGTGTCGCGGCCGGGCACGGTCGTGAAGCGGTCGAGCCGCATGCCGAGCTTCGCCATCACCCGGGCCGACGCGTGGTGGTCGACGTGGCAGACGCTGACGAGCCGTTCGAGACCGGCCTCCCGGAAGGCGAACCGGGCCGCCTCGCGCGCGGCCTCGGTGGCGAGGCCGCGCCCCCAGAAGGCGGTGCCGAAGCGCCAGCCGATCTCGACGGCGGGGAGGATCTCGGGCAGGAAGCGGGGCACCGCGAGGCCGGTCCAGCCGGCGAGCGCGCCCGTGGCCCGCTCCTCGGCGGCGAACAGGCCGTACCCCTGCTCCGCCCAGGCCGCCCGCAGCCGCGCGAGGGTGGCGACCGTCTCGTCGCGGGTGCGGACCGTGCCGTCGCCGATGAGACGCATGACCGCCGGGTCGCCGTCGATGGCGGCGAGCGCGTCGAGGTCGTCGTCGCGCCAGCCGCGCAGGATCAGCCGGGGCGTGACGAGGCGGGGGGTCACCGGCGTGCTTCCGGCGGGGTGTCACCGAGGCCGGTGAGGAGCTTGCGCAGGAGTGCGGCGAGCCGGTCCTGTTCCTCGGGGTCGAGGGCGCCGATGAGCCGGTACTCGTTGGCGATGTGCGCGGGCAGGACGTCGTCGAGCAGGGCGCGGCCCGCGTCGGTGAGGGTGACGAGGACGCTGCGGCGGTTGCCGGGGTCGGTGGCCCGGTCGACGAGGCCCCGGGCGGCGAGCCGGTCGATCCGGTGGGTGACGGCCCCCGAGGTGATCATCGACGCGCGGCTGAGGGCGCCCGCGGTGAGGCGGTAGGGGGGGCCGGAGCGCAGCAGGGTGGCCAGGATGTCGAACTCCCAGGTCTGGAGCCCGTGCTCGCCGAAGCAGTCGGCGAGGCCGCGCTCCAGGAGGCGGGAGGCGCGCTGCACGCGGCCGACGACGCCCATGGGACGTGCGTCGAGCGCGGGGCGTTCGGCGTTCCACTGCCCGATGACCCAGTCGAGGGCGTCGTCCCCGTCGGCCACTTCAACTCCTCGACGTCGAACTGTTTGACGCCAAGCTAACACCGACCCTAGTCTCCTCAACGTCAAACAGTTCAACGTTGAGGAATCCGTGTGTCCGCGACCGCCGCACCCGCGTCCGTGCCCCTGACCGGTCCCGCCCGCCACGCCTGGAGCACCACCGGCCTCACCGCCCTCGCACCGGCGGCCTGGGGCACCACCTACCTCGTCACCTCCGAGTGGCTCCCTCCCGATCGCCCCCTGCTGTCGGGTGTGCTCCGCGCCCTGCCCGCCGGGCTCATCGCCCTGGCCATCGGGCGCCGCCTGCCGCACGGCGCGTGGTGGTGGCGGGCGGCGGTCCTCGGCACGCTCAACATCGGCGCGTTCTTCGCCCTCCTCTTCGCCGCCGCCTACCGCCTGCCGGGCGGCGTGGCGGCGACCCTGTCGGCCGTGCAGCCGCTCATGGTCGCCGGTCTCGCCCTCGCCCTGACCGGCGAACGTCCCGCCCGCCGCCGCCTCGCCTGGGGCGTCGCGGGAACGGCCGGCGTCGCCGCGATGGTCCTCCGCCCCGGCGCCGGGTTCGATGCCGTCGGCATCGCGGCCGGCCTGGCCGGGACCGGCGTCATGGCGGCCGGGACGGTCCTCGGCAAGCGCTGGGGCCGTCCGGAAGGGGTGGGCGTCATGGCGTTCACCGGCTGGCAGCTCACGGTCGGCGGCCTGCTGCTCACCCCACTGGCCCTCACCGTCGAGGGCATGCCGCCCGCGCTCGACGCGGCGGCCGTGGGCGGCTACGCGTGGCTGTCGATCGTCGGCACGCTCCTGGCGTACGCCCTGTGGTTCGACGGGGTGCGCCGGCTGCCGGTGGGCGCGCTGTCGTTCCTGCCGCTCCTGTCCCCCGCCGTCGCGACGCTGCTCGGCGTCGTCGCCCTCGGCGAGTCCCTGACCCCGCTGCAGGGCGCCGGTTTCCTCCTGGCGATGGCCTCGGTGGCCGCCGCGCAGACCGCGCCCCGCCGTACCGCGAAGGAGAACTGACCATGCGCATCGCCGTCATCGGAGCCTCGGGCGAGTCCGGCAGCCGGATCGTCGCGGAGGCGCTGCGCCGCCGCCATGACGTGACGCCGCTGACCCACCGCTCGGGCGACGTGACCGACCCGGCCGCGGTGGCGCGGCCGGCCGCCGGGCAGGACGTCGTGATCGCGGCGACCCGCCCCGCGCCGGGCGCCGAGTCCGACCACGCGGTGGCCGCCCGCGCGCTGCTGCGCGGCCTCGCCGGCACGGGCGCGCGCCTGCTCGTGGTGGGCGGCGCGGGCAGCCTGACGGTCCCCGGGACGGACGGCCGCCGGCTCGTGGTGGACGACCCGCGGTACGTCGGCGCGGCCTGGCGCGCGATCGCGCTGGCGAGCGGCGCGCAGTTCGACGTGTTCCGCACGACGCCGACCGACGTGGACTGGACGTACCTGAGCCCGCCCGCGATGCTCGCCCCCGGCGAACGCACCGGCCGCTACACCACCGGCGGCGACGAACTCCTCACGGACGCCGCGGGCCGCTCCGCGATCTCGATGGAGGACCTGGCCGTGGCCCTGCTGGACGAGGCGGAGACACCGCGCCACCGCCGCGCCCGCTTCACGGTGGCCCACGTCTCCTGAGCGCGGCGGCGCCCCCGCCGGTGGACGGAGGATTCCGGGGCACCGGCGGGGGCGGGCCGGCTCAGTACACGCGGGTGCATCCGCTCCGCGTGCAGAACACCTCGTGCACCCAGCCGCCGTCCGCGTACATGTAGGCGTAGACGCGCTGGACGCCCCCGGGCACCGCGATGCGCAGGTTCGCGTCCGACCAGGATGTCGTCTGGCCCGCGTAGGCGCCGTAGCACCACTCGCCGGTCCAGTAGTCACCGTTGTTGCCCTGGAAACAGACCTCGCGGTAGCCGCTGACGGCCTTGATGTAGCCGTCGACGTAGGCCGAGTAGCCGCTGGTCCACTGAATGGTGCTCTCGGTTTGGGAGGCACCCCACGACATGCCCCACCCCGCGGCCGCGTGGGCGGGCTGGCTCGCGCCGAACAGGGCGGCCATGGCCGCCCCGATGACCGCGAACGACTTCAACGCTCTCCGCACTCGCATACACGTCTCCCAACGCTCGGGCGTATCGGGTCGCCGCGACACTGGTGGACGCGAGTGAACCGGACATGTCATCCCGGCCAACGGGCAGCGAGGAAGCGTCACCTTTTGTGTGCGGTCGATCACTTTCGGTCACGGTGGCGCGAACAGCACGGCGGGGCGCGCGCGTCCAATCCGGACCGGTGGGCGGCGACGGGGGTACAACGGACGCGTGGCCACCGTGACCGAATCCCGGACCCAGCGACCCGACCCGAAACCGCCGGGAAAACCCGGTCAGATCATCGTCTCCTGGCTCACCACGACGGACCACAAGCGCATCGGTTCGATGTATCTCGTGACGGCTTTCGCGTTCTTCGTGGTGGGCGGCGCGCTGGCCATGGCGGTGCGCGCGGAACTCGCGCGGCCCGGTCTCCAACTGCTGAGCAAGGAGCAGTACAACCAGGCGTTCACCATGCACGGCACCATCATGATGCTGCTGTTCGCGACACCGCTCTTCGCCGGTTTCGCGAACGCCATCATGCCGCTGCAGATCGGCGCGCCCGATGTCGCCTTTCCCCGCCTCAACGCCATTTCCTACTGGCTGTTCCTCTTCGGCGGCCTCATCGTCCTCTCGTCCCTGGTCGTCCCGGGCGGCCCCGCGAGTTTCGGCTGGTTCTCGAACGCCCCGCTGAACGACATGACGCGTTCCCCGGGCGTCGGACACGACATGTGGATCATGGGGCTCTCCATGGCGGGGTTCGGCACGATCTTCGGCGCCGTCAACTTCATCGCCAGCATCCTGTGCATGCGCGCCCCGGGGATGACGATGTTCCGGATGCCGATCTTCACCTGGAACACCCTCCTGACCAGCGTGCTCGTCCTGATGGCGTTCCCCGTGCTGGCGGCGCAGCTCTTCGCGCTCGAGGCGGACCGGCGGCTCGGCGCGCACATCTTCGACGCGGCGAACGGCGGCTCGCTGCTGTGGTCGCACCTCTTCTGGTTCTTCGGGCACCCCGAGGTCTACATCATCGCGCTGCCGTTCTTCGGCGTCGTCACGGAGATCCTGCCGGTGTTCAGCCGCAAACCGATCTTCGGGTACATCGGCCTGGTCGCCGCCACGATCGCCATCACCGGCCTGTCCGTGACGGTGTGGGCGCACCACATGTTCGCGACGGGCGCGGTCCTGCTGCCGTTCTTCTCCCTGCTGTCGTTCCTCATCGCGGTCCCGACCGGGGTGAAGTTCTTCAACTGGATCGGCACGATGTGGCACGGCTCGCTGTCGTTCGAGACACCGATGCTGTGGTCGATCGGATTCCTCGTGACCTTTCTCTTCGGCGGCCTGACGGGCGTGCTGCTGGCGTCACCGCCGCTCGACTTCCACGTCCACGACAGCTATTTCGTCGTCGCGCATTTCCATTACGTCGTCTTCGGCACGGTGGTGTTCGCGATGTTCGCCGGCTTCTTCTTCTGGTGGCCGAAATTCACCGGCCGGATGCTGGACGAGCGGCTCGGGAAGATCCAGTTCTGGACGCTGTTCGTCGGCTTCCACGGCACGTTCCTCGTGCAGCACTGGCTCGGCGCCCAGGGCATGCCCCGCCGCTACGCCGACTACCTGGCGTCGGACGGCTTCACGGCCCTCAACACGGTCTCCAGCATCAGCGCGTTCCTCCTCGGCCTGTCCACGCTGCCGTTCTTCTACAACGTGTGGAAGACCGCCAGGTACGCGCCCCGGGTGCGGAGCGACGACCCGTGGGGCTACGGCCGCTCGCTCGAATGGGCCACGTCCTGCCCGCCGCCGCGCCACAACTTCGTCGCGCTGCCCCGCATCCACTCCGAGTCGCCCGCCTTCGACCTGCACCACCCCGGCATCACGGCCACGGACCAGGCGCGCACGACCGGGCGCCGCGACATCGCCGAGTCCGTCCCGCACGCGCCCGGCCCCGGCGGCGGCGCGGACGGGCGCGCGTAGCGGGGCCGGGGCACCGGGCGGACGGGTTCAGCCGACGCGGTAGATCGCGGTCGTGCCGCTGGTCTCGTTGCCGACGACGAGCAGCGCGTCACCGGTCGGGCTGTCGGCGGCGGGGACGAACGTCAGCCCCTCGGGGCCGAGGTCGCCGGCCGTCCCGGCCTCCGGGTCGCCGCCGAAGTCCCGGGAGGTGACGTACCCGGCGAGCCGCGGATCGCGCGGGTCGGACAGGTCGTACACCACGATGCCGCCGAACCGCTCGAGACCGGCGAACGCGTACGTCGTCCCCCGGACCGTCCCGACCGTGACGCCCTCGGGCTCGGGTCCCTTGGCGTCGCTGCGGGAGTCGGGGTCGTTCTCGGTGTTGTCGGTGTTGAAGTCGTCCGGGTACCGCTCGGCCATCAGCCGCTCCAGGTCGTCGCCCGAGTCCCACAGGAGCCGGCCGCGCGTGTCCCGCACGGACAGGGAGCGCCCGCCGGGCACCTGGAGCTCCGTGACCCGGCCCTCGGCGTCGCGTGGCGAGGTGGCCGTGACGGTCAGCCGCCCGAGCGCCGCGTCGTCCTGGAGCGCCGCCGCGTCGGGGAACGCCTCGGGCGACAGGTCGAGGTCGGCGACCCTGACCTCCTCCGACCAGCAGTCCCCGTCACGGGTGTCGCCCTCGTTCGCGGTGACGAGGTACCGGCCGCCGCCGAAGGACGCGATGCCGTCCGGCTCGTAGAGGCCGGACACCGGCCAGGTGCCGATGGCTGCGCCGCCGTCGTCGTCGGACGGGTCGAGGCCGTTGCCCGCCGTCCCGTGGTCCTTCGTCCCGAGGGCGTCGACGCGCGTGACGCGGGCGCGCACCAGGTCGACGGTGGCGATCGCGTTGTTCTCCTGGAGCGTGACGTACGCCGTCCGTCCGTCGGGCGAGACAGCCGCGTACTCCGGCTCGAAGTCCTGCGCGGCGCTCGCGCCGGGGCCGTAGATCCGCACCCCCTGCTCGCGCAGCCGGTCCTCCTGCCCGTTCCACGCGCGGAAGTCCGCCGTCCGCACGCCGGTGACGCGGCCGTGCCGGTCGAGGTCGAGCACGGAGACGGTGCCCTCCGGGTCGGTGCCGCCGGCGCAGTACGAGTCGGGCTCGCCCTCGCCGACGACCACGACGCGCCGCCCGTCCGGCGTGAACGTCAGCATGTCGGGGAGCGCGCCGACCGTGACGGCGTCGATGCGCCGTCCGTCCCGCGCGCGGAAGAGGGTGACGGTGCCCGGGTCGGTCTTGTCCCCGGCCTCCTGCGCGACGGCGACGGTCCCGTCGTGCACGGCCACGCTGTTGGCGCCGGGTGTGTCGAGTTCGGCGACCTTGCGCGGCTCGGCCGGGTCGGAGATGTCGAGGACGTCGACGGTGCCGCGCTCCGCGTTGACGGTGAACACCCGCTCGGTGCGGGCGTCGTACGCCGTGATCTCGGCGGCGCCCTCGTCGAACGAGCCGGTCTCGTAGCGCCCGAGCAGGGTCAGCTCCAGGTCGCCCCGGTCCGTGCCGTGGCCGTGCCCGTCGCGCGGGTGGGCCGCGGCGCCGGGGGCCATGACGACGGCGGACAGGGCCGTGGCCACGACCGGGAAGGCGAGTCTTCGATACATCATGGCCGGATCGTCGGGTCCTGCCGCGCCCGTGACGTGAACGGTGTGCTGTGCCCGGGTGAACGGGCGCGCAACGGCACGGTGTCCGGCGCGGGGGATGACGGCGGCCCGCACGCCTGCCAAGCTGCCGGTATGAGCACTCTTGTCGCGACGCTGCGCGAGGGGCTGCCCGGCGAGGCGGTCCTCACCGACCCCGCGATCACCGCCTCCTACGCCACCGACATGGCCGGCTTCTGCCCGGCCGGCACACCCGCCTGCGTGGTCCTGCCGCGCACGGTGGACGAGGTGCGGCACGTCCTGCGGACGGCGCACGGGCTGCGGGTGCCCGTGGTGCCGCAGGGCGCGCGCACGGGCCTGTCGGGCGCGGCGAACGCGGTGGACGGCTGTGTGGTGCTCTCCCTGGTCCGCATGGACCGCATCCTGGAGATCGACCCGGTGAACCGCTGCGCCGTCGTGGAGCCGGGGGTGGTGAACGCGACGCTGTCCAGGGCGGTCGCGGCGCACGGGCTCGCGTACCCGCCCGACCCGTCGAGCTGGGAGCAGTGCACCATCGGCGGCAACATCGGCACGGGCGCCGGCGGGCTGTGCTGCGTCAAGTACGGCGTGACGGCCGAGTACGTCCTCGGGCTCGACGTGGTGCTCGCGGACGGGCGGCTGCTGCGCACCGGGCGGCGGACGGCGAAGGGCGTGGCGGGCTACGACCTGACCCGCCTGTTCGTCGGCTCCGAGGGGACGCTCGGGGTGGTCGTGCGGGCGGTGCTCGCGCTGCGGCCGGCGCCGCCGCCGCAGTTGGCGCTCGCGGCGGAGTTCCCCTCGGCGTCGGCGGCGGGCGAGGCGGTCGCCGCGGTCATGGCGGCCGGGCACACGCCGTCCCTGCTGGAGCTGATGGACGCCACGACCGTCCGCGCCGTGAACGAGCTGACCCGCATGGGGCTGCCGGAGACGACGCAGGCGCTGCTGATCGCCGCGTTCGACACGCCCGACCCGGCGGCGGACCTCGCGGCGGTGGGCGGGCTGTGCCGGGCCGCGGGGGCGACGGAGGTCGTGCCGGCGGACGACGCGGCCGAGTCGGACCTGCTGCTCGCCGCGCGGCGGGCGGCCCTGCCGGCCCTGGAGGCGGTCAGGGGGTCGATGATGATCGACGACGTGTGCGTGCCGCGCAGCCGGCTCGCCGGACTGCTCGACGGGGTCGCCGCGATCGGGCGCCGCAACCGGCTGACGATCGGGGTGTGCGCGCACGCCGGTGACGGCAACACGCACCCGACCGTCTGCTTCGACCCCGCCGACGAGGGCGAACGGGAGCGCGCGCAGGAGGCGTTCGGCGAGATCATGGCGCTCGGCCTCGACCTGGGCGGCACGATCACCGGCGAGCACGGCGTCGGCGTGCTGAAACGCGACTGGCTCGCCCGTGAACTCGGCCCGGTGGGGCTGGAGATGCAGCGCGCGATCCGCCGCACCTTCGACCCGCTCGGCATCCTCAACCCCGGCAAGGTCCTCTGACGCCTGCCCCCGTTCTCCCCGCCCCGGGGTCCGCCGTTGACAGGCTCGGCTAATTGGATTAGCTTTTGGCTAACGCGATTAGCCGAGCGCCGCCCGCGAGCCAAGGGGACACCATGACCGGGACCACGACCGAGTACCTCACCGTCGACGGCGGCACCCTCGCCTACGAGGTGGCCGGCTCAGGGCCGCTGATCGTGCTCGCGCACGGCATGGGCATCAGCCGCGCCGCGTTCCGGGCCGTGCTCCCGCCGCTGGTGGCGGCCGGCTACCGCGTCGCCGCGCTCGACCTGCGCGGCTGCGGCGAGTCGAGCGTCGAGTGGCCGGCCTGGAGCCGCACCGCCATCGCCGGCGACCTGCTCGCGCTGATCCGCCACCTCGGGGGCCCGGCCGTCATCGTCGGCCACTCCGTCGCGGGCGGCGCCGCCACCATCGCCGCCGCGCTGGAGCCGTCGCTGGTCACCGGCGTCGTCGAGCTGGCGCCGTTCACCCGGAAGCAGTCGATCCGCCTCGGCGACCTGCGGGTGCGGCGCTTCCGGCGGGGCATGCTGCGGCTGCTCGGCGCGGGAATGTTCGGCAGCGTGCGGCTGTGGCGCTCCTACCTCGAGGTCGCCTACCCCGGCGTGCGGCCGGACGACTGGGCCGAGCGCGTCGCCCGCATCGAGACCACGCTGCGCGAGCCGGGCCGGATGAAGGCCATGCAGGCCATGGGCCGCTCGGCCCCGACCGACGCCGGCGCGCACCTCGGCCGCGTCCGCTGCCCCGTCCTGGTCGTGATGGGCACGGAGGACCCCGACTGGGCCGACCCGCACGCCGAGGGCTCGGCGATCGTCGCCGCCCTGCCGGACGGCCTCGGCAGCCTGGCGATGATCGAGGGCGCCGGACACTACCCGCACGACCAGTACCCCGAGCAGGTCGTCGCCCTCACGCTCGCCTTCCTCGGGTCGGACGCCGCCCGTGCCTAGGGCCGGACTGAACCGGGCGGCCGTCGTCGCGGCCGGCGCCGCGCTCGCCGACGAGACGGGCGCCGCCGGCCTGACGATGGGCCTGCTCGCCGAGCGGCTGGGCGTGCGCACCCCGTCCCTGTACAAGCACGTCGCCGGCCTGGACGACCTGAACCGGGGCATCGCGGCCCTGGCGCTCGGCGAGGCGGCCGACGCCGTCGGCGCCGCCGTCCAGGGATACGCGGGCCGCGACGCCCTGGCGGCGGCGACCCGCGCCTTCCGCGCCTATGTCCTGGAGCACCCCGGCCGGTACGCCGCGACGATCGGCGTGGAACCGACCGGTCCCGACGACCCGATGGCCGACGCGGGACAGCGGCTGCTCGCCGCGTTCATGGCGGTCCTGCGCGGCTACGACATCGCGCCGTCCGACAGGGACCACGTGCTGCGCATGCTCCGCAGCCTGTGCCACGGCTTCGCCACACTCCAGTCGGCGGGCGGCTTCCAGTGGAGCGCCGACATCGACGAGAGCTTCGAGTGGCTGATCGCCTTCGCCGACCGGGGTCTGCGCGCCACATGAGCGCGCGGCCCCGGGCGCGGTCGTCCGCCGCGCCCGGGCCGGTCACTCCTCGGGCGCCCTGGTCCGCGCGCCGAGGCCCGTCAGGTCGTCCAGCAGCGCGCGGCGCAGGTCGTCGCGATCCCGTTCGACGGCCGGGACGACGTGCGTGCGCCAGTCGGCGGCGAACCGGTCGAACGCCTCCCCGACCGCCCGGCGCAGCAGCCGCCGCGTGACGCGCAGCGGGACGGCCGCCACCGGCCGCACGAGACGCCGGCCCCGCAGGGTCGTCTCGACGTGCACGCGCCACTGGCCGTCGGGTCCCGGCCGGGGCACGGCCACCGAGACGGCCTGCAGCAGCGGATGCCGTATCAGGACGGTGAGCGCGGGCCGGCCGCGCCCCACGGCGCCGCCGCCGGTGCCGAGGCCGCCGCCGGCCGCCTCCCACCAGCGTTCGAGATCGAGTTCGCCGCGCACGGCGAACCAGCGCAGCCGCCGCTGCCGCCCGTCCGGGCGGGTCAGCTCACCGCGCGCCGTGAACCGCAGCACGGTGGGCCGCTCCGCGCTGCGCAGCCGCAGCTCCGAGGTGACGCGGGAGGGCGGCTCGGGCCGTTCGGCCTCGAACCGCACGGCCGTCGCGACGGCCCGGTCCCACTCGACGACCGTCAGCCGGTCCACGGGCGGCCCGGTGCCCTCCTGCACGGGGCCCGGGACGGTGTACTGCGCGCCGGGCCGCGCGTGGTCACCCGATCGCAGCGTCACGCCGGGGACGGGCCTGCCGTCCCCGGTGACGAGCCGGGTCCCGGTGGCGCGCAGCGACTCCAGCACGTCGTGGAGGACGAGGACCGCGTCCTCCACGCCGCGCCGTGCCACCGGCGTCAGGTCGATGGTGTGCCGTAGACGAGCCATGACCGCATCCTGCCGTAACCGTCAGATCCTGTGCAGCTCCCACAGGCGCCACACACCGCTGTTGGACGCGAGCTGCTGGATGCCGCCGATGCTCGCGTCGCTCATCGTGCGGCGCGTCTCCTGCCAGATCGGGATGATCGGGGCCTCGGCGGCGGCCGCGTGCAGGATGGCCTCGAAGTCCTCGCCGGCGCGCGGCCGGTTGGTCTCGCGGCGCGTCTCGGCGATGAGGGCGTTCAGGTCCTCGTCGCTGAAGCCGGTGGACAGCGCGTCGGCGGGGCCGAGCAGGTTGTCGGTGTACGTGGCGGGGTCGGGGAAGTCCGAGGAGAAGCTCACCAGGAAGGCGTCGAAGTCGCGGTCGCCGTAGATGAGCTGGATGAAGTCCGACCAGTCGTAGTACGTCGTGGTGACCTCGAACAGGCCGCCGCGCTCCAGCTGTTCGGCGATGGTCTCGGCCTCCGCGGTGTTCGCGGCACCGCGCGAGTAGGCGAGGTCGAACTCGATGGGCAGGGTGAGACCGGCACTCTCCAGGTCGGAGCGCAGCTCGTCCACGCTCTTGTCGCGGTAGAGGTCGTAGTACGGGGTGGCGTGGCCCGTGAAGCCGACGGGGATCAGGGAGTACAGCGGCTCGACCGTGTCCTCCTGGACCTGCCTGGCTATCTCCTCGCGGTCGATCAGCGCGGCGGCGGCCCGGCGGACGGCCCGCTCGCCGAACGGCCGGTCGGCGTCGTTGTTGAGGCTGAGGAGGCGCGTGTTCGAGCCGGCCTGCTCGGAGACGGCGATGTCGGGGTCGGCGGTGTCGAGATGGGCCATCGCCTCCGGCGGCATGACACCGTCGTTGACGTCGATCTCGTCGTTCTCCCAGGCGGCGGCGAGCTGCTCCTCGGCGGACTTGTCGCCCTCCTGCACGAAGTAGCGGACGCGGATGGGGCTGAGGGCCTCACCGGCGGCGCCGTTGTAGTCGGGGTTGGGCGTCAGCTCGGCGTACTCCCCGGCGACGTACGTGTCGAGGATGTAGGGGCCGGAGCCCACGACCGAGTCGTCCGGGTGGAGTTCGAGTTCCTCGTAGCTCTGCTGGTCGACGATGGCGCCGGTGCCGCCGGCGACGACGAACGGGAAGGTGGCGTCGGACTGGTTCAGTTCGAAGATGATGTCGCGGCCGTCCGTCCGCACCGCCTCGAGCGAGCCGAGCAGACCGGCGGGACCGGCGTAGGTGAACTTCTCCTCCTCGGGGATGGAGTCGTCTCCCGCCTCACGCTCGGCGCGGGCCGCCATGCCGATGATCCGCTCGAAGGAGAACTTGACGTCGTCCGGGGTGACGGGGTTGCCGTTGGAGAACGTCAGGCCCTCCCGCAGCGTGCACCGGTACACCGTCAGGTCGTCGTCCTGGAAGCCGCACTCCTCCGCCGCGTCCGGGACGGGCTCCTCGTTCCCCGGCAGGAAGGTCAGCAGGGACTGGAAGAGATTGCTGGTCAGCGCCCAGGAGCCGATGTCGTAGGCCCCGGCCGGATCCAGCACGCTGGGTGCCATCGTGGAGCCCACGACGATCCGGTCCTCCGTGTCGTCGTCGGGGCGGAAGGCCAGCCAACCGCCCACGGCGCCGACGATCAGCACCACGACCAGCCCGACGACTATCGCCCATCGACCCTTCATCCGTCGCACCCGGAGCGCCCTTTCTCGTAAGAATGTGCGGGCCAAGCCAACCACAGGGCGACGGGGCGGGTGTGCGCCGGGAGGGTCACGGAGCGGACGCGGAAGGGCGAACGGCCGCGCCGCGGGTCAGTCCAGGACCGCTCCGGGCACGGCCATGCGGAACTCCACCTCCACCGGACGGCCTTCCAGCCGGACCGCCACGCTCTGGCTGCCGAGCTGCGGGGAGAACGCGGCGAGCAGGTACTCGCCCCGCCGCGGGGCCGTCACGGAGAACGCGCCGTCGTCCGCGCTGCGCGTCTTGACCAGGTGCCGGCCGCCATCGGCGCCGGTCAGCGTCACGACGGCGCGCGGCAGCGCGACTCCGAGGGCGTCCCTGACGCGCCCTCTGATGATCAGCGATTCGGCCACTTCCGTCTCCTCCGGCATTCCCCACCACTCCTCAGTGCCACTCGATGCCTCGCTGTGCCGCACGGCACGGCGCGGTGTCCGTCGTGTCCACCACGCTGTCAGTTTGTGCCCAGCTTGTTATCAAGGACACCAACGGCGCACGAATAGTTGACCCGGGGAGCAGATCGGAACGAAAACCGGACAATCCGAAAAGCCAGACGCCCCACGGGTGTTCGGTCATGCCGTCCGCAGTTCGACGATCGTGATGTCCGGATCGGCGCCCACGCGGACCGGCGGCCCCCAGGCACCCGCGCCGCGCGACACGTAGAGCTGCGTGTCGCCGTACCGCTCAAGTCCGGCCAGCGTCGGATTCGCCGCCGCCGCGACATAGGTGAGCGGCCACATCTGGCCCCCGTGCGTATGGCCGGAAAGCTGCAGGTCCACTCCGTAGTCCACGGCCTCGTGGATCTGCACCGGCTGGTGCGCCATGAGCACGGTGGCGCGGGAGCGGTCGCGGTCGCCGAGGGCCGCCTCGTAGTCCGGGCCGCCGAAGTCGCTGCCCTCGCCGCTCACATCGTTGACGCCGGCCAGCTCGAAGTACGGCAGCTCCGTCCGCTCGTTCACCAGCGCGGTCATGCCGAGGTCCTGCACGTGCTCCACCCAGGCGCCGGTGTCCACGTAGTACTCGTGGTTCCCCGTCACGAAGAACACGCCGTCCGGCGCCTTCAGGTCCCCCATCGGCGAGACGGCCGTGCGCAGGTCGTCCACCTCAGCGTCCACCAGGTCGCCGACGACCGTGATGACGTCCGGCTGGGTGCGCAGCACCGCGTCCACGACGCGGCGGCAGTGCGACTCGCCCAGGACGGGACCGAGGTGGATGTCGCTGACGACGGCGATGCGGTAGCGGTCGGCGGCGCGCGGCAGTTTCGGCAGCGTGACGGCCACGTGACGCGTGCGGAGGTTCCGGGCGTTGGCCAGGCCGTAGCCCAGCGTGCCGGCCGCGACGAGTCCCGCGCCCACCGCGATGCCGCGTGCGACGAACAGGCGGCGGGTCGCCTCGGCCCGTACGGCCGCGCGCTCCTCCCCGTCGTCGGGCCCGTCGGCGTCCGGCGCCGGGTCGGTGCCGGGGGCCGGGTCGGTGTCGGGGGCCGCCGGCACCGGTACCGTCACCGGCGGCGCGACAGCGCCGGCCCGCCGCCGCAGCAGGCGCAGGACCAGCGGACGCAGCGCCTCCCCCACGGCCAGCGCCAGCAGCAGGTAGAGCACCGCGACGATCCACAGGAACCCGGGCCACGACACGACCCGCAGCACCGCGAACGGAACCGGCAGCTCGCGCCCCACGAACGCGATCGGCGTGAAGGCCCCGAGGACCACCAGGAGCACCGTCGCGACGCGCCGGTACGCACCTCCCGGCGCCGACACGTCACGCACGAGCCGTTTCCACAGGTACCAGTGCACCGCGGCCACGACCAGCGTCATGGGAATGGCAATGAGAATCAACGGGTGCCCCCTCCAGCGCCCTGCCGACCGGACGCCGCCCAGTATGCTGCGCTGACCGGTCGCCCGGATGACCGGCCCTCCTCACCGGTTCGGACCTGTCCGCTCGTCACGACTCCCGGGGCGGCCGGTAAGTTCACGGTGTGCCGTTCAATCGCTCGTCCGCTTTTCGGATTCCCGCCCGTGCCGCGCTCGCGATGGCCATACTCGTGCCCGCCCTCGCGCTGGCCCCCCTGACCACGGCCGCCGCCGCGCCGGACGACGGCGACACCGACGCGGGCGCCGTCCGCTCGACGGTCGGCGGGGAACTCCTCGGCCGCACCGAGACCCAGGTCCTCGCCGGCGGCGACACCCCCGCGCTGCCCGCCGACCTGACGGCGAAGTCCTGGATCGTCGCCGACGCCGAGACCGGCGACGTGCTCGCAGCCCACGACGCGCACCGGCCGCTCGCCCCGGCCAGCACGCTCAAGATGCTGTTCGCCGACACGGTCATGCCGTCGTTCGACCGCGACGACCTGTACCGGGCGCGGCCCGAGCACTTCGCCGGCATGGGCGAGGGCAGCAGCGCGGTCGGCATCGCCGACTACCAGACCTACACCGTCGAGGACCTCTGGCACGGGGCGCTCCTCGCCTCCGGCAACGACGCCGTGTACGCGCTGACCGCGATGAACGGCGGCAAGGCCGGGACGGTCGAGCAGATGAACGCCCGCGCGCACGAGCTCCAGGCCGGCGACACCCACGTCGTCAACCCCGACGGCTACGACGCCGAGGGCCAGACCTCGTCGGCGTACGACCTGACGCTCATCGCCAGGGACGCCCTGCAGATGGACGACTTCCGCGAGTACGTCGCCCTCCCCACCGCCGACTTCCCCGGCGCCGGCGAGGGCGAGGACCGCGAGACCTACCAGATCCAGAACACCGACCGCCTCCTCGTCGGCGCCCCGGGGCTCGAACCGTACGAGGGCCTCGCCGGCGTCAAGAACGGCTACACCTCGGCCGCCGGCCACACCTTCACCGGCGTCGCCGAGCGCGGCGGCCGCGTCCTGCTGGTGACGGTCATGGACCCCGAGGGCGACGCGCTGGCCGTCTACCGCGAGAGCGCCGCGCTCCTCGACTGGGGCTTCGCCGCCGCCGGCTCGGTCGACCCGGTCGGCGAGCTGGTGCCGCCGCTGAGCGAGCTGCCGGACGACCCGGCGCCCGACGACGGCGCGGGACAGGACGCGACGGCGGGCGACGGCTCGGACGCGGCCCTCGCGGGCGCGGCGGCGGACGACGGGGCGCCCGTCAGCGGCATCACGGTGCTGATGGTGACGGCGGCCGGTCTCGCCGTTCTGGCGGGGGCGGCGTATCTGTTCCACCGCACTCATCCGCTGGGGGCTCGTCCAGGGCGTCGGCGCACGGACGGTCCGCCGGAGTGACGGCGGTGGCCGTCCACGCGCAGCAGGCGAGCAGCAGCTTCGCCATGAGGTTGATCCAGATCAGCAGCGCGATCGGCACGCCGAACGCCCCGTACACGTTGCGGGTGGCGACCTCCGTCAGGTAGCCGCTGAGCAGCAGTTTCAGCAGCTCGAAGCCGACCGCGCCGATGACGCAGGCGGTGACGACGGCGCCGCGCGGGGGCCGTACGCCCGGGAGCCACACGAGGACGTACGCCAGCAGCAGGAACGTCACGCCCATCGCCACGGCGTACGCGGCGAACTGCAGCACGACCCCGCCGGGGCCGTGGGGTGCGAGTATCCGCACGATGTTCATCGCGAGCGCGGACGCGGCGAGCGAGACGAGGACGACGGCCCCGAGGCCCGCGAGGACCCCGATGTCCTTGCCGCGCCGCACGACCGTGTTCTCGTCCGGGTCGGGCAGGTCCCACAGCGCGCGCAGGCAGCCGCGCAGGGCGTCCACCCAGCTCGCGCCGGTGGGCAGGACGAGGACCAGCGACACGAGGCCGATGGTGCCGGCGTTGTCGAGGAGGCTGTCCAGGTGGAGCTGGTCGGAGATGCCGGGCACCTGGTCCGCGATCCAGTCCTCCACGGTGTGGAGCTGCCCGTCGGTCAGCAGCCCGGTGCCGACCGCGCCGGCCAGCCCGAGGACCGGGAAGAGGGTGACGAAGCTGGTGAACGTGATCGCGGCGGCCAGCCGCGTCCAGTTCCGCGCGTCGAGGTGCTGGTAGACACGCCACACGCGCGTCCGAAGGAACCACGCCACCGGTGGACCGATCCACGGCAGCCGGGTCAGAGTCTCCATCGCGCCGCCCACGCTAAGTGGGGATGCCCCGTGAACGGCTCCTGACACGCGCCCGGCGGCGGGCGGGCGGGCGTCAGCGGCGCAGCGCGGTGTCCGGGGCGGTGCCCGGCTGCCGCCCGGGCGCCGTGAAGGGGAAATCGCGGCAGCGGTGCCACACGCCTGTGCCGTCCTGCTCGTACAGGGCGAACCCGCGCACGGTCCACCGGGCCTCGTACTCGGCGAGCTCGGCCTGCGCGCGGTCCATCGCGTCCTCGGCGATGCCGTGGGCGACCGTCACGTGCGGGTGGTAGGGGTAGGCCAGCTCGCGGGCCAGCGGCCCGCCGCCCGCCCGCACGGCCGACTGGAGCCGGTCGCAGGCGTCCCCGCCCTCCACGACCCGGACGAACACCACGGGCGTCAGGGGCCGGAACGTACCGGTGCCCGACAGGCGCAGGGCGAACGGGCGGCCGGCCGCAGCCACACCGGCCAGGTGGGCGTCGATGCCGGGCCGGGCGGCGGCCGCGACCTCGGTGGGCGGCAGCAGCGTCACATGGGTGGGGATGCCGGCCGCCGCCGCGTCCCCGAAGGCGAGGCGGCTGCGCCGCAGCCGGCCGCCGTGCGGCTCGGGGACCGCGATCGACACACCGAGGGTGATGGTCCCCAAGGCTGGCTCCCTTCTCGCGGCCCCCCGCGTACGACCCCCGCCGCTGATCCGGGGCCGGCGCGCGCCGGCCCCGGATCAGCGGCCCGGCGGCGGCACGGGCGGCAGGAAGCCCACCCGCTCGTAGACCTGCGCCAGGGTCGGCGCGGCGACGGCCCTGGCCTTCTCCGCGCCCCGGGCGAGCAGCGCGTCCAGCTCGGCCGGGTCGTCGAGGAACTCCCGGGTCCTGGCGCGGAACGGCGCCACCCAGTCGGCGAACACGTCGGCCAGCTCCGTCTTGAGGACGCCGTAGAGCTGCCCGGTGAACTTCTCCTCCAGCTCGCCGATGGAGATGCCGGTCAGGGCGGAGTAGATCGACAGCAGGTTGCTCACGCCCGGCTTGGCCGCTCGGTCGTACCGGATCTCGGTGCCCGTGTCGGTGACGGCGCTGCGGAACTTCTTCGCCGACACCTTCGGCTCGTCCAGGAGCCAGACGATGCCCTTCTGGGTGGACGCCGACTTGCTCATCTTGACGGCCGGCTCCTGGAGGTCCTGGATCTTCGCGGCGTCCTTCAGGATGTGCGGCCCGGGCAGCGTGAACGTGTCGCCGAAGCGGGTGTTGAACCGCTGGGCGAGGTCCCGGGTCAGCTCGATGTGCTGCCGCTGGTCCTCGCCGACGGGGACCTCCTGCGCGTGGTAGAGAAGGATGTCGGCGGCCATCAGCATCGGGTAGGTGAGCAGGCCGACCGTCGTGCCCTCGGTGCCCTGCTTCGCCGACTTGTCCTTGAACTGGGTCATGCGCGACGCCTCGCCGAAGCCGGTGAGGCAGTTCAGCACCCAGGCGAGCTGCGCGTGCTCGGCGACGTGGCTCTGCACGAACAGCACGCACCGCTCCGGGTCGACCCCGGCGCCGAGGAGCTGCGCGGCGGCCAGCCGGGACGACTCCCGCAGCGCCGCCGGGTCCTGCGGAATGGTGGCCGCGTGCAGGTCGACGACGGAGTAGAACGCCTCGTGGGTCTCCTGCAGGGCCACCCACTGGCGCACGGCGCCGAGGTAGTTGCCGAGGTGGAATGACCCGGCGGTGGGCTGGATTCCCGAGAAGACGCGGAGACGTGTCGTGGCCATGGGGCCATTCTCTCAGGTCGCTCCGACAGCCGATCCGGCCCGTCACCGCACCGCCCGCGCCCCACGCCCGCCGTGGGCGGCCGTGGACCGTTCGGTTAACCTGACGGCGGCCCCGGCCCCTGTCGCCGCCTGTACCGCTTTGACCTCGGAAGGCCACTCATCATGTCCCGCACTCCCGTCAACGTCACCGTCACCGGCGCCGCCGGCCAGATCGGCTACGCCCTCCTCTTCCGCATCGCCTCCGGCCACCTGCTGGGCCCCGACACGCCCGTCCGGCTGCGCCTGCTGGAGATCACCCCGGCCCTCGGTGCCGCCGAGGGCACCGCCATGGAGCTGGACGACTGCGCCTTCCCGCTGCTGTCGGGCATCGACATCAGTGACGACCCGAACGTGGCCTTCGACGGCGCGAACGTCGCCCTCCTCGTCGGCGCGCGCCCCCGTACGAAGGGCATGGAGCGCGGCGACCTGCTGGAGGCCAACGGCGGCATCTTCAAGCCGCAGGGCAAGGCCATCAACGACCACGCCGCCGACGACATCAAGGTCCTCGTCGTGGGCAACCCGGCCAACACCAACGCCCTCATCGCGCAGGCCGCGGCGCCGGACGTGCCGGCCGAGCGCTTCACCGCGATGACCCGCCTCGACCACAACCGCGCGCTGACCCAGCTCGCGAAGAAGACCGGCAGCACGGTCGACGCGATCCGCCGGCTCACGATCTGGGGCAACCACTCCGCCACCCAGTACCCGGACGTCTTCCACGCCGAGATCGACGGCCGCGCCGCCGCCGACGCCGTGGACGAGAAGTGGCTCGCCGACGAGTTCATCCCGACCGTCGCGAAGCGCGGCGCCGCCATCATCGAAGCCCGGGGCGCGTCCTCCGCCGCCTCCGCCGCGAACGCCGCGATCGACCACGTCCACACCTGGGTGAACGGCACCGCCGAGGGCGACTGGACCTCCATGGCCGTCCCGTCCGACGGCTCCTACGGCGTCCCCGAGGGCCTGATCTCGTCCTTCCCGGTCACCACGTCGGACGGCACGTACTCCATCGTGCAGGGCCTCGCGGTCAACGAGTTCTCGCGCACCCGCATCGACGCCTCCGTCAAGGAGCTGTCCGACGAGCGCGACGCCGTCCGCGGGCTCGGGCTGATCTGACCCGCTCGCCGACGCGATCCGGCGCACCTGTGGCCCCGGACCCGTGTCCGGGGCCACACTGCGTCGTGACGGGACCGCCGCGCCCGCCGTCCCGTCCGCCGACCGCCGCTCGCCGCCCGCCGGAGGAATCCGCACCATGCGCCGCATACGCCAACCGCTGCTCGCCGGCGTGGGCATACTCAGCCTGCTCGCGACGAGCGGCTGCGTCTTCGTGGACCGGCTGTCGGGCGGCGGCGCGGCCGAGGAGGCCGACCCGGTGCGGATAGCCGTGCCCGAGTGGCCCGGCGGCGTGGCGAACGCGGCGGTCGCCGCCTACGTCCTGGAGTACGAGCTCGGCGTCCCCGTCGAGAAGGTGTACGTCTCGCAGGACGAGGCGTGGGAGGGGCTCGGCAGCGGCGACATAGAGGCGGTCCTGGAGGACTGGGGGGCGCTGCCCGACGCGCGGCGCCTGTACGTCGAGGGCCGGGAGACGGCCGTCGACGCGGGACCGCTCGGCATCACGGGCCACGTCGGCTGGTACGTGGCGGGCGGCGACGACCTCACGGCGGAGCACCCGGAGGCGCTGGACTGGCGCCACCTCAACGACTACGCGGACGAGTTCGGCGGCGAACTGCTGCACGCCGACCCCGCCTACACGACGCGCGACGACGCGATCATCGCCGACCTCGGCCTCGACTACCGCACGGTGACGGCGGGCAGCGAGGAGGCCCTCGTGGACCGGCTCGCCGACGCCGGCACGTCGGGGCGGCCGGTCCTCGCGTACTTCTGGGAGCCACACTGGCTGGCCGGCGAGGTCGACCTCGCGGAGGTGCGGCTGCCCGACTACTACCCGTCGATAGAGCTGCGGAAGTACCTGAACGCCGAGTTCGCCGAGGACGGCGGTGAGGCGGCGGCGTTCCTGCGGGCGTTCTCCTGGAGCGAGGAGGACCAGAACGCGGTCGCCGCGCTGATGGAGCACGACCACCTGAGCCCGACCGCCGCCGCCGAGCGGTGGGTGGACGGCCACCCGGACGAGGTGGCCGCCTGGCTCGACGCCGCCCGCGCCTGAGCCGCGCTCAGCCCGCCGAGAAGCGCAGCACGTCCTTCAGGAACGGCAGCTCCAGCAGCGGATCCGGCTCGGCCATCAGCGTCAGCAGCACGATGAGCGCGCCGAGCACCCCGTACGTCAGCACGTCGGTGAACCGCGACCTGACCGCGAGCATCCCCACCGCCGGCAGCCAGCAGCGCAGCGCGGCGCCGGCCAGCAGGGCGGCGCCGACCACCAGCAGGCCGACGCGGAAGTCCGCCAGGGTGAGGAGCAGCCCGAGCAGGGTGCTGCCGAGGACGGTGAGGAGCGGCCACTGCCGGATGGGGGCGGGGACCTCGCCGCCCGCGGTCCGCTGCCCGCCCTCGGGCCGCGCCGTGCTCCGGGTGGGGTAGGCGTCGTCGTCCGCGCTCATCGCCGCGCCGGCCCCCATCAGTCGGCGGCGAGGGCGCCGGGGGCGGCGGCGCGCTCGGCGGCCTCCACCACGTTCTGCAGGAGCATGGCGCGGGTCATGGGGCCGACGCCGCCGGGGTTGGGCGACAGCCAGCCGGCGACCTCGGCGACGCCGGGGTGCACGTCGCCGGCGATCCTGCCGTGTCCGTCACGGCTGACGCCGACGTCGAGGACGGCGGCGCCCGGCTTCACGTCCTCCGGCTTCACGAGGTGCGGGACACCGGCGGCGGCCACGATGATGTCGGCCTGCCGCAGGAGCGCGGAGGCGTCGCGGGTGCCGGTGTGGACCTGGGTGACGGTGGCGTTCTCGCTGCGGCGGGTCAGGAGCAGCGGGATGGACCGGCCGACGGTGATGCCGCGGCCGACCACGACGACGTGGGCGCCGTCGATCTCGACGCCGCCCCGGCGGAGCAGGTCGATGCAGCCGTTGGGCGTGCAGGGCAGGGGCGCGGGCTCGCCGAGGACGAGGCGGCCGAGGTTCACCGGGTGGAGGCCGTCGGCGTCCTTGGCGGGGTCGATCAGGCCGAGGACGCGGTTGGTGTCGATGCCGCGCGGCAGCGGGAGCTGGACGATGTAGCCGGTGCAGGCGGGGTCCTCGTTCAGCTCGCGGACGACGGCCTCGATGTCGGCCTGGCTCGCCGTGGCGGGCAGCTCGCGCTGGATGGAGGCGATGCCCACGGAGGCGCAGTCGCGGTGCTTGCCCGCGACGTACTTCTGGCTGCCGACGTCGTCACCGACCAGCAGCGTGCCGAGCCCGGGGGTCACGCCGCGCTCACGGAGTACGGCGACCCGGGCGGAGAGGTCGGACTTGATGGCTGCTGCGGCGGCCTTGCCGTCCAGAATCTTCGCGCTCATGCCCCCATCCTCGCGGATGGCGCGGCGGCGCGGCGAATCGGTCCCCGCCGGGCGGAGGTGAACAGCACGCGCCCCTCCCGTCTCAGCTTCGCCACAGTCCGCGTCCGCCCCTGGACACGGCGGCCGTCCGCGCGTTCGAATGACGGGCCGGGTGGCCCGGAAGCGGCACGACGGCCCTCCCCGCGCGGCGCGTGCGTCCCCTCCCCCACCGCGCGTCCCCCCGCGCAGACCGCCCGCTTGACGTTCCGTCGGACTGATGTCCCATGAGATGCAGGAGGAGCTCCGCAGTGAGCGACAGCCAGACGCCGCCCACCCCGTACGGCCAGCCGGGGGTGCCGGCGGGGTACCCATCGCAGCAGCCGGGCTATCCGGCGGCCACCGCTCCGGTCGCGGTCACGGGCACGCCCTACGGGCAGCAGACGAGTCCGGGCATGGGGCGCGCGATGCGGCAGCGGAACGTGTTCGCGGCCTGGATCGGGCTGCCGATCATCACGCTGGGCGTCTACGTCCTGGTGTGGCAGTACAAGATCAACAAGGAGCTGGCGCAGTTCGACCGGCGCATCGTCGTCAGTCCGGGGCTCTCCACGCTGGCGATCTTCCCGGGGGTCTTCCTGCTCTACATACCGCTGTTCGTCGCGGTGTACAACACCGGCAAGCGCGTCGCGCAGGCGCAGCGTGCGGCGGGCATGGCGGCGACGTGCAGCCCGGCGATCGCGGCGATCCTCGTCGTGGTGCTCAGCTCGTACCGGCTCTACATCCAGTCGGAGATCAACAAGATCCACGACCACTACCGGAACCCCCCGGAGGGCACCCCGGTCCCGCTGATGGCCTGACCGCGCCGCGCGGGCTCCGGGGGCGCGCGCTCCCGGCGCCCGCGGACCGGCCGCACCTCGGCCCACCGTCACAACAGGTCATGATCACGTCACTTTCGGGCATCACAGGGTGGCAGGCGAATCACCCACCCCCCGGAGGTGCCGCATGCCGACCCGACCGAGGCCCAGGACCCTGATCATCACGACGAGCGCCCTGACAGCCCTGCTCACGGCCGTCCCCGCGGGCTCGGCGGCCGCCGAGCCGCCGGACATCCCCGACGCCGACACCGCCCGCACCGAACTCGCCGGCCTGACCGTCGCGGGCGAGGGCGGCATGAGCGGCTACTCCCGCGAGAAGTTCCCCCACTGGGAGAGCGACGGCGACTGCACCACGCGCCAGACCGTCCTGGCGCGCGACGGCGAGGACGTCGAGACGGGCGACACGTGCCAGCCCGTCTCCGGCTCCTGGTACAGCCCCTACGACGACACGACGCGGACCTCCCCCTCCGACGTGGACATCGACCACGTCGTGCCGCTCGCCGAGGCATGGCGCTCCGGCGCCGACGGGTGGACGACCGACGAGCGCCGCGACTTCGCCAACGACCTGGAGCACCCGCAGCTCATCGCCGTCAGCGACACGTCCAACAGCTCCAAGGGCGACCAGGACCCCGCCGACTGGCAGCCGGTCGACGACTACCACTGCACCTACGCGCGCATGTGGGTCGACGTGAAGCACGAGTGGGGACTGACCGTCGACACCGACGAGAAGGCCGCGCTGGAGGAGATGCTGGGCACCTGCTGACGCGTCCGGTATGAGTGGGGCATGAACGAGAGGTACTCCGTCTTCACGGCCCCCAAGGGCGGCGTGATGACCAGCGAGGTCGGCGTCATCACCGGCGAGCTGGAACTCCACACCGACGCGGACGCGGACGGCGTCCTCACGCTGCGCGTGCGCTACGCCGGCGCCGACGAGTGGTACACCGTGGACGGCGGCCCGTGGCGGCTGCACGACCCGCGCGACCACGAGGTCCTGCACGAGGTCCTGGTGAACATGCTCCACCGGCCCCAGCCCTAGCGTCTGTCCGGGCACACGACGGCGGCGCCGCGCCGGGGATCCGGTGCGGCGCCGCCGTCGGCCGCTCAGTGGAAGAAGTGCCGCGTGCCCGTGGTGTACAGGGTGACGCCGGCGGCGCGGGCCGCCTCGAAGACCAGCTCGTCACGGACCGAGCCGCCCGGCTGCGCCACCGCCCGCACGCCGGCCTCGGCCAGCACCTCGAACCCGTCGGGGAACGGGAAGAACGCGTCGGACGCCGCGTAGGAGCCGGCCGCGCGCTCGGCACCGGCCCGCTGGACGGCGAGCCGCGCGGAGTCCACCCGGTTCACCTGGCCCATGCCGACGCCGACGGTCGCGCCGTCCTTGGCGAGCAGGATGGCGTTCGACTTGACGGCGCGGGAGGCACGCCACGCGAACGCCAGCTCGGCCAGCTCCGCCTCCGGCAGCGCCTCGCCCGCGACCAGCGTCCAGGTCGCCGGGTCGTCGCCGGGCGCCTGGAGCCGGTCGGTGACCTGGGCGAGCGCGCCGCCGTCGATCGGCCGCAGCTCGATCCGGGACGCCGGGGGCTCGGGGCAGCGCAGCACGCGGATGTTCTTCTTCCGCGTGAGGGCCTCGAGGGCGCCGTCCTCGTAGTCGGGAGCGACGATGACCTCGGTGAAGATCTCGGCGACCTGCGCGGCCATCTCCGCGCTGACCGGCCGGTTCACGGCGATGACGCCGCCGTACGCGGACAGCGGGTCGCAGGCGTGCGCCCTGCGGTGGGCCTCGGCGACGTCGGCGCCGACCGCGATGCCGCAGGGGTTCGTGTGCTTGATGATCGCGACGGCGGGCTGCTCGTGGTCGTAGGCGGCGCGGCGGGCGGCCTCGGTGTCCACGTAGTTGTTGTACGACATCTCCTTGCCGTGCAACTGCTCGGCCGCCGCGAGGCCGCCGCCGCTCGCGTCGCGGTACAGGGCGGCGGACTGGTGGGGATTCTCGCCGTAGCGCAGGACGCTCTGGCGGGTCAGGGAGAGGCCGGCCGCGGCGGGGAAGTCCGCGCCGTCCTCGCCGAGGCCGGCGAACCAGCCGGCGACCGCGACGTCGTAGTCCGCGGTGTGCCGGAACGCGGCCGCCGCGAGGCTCCGCCGCTCCGGCAGCGTGAACCCGCCGCCGGCCGCGGCGGCCAGCACGTCGCCGTACCGCGCCGGGTCCACGACGACGGCGACGGACGGGTGGTTCTTCGCCGCCGCGCGCACCATGGAGGGGCCGCCGATGTCGATCTGCTCGACGCACTCGTCCTCGCCGGCGCCGGAGGCGACCGTCGCCGAGAACGGGTAGAGGTTCACGACGACGAGGTCGAACGGTTCGATGCCGAGCTTGTCCAGCTCGGCCCGGTGGTCGTCGCGCCGCAGGTCGGCGAGGATGCCGGCGTGCACCCGCGGGTGGAGGGTCTTCACGCGGCCGTCCAGCGTCTCGGGGAAGCCGGTCAGCTCCTCGACCGGCGTCACCGGCACCCCGGCGGCGGCGATCCGCGCGGCCGTCGAGCCGGTCGAGACCAGCGCGACGCCGGCCGCGTGCAGCCCGCGCGCGAGCTCCTCGAGACCGGTCTTGTCGTAGACGCTCACCAGCGCGCGGCGCAGGGGCCGCCTCGTTCCTTCGTTGCCTTCGGCCGTCACGGGATGTACACCTTTCGTCCCTCGATGCGGTAGCCGTCGCGGGCGAGCCGGCCCACGACATCGACGAGCAGACGCCGCTCGACAGTCTTGATGCGCTCGTGCAGCACGGCCTCGTCGTCGTCCGGCTCGACGGGCACCGCCTGCTGCGCGATGATCGGCCCGGTGTCCACGCCCTCGTCGACGAAGTGGACGGTGCAGCCGGTGACCTTGACGCCGTACCTGAGCGCGTCCCGTACGCCGTGGGCGCCGGGGAAGCTCGGCAGGAGCGCCGGGTGGGTGTTGACGACGCGGTCGCGGAACGCGGCCATGAACGCGGGGCCGAGGATCTTCATGAACCCGGCGGACAGCACCAGGTCGGGCGCGTACGCCTCGACCGAGGCCGTCATGGCGCGGTCCCAGGCGGCCCGGTCCACGAAGTCCCGCACGCGGTGGACGAACGTGGGGACGCCCGCGCGCTCGGCGCGGGCGAGGCCCTCGATGCCGTGCCGGTCGGCGCCGACCGCGACGACCTCGGCACCGTAGGACGGCCCCCGGTGTCCGATCGCGTCGAGGAGCGCCTGGAGATTGGTCCCCGAGCCGGACACGAGGGAGACGATGCGAACCACGGCTGGGGCTTTCTCTGGGGGGAGGTCTGACCGCAACGATACCGGCACGCCTCGCTCCCCCCGTGCCCCGGGGCGGCCCGGGGCAGGTACGGTCGGTGGGAGGCAGCTACGAGGGAGATTCGACGACCACGATGACGGACCGACGCCGTTCCCCCGGCCCGAAGGACGAGCCGGCGGAGGAGAATCCCTTCGCACCGCCGCCCGAGGGCACTCCCGACCGTCCGTGGCAGCCGCGCCGCCCCGAGGGCGACGACGGCCGGGACGGCGGTGACGGCGACGGCGGCCGGGACGACCAGCGGCAGCGCTGGGGCCGGCAGTGGAGCGACCGGCAGCCTGGCCGCGGATCGGGGCGCTGGGGCGACCCGGCGGGCGGCGGGGGCGGCCAGGGCGGCCCGCCCGGCGGGCCGCGCGGCTGGGACCCGTCCGACCCCGGGCAGCGGCACGCGCGCTACGCGCTGCTCGGCGGCATGTGGGGCGTGTGCGCCGGTGCCCTGCTGGGCTGGGAGTGGCTCGGTCTGCTGCTGGGCGCGCTCGCGCTGTACTGGGGCATCAGCGGTCTGCGGGGCGGCCCGAAGGGCGGGGCGTCCAAGCGGGAGAAGAAGGTCGACGCCCTGCAGGGCCGTGCGCCCGCGCCCGCGCAGCCGGCCGCCGCGGGCCGCGACGCCGACCGGCCCAGGACGACGGCGGCGGTCACGGGCATCGTGCTGGCGGCCCTGTCGCTGGTGATCGTGGCGGCCTCGTACACGTTCCAGCTCGTGTACAAGGACTACTTCGACTGTGTGGACGACGCGCTGACGGCCCCTTCGCGCGAGTCCTGCGAGAACCTGCTCCCCGACCGGCTCCAGCCGCTGTTCGGCGAGAACCGCTGACGCGCGGCGGACGGGCGTGCCACCGCGCCCGTCGCCGACCCCGCTGGGCGTGACCGACACCGGCCGTCCCTCGCCACGGCACCGCATCCCATTCCCGGGACTCTCGACGTCCCTCCTGCCGCCACGCGTCACCGCACTCCGGAGACAGCCGGGCACCGGGCACCCCACCGGCGTGGGTGACGCGCCGCACCCACCGCGCCGGCCACCGAGCCGCCACGCGTCACCACGCCCCGGGACAGTCGTGCACCGGCCGCCCCGGCGAGGCAGGCGGGCGGGCATCCCCCGCGACGCCGGTCACCGACGCGGCTCGGCCCGACCGGCACCCGCCGCCCGTCACCGGCGGCCCGCCCGGCAGACCGGCGTCACCGGCCACCGCGCGGCACGGCGCACGGCGCGACGGTGGGCAGCCGCCTCCGTGCGCCGCGCATGCTTCCCGGCGCGTGCGAGAGCCGGGCCTCGTGGCTCCGGGACCCGTCCGTGCCCGTCGGGCGGCTTTCGCGGCCCGTGGGGGATGCGACGCGCCGGACGCGGTGTCGTCGAACGCTCAGTCCTCACCCGGTCGGGTGATTCGTCGCGGCTGCCGTGACTCCGGCGGCTCCTGCATCTCCGGGACCAGCGCCCCCGAGGTCTTCCGCAGGGCCGCCCAGCGCAGGAGCCGGGCGTTCGTCAGGTGCCATTCGCGCGCGTCGGGCGCCTCGGGCGGCCGGCGGAAGAGCCGCACGATCCTGGCGTCGAGGCCGCTGCGGCGGGCCGCGCGCAGCAGCAGCGCCAGGGGCGGGACGGTGACCGCCGTCCACGCCGCCGCGGCGAGCCCGGTCAGCCACGGCGAGGGGCCGAACGAGGCGAGCGCGTCCGTCCCGAGCGGCCCGCCGGCCCAGGCGGCGAGGACGCCGAGCCCGGCGCCCGTCCCGCACGCCGTGCCCAGCCCGAGGAGGGCGGTCGCGCCGGCCCCCTCGTCGGCGGCCGTGCGCGACCGCGCGACGAACCAGGCCGTCACCACCGCCCCCGCGGCGGGGACGACCGCGGGCAGCACCCACAGCGCGGGGTGCCCTGGCGTCCCGTCGGGCAGGGCGGCCAGGAGGGGGAAGTCGGGGAGCCGCGGCACGTCCCGGACGGCGAGGGGACCGACCGCGCTGCCCGCGCCGGCGGTGAAGCCGGGACCGAGGCCGTACGCCGCGCCCCAGACGGCGGCGTTCGGCGCGAGCGCGGACGCCAGCAGCAGGACGGAGAGCCGCCCCGACCAGTCCGTCGCGAGGTGGGCGAACGCGTCCTGCGCGGCCCCGGCGCGGACGGCGAGGCCGCAGCCGACGAGCAGCGCGCCGGCGCCGCAGTAGGCCGCGAGGCCGGCGCCGGCGGCCCGCGCCGCCGCGCCGGTCCGCTGCCACCACAGGCCGCCGATCCACCGGGTCACCGCGGCCGACGGCAGCGAGCCGCAGACGGCGCAGGCGCCGGCCAGCGTCACCGTCACCGCGAACAGCGGCAGGTGCACGGCCGCGCTGAGCGGTTCGGCGGCCAGTTCCCCGCCGCGCGCGAACACCACCACGACGGTGCCGGCCAGCAGGTAGCCGGCGCTCACCCACAGCGCGGCCCGGGGGCCGTCGGCCGGGTCGGCGTCCCAGCCGGGTGCGTCGCGGTACGGCAGCAGCGACACCCGTACGGCGCGCAGCAGGAGGAGGGCGGGGGCGGCGGCCAGGAGCAGCGGGGTGAGGCCGACCGGCGCGGGGCCGCCGTCGAGGGTCCCGGTGCGGACGAGGTCCGTGCCGTGGCCGAGGAGCCACAGGTCGGCGGCGACGCGCAGGGCGCTGCCCGCCCCGTCGTCGGGATACGGGGAGAGCGTCCACAGGAGCAGGACGAGGGCGGCCGGCACGCCGAGGCCGAGTCCCGCGGCCAGGAGTCCCTCGAAGAGCCAGCGGGCGCGGACGCGGCCGGCCGGGACGAGACGCGGGACCGGTCGGGGCGGGCCGGACGGCCGGGTTACGTGTCGCACGCGGCCATGCTGCCAACAACACCCGGAATGCCGGGGTAACGGGATTTCACCGCTGTGTCGCCCACTATGCAGATATGACCGATTTGCATACCACCGTATCGCCAGATGATCCGGTCGCAGCGTTCGATCGTCTCTACGTACGGCACGCCCCGTCGCTCAGCCGCCAGACGTTCCTGCTGAGCGGGCGGTCCGACTTCGCGGACCGCGCGGTGGTTCGGGCGTTCCGGCACGCCTGGGACCACTGGCCGGAGGTCGCCGCGCGGCCCGACCCGGGCGGCTGGGTCCGTACGGCGGCGTACGACCACGCGCTCTCCCCGTGGCACCGCCTCTCCCCCGGCCACCGGCGCCGCACGGCCGCCGTCAGCGGCCCCCTGCTCACCGCGCTCCAGGCCCTCCCGCCGCGCCACCGGCGGGTCCTCGTCCTGCACGAGATCGTCGGCCTGGACCTCCTGCGGACCGCGCGCGAGGCCGAGGCGACGACCGGCGCCGCGTACGCCCGCCTGGCGCACGCGCGGCGGCTCCTGGGCGAGCGGCTGCCCGAGTTCGGCGCGGCACCGGCGGGGGAACGCGGCCGCGTCCTCAAGGCGCTGGCGCTCGATGCCGTCGCCGGGCACACGCCCGCCGGGCCGCCGCCCGAACGCGTCCGCGTCTCGGGCGAGCGCGCCACGCTGCGTCTGACCCTGGCCGGCTACGGCGTCACCGCGGCGACGGCGGCGGGCCTGGCCGCCGCCGCGCTCCTCGGCTGACGCGCGACGCCCCCGCGGCCCGGCGGACCGGGCGGCGGGGGCGTCGCGGTGCTTCCGCGCGGGGGCTCAGGCCGAGGCCAGCAGCTCCCGGGCCAGGCGGGCGGTCTCGGACGGCGTCTTGCCGACCTTCACACCCGCGGCCTCCAGGGCCTCCTTCTTCGCCTGCGCCGTGCCGGACGAGCCGGACACGATGGCGCCGGCGTGGCCCATCGTCTTGCCCTCGGGGGCGGTGAAGCCGGCGACGTAGCCGACGACCGGCTTGGTGACGTTGGCCTTGATGAAGTCGGCGGCCCGCTCCTCGGCGTCGCCGCCGATCTCGCCGATCATCACGATCAGGTCGGTCTCCGGGTCCGCCTCGAACGCGGCCAGCGCGTCGATGTGCGTGGTGCCGATGATCGGGTCGCCGCCGATGCCGACGCAGGAGGAGAAGCCGAGGTCACGCAGCTCGTACATCATCTGGTACGTCAGCGTGCCGGACTTCGAGACCAGGCCGATGCGGCCCGGCTTGGTGATGTCGGCCGGGATGATGCCCGCGTTCGACTCGCCGGGGGTGATCAGACCGGGGCAGTTCGGACCGATGATGCGGGTCTTGTTGCCCTTCTTGCCGGCGTACGACCAGAAGGCGGCGGTGTCGTGGACCGCGATGCCCTCGGTGATGACGACGGCCAGCGGGATCTCGGCGTCGATCGCCTCGATGACCGCGTCCTTCGTGAACTTCTCCGGTACGAAGATCACCGTCACGTCGGCGCCGGTGGCCTCGATGGCCTCCTTCACGCCGCCGAACACCGGGATCTCGGTGCCGTCGAAGTCCACGCTCTGGCCGGCCTTGCGCGGGTTCACGCCGCCGACGATGTTCGTGCCGGAGGCGAGCATCCGGCGGGTGTGCTTCTGGCCCTCGGACCCGGTCATCCCCTGGACGATGACCTTGCTTTCCTTGGTGAGGAAGATAGCCATGGTGGTGTTCGGTTCCTTTACTTCGCGGCGGCCAGCTCGGCGGCGCGGTCGGCCGCTCCGTCCATGGTGTCCACCTGCTCCACGAGGGGGTGGGCGGCGTCGGTCAGGATCTTCCGGCCGAGCTCGGCGTTGTTGCCGTCGAGGCGGACGACGAGCGGCTTGTCCACGGTCTCGCCCTTGGACTTCAGCAGCTCCAGGGCCTGCACGATGCCGTTGGCGACCGCGTCGCACGCGGTGATGCCGCCGAACACGTTGACGAAGACGGACTTCACCTCGGGGTCGCCGAGGATGATCTCCAGGCCGTTCGCCATGACCTCGGCCGAGGCGCCGCCGCCGATGTCGAGGAAGTTGGCGGGCTTGGCGCCGCCGTGTGCCTCACCGGCGTAGGCGACGACATCCAGGGTGCTCATGACGAGACCCGCGCCGTTGCCGATGATGCCGACGTTGCCGCCGTCGAGCTTCACGTAGTTGAGCCCGCGCTCCTTGGCGGCGGCCTCCAGCGGGTTGGCCGCGGCCTTGTCCTCCAGGGCCGCGTGGTCCGGCTGGCGGAACTCGGCGTTCGCGTCCAGCGACACCTTGCCGTCCAGGGCGATGACCTTGCCGTCGGCCGTCTTGACCAGCGGGTTCACCTCGACGAGGAGGGCGTCCTCCGCGATGAACACCTTCCACAGGCGCACGAGCACGTCCGCGACCTGGTCGGCGACCTCGGCCGGGAACTTCGCCGCCTCGACGATCTCCTTCGCCTTCGCGGCGTCCACACCGTCGTTGGCGTCGACGGGGATGCGGGCCAGCGCCTCCGGCTTGGTGGCGGCGACCTCCTCGATCTCCATGCCGCCCTCGACGGACGCCATGGCGAGGAACGTCCGGTTGGTGCGGTCGAGGAGGAAGGACACGTAGTACTCGTCCACGATGTCGGCCGTCTGGGCCAGCATCACACGGTGGACCGTGTGCCCCTTGATGTCCATGCCGAGGATGGCGCCGGCCTTCTCCACCGCGTCATCGGGGTCGGACGCGAGCTTCACACCGCCCGCCTTGCCCCGGCCACCGGTCTTCACCTGCGCCTTGACGACCACACGGCCGCCAAGTCGCCCGGCCGCCTCGCGCGCCGCCTCCGGCGTGTCGATGACTTCACCGGCCAGTACCGGCACGTCATGCTTGGCGAAGAGATCCCTCGCCTGGTACTCGAACAGGTCCACGCGCGTCCGTCCCTCAATCTGTTTTCGCGGTTCGTTGTCAGCGTGGGCGTGCCGCGTGGCCGCGTCGATCCGACAGGCGCGACGATGCGCCCGCCACGCGGCAGGTCCGGAGACGAGCGTATCCGGGTGTCCACGGGCGTCGTAAATCGCAGGTCACACCGGAGTCGTGAGACCCGTCACAATTCGGGGGCATCATCCGCCCCGGGAGCGTCCGCGGCACCCTCCCCGACGTGCTCCCTGACCCACCGGACGATGTCCCCGGTGGCCGCGCCCGGCGTGAAGACCGCGGCGACGCCGAGGCCGCGCAGGGCGGGGATGTCCTCGTCGGGGATGATGCCGCCGCCGAAGACGGTGATGTCGGCGGCGTCGCGCTCCGCGAGCAGCGCGAGCACGCGGGCGAAGAGGGTGTTGTGGGCGCCGGAGAGGATGGAGAGCCCGATCGCGTCGGCGTCCTCCTGGATCGCGGTGTCCACGATCTGCTCGGGCGTCTGGTGCAGGCCGGTGTAGACGACCTCCATGCCGGCGTCCCGGAGGGCGCGGGCGATCACCTTCGCGCCCCTGTCATGCCCGTCGAGCCCCGGCTTGGCCACCACGACACGGATCGGACCTGGAGCAGCCATCGTCTCGCCTCCCGAAATCCCCGGCGGCGGTGCCGGGCGTATGGTCATCGCTCCCAGAATGTCCCACGTGAACGGCTCCGGCGGGAGACCGCGGACCGCTGCGGCACGCCACCCGGAATTCGAACTTTCTTCGAACATTTCGTGGGGGTCTCGCCGCCGCTCTCACCGAAACACGCCCTAATGCCCTTTTCCTGCAGGCGGGAAACGGGCGAACAGCCCGCCGAAGATTGTCGGCGCGAGCCGGCGGCGGGTACAGTCGCCGCACTGCAGCCGCCGGGCACCACCCCACCCCAGCTTCTGTTGTCGAGCCGAAAGGCATTGTCGGTGAGCGATCATCCGTTGTCCGGTCCGTCCGGGCACTTGGATCACCCCGGCCACGGCCCGTCGTCCGGCTGGCAGCAGGACCAGTCGTACGGCTACGGCACCGCGACGGGCACCGCCTACGCCTACGACGGCTCCCAGGAGTACGCCGCCCCCTACGGCACGGCGACCGGGTACGCGGACACGACGGGTTACGCGGACGGCGGCGCTTACGGTTACTCCACGCAATACGGACAGCAGGGGAATTACGGCGAGTATCCGCAATACGCGGGATACCCGGACCAGGGATCGTCCGCACCGATCGCCGAGCACACCGATTACGGCGCTTTTCCGCAGGCCGGATACGTCGCGGACGGCTACGGCACGGACCTGTCCGCGCAGAGCGGCTGGACCGGGACCGATTACTCTGCGTCCTATTCGGCCGCTTCCGGCGACGCGACGCACACCATGGATTTCCCGGCCGGTGGATTCGGGGCCGACGCCGGATTCGACGAGGCGTTCGGCGGCGTGCCCGAGCCCGGGTCGGCGCCGGACCCCGGGACCGTCGCCGACGCCGACACCCTCACCGACTTCGACGCGTCGGCCGCCTTCGACGACGGCGGCCCGGACGCGGACACGACCGACGCGTCCCCGGAGGAGCCGCAGGACGCGCCGGACGAGCCGGTCGACGTGACGCCGCCGCCCGCGGCCCGGCGCGGCCGCCGGCGGGCGACCGTACGCCCGCGCGCCAGGTCGGCCCTCCTGACGGTCGCCGCGCCGTCCCTGTGCGTCCTCGGCGTCACCGCCGTCGCCACCGCCGCGACCGTGAGCGACACGACCGGCACCACGGCCGACCCGGCACCCGTCGCGGCCCCCGACCCGTCCGACGTGGAACCGGTCGCCGCCAACGCCGAGTTCGACACGCAGCTCGCCGGGCTCACGGCCGCCGTCGACGACTACACGGAGCGCGCCGGCCGCACCCAGGAACGCATCGACCTGCAGGAACAGCAGGAGCAGCAGGAGCGCGAGGACGAGGAGGAGCGGCAGCGGATCGAGGAGGAACGGCAGAAGTTCTTCCTGCCCGTCGCGCAGCACGGCCTGAGCGCGTACTACGGCCAGGCGGGCGTCAACTGGATGTCGCTCCACACCGGTATCGACTTCCCCGTGTCCTACGGCACGGAGGTCATGGCCGCCACGGACGGCACGATCTCCACGCAGTGGCACCCCAGTTACGGGAACATGGTCGTCCTCACCGCCGCAGACGGCACCGAGACGTGGTACTGCCACCTCGACAGCGCCGTCTACCAGTCCGGCTGGGTGCAGGCCGGCACCGTCATCGCCTACTCGGGCAACTCCGGCAACTCCACGGGACCCCACCTGCACTTCGAGGTGCGGCCCGGCGGCGGCTCGGCCGTGGACCCGCTGCCCTGGCTGCGCGCCCAGGGCCTGGAGCCCACCTGATCGCCCGCACGGCCCCGGACAGCCGGACGGCCCGCCGTTCTCCCGTGCGGGAGGAAACGGCGGGCCGTCCGGCTGTTGTATGCCGCGCCCGTCAGGGGGTGCGGCGGGCGATCGCCTGGCCGATACCGATCGCGCCGACCGGGGCGAGTGCCCACAGGATGTAGTCGATGGCCGCCAGGTCTTCCTCGAAGACGTTCCAGGTGTCGCCGAAGTACTGGAAGAAGATGGTGAACGCGTTGTCGTCCGTCGGGAAGTACTCCGCGACGAGCAGCGCCGTGCCGAACATGCCGCCGAAGATCATCGCGCCGACCGCGAGGGCGGCACCGGTGATGTAGGCGCCCCAGTTGTTCTTCGCGAAGAACGCCGGGCCGAGGCCGACCAGGACGCCGACACCGATGGCGAGCCAGTTGAACTGGGTGATCTCGCCCGTGTCCTCGTCGAAGCCGGCCTTGTAGATGTAGCCGTAGATGACCGCGCCGACGATCATGCCGAGGACCGACAGCAGGATCGCGAGCCCCACGTTGTTGCGGGTCGCCGAGGGCGGCGGCGGCATGAAGCCGCCGGGGCCGCCGTACGGCTGCTGGGGCGGGTAGCCGTACCCGCCCTGCGGCTGCGGGGCGCCATAGGGCTGGGGAGGCTGCGGGGGCGCGCCGTAGGGCTGCGGCTGCCCGCCCGCCGGCGGCGGGGGCGGCGCGCCGTACGGCGACTGGGGTGCGCCGCCGGGCTGCTGGGGCGGCTGCTGTCCGCCGAAACCACCGCTGTCCGGCGCCGGCTGCCAGGGCTGGCTCATGGATGTTCCCCCTGGGAATGTTCCGATGTGAGACGTACTCCGGGGACAGAAGGAACTGGAGTACGGACGTTGCCAGGGAAGCTAACCCTCTCCCCGGCAGGCACGACAAGCCCTCTCCCCGGTCTGTGACATACCGGCGACACTACCGGGCACGGGTCACAGCTTTTCCACAGGGGCATAGCGAAGCACGAGACGCTTCGGCTTCTCGCCCCCGAAGTCGATGAGCGCCTGGGTGTGCTTCCCGCTGCCCTCGACCGACAGGACCCGGCCGAGACCGAAGGTGTCGTGCGTGACGCGGTCCCCGGGCGCGAGGGCGGCGATCGGGCGGTCGGGCTCGCGGCCGGTCGCGAAGCCCTGGGCGCCGAGCCGTTCGCGCGCCTGGCCGCCGCCGCGCGGCGCGGCGGACCGCCGGGGTGCCGCCGGCGCGGCCGGCAGGGAGCCGGTGCGGCGCCAGTCGAGGTGCGTCTCGGGGATCTCGTCGAGGAAGCGGGACGGCGGGTTGTGCTGTGGCTGCCCCCACGCGCTGCGCAGCGCGGACCGGGTGACGTAGAGGCGTTCGCGGGCGCGCGTGATGCCGACGTAGGCGAGGCGGCGTTCCTCCTCCAGCTCCTTCGTCTTGCCGAGGGACCGCTGGTGCGGGAAGACGCCGTCCTCCATGCCCGTGAGGAAGACCACGGGGAATTCGAGGCCCTTGGCGGTGTGCAGCGTCATGAGGGTGATGACGCCCTTGTCGTCGGGGTCGGCGTCCTCGGGGATCTCGTCGGAGTCGGCGACGAGGGCGACGCGCTCCAGGAAGTCGGCGAGCGTGCCGGGGCCGGGGGTGCCGTCGTCGGCGTCCGCTCCCTCGCCGCCGTCGGGGGCCGCAGCGCGCTCCTCCTCGAACTCCAGGGCCACCGTCGCGAGTTCGCGCAGGTTTTCGACGCGGGTCTCGTCCTGCGGGTCGGTGGACGTCTGGAGTTCGGCGAGGTAGCCGGTGCGCTCCAGGACGGCCTCGAGCACGGTCGCGGGACCGGCGCCCGACTCCACGACGGTCCGCAGCTCCTCCAGCAGCACGGTGAAGCGCTTGACGGCGTTCACGGACCGGGCGGCCATGCCGTACGCCTCGTCCACCCGCCGCAGCGCCTGCGCGAACGAGATCCGCTCGCGCGAGGCGAGGGCCTCGATCATCGCCTCGGCGCGCTCGCCGATGCCGCGCTTCGGGACGTTCAGGATGCGGCGCAGCGGCACGGTGTCCTCGGGGTTGGCGAGGACCCGGAGGTAGGCGAGGACGTCACGGACCTCGCGGCGCTCGTAGAAGCGGACACCGCCGACGACCTTGTACGGCAGGCCGACGCGGATGAACACCTCCTCGAACACGCGGGACTGGGCGTTCGTGCGGTAGAAGACGGCGACGTCCCCCGGCCGCGCGTGGCCCTGGTCGGTGAGGCGGTCGATCTCGTCGGCGACGAACTGGGCCTCGTCGTGCTCGGTGTCCGCGACATAGCCCGTGATACGGGTGCCGGCGCCCTCGTTCGTCCACAAATTCTTGGGGCGGCGGTCCTCGTTGCGGGCGATGACGGCGTTGGCGGCGGACAGGATCGTCTGCGTCGAGCGGTAGTTCTGCTCCAGCAGGAGGGTCGTGGCGTCCGGGTAGTCCTCCTCGAAGCGGAGGATGTTGCGGATGGTCGCGCCGCGGAACGCGTAGATCGACTGGTCGGCGTCGCCGACGACGCACAGCTCCGCCGGGTCGTCCTCCCCCGTCAGGAGGCGGATCAGGGAGTACTGGGCGATGTTGGTGTCCTGGTACTCGTCCACCAGGATGTGCCGGAAGCGCCGCCGGTAGTGCTCGGCGACGTCGGGGAAGGCGTCGAGCAGGTTGACGGTCGTCATGATGATGTCGTCGAAGTCCAGGGCGTTGGCCTCGCGGAGCCGCGCCTGGTACATGCCGTACGCCTCGGCCAGGGTCTTCTCGAAGCCGTCGGACGCCCGCGCGGCGAAGTCCTCCGGGTCGATCAGCTCGTTCTTGAGCTTCGACACCTGGGCGCTGAACGACTTGGGCGGGAACCGCTTCGGGTCCAGGTCGAGGTCGCGGCAGACCAGCGCCATCAGCCGGCGCGCGTCCGCGGCGTCGTAGATCGAGAAGCTGGACGTGAAGCCGAGGGTCCGGCTCTCGCGCCGCAGGATGCGCACGCACGCGCTGTGGAACGTCATGACCCACATGGCGTTCGCGCGCGGGCCGACCAGCTCCTCGACGCGCTCCCGCATCTCCCCGGCCGCCTTGTTGGTGAAGGTGATGGCGAGGATCTGGCCCGGGTGCGCTCCGCGCTCGGCCAGCAGGTACGCGATGCGGTGGGTGAGGACGCGGGTCTTGCCCGATCCCGCGCCCGCCACGATGAGGAGGGGGGCGCCGCTGTGGGTGACGGCGGCGCGCTGGGCGTCGTTCAGGCCGGTGAGGAGCGCGGCCGGGTCCTGCACGGGCTTGCGGGCGCCGTTGCGGTAGTGGGCGTCGTCGTCGGCGAGGTGCGGCTCGGCGTACGCGCCGCCGAAGAGGCCGTCGGGGATCTCCTCCTCGTGCGGCTCCTCGGGGCCGTACGGGTCGTACCGCCCGTCGTCCGGCGCGTCCGGCAGGTCCGGGGCGTGCGCGGAGGCCGGCCCTGGCGCCGGTGAGGACGGGGCGCCGAGGCCGGCGAGGAAACTGTCGTCGAAGAGGCCGCTCATCGCTGCCGAGTGTAGGCCGCCCGGGTGCCGCGCGGCGGGCGCGGGCGACGCACGGGGGCCGTCACACCTCCCGTACATAACGAATCGGTTTCGGTCATATCGCGCATCGGCCTTCCCAAAGCCACCGCGGAGTGACTACGGTGCGACGCCAGACGGCCCGCCGTTCCGGGCGACCGCTCTCCCCCGGGGCGGCGCACGGCCGGAAGCAAAGGAGACGCCCTCCGTGGGTTCCCATCGCAAGCCGCGCACCGGGATTCTGGAGTCCCCCGCAGCGCGCCGCGGCGCGGTCGGCGTCGGCGCCGCCGCGCTCGCTTCCGCCACCCTCCTCGGCCAGACGGCGTCCGCCGACGACGCGGACCCGCCGTCCGTCGGCGAGCAGCGCGAGCGCGCCGAGGGCGCGCGGCAGCGGGCCGCGGAGGTCCAGGAGCAGGTCGACGCCCTCTACCGCGAGGCGGGGACCGCCACCCAGCGCTTCAACGAGGCGCAGGAGGAGGTGGACGAGCAGCAGGCGTCCGTGAACCAGCTCCTCGACGAGGCCGCCGACGCGGCGGAGCGCGTGAACGACGCGCGCGCCCGGCTCGGGTCGCTCGCCGCCGCGCAGTACCGGCAGGGCAGCGGCCTGTCGCAGACGGCGACGCTGCTGCTGTCCGAGGACCCCAAGGACTTCTTCGACAGCCGGCACACCCTCGACCGGCTCGGGGACGTGGAGCGCGAGGCGCTCGCCGACTTCGAGTCCGGGCAGGCCGCGGCGGAGAGCCGGCGCGCCGAGGCGTCCGAGGCGCTGGGCGAGCTCGAGGCCAGCGAGGCCGACCTGGAGGCGCAGAAGGCGGACGTGCAGGAGCGCCTCGCGGCGGCCCGCACCCTGCTGGACGAGCTGTCCGCCGAGGAGGAGGCCGAGCTGGCGGAGCTGGAGCGCCTGGAACGCGAGGAGGCGGAGCGTCAGGCGCGGGAGGCCGCCGAGCAGCGGGCCGCGGAGGAGGCCGCGGCAGCCGAGGCCGCCGAGCAGGCCGAGGCCGAGGAGGAGACCGGCACCACCACCGACGGCGGCACCGGCACCGCCGACGACGGCACGTACGCGTCGCTCGCGGCGCAGGCCATCGCGTTCGCGGAGGCCCAGCTCGGCAAGCCGTACGTGTGGGGCGCGACCGGACCGAACAGCTACGACTGCTCCGGCCTCACGCAGGCGGCGTGGCTGGCGGCCGGCGTCGAGCTGCCCCGCGTCACCTGGGACCAGGTCAACGCCGGCACCCGCGTCTCGTACGACGAGCTGCAGCCCGGTGACCTCGTCTTCTTCTACGACGACATCAGCCACGTCGGCCTGTACACGGGCGACGGGATGATGATCCACGCGCCCAAGCCCGGCGCGAACGTGCGCTACGAGTCGATCGACTACATGCCGTTCTACGGCGCCGTCCGCCCCGCCTGAGACGCCGCCGCCGGGCGGACGGGCTGGCGCAGGACCGTGCGCATCCCGGCGGGGTCCGTCTCGCGGACGTCGGAGAGGTAGATCTCGTGGTGCAGGCCGGCCGTACGGAGGCCGTGCCGGGCCGCGTACGCGTCCATCAGCGCGAGGGACCTCGCCTCCTCGGCGTAGTGACCGTGGTGCGTCATCTGGACGCACAGACCCTCGGTGAAGGTGACCGACTGCACCCGGTCCACCGCGTGTCCCGACGGCCGGGCGTCCTCGCGCGCGGTGTCGGCCGCGCCCGGGTCGAGGCCGTCGGGCAGGCGCAGGAAAAGGTGCCAGCGCCACTCGGTCCGCGGCACCTCCAGCGGCGGCCGTGGGTCCTCCACCCACCAGCGGCCTTCGAGCGGTACCGCCGGGATTCCGGGCAGCGTTCCGGCGACGGCGTACAGCGCCCGCGCGCAGACGGCGTACTCCGCGCCGCCGGGTTCGCCCCGTCCCGTGACACCGAGGCCGTGCACGGACCCGAAGGTCGCGAGCCCCGGCTCGTCGGGGGCGTCGTACCAGGCTGTCCTGTCGTCGTTCACAGTGGTTCCTCCAGCGGAATCAGCAGTTCGGTGACCAGCCCGCCGGGCTCCGTGGTGGCCGGGTCGGTCAGGTAGACCTCACGGAGCGGCCCGTCCGGTCGGTGCCCCCGTTCGAGGCAGCGGGCGAGCGCGGCGTGGCTGGTGAGGACGATCTGGTCGTACGGGCCGGTGTGGACCGTGGTGGCGAACAGGCCGCCGGGCAGCACGTCCGCGGTCAGACCCGTCGGCGCGGCGCACCCGGCGGGCAGCGGCGCGGCGACGGTCACCGGGACGCTCTCCCCCAGCTCGACGGGGAGGACGCCGGTCAGCCGCCCGGTGCGCCCGCCCATCAGCGCGCGCAGCGCCGCCACGCACGCGGCGGTGGTCCGGCCGACGTCCCGCGGCGAGCCGGCCACGCCCCGGACGACGGCCACCCGCTCCGGTTCCACACGCCGGAGCGTGACCTCTGCGGTGGGCAGGCCGTCCGCCAGGATGCGGTCCAGCGCGGTCAGGGCGCGGCGGCGCCGGGCCAGCTCATCGTCGAGCCGGTCGCGCACCCCGGCCAGGGCCGCCGCGGGATCCCGCCCCTCCAGTACCTCCCCGATGGTGCCCAGGGGCACGTCGAGAGAACGCAGCAGGGCGATGGACAGCGCCTCCCGCGCCTGCTCCGGGCGGTAGTAGCGGTACCCGCTGGCGGGGTCGACCCGGGCCGGCCGCAGCAGTCCCAGGTCCGCGTAGGCGCGGAGCTGTTTGGCGCTGAGCCGCACGAGCCGCGCGAACTGCCCGATGGACAGCAGACCGTCGTTCACGGGCACCAGCCTGGGCCTTCCCCCCGGGGGAAGGTCCAGCGGGCGCCGCGTCCCGGTGGCCGGCCGGACGGCGGGGCCGCCGTGGTCCCGCCGGCGGCGGCGTCACAGCAGGTCGCGGGGGATCGTCTCGCGCCAGGTGCGGGAGAACACGCGGTGGTCCCCCTCGTACGCGTCGAGGGTGGCGTGCAGCACGAAGTCCTCGCCGTCGCACTCAAGGACCTGGCGGGTCTCCGTGCGCGTGTCCCAGTCGCCGCGGCGGAACGCCATCGTCCACGCCGTCTCGCCGCGCGCCGAGCAGAAGTCGTCGGCCACCGAGTCGTACCGCTCCCAGGCGCGGCGGTGGACCTCCATGCCGTGGTCCTCGAAGCGTTCGACGCCGCGGTCCTTCACGATCTCCAGCGTCGAGCGGTAGTCCACCAGGTCGCGGGAGACCTGCCAGCGCTGTTCGCCGGGCGTGAGCAGGGTGGTGGGCAGGGGCTCGCAGCCCTCGGGCTCGCCGAACGGGCGGTCGGCGACGTCGTCCGGTTCGCCGGTCGGGCGGACGGGGAGCGTGAGGCAGCCGGTGCCGCCGCCGTGGACCGTCAGCAGGACGGGCTCGGGCGGCGGCCATGCGAGGGGCCAGTACGACGTGGACAGCGAGAGACGGACGCGGTGGCCCGGCGGGAACGCCTGCGCGACGCCGTTGAGACGGATCGTGACGCGGTAGCGGCGGCCCGGCTCCAGGGGGCTCGGCTCGTCCTCCTTGCCGTCGCGGCGCGTGAGGTTCAGCAGGCCGTAGGTGACGCGGGTGGCGCCGCCGTCCTCGGCGACGTCGGACAGGCGGGCCGCGATCATGGCGACCGGCCGGTCCACCGAGACCTCCAGGTCCACGTGCGGCGAGCCGAGGATCTCCAGGCGCTCGGTCAGCGGGTCGCTGTCGAAGACGATCGAGCCGCCGTCCTCCTCGCGCTGGTCGTAGGGCAGGTCGGGCGGCGCGCTGTAGGACGCCCACTTGCCCGCGAACTGGCCGACCGACAGCGGGGAGCGCACCGACGTGTCGCCGGCCGGCCCCCGCGTGTCCCCGGGCGCGCCGATGCGGTGCCCGAGCAGCGGGTACCCCACCTCCGTGACGTGCGGGGACGGCCAGGACGGCTCGCCGACCCAGCGCCCTGGACGTTCCTCGTACGACGTGGAGGGCGGGACGCTCTCCTGCATCCACGCCCGCAGCATGGGGCCGTCCATCACGCCGTTGTCGATGTCCTTCAGCCAGTGGTCCCACCAGCGGACGACCTCCTGGAGGTAGCCGATGGCGGGTCCCGGCTCGCCCTGGTGCGGGAACTTGTGCGACCACGGGCCGATCAGGCCCTTGCGCGGCACGTCCAGGTGCGCCAGCAGGCGCGTGACGGCGTTCGAGTAGCCGTCGGCCCAGCCGCTGGACGCGAGGACGGGGCAGGCGATGGCGCTGTAGTCCTCGCAGACGGAGGCGTGCCGCCAGTACGCGTCGCGGCGCTGGTGGCGCAGCCACCTGGTGGCCCAGGGGCGGGCGGCGTCGAGGCGTTCGAACCACATCGGGCGCCACGCGTCGCCGGCCAGCTCGGGGTCGGGCGGGCAGGTCGCGTAGGCGAACATGGTGCCCGCCTCGGCGAGGTTGTCGGACAGGAGGCAGCCGCCCATGTAGTGCATGTCGTCGGCGTACCGGTCCTCGGTGAACGACGCGATGACGACGGCCCGCAGGCTCGGGGGGCGGCGCGCGGCGACCTGGAGCGCGGCGAACGCGCCCCAGGACAGGCCCATCATGCCGGTGCGGCCGTCGCACCACGGCTGGTCGGCGAGCCACGCGAGGACGGCCTCGGCGTCGGCCTGCTCGCTCTCCAGGTACTCGTCCAGCAGGACGCCGCCGGACTCCCCGGTGCCCCGGATGTCCACGCGGACACAGGCGTAGCCGTGCCCCGCGATGTACGGGTGGTGCACGGAGTCGCGGACGGCGGTCAGGTCGCGTTTCCGGTACGGGATGTACTCGAGGATCGCGGGCACCGGGTGGGCGTCGGAGTCGGCGGGGCGCCGGATCCGGGCGGAGAGGGTCACGCCGTCGCCGACGGGGACGCGGACGTCCTCCTCGGTGATGACGGGGAACGGCAGGTCGGCGGGGTCGAGGAAGCGCATCAGCGGACCGTCTCCTCCTGTGGCGCGAAGGTGAAGGGCAGTGCGGTGATCACCTCGTCGTACTTGGCGATCAGTTCACTCTCCGAGTCGGCGGCGGTGAAGACGTGCGCCAGCTCGAAGCTGTAGGAGTCCTGCTCGGGCAGGTCGGAGAGCCGTGCGCCGGCCGGCGGCACGTGGTTCACACGCGTGCCGGGGATGCGGTGTTCCAGGGCGGCCAGCTCCTCGCCGGTGGGGACGCGGGTGACCACGGCGTCCTCGAAACGCCGGTGGTACCACTTCGCGGCCAGCGCGTACGGCCCCTCGCCGTGCGGGAGGGCGGGGTCCTGACCGAGGGCGAGCCGCAGCATGATGTGGTGGTTCGGGACGCCGTCCACGTACGCGAAGAGTTCCGCGTGCGACTGGGAGTGACGCGGATTGACCTCAAGGATGCTGATCCGGTCCGTCTCCGGATCGTAGAAGTACTCGATGCTGAACGTCGCGTCGTCCATCCCGATCCGTGTGATGACGCGCTCCGCGATGTCCCGCAGCCGCTCCTGCACCCCGCCGGGGAGCCGCGACGGGTACTGGTGCCGCAGGAAGCACGGGCTGTCCGGATACGTGAGGGAGTCGAGCGTCCCGTAGACCGTGACCTCGCCGCCCCGTACGTACCCCTCGACCGCGACCTGCTCGCCGGTGATCGCCTCCTCGGCGAGGCACGCCTGCCCGCCGGCCGCCGCGATCTCGTCGGGCAGCTCCACCCGGTCGAGCACGAATTCGAGCGGCCGGCCCACCCGGCCGACGCCCGCCCGTATCTCCGCGACCGCCGACCGGAACTCGTCCATGTCGCGCACGCCGAACGCCAGCTCCGACGAATACCCCGTGACCGGTTTCAGCCACATCGGGAACCGCACGCCCTCCGGCGGCCGGGGATCGTCCGCCGCCAGGTCCACCAGGCCGAACGCCGGGACCGCGTCCGTCACCGCCGCCTGTTCGAGCCGGCTCCAGTATTTGTGCTCGCACTTGAGGACGGACTCCAGGCTGGTGCTGCGCAGCCCGTAGCGGCCGCACAGGATCGGCACCAGCGTGGAGACCGGGAAGTCCCAGTAGCCGACGATCGCGTCGACCGTGCCGTCGAAGGCGTCGAGACGCCGCTCGGCCTTGCGCACGAGCGCCGCGAAGTCCACCTCGCCGTGCTGCAGCTCGTCGATGCCGAGCAGCGGGTGCAGCCGGTAGTCGGCGGCGTGCGGGACCTGGCCGAGCATGTCCTCGTTCGCCTCGTCCATGCCGATCACGAACACGTCCGCCACCTGACCCACCGGGACCTCCTCCGCCGCCCGGCCCTCCTCGGTGCCGGGCTCTCCGGCGGGCCGGACTGTCCGGGGTACCCGTGCGCGGCCCGTTCATGCCCGGGGCGGGCCGTTCAGGCGCGCTGGTCGGGGACGGCGGTCACGCGGCGGGAGGCGACGACCCCGGTCGGTGACACCGGGCAGGGGCCGTCGAAGGGCCAGCTGAGCTGCAGTATCGCGATGTCGTCGGTGTGCCGGCCGCCGTCCATCCGCCGCACGGTCGCCAGCAGCTCGTCGAGGCGCGCGTCGGGGTCGGCACCGGCGGTGGCGTCGATGAGGCCGATCAGGCCGTCCGTGCCGAGCCGCTCGCCGCCAGGCCCCCGGTGCCCCTCGATGAGCCCGTCGGTGTACAGCATCAGCGTCCCGGCCGGCGGCAGGTCGAACGTCGTGGCGTACCAGCGGCGCATGCCCGGCACGATGCCGAGGGCCAGACCGTGGCGCGCCTCGATCTCGGTGGTGCCGGCGTCCGAGGTGAGCAGCGGCTCGTGGTGTCCGGCCAGGTGCAGCGTCGCCGTGCGGGCGGCCGGGTCGATGCTGAGGAGCGAGCAGGTCGCGAAGAGGTCGCCGCCGGTGCGCTCGGCGACGAGGATGCGCTCCAGCAGGTCGAGCAGCTCGGCGCCGCCGTGGCCGGCGAGCGTGAGGGCGCGCCAGGTGATGCGCAGGCACACGCCGAGGGCCGCCTGGTCGGGGCCGTGGCCGCTCACGTCGCCGATGACGGCGTGGATCATGCCGTCGGCGGTCTGGACGACGTCGAGGAAGTCGCCGCTCAGCAGGGCGCGCTCGCGGCCCGGCACGTAGCGGCTGAGGACGCCGACGGACGGCGACTCCAGGAGCGGCGTGGGCAGCAGGCTGTGTTCGAGGCGGGCGTTCTCGGCGGCGCGCAGGCGGTTCTCGCGCAGTTCGGCGTTGGCGGCCTCGGCCTGCTTGCGGTGGATGGCGTACCGCAGGGCACGGCGCAGCAGCTCCGCCTCGACCTTGCCCTTGACCAGGTAGTCCTGGGCGCCGGCGGCGACGGCCTCGGCGCCCGCGTCGGACTCGGCCAGGCCGGTCAGCACGATGACGGCGGTCTCCGGGCTGGTGCGGCGCAGCTCGATGACGCCGCCCACGCCCGACGCGTCGGGCAGGTGCAGGTCGAGCAGGACGCAGTCGGGGCCGCCGCGGGCCTTGCCCAGCTCGGCCAGGGCCTCGGCGAGGGTCTGGCGGCGCTGCAGCTCGTAGTGCAGGCCCGTGTCGTACAGCATCTCCTCGACGAGGAGCGCGTCGCCGTCGTCGTCCTCGACGAGGAGGAGACGCAGCGGCGTGGAGTCGGCGGTGCCCGAGGGGCCGCTGACGGCGGTCCGCTCAGCGCTCACAGGGCCGCCGCCCCGTCGGTGACGGACGTGTCCGCCGCTTCCTCGCCCGTGTCCTCCGCGGCGTCCTTCTCGTCGGGCAGCGCGGGCAGGGTGAACTCGACGCGCGTCCCACCGGTGTGCCCGGGATCCACGCGGATCGTGCCGCCCAGGTACTCGACGATCTTCTTGCACATGGCCAGTCCGATGCCGCTGCCCGGGTAGGCGTCGCGGGTGTGCAGACGCTGGAAGATCACGAAGACGCGCTCGGCGTACTCCGCGTCGATCCCTATGCCGTTGTCGGTGACGGCGAGGCGCCACACGCCGCCGTCGCGCTCGGCCCCGACGTGGATGCGGGGCGCGCGGTCGGGCGCGCGGAACTTCACCGCGTTCGATACGAGGTTCTGGAAGAGCATGCCGAGCTGGGTCGGGTCGCCCGTGACGCGCGGCAGCGGGTCGTGCGTGATCTCCGCCCCGGTCTCCTCGATGCTGACGCTCAGCGCGTCGAGGGTGCCGGTGAGGACCTCCTCCAGGTCGATCACGCGGGATTCCGTGTTCATGCGGCCGACGCGGGAGAACAGGAGCAGGTCGTTGATGAGGACCTGCATGCGGTTCGCGCCGTCCACGGCGAACCCGATGTACTGGTCGGCCCGTTCGTCGAGCTGCCCGCCGTAGCGCCGCTGGAGGAGCTGGCAGAAGCTCGCCACCTTGCGCAGCGGCTCCTGGAGGTCGTGCGAGGCGACGTAGGCGAACTGCTCCAGCTCGTCGTTGGAGCGGCGCAGTTCCATGGCCTGCTCGTCCAGGCGCCGCCTGGCGTCCTCGGCGAGGAGCAGCTCCTCCGCGAGGCGGCGGCGCATGTCGTCCACGTCACGCCCGAGCTGGCGCAGGTCGGCGGGTCCTGTGGGGACGATGGGGTGGTCGAAATCACCCTGCGCGACCCGCCGGGCGTCGGCGGAGAGCTGTCCGAGGGGCTGGGTGACGCCGCGGCGCAGCCCTTCGAAGATGAGGATGATCACGACGACGACCAGCGCGGCGCCGGCGCCGAACACGCCGTTGCGCAGCGTCTCGGCGTCGTGGAGTTCGGTGCGGGCTTCGTTCCGCACGTCGGTGAGGTGGGCCTGCTGCTGCGCCGTGGCGTCGCGGACGGCGTCGAAGGCGGACTTGCCGCTGCGCGAGTACTCGGCGGCCAGACCCGCGCGGTCCGCCTCGGCGGCCTCGGCGATGGGGTCGGCGAGCTGTTCACGCCATTCCTCCGCCCGGGCGAGGACGGCCGCGAGGTCGTCCTCGGCCTCGGTGTCGCCGGCGACCAGCTCGCGCACCCGCTCCGCGGCGGTCTCGGCGTCGGAGCGGCCCTGCTCGTAGGGGTCGAGGAAGTCGGGCTCCCCGGAGAGGGCGTAGCCGCGGATGCCGGTCTCCTGGTCGATGAGGGCGCGTTCCAGGCGGACGGCGTTGATGAGGGCCGGCGACGACACCTCGGCGAGCTTGTGCGTGGAGTCGCTGGTGCGGGTGAGCGCCCAGGCGCCGAGGGAGCCGAGGAGCGCCAGGACCACGCAGGTCACGCTCACTCCGATGATCAGCCCACGGCGCGTGGTCAAACGCGTCCGCCGGGCCTCGACTGCGGCCGGCATCGTGTCCTCCTGTCCGCCCCCCACCGCACGGGCGTCGACCGGGCCTGGTCGGCCCTTCCCTTCCGACGTGCCCGGCCACGATACAGGGCGAACGATGGACAGTAGTTGTCAGCGCGTGACCGTCAACCGTACGCTCGTACCCATGTCCGGCGTCCGTAATACCTCATCCACCGGCCGGTTCGGCGGGTTCGCGGGCGGGGCCCGCTCCCGTACGGGCGGCGCTGGTGCGATGATGGACGGACCGGCCCGCCCTACGCAGCCCCCGCGCTCGGTGGTGCGGACGGGATCCCGGGCGGGCGCGCACGCCGCCCGGTCCGCAGTTCACCACCACGAGCCGGTGCGTGCGACCCCGGCCGCCGGTGTGCTCACCGCCGCCGGTCCGCACCACTTCGCCCCGTGAGCGTTCGGAGTTGATTCGGATGACCGTGTCAATGACCACACCCGCCCCGCCGTACGACATCCTCCTGGTCGAGGACGACCCGGCAGACGCCATGCTCATCGAGGACGCGCTGCGCGAGCGGGGGCCGGAGCGCGCGCTGATGCAGGTGGACGACGGTGTGGCCGCGCTCGACTACCTCCAGAACCCGGACAATCCGCGCCCCGACCTGATCGTTCTCGATCTCAACATGCCCCGGATGAACGGGCGCGAGCTGCTGAACGTCCTCAAGCAGGAGGACCGCCTGAAGATGATCCCGGTCGTGGTCCTCACCACGTCCGCGGCGCCGGACGACGTGTCCGCCGCGTACGCGCGCCACGCCAACGCGTACGTCACCAAGCCGGTCAACCTCGACGACTTCACGCACGCGGTGCGCAGCATCGACGCGTTCTACCTCGACATGGCGGCCAAGATCCCGCGCGACTGACGCGCGGGCGGGCCGGTAGCGTCCGGCCCCATGACGAGCACAGCCGCCGAGCGCGGCCACGAAGCGCTGCCCCGGGAGGGCGCACCCGTGATCGACGCGCGGGCCGTGGCCCGCGCGTTCGGGCTGGGTGAACCGGACGGCCCGCCCGTACCGGTCCCGGGCGGACGGTCGCACCCGCTGTGGCGGCTGCGCACGGACTCGGGCACGTGGGCCGTGAAGCGCCTGAACCGCTCCCGCGAAGCATGGTGGATGGCCGGCCACGTGGTGGCCGCCGCGGTGGAGGAGCAGGCGTTCCGGCACGGTGTGGCCATGCCCCGGCCGGTGGCGCCGCTGCGGCCCGCCGCTCCCCTGCTGGCCGACCTGCCCGGCGCGGAGGGCGCTCCCGAGAGTTTCCTGGTGCACGCGTGGTGCGACGGGACCGCCGTGCCCCGGCACGGCGAGGCCGCCCGAGCCGTACGGGAGTGGGCGGGCCGGACCCTGGCCCTGCTGCACGCGCTGCCGCTCCCGCCCGGCATCCCCGCCGTCCCCGCGCTGCACCGCCCGCACACGCCCGCCGAGTGGCGGGAGGGACTGGACAGTGCGCCGGCCGACGTGCCCGACGGCTTCGTCGAGCGGGTGCGCGCGTACCTCCCGGACGTCGAGCGGGCCGTCGGCCTGGTGGGGCGCTGCATCGACGGGCCGTCCGTGCCCCTCACACCGGTCCTCACCCACGGCGACGTGAAGCCGGACAACGTACTGGTGTGCCCGGACGGGCCGGTGCTGCTCGACTGGGACGGCGCGGGACCCGACCGGGCGGAGTGGGAGGTCGTCCGGGCGGGCCTGGCGTTCGGGGGGACGCGGGAGACGTTCCGGGAGGTGCTCCTGGCGTACCGGGCGGCGGGCGGGGCGGCCGTCCCGCCGGTGGCCGAGGTGTTCGCGGGCGAGGTGGACCGGCGGGTCGGGGGCGCGGCCTGGCTGCTGTGGCGCGCGCTGGGCCACCGCCCGGTGTCACCGCCCGAGCGGGCGGCGGCTTTCGGTCATGTCCTGGAGTACCTGGCGGCGCTGCGCACCGTGCTGCGGCAGGCGGACACCTGGACGGCATGGCTGTCCGACGCCTGAGCGCGGCCCCGTCCCTTTCCGGTGAACTTCCCGCCCCCATGGGAGAATCGCGCACATGAGCGAACTGGTGGGGCGTGATCTGCGGGCATCCGACGCGGAGCGCGAGCGCGCGGTCGAGCGGATCAGGGAGGCCGTCGCCCAGGGCTGCCTGCAACTGTCCGAGCTGGAGGAGCGCCTGGACGCCGCCTACCGGGCGACCACGCGCGGCGACCTGGAACGCGTCACCCGCGACCTGCCCGAACCGGACGGCAGGGGCGCCCTCGTGGTGGACGAGAAACCCACCTCGCGCAGCGCGATCGCCGTGTTCGGCGGCTTCGACCGGGCCGGCGAGTGGGTGGTGCCCGAACGCTTCGTCACCGTCTCGGTGTTCGGCGGCGGCCGGGTGGACCTGAGCAGGGCGCGCTTCACCGCGCGCGAGACCCGCGTGTACGCCTGCGCGCTGTGGGGCGGCGGCGAGATCGTCGTCCCGGAGGACGTCGAGGTGGAGGTGCGGGGCTTCGGCTTCTTCGGCATGTTCGGCAAGGGCGCACGCCGCCGCGCCGCACCGGGCGCCCCCCGCATCGTCATCCGGGGCTTCGCGATCTTCGGCGGCATCGACACCCGCGTCCGCAGACCGAAGAAGAAGCCGCGAGAGCGCTGACCGGACCGCGGCGTCCTCCTTCTCCACGGGGCCGCGACGGATTCATGCCGACTTCTTCGGCAGGCCACACACGCAGCGCACCTCCCGGGCTTGAATGCCCGCCGCTCAACCGTCACCACTGCCACGTCCCCCTGTTGTTCCGGACCCAGGCGCGAGGAGCGCGGACAGCGAGAACCCGGGGAAGGACACATGCACACCCGAGCACGGAACCGCGCAGCAGAGGAACCGGAACCGCCGCAGGAATCGGGGTCACGCGAGCAGGCCCGCCGCCGTGATCGGGTGCCGACGTCCCAGCCCGCGCAGCGGCCGCGTGCGGCAGACGCCCATGCTCTCGACCCTGTCGATGCACAGGAACAGCAAAGGCGGAGAGGCCGGGGCAATGGCGTTCGAGGTGCGGCTCCCCCGCTGCCGTGGGGGCTCCGGCTGCGCCGGCGGACGTCCGTGGGGCGTGTGGTCAGTGGCGTGTGAGGCGGTCCGGTGTCGTCGGGACGTCGAGTGTCCAGGTCGGTGCCGGTCTGGTGGTCGGAGCCCCGCGGTCGACGCCGACCAGGCGGAGGCGGTCGGGGCCGGCCTCGACGATCTGGACGGTCACCGGCTCGGCGCGGCCCGGCAGGGTGAGCAGCCAGCTCTCGGTGAGATACGCGAGCCCGCCGCGGTCGAGGCACGCCCGCGCACCCTCCTCGTCCGCCGGATCGCCGAGCGGGCTGCCGAACACGGTGACCGGCTGGAAGCGGCCCGGCGCGTCCCGGGTCGGACGCAGGTACCCGATGAGGTCACCGTCCGCGCGGTGATGGCGTATCCAGTCGGCGGGTATCACGACGCACACTCCAGTCGATCGCCATACGGTCGGAAAAGCTCAACGGTAGGCGCGGGGAACGCATGTCGGGGCGGCTTCGGCGGAACGGGACGGGCGCGGACGACGTGAGCCCCGCACGCGCGGGACCGTCGCGTACGGGGCGGGGTGGACCGGGGTGGGGACGTGGTGGTGCGGGGAGGGGTACGGCGAGCGGGGGGCGGGGGTCAGGTCCAGACGGTGGCGATGAAGATGTTCACGACGGTCAGGCCGCCGATCGCGCCGAGGATGCCGGGCGAGACCTTCTCGTCGTCCCGCTTCACGTAGACGAGCGCGAGGATCACCACGAGGACGGCCAGCTTGATGCCGATCTTCAGGTTGTTGACCGAGCGGTCGTCCGCCTCACTGAGGCCGACCAGGGCGATACCCGTGACGAGCATGGTGAGCGCGCCGTGCAGCATGGCGGGGACCACACGGCCCCGCCCGTCGCCCATCGCCTTCATCTGCGTGAGGAATCCGCCGAGCAGCGCGGCGATGCCGATGATGTGGAGGGCGACGACGATGTTGATGACCACGTCCATGGCGCCGAGTTTAGTGTTGCGCGGTTTTGGCCTTATCTCTGGGGCGCCGCCCACTTGACGGGTCCCTGCCACGCCCACAGGATGCTTTGGGAGCGCTCCCACAACCCCCCAGACCATTCCGTCGAAGGATCGAGCCGTGACCCTACGTCCTTCCCACCCCCCTCACAGACGCCTGTTGGGAGCCGCGCTCGCCGCCGGGCTCGCCGCCGGGGCGCTCGCCGCGTCGGCCGCCGTCACCCCGGCCACCGCCGCGGGACCCGAGCTGATCGACAACGGCGGCTTCAGCAGCGGCACCACCCCCTGGTGGTGGACCGAGAACATCCCCTCGACCGTCGTGGACGGACGGCTGTGCGCGGATGTCCCGGCCGGCACCACCAACCCGTGGGACGCGATCATCGGCCAGGACGGCATTCCCCTGGCCGCTGGCGAGAGCTACGCCCTGTCGTTCACCGCCTCCGCCACCACGCCCATCACCATCCGCACGAACGTCCAGCTCGCCGTCGATCCGTGGACCACGGAGCTGGCCTCCCCCGACGCGATCGGCGCGACGCCCACCACGGTCAGCCACGTGTTCACGGCCGGGGCCGACAACGACGCGGCGCAGCTCGCGTTCCAGATCGGCGGCAGCGACGCGGCGTACACGTTCTGCCTCGACGACGTGTCGCTGACCGGCGGCGCCGAACCGCCCGTCTACGAGCCCGACACCGGCTCCCCCGTCCGCGTCAACCAGGTCGGCTACCTCACCGAGGGGCCGAAGAGCGGCACCGTCGTCACCGACGCGACGACCGCCAGGACCTGGACCCTGCACGACGCGGACGGCACCGAGGTCGCCACCGGCAGCACCGTGCCGCAGGGCGTGGACCCCACGTCCGAACAGAACGTGCACACCTTCGACTTCTCGTCCGTGACGGAGCCGGGTGACGGCTACACGGTCACCGTCGACGGCGAGACGAGCGAGCCGTTCACCATCGGCGACGGCATCTACGACGGCCTGCGCGACGACGCCCTGGCGTTCTTCTACCACCAGCGCAGCGGCATCGAGATCGACGCCGACCTCGTGGGCGAGGAGTACGCCCGCCCCGCCGGCCACGCGAACGCCGCACCGAACCAGGGTGACGACAACGTGCCGTGCTGGCAGGACCGCTGCGACTACACGCTCGACGCCGCCGGCGGCTGGTACGACGCGGGCGACCACGGCAAGTACGTCGTGAACGGCGGCATCTCCGTGGCGCAGCTCCTGTCCGCCTACGAGCGCGACTCCGCCGAGCTGGGCGACAGCACCCTCGCCGTGCCGGAGCGCGGCAACGGCGTGCCCGACCTCCTCGACGAGGCCAGGTGGGAGCTGGACTTCCTCACCTCGATGCAGGTCCCGGCCGGCGAGGAGCTGGCGGGCATGGCGCACCACAAGCTGCACGACGCGCAGTGGACGGGCCTGCCGACGATGCCCTGGGAGGACCCGCAGCCGCGTGAGCTGCACCCGCCGTCGACGGCGGCCACGCTGAACCTGGCGGCGGCGGCCGCGCAGGGCGCCCGGCTGTTCGAGGAGTACGACGCGGCCTACGCGGCCGAGCTGCTCACGGCGGCCGAGACGGCGTGGGACGCGGCCATCGCGCACCCGGCGGTCCTCGCCGACCCGACCGACGGCACGGGCGGCGGCGCGTACAGCGACGGCAACGTGTCCGACGAGTTCTTCTGGGCGGCGTCCGAGCTGTTCATCACGACCGGGGCCGCGGAGTACCGGCAGGCCGTGACGGGCTCGGAGCTGTGGAACGACACGGCGGCGCTGTTCCCGAACGGCGGCTTCTCGTGGGGTTCGACGGCCGCCCTCGGCGCCCTCGACCTCGCCACCGTGGACAACGGCCTGACCGCCGGCGAGCTGGCGACGGTCCGGGCGAACGTCACGGACGCGGCCGACGGCTTCGCCGCGCAGGCGGAGCAGCAGGCGTACGGGCTGCCGTACCTGCCGGACGACTACGCGTACGTGTGGGGCTCGAACAGCCAGGTGCTGAACAACATGGTCGTCCTGGCGGCCGCGCACGACCTGACCGGGGACACGGAGTACCGCGACGCGGTGCTCACCGGCCTCGACTACATCCTCGGCCGGAACCCGCTGAACCTCAGCTACGTCACGGGCTACGGCGAGCGCGACGTCGAGAACCAGCACCACCGCTTCTGGGCGAACCAGCTCGACGCGAGCCTGCCGCACCCGCCCGCCGGCTCGCTGGCCGGCGGTCCGGACAGCTCGCTGGAGGACCCGGTCGCCCAGGACACGCTGGGCGGCTGCGCGCCGGCGATGTGCTACATGGACCACATCGAGTCGTACTCGACCAACGAGGTGACGATCAACTGGAACGCGCCGCTGGCCTGGATCGCCGCCTACGCGGACGGTCTCGGCGGTGACGACGGCGGCGAGGACCCGGACGACCCGGATGACCCCGACGACCCGGACGACCCGGACGACCCGGACGACCCGGCGGCCTGTGAGGTGTCGTACGTCTCCAACCGCTGGTCCGGCGGCTTCAGCACCCAGGTCACCGTCCGCAACACCGGTGACACCGCGATCAGCGCGTGGGAGCTGGCCTGGTCGTTCGACGACGCCCAGCGCATCACCAACCACTGGAACTCGGTGATCACCCAGAGCGGGCGTGACGTCACGGCGCGCCCGGCGGCCTGGAACGGCACGATCCAGCCGGGAAGTTCGGTGAACTTCGGGTTCAACGGGACGGTGAGCGGCGCCGCCGCCGATCCCGACGCGTTCACGCTGAACGGCGGGGCGTGCGACACGGCCTGACGCACTCCGCCGCGTGACGCGGCACACCCCCACCGCGCGCCCCGCGCGTCCGGTCCCGGCACCGCCGGTCCGGATGCGCGGGGCGCCGCTTAGGGTTGCGGCATGCCTGTCTCGCGCACCAGGAAGACGAAGAAGAGCGGCCGCCCGGCGCGCCCGCCGGCGCGGGGGCGCGCGGGCGGCGGCGTGCCGCGGCCGCTGGCCGTCGGGCTGGTGATCATCCTCGTGTGCGCGCTCGGCCTCGGGGTGCTGGCCACGCTGAGCGGCATCGGCGGGGACGGCGACACGGCGGGCGGTACGGACGCGGCGGGGCAGGCGACGCCCACGGAGGAGGCGACCGTTCCGCCGGTGAATTCCGAGCGGCGCATCGCCGACGACCCGCTGGCGGTCGGCGACGCGGAAGCGCCGGTCGTGCTGGTGGAGTACATGGACTTCCAGTCCCCTGCCTGCGGCACGCATGTGAGGGACATGTATCCCCTCCTGCTGGAGCAGTACGTGGACACCGGTGCGCTGCGCATCGAGTTCCGCAACTTCCCGATCTTCGGCCCCGAGTCGGACGCGGCGGCGCGCGCGGCGTGGGCGGCGGGGCAGCAGGGGCGGTTCTGGGAGTTCTACGAGGTGGCGTACGGGGAGCAGTTCGAGATGGACAGCGGACGGTTCGCCGACGAGGAGCTGCCGGGGCTGGCGGAGCAGGCCGGGGTGCCGGACCTCGACCGGTTCGCCGAGGACCTGGAGTCCGAGGCGGCGGGCGAGGCGGTCGGCACCGACTCCGACGAGGCGCTGATGATCGGCATCCCGGGCACACCGGCGTTCTTCGTGAACGGGACCTTCGTGGCGGACCCGCAGGACGCGGACGCGTTCACCGCGCTCATCGACCAGGAGTACGAAGCCGCCACGGCCTGACCGAACCGTCAGCAACGCGTCACAAACCGAGCACAAGGCGTCACCGGTCCGATCAGTTCATCGACCGTCGCGGAGGATTGCCGTCAATCCCCGTCGGACGGCGGGGTCCCGGCCCCGGCACGGTCTAGCGTTCCGGGCCATGGCTCAACATCGCAGGAGACGGTGGGGCGTCACCGGGCGCGGCGGGAAGCCGCTGTGCACGGCGGCGGCCACCCTCACACTCGCCGGGGCGCCCTTCGGCGCGGCGGGCACCGCCGCGGCCGCCCCGGAGCCGACCGCGGCCGAGGTCCGTGAGCAGGTCGGCGACCTGCACCACGAGGCGGAGCTGGCCACCGAGGCGTACAACGAGGCGACCGAGCGCGCCGGGGCGGCCGAGGCGGAGCTCGACCGGCTGCGCGACCAGGCCGCCCGCCGCACCGAGGCGCTCAACGACGCGCGCGACGAGCTGGGGTCCCAGGCCAGGGCCGACTACCGGGCCGCCGGGCTGCCCGCCTCGGTGCAGCTCGCGCTCGCCTCCGACCCCGACGAGTACCTGGCGCGCGCCGCCGCCGTCGACCGTGCCGGCACCCGCCGCGCCGACCGGGTCGCCGCGCTCAACAACGAGGTCATCGCCCTCGACCGGCTGCGTGCCCGGGCCGAGGAGCAGGCCGGCGCCCTCGCCGACGCGCAGGCCGACGCCGACGAGCAGCGCGCCGTCATCGAGGACCGGCTCGCCGAGGCCGAGGACCTCCTGGCGACGCTCACCGAGGAGGAGCGCGCCCGCGCGCTCGGCACGGCCGGTGACGACGGCCGGAGCGCGCGGGCCGACGGCCGGACGACGCTCGCCGGCCCGGCCGGGTCCGAGGCGGCGCCCGGCACCCGCGCGGCGGCGGCCGTCGCGTTCGCCCACGCGCAGCTCGGCAAGCCGTACGGCTGGGGCGCGACCGGCCCCGACGCGTTCGACTGCTCGGGGCTCACCCAGGCCGCGTGGCGGGCGGCCGGTGTCTCGCTGCCGCGCACCAGCTACAGCCAGGCCGGCGCGGGCACCCGGGTCGGCCGTGACCAGCTCGCCCCCGGTGACCTGGTGTTCTACTACTCCGGGCTCAGCCACGTCGGCATCTACGTCGGCGGCGGCCAGATCATCCACGCGGCGCGCACCGGCACCCCCGTGCAGTACGCGCCGGTGGACTCGATGCCCTTCGCCGCCGCGGTCCGCCCGGCCTGATCCCGGCCCAGCCCCCCGAGCCGGTGCCGTGGGGCCGGCGCACGTCCGGTGCGGATGTGGCCGGGAGGGGTCGGTGCGGCGTCCGGGTGCGGCAGAATCCACGCAAGGACACGGCCCGGTGGGCGGGCCGGCGGGGTGAAGGGCCGGGGAGTGCGGTGAGCGGGGAGGCGTCGGACGAGACGTTCCGGCGGTTGCGGGACGATCTGGCCGCGGGGCGCGGCATACCCGAGGCACTGGCGCACTCGCCGGGCGCCTCGCGCCAGTGGGTCTCGGACGAGCTGACCGCCGCGGCCCGCGACCTGGCCGACCGCTCCCGCGCCGGGGAGGTGGCCCGCCTCGGCCGTCTCGCCGACGGCTGCCTGTACGCGGTCGGCGCCGCGCTCGCGCTGCTGGCGCTGGTCCAGGGCGTCACCGCGCTGACCGGCGGGCACGGCTGGACCGTCTCCCGCACGGCCGCGCTGACGGCGGCGGCCGTCCTGGCCGTGCCGCTGGCGCTGGCGGCCCGCCGCCACCGCGCGGGCGGCGGACCGCTCGGGCCGCTCGTCGGCGAGGACAACCGGTTCTCCACCTCCCGGGCGGTCGCCGCCGCCTGGCTCCTGTTCACCTGCCACGCCGTCCTGACGCTCGCGGTCACCCTCCTGCTGACGGGGGACGACACCCGCCGGGACGCGCTGCGCGACGGACTCGGCCTCGCCGACGGCGGCGGACTGCTGACGGCTGCCGCCGTCGCGCTGGCCGTGACGGTGTGGGTGCGGCACACGGTGGCGACCCGCGTGCGGGGCTTCCGCATGCAGAAGGTCCGCGCCGCGCGCCCCCGGGCGGCCGACCTGGTGGCGGACGACGCGGGGCGCGGCAGCTTCGGCGACCTCCAGTACGTCCTGGTGAACGCGGCGGGTCTCGTCTGGTCGGCCGCCGCCCTGGCCCGCGACCCGCGGGAGCTGCCGGTGCTGCCCTGGCCGGTGGCCCTGCTGGCGGTCGTCTCGGCGCTGGCGTACCTGCTGGCCAAGTACACCGAGGGCGGCCGGCCCGTGATCCAGTCGATCGTGCGGGTGCGGGAGCCGGGCGACCTCCACGCGCCCGTCCGGCACGGCGACGAACTGGAGATCCGGGGGTCGGGATTCGTCCCCGCCGGGGCGGAGGCGGCGGACCGGCTGGCGGAGACGGTGGTGCGGATCGGCGGCGTCGAGGTGCCCGTCCCCCTCGTACCGGTCGCCGGGGGATTCAGCAATCCGAGTGATACGCGGCTGCGCGTCCCGGTACCGGTCGAGGTGGACGCCGGGCGCGTGGACGTAACGGTGATCACGGCGGCCGGAACGGAGTCCGGGCGCTGCCCGATCACCGTGGCAGACTGACCCTTCCGGCAAACCGTTCCGAAGGGGAATTCCGGTCATGTCTGTCACATCCCGTATCGGTGGCCCGCCGCCGTCCCCGCTGGTGCCCGGTCTCGGCGCGGGCGGCCGGGGGGCCGGACGGCGGGAGGCGGCGGCGCGCTGGGCGCCGCTGCCGCTGCGCCTGTTCCTCGGTGGAACGTTCCTGTACGCGGGGATCGACAAGTTCACCGACGTGCGGCCGTTCAGCGGGGCGATGGACACCGGCGCGGTGGAGCGCATGGTGTCCCTGGCCAGGGACGGCGCGGCCGCGCCCGGCCTGTCCGATCTGCTGCTGAAGGAACCCGGTCTGCTGGGGACCGGCGCGGGGCTCGCGGAGATCCTGGTCGGCGCGGCCCTGCTGCTCGGCCTGCTGACCCGCTGGGCGGCCGGTGCCGGGGCGCTGCTGACCCTCGGCATGTGGCTGACCGTGAGCTGGTCGTCCGACCCGTACTACATGGGCCAGGACCTGCCGTACCTCGTCGGCTTCGTGACGCTCGCCCTCATCGGTCCGGGCACGCCCGCGCTCGGGGCCGTCCTCAGCCGCCGTCAGGATCGCCGGTCGCAGCGTCTGTTCGCCCGCCCCACCTGACCCGCGCGCCCCGCGCCATCCGCCGCGCGGCGAAGGTGACGGCCGCGACCGCGCCGCTGACCAGCAGCGCGAGCGGCACCATCACGAACACGGCGATCAGCGGTATCCCGGGCTCGCCGGCGCCGTCCCCCTCGGTGAGCCGGACGACATGCACGGCGACCAGCACGAGCAGGGCGAGGCCGAAGACGAGCCGCCACGGCTCGAACGGGTGCCTGCGGTCGGTGTTTCCCCTCATGGCGTGCTCCCGACGATCCGCTCCAGCGACACGTGCCCTATCCCGAGGTCTATCGACACGTCCACGGTGCCGCCCGGCTCCTCGGTGCCCTGCGCGGGGTAGGTGACGGTCCGGTCCTCGCTGACGCCGCCGAACGACCGGACGGGGCCGGCGTCGTCGGTGCCGCGCAGCGGCTCGTAGGTGAAGGCGCCCACGTCGAGCCGCACATGGACCCGGACGGTGACCTCCGGCGGCACGAAGACCGTGACCTGTCCCGCGCCCGCCTCGACGGAGGTGGTGACCCGTTCACCCGCCGGTATCTCGAGATCGGTGAGGTAGAGCCGCGCGTCGCCGCTGCCGACGGTGTAGGTGTCGGCGAGGTCGTCGGCGGAGGACACGCGCCAGACCGGCTCGGACCAGTCGGTCGTGATGTTCTCCGGGAGGGCGGACGCGCCGGCGAGGAGGACGGCGGTGATGACCGCGTTGACGACGGTGCCGCCGCCGAGTCGTCCGAAGAACGCGCTGACCACGAAGCCGACGCCGTACACCGCGAGGGCGGAGACGAGGGCGACGACCAGGGTGGTGCGCAGCGGCTCGTGGTCCCAGGCGAGGACGCCGCCGATGAGCGCGGCGAACGACGCGAGGAGCGACACGAGCGCGCCGAGCCGTGCCTCCCGGCGCCGCCCCGGGGCCGCCTCGGCGCCGCCGCCGGGGGGCGCCGGCGCGTCCCCGGGCGGCACAGTGCCGCCGCCCGCGGCCCGCGCGCCGGTGTCCGGCCCCCACAGGTATCCGGTGGACACGGGACCGGGCTGCCCGCGCCACCACGACGGCGCGTCCGACGGCGGGGCCGTCGCCTCGGGCGGCGCCTCGGCGGCGGCCTGCGCCGCGACCCGGTCGACGGGCGCGCCGGCGGCACCCGCGTCCGCGCTCGCGGCACGCAGCCGCGACCAGTACGCCGCCCCGGCCATCGCCCCGAACGTGAGCACGGAGAACCACACGACCTCGGAGGTGTCGGCCAGCGACGCCAGCAGCAGGCCGCACCCGGCGAGGACGAACAGGAGCGCCGTCAGCCCGGGGCCGTCCACCCGGCCGGACAGGAGGCGGCGCCCCTCGTTCTCCTGCTCGCCGTCGAACGGGATGAGCAGCCACGCCAGTCCGTAGGCGACGAGGCCGAGGCCGCCGACGACCGCGAGGACCGCGAGCGGCACGCGGAACACGACCGGGTCCAGGTCGTACTTGCGGGCGAGGCCGCCGCACACGCCGCCGACCACCTTGTGCCGGCGGCTGCGCGTCAGGCCCGCCCAGTCCTCGGGGCGGGGCCAGCGCCACCCGCCGTGCGCGCCGTCGGCGCCGCCGGCCGCCCCGGGCGGCGCGGCGGTCTCCGTCCGGCGAGCGCCGGTGGATTCCTCGTTCATGGTGTCCATGGTGTCCGGCCCGCCGCCCCCGCGGTATCCGGGGCGTCCCCCACCGTCCCCTGACACGATCACGGGGACCTCCCTGATGACCGGGCTCGGCCGTTCGTGTGACGATCGGTGCATGACCACCCCTACCGCGCCGGCCGCCGCCGGCACCGGCACGGCCGCCGACGACGACCCGGGCCTGCGGAAGCTGTACCGCAGTGTCGAGGGCCGGTGGCTCGGCGGTGTCGCCCAGGGCCTGGCCGGGCACCTCGGGGTGCCGGTGACCTGGGTGCGGCTGACGTTCGCCGCGCTCATCACGGCCAACGGCCTCGGGGTGCCGCTGTACGGCGTCTTCTGGTTCTTCGTGCCCCTCGGCGCCCCGTCGGGCCCGGTGCGCCGCCCGGTGGCCGGGGGGCCGCTCCGGCCGCTGCGGCACGCCGACAAGCGGCAGCTCGCGGCGGTGGCGGTCGCGGTGGCCGCGCTGGCCGTGCTCGGCATCAACGTGAAGCTGCCGATGAGCGCCGCGTACCTGTGGCCGCTCCTCGTCGTCGGGGTCGGCGCCGCGGTCGTCTGGCGCCAGGCGGACAACGCGCGCCGCGCCCAGTGGGCCGCCGCCACGCGCGACAGCCGGTGGCTGCCGCTCGTGCGCAGCGCCGCGGGCGCGGTGCTGGTGTGCGTGGGCGTCGCGGCGTTCGTGCTGGGGCAGGGCGCGCCGGCCGAGGCGCTGAGCGTCGTGCTCAGGGCGTCGCTCGCGGTGGTCGTGGGCATCGCGCTGCTCGTCGGCCCCTGGCTCGTGCGGATGATGCAGGACCTGTCGGCCGAGCGGACCCTGCGCATACGCGCCCAGGAGCGGGCCGAGGTCGCCGCCCACATCCACGACTCCGTGCTGCACACGCTCACCCTGATCCAGCGCAACGCGGGCAATCAGCGCGAGGTCGCCCGGCTCGCCCGCGCCCAGGAACGCGACCTGCGGGCCTGGCTGTACAAGTCGGCCGAGCGCCCCGACGCGCAGGCCGACGCCGCCGAGGAGACGCCCCGTACGTTCGCCGAGGCGGTCCGCGCCACGACCGCCGAGGTCGAGGACCACCACGGCGTGCCGATCGAGGTGGTGTGCGTCGGCGACTGCCCGGTGGACGAGGGGCTCACCGCGCTGCTCCAGGCCGGGCGCGAGGCCATGGTGAACGCCGCCAAGTACGGGGGTGACGGGGGTCCGGTGCGGGTCTTCGCCGAGGTGGAGGGGCGTACTGTCTTCCTGTCGGTGCGGGACCGGGGTCCCGGTTTCGACCAGGAGGCCATCCCGGCGGACCGGATGGGTGTGCGCGAGTCCATCATCGGACGGATGCAGCGCAACGGCGGGTCCGCCCGCGTGCGTTCAGCGCCCGGCGAGGGCACCGAGGTCGAACTCACGATGGAACGGACGATGGAGCGAGCCGCATGACAGAGGAACACAGGACGGCCCGTGTGGTCCTGGTCGACGACCACCGGATGTTCCGGGCGGGCGTGCGGGCCGAGATCGGCGAGACGGAGCGGACGCGGGTCGAGGTCGTCGGCGAGGCGGGCGACGTCGACCAGGCCGTCACCGTCATCAAGGCGGCCAGGCCGGACGTGGTGCTGCTGGACGTGCACCTGCCGGGGGGCGGCGGTGTCGAGGTGCTGCGGCGCAGCGCGGAGCTGATCTCGGCGGCGGAGCGGCCGGTGCGGTTCCTCGCGCTGTCGGTGTCGGACGCGGCCGAGGACGTGATCGGCGTGATCCGGGGCGGGGCGCGCGGCTATGTGACGAAGACGATCACCGGACCCGAGCTGGTCGCGGCGATCTTCCAGGTCGCGGACGGCGACGCGGTGTTCTCGCCGCGGCTCGCGGGCTTCGTGCTGGACGCGTTCGCCTCGTCGGACGCGGCGCCCGTCGACGAGGACCTGGACCGCCTGACCCAGCGGGAGCGCGAGGTCCTGCGGCTGATCGCGCGCGGCTACGCGTACAAGGAGGTCGGCCGGGAGCTGTTCATCTCGGTCAAGACCGTCGAGAGCCACGTCTCGGCGGTGCTGCGCAAGCTCCAGCTCTCGAACCGCCACGAGCTGACCCGCTGGGCCACGGCACGCCGCCTGGTCTGACGGGGCGCCCGCGCGTCACGCCAGCCGGGTGTCGGGCGCGTCATCGCCGGGGAGGTGGATGTCGTTGACCGCGACATTGACCTCGACGACCTCCAGACCGGTCATGCGCTCCAGGGCGGCGATGACGTTCTCCCTGATGTCGGCCGCCACCTCGGGGATCGGGACGCCGTACTCGACGACGACGTCGAGGTCGATGGCCGTCTGCCGCTGGCCGACCTCGGCGTGCACACCGCGCGCGACGTTCGTCCGGCCGCCGGGCACCCGGTCCCGCGCGGCGGCGAGCGCGCGGGCCAGTCCACCGCCGCCGAGGGCGTGCACGCCGGGGACCTCGGCCGCGGCGACGCCCGCGATCTTCTCCACCACGCCGTCGGCGATGGACGTCTGGCCGCGCGTGGCCGCGGGCTCCTCGGGGCCGCTGCGGCCGTCGGTGACCATGGTGGCGCCCTCGGCCTCCGGCGGCAGCGCGTCGGCGGCGTCCTCCGGGTGGCTCTCGGCGCGGCCGTGCGGCACCTGTCCTGCCGTGCCGGCGGCGTCGTCGAACGGGAACGGCGTCCTCGTCGTCATGTCCATCTCTCCCTCGCACCCCTGGGGCGTCACGCGGTCACAGGGATTTTCGCGCACCCCCGCCCCGCTGCCCCCGCGCGTCGCCGGGAAACCGCGCCCGGGGGATGGCCGGAAGTGGGTGTTCCGGCCGCTGCGGGGGAGTCCGGCCGGGACGACGGGCACCGCCCGCGGCACCCGCCCCGCGGGGCCGGGCCGTGCCCGGGCGGTGGCATCACCCCAAAGGGGGATGCTCCGTACGGGACCCGACCCGGCGCGAACCGGCCGACCCCACCGGTCCGGAAGCACCCCGCGCGCACCGGCGCGCCCGCGCCCCGGACCCCCGGGGGATCACTCCCACTCGATGGTGCCCGGGGGCTTGCTCGTGATGTCGAGGGTGACGCGGTTGATCTCGTTCACCTCGTTGGTGATGCGGTTGGAGATGTGCGCCAGCAGGTCGTACGGCAGGCGCGACCAGTCCGCGGTCATGGCGTCCTCGGAGGACACGGGACGCAGGACGACGGGGTGCCCGTACGTCCGCCCGTCGCCCTGGACACCGACGCTGCGCACGTCGGCGAGCAGCACGACCGGGCACTGCCAGATGTCCTTGTCGAGGCCGGCCGCCGTCAGCTCGGCGCGGACGATCGCGTCGGCCCTGCGGAGGATCGCGAGCCGCTCCGGGGTGACCTCGCCGACGATCCTGATGCCGAGGCCGGGGCCGGGGAACGGCTGCCGGTGGACGATCGCGTCGGGCAGGCCGAGCTCCTGCCCGACCATGCGCACCTCGTCCTTGAAGAGCTTGCGCAGCGGCTCGACCAGCTCGAACTCCAGGTCCTCGGGGAGGCCGCCGACGTTGTGGTGCGACTTGATGTTGGCCGCGCCGGTGCCGCCGCCGGACTCCACGACGTCCGGGTAGAGCGTGCCCTGGACGAGGAACGCCACGTCCTCGCCGACGGCGCCGGCCTCGGCCACCAGCTCGGCCTGGGCCTGCTCGAAGACCCGGATGAACTCCCGGCCGATGATCTTCCGCTTCTGCTCCGGATCGGAAACTCCGGCGAGCGCCGACAGGAACCGCTCGGAGGCGTCGACGACGCGCAGCCGCACGCCGGTGGACGCCACGAAGTCCTTCTCGACCTGCTCGGTCTCGCCCTCGCGCATCAGCCCGTGGTCGACGTACACGCAGGTGAGCTGGTCGCCGATGGCGCGCTGCACCAGGGCGGCGGCCACGGCCGAGTCCACGCCGCCGGAGAGCGCGCAGATCGCGCGCTTGGTCCCGACCTGGGCGCGGATCGCCGCGATCTGCTCCTCGACGATCGACCCGGCCGTCCAGGTCGGGGCGATGCCGGCGCCGCGGTAGAGGAAGTGCTCGAGGATCTGCTGCCCGTGGGTCGAGTGCATGACCTCCGGGTGGTGCTGGACGCCGTACAGACGCCGCTCGTCGTTCTCGAAGGCCGCGACCGGCACGGTGTCCGTCGACGCGGTCACGGTGAACCCGTCGGGGGCGGCCGAGCAGGCGTCGCCGTGCGACATCCACACCTGCTGCTCGGCGGGCGTGCCCTCGAAGAGGGTCGAGGCGGCGCGCCCGACGCGGAGCTGCGTGCGGCCGTACTCGCGGGCACCGGTGTTGTCCACGGTGCCGCCGAGCGTCTGCGCCATGAGCTGGAAGCCGTAGCACAGGCCGAGGACCGGCACCCCGGCGTCGAACAGCGCCCGGTCGATCCCGGGGGCGTCCTCGGCGTAGACGGAGGAGGGGCCGCCGGAGAGGATCACGGCCGCGGGCCTCCGCGCGAGGATCTCCGCCACCGGCGTGGTGGAGGGGACGACCTCGCTGTAGACGCGCGCCTCGCGGACCCGGCGTGCGATGAGCTGCGCGTACTGGGCGCCGAAGTCGACGACGAGCACCGTGCCGCTGTCGGTGTCTGCCACGGAGAGCCTTTCCTGCCCGTCCGGCCGTGCCGGTCCGGCGGTGCGTTCGCTGGGGGGTGTCCTGCGACCGAGTCTAAATGGCATACTCGGCGTCATGCTTCCGTGCGAACGCTTCCGCTCCTTTACCTATGGCACCGGCCAGTCCGGCTGCCACGAGGAGCGCTGCGCACAGCACTGACCAGCAGCGACCTTCGCGCCCCGGGCCGGCCCACCAGCGGCGGCCCGGGGCGCTTCTCTTTTCCACCGGCCGCCTCCGGCAGTGAACACACCGAGGAGACCGAGATGAGCGGTACGACGGACACCACCGAGACGATCGTCACACCGACGGCAGTCGGGCAGACCGGACAGACAGCGCGGACGGGACAGGCCGTGCCCGACGATCCCGGGGCGCGGATCGCCGCCGCCCGCGAGCGCATCGACGACCTGGACGCCCGCATCCTCGGCCTCATCAGGGAGCGGATGGACGTCTCCGCCGAGGTCCAGCGCACCCGGCTCGCCGCCGGCGGGCGGCGCGTGCACCTGGCCCGGGAGAACGAGATCCTGCGCCGGTACCGCGACGGGCTCGGCCGGCCCGGCACCCGGGTCGCCATGACGCTGCTCGACCTGTGCCGCGGCAGCCTGTGACCGGCGGTAAAACCGGTACCTTCCACGTCACCCGTACGGAGCGTGACCGGTGGGCGGCGGGCTTCGTTGAAGGGTTGTCCCCGGGGCGATGAGACGGGCGGCCCTTCGCGGTGTGGCGAGGGCGGCGCGTCGTGGGACCTCGCCCCGGTGCGGTGGCCGGGCAGCAGGGGACAGCAGGCCGGTCACGACCTCGGGCGGTCGGCTTCCGGGACGCCGGAAGCCGACCGCCGTTGAGTCACCGCCCCTCCTCCGCGGGCGGGGCGGCGGACAGCCGCAGCTCCCCGAACGCACCCCCCGGCACGGCCGGGCGCCCCGGCGGCACCGGCCGCAGCGGCGCGTACGGCTCGCCCTGCGCGGGCCGCGGGTCGGGGTCGCCCCGGTTCGGCCACAGCGCCATCGCCCGCTCCGCCTGCGCGGTGATGGTGAGCGCGGGGTTGACGCCCAGGTTCGCCGAGACCGCCGAGCCGTCCACGACCGAGATGCCCGGGTGCCCCCACAGCCGGTGGTACGGGTCGACGACGCCGCGCGACGGATCGGCGCCGATGGGGCAGCCGCCGAGGAAGTGCGCGGTCAGCGGCGTGCCGATGAGTTCGCCGACGTTCGTGCCGGGGAAGCCGCCGATGTCCTCGGCGATGCGGCGGGCCGCCTCGGCGCCCTCCGGGATGTGGCCGGGGTTGGGCGCGCCGTGGCCCTGGCGGGCGGTGAGGCGGCCGCGTCCGGGGCCGCGGCGCTTGCGGAAGGTCGTCAGGGAGTTGTCGTGCGTCTGCATGACGAGGCCGATGATCGTGCGTTCCGACCAGCGGCGGTTCGACTGGGAGACGAGGAACAGCAGCGGGTGCCGCAGGGAGGTCGCCGCGTAGCTGAGGAGCCGTGGCAGGCGGGGCGTGTGGCGGAACTGCTGGATGGACAGGAAGCCCATCGCGTTCGAGCCCCTGCCGTAGCGCACGGGTTCGATGTGGGTGTGCGGGTCCGGGTGGATGGAGGAGGTGATGGCCACGCCGCGCGTGAAGTCGGGGTGCGCGCCGGGGCCGTGCAGGGCGCGGTAGCGGCGCGGGCTCGTGCGGGCGCCGACGAGGGCCTCGGAATTGGTGCGGGTGAGGGTGCCGAGCCGGTCGGAGACGCGCGGCAGGGCGCCGGTGTCCCGCATGCGGTGCAGCAGTTGCTGGGTGCCGTACGTCCCGGCGGCGAGGACGACGTGGCGTGCCAGGAGCGTGCGGGCGCGCCGGCGGCGGGCGCGGCGTCCCGCGTCGGTCGGGACGGTGGTGACGGCGTACCCGGGGCGCGTGCCGGGGAGTTCCGCGACGGCGGTGACCGTGGTGAGGGGGTGGATCTCGGCGCCGGCGCGGCGGGCGAGGTGGAGGTAGTTCTCGTTCAGGGTGTTCTTGGCGCCGTGGCGGCAGCCGGTCATGCACTCGCCGCACTCGACGCAGGCGCGGCGCGCGGGTCCCGTGCCGCCGAAGTACGGGTCGGGCACCTCGCCGCCGGGCGGCGCGGTCGCGGTGCCGTCGCCGTCCCGGCCGTCGCCGAAGAAGACGCCGACCGGCGCGAGGTGGAACGTGTCACCGACGCCCATCCGCTCCGCCGCCGCCCGCAGGTGCCGGTCGGACGGGGTGAGCGTCGGGTTGACGCGGACGCCGAGCATGCGCCGGGCCTGCGCGTAGTAGGGCGTCAGCTCGCGCCGCCAGTCGGTGATGTCCGCCCACTGGCGGTCCTTGAAGAAGGCGTCGGGCGGGACGTACAGGGTGTTGGCGTAGTTGAGGGAGCCGCCGCCCACGCCGGCGCCCGCGAGGATCATGACGTTGCGCAGGAGGTGGATCCGCTGGATGCCGTAGAGGCGGAGCCGGGGCGCCCACAGGTAGGCGCGCAGATCCCAGGATGTACGGGGCAGTTCGTGGCGGGCGAACCGGCGGCCGGCTTCCAGGACGGCGACGCGGTAGCCCTTCTCGGACAGCCGCAGGGCGGTGACCGAGCCGCCGAAGCCGGATCCGACGACGACCACGTCGTAGTCGTAGCCGTCCGGACCGTCGGGGGTGCCGGGGGCGTCCGGAGTGGGGGCCGCGGGGGCGCTGCTGTCACTCATTCAGCGGAACCTCAGTGTCTTGAGGGCCTTCAGGGAGCGGGTCAGCAGCGCCGCGTACCGGCGGTCGTCGAGTCCGAACGCGGGCGCGAGCGGCACCAGGCGCTGCTGGGCGACGGTCTGTGACTCGGTGTACTTGAGAAGGCCCTCCGCGCCGTGCCGGCGGCCGAGCCCGGAGTCGCCCATGCCGCCCATAGGGGCACGGACGGAGCCGTACGCGGCGGCGTAGCCCTCGTTGATGTTGACGGTGCCGGTGCGCAGCCGGGCCGCGACACGGCGGGCGCGGCGGGCGTCGCGGGACCAGACGGAGGCGTTGAGGCCGTACGGGCCGCTGTTCGCGCGCTCGATCGCGTCGTCCTCGTCGGTGAAGCGGTGGACGGACACGACGGGGCCGAACGTCTCCTCCTCGCACACGAGCATCGGTGGCCGCACGTCCGCCAGGATGGTCGGCTCGTGGAAGTACGGGCCGAGGTCGGGGCGCGGCCGGCCACCCGCCACGACCGTGGCGCCGTGCGCGAGCGCGTCGTCGATGTGCCGGCGCACGGCGTCGAACTGCGCGCGGGAGGCGAGCGATCCGAGGTCCGTGCCGTAGGCGAGCGCCGGGCCGATGCGCAGGGCGCGGGTGCGGGCGGCGAGGCGGTCGGTGAAGGCGTCGGCGACGTCCCGGTGGACGTGGATCCGCTCGGCGGAGACGCAGAGCTGGCCGGCCGAGGAGAAGCACGCCCGGACCGCGCCCTCCGCGGCCCGGTCGATGTCGGCGTCGGCGAGGACGAGCAGCGCGTTCTTGCCGCCCAGCTCCAGGCTCGCCCCGATCAGGCGGCCGGCGGCGGCGCGCGCGACCTCCCGTCCGGTGCGGGTCGAGCCGGTGAACGTCACGTAGTCGGCCCGCGCGACGAGCCAGGGGCCGACGACCGGCCCGTCGCCCAGCACGATCTGCCAGACGGCGGACGGCAGCCCCGCCTCGACGGCGAGGCGCCGCGCCCACAGCGCGGTGAGGGCCGTCTCGGTGTCGGGCTTCATGACGACCGCGTTGCCGGCGGCGAGGGCGGGCAGGGCGTCCCCCGCCGACAGCTCCAGCGGATAGTTCCACGGCGAGATGTGGCCGATGACGCCCTTCGGGTGGCGCAGTTCGCGGACCCGGGTCAGCAGCGGGACGACCCCTGGGTGCCGGCGCGGCCGGAGGTGCGCGGGGGCGGTGCGGCCGTAGTGGCGGGCCGCCTGGCAGACGGCCTGCACCTCCTCGTGGGCGTGCAGGCGGGCCTTGCCGGTCTCCAGTTGCACGAGGTCGAGCACCTCGTCCTGCCTGCGCAGGAGCAGGTCGTGGAAGCGCAGCAGGACGGCGGCCCGTGCGCGGGGCGAGCGGGCCGCCCATGTGCGCTGTGCGGCCCGTGCGCGGTCGAACACCGCGTCGGTCTCCGCCTCGGTGACGGCGGGCAGCTCGGCGAGCCGGGCGCCGGTCAGCGGACTGTGGCACGCGGTCCGCCCGCTGCCCGGCACGTCACGGGTCAGCGAGGCGACGAGCTCCGGGGTGACCACGCGGGCGGCGTGGGCGCTGACATCGGACGGCGCTGTCGTCATGCCGGGAGGGTACGACCGCCGGGACAGCCCTGCCTACCCGTCGGTAACGTCTTTTTGTCAGCTTTCCCGGGGCAACGGCCGGGACTCGGCCGTGGCGGACGAAACCAGCGCTCGCGGCGACAGGCACGCGTCGCCACCGGCCCCGGCAGTCGTGCGGGTCAGTGCTCGTCGTGGTCGCCGCCGCCGTGCGTGAGGACGGACTCCCGCTTGGCGCGGACCTGGCGGTAGCTCCACACCAGCAGCACCGCCAGCACGATGCCCGACAGGATCAGCCCCGAGCCGACGCTCCAGCCCTCGAACGGCAGGCCGGGCACCACGCCCCACACGATCCCGGCACCGATCAGGCACAGCGCGGCCAGCACGGACCCGGCGATCCGCCAGGGCGACGACACGCTCTCCTCCGACGCCCACACGGCCCGCACCCGGACCGGCTCGATGTGACGGTCGACGCTGGGGAACTCGCGCGCCAGCACGACGAGCCCCGCCAGCACCAGCAGCATCCCCGGCCCCGGCAGGACGAGCAGCGCCACGCCGATCAGCAGCAGGACACCACCGACCGTCAGCGCGAACGCGCGTCTGATGTGCCGTGCCATGCCGCCACCTCCACGGTGCCCGTCGTCCCCCGGCCACCGTAGCCCGCCCGCGCGGGAAAGCGCGTGCCGGAACGGTGACTCCTCCGCCGACTGGGACGCGGCCGGGCGGGGGCGGGGTTGCGCACGGGGGCCGGTGGGGTGGCGCGGATCACTCCGCCGGACGGTAGCTGTCGGCCGTCACCCCGTACACCTCGGCGAGGCGCTCCTCCTCCGCCTCCGGGCCGCGCACGAGGACGACGTGGTAGGCGCCGTCGATGAGCACGACGCGGTTGAACGCCACGACGTCGGAGCCGTCCTCGCGCCAGCGGAAGACGCCCTCGGCCATCTCGGCGTTCCCCACGCGCGTCTCGAAGAGGCCGGACGAGCTGCCGTACTGGTAGTCGCGGAACGCGTCGAGCTCCGGCTGGACGTCGAGCTGGTAGTCCATCGGGTCGGCGCCGGCCGCGTCCGAGCCGTCCCGGCCGGGCACGACGAGGATCGTGAGGGAGCCGTCCGCGTAGGTGACACGGCCCTCCCCGTCCTCGCCCTGCCGCTGCCAGCCGTCCGGCACCGTCAGGGTGAAACCGGCCGGGTCGTCCTGCGCCGAGAACCCCGACGGGGGCGGCGCCGGCTCCTGGTCGCCCTCGGCGGGCGACGGCTGGGTGGCGTCACCCTCGGTCGGCTCGGTCGTCGGGTCGGCCGGCTCCTCGCCGCCGGAGCCACCGGTGTCGTCGGTCGGGTCGGCGGTGGGCGTCGACCCGGCCGTGGTGTCCCCGGCCGAACGCCCCCCGCCGGTGCCGCCCGTCTCCGACATGAACGCCAGCACGTACGCGATCCCGCCCGCGAGTCCGAGCAGCACGAGGACGAGCAGGATCCGGCCCAGGCGCCGCGGGCTGCGCGGCCCGCCGCCCGTGCGGCGGCGCGGACGGCGCCGGGGGCCGACCAGTTCGCCGCGGCGGCGGACGATGGGCAGCCGGCGCGGGTCGGCCGGCCGGCCGGGTTCGAGGGCGGGCGGGGCGGTCACCGTGCGGCGGCCGACCTCCGGCTCGGGCGCCGAGCGCAGCAGCGACCGCAGCCACCCCCGCAGCTCCTCGGCCCTCGGCCGCTCGGTGGGGTCCTGGCGCAGCAGCGACTCGATGACCGGCCGCAGCGCCCCGCAGTCCTCGGCGAACGCCGGCTGCTCCGCGCACACCGCCTCGACCAGCTCGGCCGCGCTGTCCTCCGGGTAGGGCGGGTGGCCCTGCACGGCACGGAACAGCAGGGCGCCGAGCGCCCAGAAGTCGGCGGCCGGGCCGACCGGCGGCGCGAGCTGCCAGTGCTCGTGGACGGGGCCTGCCTGCTCGGGCGCCCACCGCTCGGTGACGGCGCCCACGACCATGATGCGGGCCTGGCGCGCCCGCTCGGCGGCCAGCGCGCCCTCGGGGCCGCGGTACCGCCCGCCGGAGCCGCCGGTACGGGCGAGAGCCGTGTCCGCGCGCTGCGCCGGGAGCGCCGGCCGTCCGGTCGGCTGCTCGCCCGGGGGGACGTGCCGCCCCTGCGGCGCCTGGTCCCTGGCCGGCGGTTCCCAGCCGCTCCTGGACGCCCGGCCGGGGGCATGTTCGGCGGGCGGCACGCCGCCGCGCCGTGCGGCGCCCGCCCGGGTGCCGGCCCGGTAGGCCGCGATCGCGCCGCTGCGGGCGGCCCGGTCACCGCCGGCCGGCGGCTGCCCGTGGACGTCGGGCCGGTCGCCGGGCGCGGCCGGTCCTGGACGGTCCCCGCGCGCCGGGTCCGCTTCGCCGGCGCCGCCCTCGAAGTCCCAGGTGGCGGGGAGGGCGTGCTCGCCCGTCCCCTCGCCCGACGACGGGTCCGACCAGCGGTCGTACCGGGCGGTGACCGAGGCGCCGGGGCCGGGGCCGTGCGCGGCGCTCGCGCCGGGCGGCGGCTCCTCCTCGCCCGGCCGCCGGTGCGGCAGCGAGGTGGCGCCGGAGCCCGGGTCGGCGGCGTCGGTGCGCCGCTCCCAGCCCTCGGGGGCCGGCGGCAGGCCCGACGCGTCGTCGGCCCAGGGGTCGCCCCAGGCCGCGTCCCGGGCGGCCGGGTCGGCGGGGGGTTCGTCGGCCCACGGGTCGGGCCGTCCCGGCTCCCGGTGGGCGGCGGCGCCGGGCTGCCCCCACGGCTCCCCGGGGCGCGGCCCGCCCGGGGCCGGGCGTGGGGTGGCGGGGTCGTCGGCGAACGGTCCTGGGTGCTCGGGGCCGCGCTCCCCCGCGCCGCCACCGGTACGGTCCCACCGCTCCCCCGGGCTCGGCTGCCGCGCCCCGGGGACCGGGCGCGGGCCGGCGGTGTCGTCGGCCCAGCGGCCGGACGGACGCGGCGCCTCCCGGTCCGCGCGCCCGCCGGGCGTCGGGCGCGCGGTGCCCGGGTCGTCGGCCCAGCGGCCCGAAGGACGCGGCGCCTCCCGGCCCTCGCGCCCGCCGCCGGCAGCCGGGTCGTACGGCTCGAAGCTCTCCGGTGCCCAGGCGCCCGAGCCGGGTCCCGGCCGGGCCGGTGGCTCGGGCCGGGGAGCGGGCTGCCGTGCGGCGGGCGGCTCGTCCCGCTGCCCCGGGGCGGGCGGCAGCGGGTCGTACCCGCACAGGACTTCCTCGACCGCCCCCGCGACCAGGCCGGTCAGCAGGGCGCGGCCGTCGTCCAGGATGAGGACGGTGCGTGCCGTGACGTTGCGGTGGGTCCAGCCGTGGGCGTGGACGATGCGCAGGGCCGCCAGGAGGTCGGCGGCCACCTCGGCGGCCCGGTAGGGGCCGAGGCGCCGCTCCGCCAGGACGGCGGCCAGCGGGCGTGCCGCGACCGCCTCGCTGACGATCCACAGCCCGTCGCCCTGCACGAAGACGTCGAAGACCTGGTCGAGGCGCGGGTGGTCGGGCAGCCGGGACGCGGCGAGCGCCGCCTCGACGGCGCGGCGCACCACCGGGTCGTCGGGCGTACGGGTGGCGCGGTCGGGGTCGCGCGGGCGGCGGGCGCCGGGGCCGCCGGCCGGGCGGGCACCGCCGTCGAGCACCTCGGCGTCCACGACCTCGGGCAGCGGCACCTGCCGGACGAGGACCTCCTGGCCGCTCGCGGTGTCGAAGGCCAGGGACTCGACGAGCTCGAACTCGTCGGACGGCGTTCTCGGCAGACGGTACCGGTCGGCGAGCAGTCGTCCCGCGTACTGATCCACGATGCCTCCCCACCCCGTGCACGCCGCTCAGGCAGTCCGGTGACTCACGATACGTGCCACCGGCGTACCACGGCCACGGTCCGTCAACTCTCGTGACAACTATTGGCCGAGTGGCTCGAACGTGTCGAAGGCCGTCTCCCGCAGCGTCGTGCACCGGGTGTCGTCCCAGGCGTCGTCGGGGCAGGTGATCATGATCGCGTAGCCGTGGTCGCCGTCCACGACGAAACCGCGGTCGAGCACGCGGACCCTGGTGCCGCTCTCGGTGCGCTGGAACTGCCAGTCGGCGACGGACGGGTAGTCGCGCCACTCGACGGACTGGATGCCGAGGAGCTGGTAGTCGGTGCTGTTGCCGCTGACCGCGCCCTCCAGGTCCCGCCACGCCTGCTCGGCGTCGTCGCCGGGTGAACCGTTGAAGTCCACCTGGAGCTTGTACGCGCTGTCGTCGGGCGAACCGTAGATCATCCCGGAGTTCTGCCCGGCGCCGCGCAGCGCCTCCCAGTCCTCCGGCATGGCGATGCTGAAGTGGAAGTCCTCGTTGGTGACGACCTCGTAGCCGGACGGGGCGTCGGACGACCCGGTGCCCTCGTCGTCCCCGGGCTCGGTGGCGGGCGGGTCCTCGCCCTCCCCGTTCTCGTCGGGCTCGTCCTCGTTCTCGTCGGCCTCGTCCTCGTCGGGCTCGTCCTCGCCGCCGTCCGTCGCCTCGCCGGCGGGGGACTCGTCCTCGGCCGTCGGGTCGTCACCCGGCTCGGGGGACGTGCCGTTCGTGGCGCCGCCGCCCTGACCGTCCGCGTCGTCCGCGCTGTCGCCGCCACCGCCGCGCATCGTGGCGATGGCCGTGCCGATGACGGCGAGGAGCACGGCCGCCACCACGGCCGCGATGATCAGTGTGCGCCGCCGCGCGGCCGGCCCGCCGGCCGCGGCGGCGGGCAGCGGGACACCGGGGGCCGGGGGCGTGGCGCGGTCGGCCGGGCGCCGGGGGCGCGGCGCCGCCGGGCCGATGCCCTCGGCCGGGGACCCGGCCCCGGGCTCCGTCAGGGGCACGACGAGCGTCGGGTCGGCCGCGTCGCCCGGCTCGGCCGTCAGTGCCTCCCGCAGCAGGACACGGGCCTGCGGCTCCGTCAGACGGGTCGCCGGGTCCTTCACGAGCAGGCCCGTCACGACCTCGGCGAGCGCGCCGGCGCGGCGCGGGGGCCGTATCGGGTTGTGCATGACGGCGGCCAGCGTGGCGAGCGCGCCGCCCTCGTCGTACGGCGGGCGGCCCTCGACGCAGCAGTAGAGCAGCGCGCCCAGGGACCACATGTCGGCGGGCGGCCCCGGCTGCTCGCCCTTGGCGCGCTCGGGCGAGATGTACGAGGGCGCGCCGACGAGCATGCCGGTGGAGGTGACGGACGGGTCGCCCTCGACCTTGGCGATGCCGAAGTCGGTCAGGACGACGCGCCCGTTCTCCTCGGCGACCAGGACGTTGGACGGCTTGACGTCGCGGTGGACGATGCCGGCGGCGTGCGCGGCGCGCAGGACGTCGAGGATGGCCAGGCCGATCCTGGCGGCGTCGCGCGGGTCCATCGGGCCGTCGCGGCGGATGATGTCGGCCAGCGAGCGGCCCTCGACCAGCTCCATGACGATCCACGGCCGGTCGCCCTCGTCGACCATGTCGTAGATGGTGACGACGCTCTGGCTGCGGATCGCGGCGATGGCCTTCGCCTCGCGCAGGGTGCGGGTGATCATGTGGCGGCGCTCCGCGTCGTCCACACCGGCCGCTATGCGCAGCTCCTTCACCGCGACCGTGCGCCCGAGCACCTCGTCGGTGGCGCGCCAGACCGTGCCCATGCCGCCGCGGCCGACGACCGAGCCCAGGCGGTAACGGCCGCTCAGCAGGCGGCCGCCGCCGGTGCCGTCACCGGCGTCGCCGCCGGACGCGCCGGTCCGCGCGTCCACCGGGGTGTCGTCGACCGTGTCGCCGCTCTTCCCCTTGGCCGCGTCGCCCCCGGCGCCGCCGTCCGGCGCCGAGTCCCGTGCCTCGTTGTCCCCGCTGCGTTGGCCCATGCGTTCGTGTCCCCTCCGGCTGCCCCGGTTATTGTCACCCATCCGGCCGACAGCCGGACCGCCGGGCGCGGCACAGCGCGTGAACCCGTGTCAGGGGCTGCCACCGGCCCGTCACCGCCGCCGCACCGGTCACAGGGGTGCCGTGTCCGGAGCGCCGAGCCGCGCGGCGTCCGCCGTCCTGTCGTCGGGCTGGAGCTGGGACTCGCGCTCCGCCTCGACCCGCTTCTCGTAGTGCTCGACCTCGCGCTCCACCTGCTGCGGCGTCCAGCCGAGGACGCCCGCCATCAGCTCGGCGCACAGCCGCGCGCTGCGCGTGCCGCGGTCGAACGTCTCGATGCTGATGCGCGTCCGCCGGGTCAGGACGTCCTCGACGTGCCGTGCGCCCTCGTGCGTGCAGGCGTAGACGATCTCCGCCTTCAGGTAGTCGTCGGCCGCCGGCAGCGGCTCGCCGAGCACCGGGTCGGCGGCGACGAGGTCGAGGACCTCCTCGGCCATCGAGCCGTACCGGTGGAGCAGGTGTTCCACGCGCGCCACGTGCAGGCCGGCGCGCGACGCGAGGGCGGCCCGCGCGTTCCACAGGGCGTGGTAGCCCTCGGCCCCCGCGAGGCGCACCTCCTCGGTGCAGCAGGCGGCGACCCGCCGGTCGAGCCCGTGGACGGCGGCGTCCACCGCGTCCTTCGCCATCACCCGGTACGTCGTGTACTTGCCGCCGGCGACGACCACGAGCCCGGGGACGGGGTGGGCGACCGTGTGCTCCCTGGACAGCTTGCTCGTGGCGTCCGACTCGCCGGCGAGCAGCGGCCGCAGCCCCGCGTAGACGCCCTCGACGTCGTCGCGCGTCAGCGGCACGGCGAGCACGCGGTTGACGTGCTCCAGCAGGTAGTCGATGTCCGCGCTGGAGGCCGCCGGGTGCGCCTTGTCGAGGTCCCAGGCGGTGTCGGTCGTGCCGACGATCCAGTGCCTGCCCCACGGGATCACGAACAGGACGCTCGTCTCGGTCCGCAGGATCAGGCCGGTCGTGGAGTGGATGCGGTCCTTCGGCACGACGAGGTGGATGCCCTTGGACGCCCGCACGTGGAACTGGCCGCGCTCGGCGATCATGCCCTGCGTGTCGTCGGTCCAGACGCCGGTCGCGTTGACGACCTGCCGGGCGCGCACCTCGTACGTGCCGTCCAGCTCGATGTCCTTGATCCGCACGCCGACGACGCGCTCACCCTCGCGCAGGAACTCCGTGACACGGGCGCGGTTCGCGACGTGCGCGCCGTACCCGGCGGCCGTGCGGACCAGCGTCGCGACGAACCGGGCGTCGTCCACCTGCGCGTCGTAGTACTGGAGGGCACCGACCAGCGTGTCCTTCTTCAGGCACGGCGCGACGCGCAGCGCCTGGCTCCTGCTCAGGTGCCGGTGCGTCGGGAGCCCGCGCCCGTGCCCCGACGAGACGGACATCGCGTCGTACAGCGCCACGCCCGAGCCCGCGTACAGCCGCTCCCACCCGCGGTGCTTCAGCGGGTACAGGAACGGGACGGGGCGCACGAGGTGCGGCGCGATGCGGCTCAGCAGCAGGCCGCGTTCCTTCAGCGCCTCGCGGACCAGGCCGAAGTCCAGCATCTCCAGGTAGCGCAGCCCGCCGTGGATCAGCTTGCTGGAGCGGCTCGACGTGCCCGACGCCCAGTCGCGCGCCTCCACGAGGCCCGTGCTGAGACCGCGCGTCACGGCGTCCAGCGCCGTGCCGGCGCCGACCACACCGCCGCCCACGACCAGCACGTCCAGTTCGCTCTCGGCCATCCGGGCGAGCGCCCCGGCCCGCTGGTCGGGTCCCAGTGCGGCAGTCCTCACACGTACCTCCCTGTCCGCCTCGCCCCGCGCGGGGCGAGGAGCAATCCGTCCGGCCACGTGCGGCCCATTCCCCGATGCTCCCCCAGTTCCCCCGGATCGGCGCGCCACAGCCCGCCGCCCGGGGTCAATCAACCCCAACTGTCATATATGCCCCTAAGCTGACTTGAAGTGCATATGGGCAGAAGGGAGCCCGACCGATATGCCCGCCGACCTCGCCGTTCTCTGCCCGGGGCACCTCGGACTGCCCGCCGCCCAGGCCGCCACCGCCGCCGGCATCGGCACCGTGGGCTTCACCTCCGATCCCCGCGCCGCCGCACGCCTCAACGCCGGCCGTCCGCCGTCGGACGGTTCCCTCTCCACCGGGGACCTGCGCCGCATGCTCGCCGCCGGCTTCCGCGCCACGAGCGACCCCGCCGTCCTCGGCCGGGTCCGCACCGCTCTGATCTGTGCCCCTACCCCGCCGGGCCACGATCACGCGCCCGACCTCACCGCCCTGCGCGCCGCCGCGTCCGACCTGGCCCCGCGCCTCCGCCCCCGCACGCTCGTCGTCCTCGAATCCGCCGTCACGCCCGGCACCACGGAGAACGTCCTGCGCCCCCTCCTCGAAGCGGGATCCGGGCTGCGTGCCGGCCGCGACTTCCACCTCGCGCACGCGCCCGCCCGCACCGACCCCGACCCCGCGCCCGCCCCCCGCGGCACCCACCACGGCGCGGGACCGCGCGTCATCGGCGGCCTGACCTCCGCCTGCACCGAGGCCGCCGCCGCGTTCTACGGACGGCTCACCGACAAGGTCGTACGCGCCCGGGGCCTCGCCGAGGCCGAGGCCGTGAAGGTCCTGGAGACGAACGCCCGCCACGTCGGCATCGCGCTCGCCAACGAGATGGCCGTGCTCTGCCACGACCTCGGCATCGACCTGTGGGACGTGGTCCGCTGCGCCGAGACCCGGCCGCCCGGCCTCCAGCACCTGCGCCCGGGACCGGGCGTCGGCGGACACACCATGCCGCTGCTCCCCCCGGGCCGCCGGCTCCCCCTCGCCGACCTGGCCCGCCAGACGAACGCCCGCATGCCCGCCTACGTCACCCGCCGCGCCGCCGCCCTCCTCAACGAGCACGGCAAGTCGGCGCGCGGCGCCCGCGTCCTGCTCCTCGGCGTGACCGCACGGCCCGACCGCCCGGACGAACAGGGCGCTCCCGCGCACGAGATCGCACGCCGCCTGCTGGACCTCGGGGCGCACCTCACGTACCACGACCCGTTCGTCACCGACTGGCGCGTGCGCGGCACCCCGGTGCCCCGGGCCGACACCTTCTACGAGGCGGCGGCGAACGCCGACCTGACGGTGCTGCTGCAGCACCACAGCACCTTCGACCTGCAGGGCCTCGCCGCCAAGGCGCCACTGCTCCTCGACACGCAGGGCGCCACACCCGCCGGCGCCGCGCACCGGCTCTGAGACGGCACCGGGTCAGCGCGAGCGCGCGACCGTCACCTCGACGCGCTGGAACTCCTTCAGCTCGGAGTAGCCCGTCGTCGCCATCGCGCGGCGCAGGGCGCCGAAGAAGTTCATCGACCCGTCGGGCGTGTGCGAGGGACCCGTCAGGATCTCCTTCGTGGTGCCGACGGTCCCGAGGTGCACCTTCTTGCCGCGCGGCACGTCCTCGTGGACGGCCTCCATGCCCCAGTGGTGGCCGCGCCCGGGCGCGTCGGTCGCGCGGGCCAGCGGCGACCCGATCATCACGGCGTCGGCGCCGCACGCGACGGCCTTCGGCAGGTCGCCCGACCAGCCCACGCCGCCGTCCGCGATGACGTGGACGTACCGGCCGCCGGACTCGTCCAGGTAGTCGCGCCTGGCGGCGGCCACATCGGCCACCGCCGTCGCCATCGGCACCTGGATGCCGAGGACGTTGCGCGTGGTGTGGGCCGCGCCGCCGCCGAAGCCGACGAGCACGCCGGCGGCGCCCGTCCGCATCAGGTGGAGCGCCGCCGTGTACGTGGCGCAGCCGCCGACGATCACGGGGACGTCCAGCTCGTAGATGAACTGCTTCAGGTTCAGCGGCTCGGCGGCGCCGGACACGTGCTCCGCCGACACCGTGGTGCCGCGGATCACGAAGATGTCCACGCCCGCGTCCAGCACGGCCTTCGAGAACTGCGCCGTCCGCTGCGGCGACAGCGCGGCGGCCGTGACGACGCCCGACTCGCGCACCTCGCGGATGCGCCGGAAGATCAGCTCCTCCTGGATCGGCGCCGCGTAGATCTCCTGCATGCGCCGCCCGGCGCTCTCCTCGGGCAGCTCGGCGATCTCGGCCAGCAGCGGGGCCGGGTCCTCGTAGCGCGTCCAGAGCCCTTCGAGGTTCAGCACCCCGAGGCCGCCCAGTTCGCCGATGGCGATCGCGGTCGCCGGCGAGACGACGGAGTCCATCGGGGCGGCCAGGAACGGCAGCTCGAACCGGTAGGCGTCGATCTGCCAGGCGATCGAGACCTCCTTCGGGTCGCGCGTCCGCCGGCTGGGCACCACGGCGATGTCGTCGAAGGCGTAGGCCCGCCGCCCGCGCTTCCCGCGTCCGATCTCGATCTCAGTCACGTCCAGAGCCTTTCTCGCCGGTCCACGGCATGTCCTCACACCGGCCGGACGGGCCGGCCGGTGTCCAGTATCCCCGCCTCACCGACCGGCGTAGTTGGGGGCCTCGGCCGTCATCTGGATGTCGTGCGGGTGGCTCTCCTTCAGCCCGGCCGACGTGATGCGGACGAACCGGCCGTTCTCCTGGACCTCGGGAACCGTGCGGCAGCCGAGGTAGTACATCGACTGGTGCAGGCCGCCGACCAGTTGGTGCACGACGGAGGCGAGCGGGCCGCGGTAGGGCACCTGGCCCTCGATGCCCTCGGGGATCAGCTTGTCGTCCTCGCCGATCTCGTCCTGGAAGTAGCGGTCCTTCGAGTACGAGCGCCGGTCGCCGCGCGTCTGCATGGCGCCGAGCGACCCCATGCCGCGGTACGACTTCCACTGCTTGCCGTTGATGAACTTCAGCTCGCCCGGCGACTCCTCGCAGCCCGCGAGGAGGCTGCCCAGCATCACCGTGTCGGCGCCGGCCGCGAGGGCCTTCGCGATGTCGCCGCTGTACTGGAGACCGCCGTCGCCGATCACCGGGACACCGGCCGCGCGGGCGGCGAGGGACGCCTCGTGGATGGCCGTCACCTGCGGCACGCCGACGCCCGCGACCACCCGGGTGGTGCAGATCGAGCCGGGGCCGACACCGACCTTGATGCCGTCGACACCGGCGTCCACGAGGCTCTGGGCGCCATCGCGCGTCGCGACGTTGCCGGCGATGACGTCGACCCGGTCGTGGTTCGACTTGATCTTGGCGGCCATCTCCGGGACGAGCCGCGAGTGCCCGTGCGCCGTGTCCACGACGAGGAAGTCCACACCGGCCTCGATGAGCGCCTGCGCGCGCTCGTACGCGTCACCGGCGACGCCGACCGCGGCGCCGACGATGAGCCGGCCCTCGGCGTCCTTCGCGGCGTTCGGGTACTTCTCGGCCTTGACGAAGTCCTTGACGGTGATCAGGCCCCGCAGCCGGTTCTCCTCGTCGACCAGCGGCAGCTTCTCGATCTTGTGGCGGCGCAGCAGCTCCACCGCGTCCTCGGCGGAGATCCCGACCCGGCCGGTGACCAGCGGCATCGGCGTCATGACCTCGCGCACGGCGCGGGCGCGGTCCGACTCGAAGGCCATGTCGCGGTTGGTCACGATGCCCAGCAGGCGGCCCGCCGCGTCCGTCACCGGGACGCCGCTGATGCGGTAGCGGCCGCACAGCTCGTCGGCCTCGCGCAGCGTCGCGTCGGGACGGATCGTGATCGGGTCGGTGACCATGCCGGACTCGGAGCGCTTCACCCGGTCCACCTGCGCCGCCTGCTCGGCGATCGACAGGTTGCGGTGGAGGACGCCGGCGCCGCCCTGCCGGGCCATGGCGATGGCCATCCGCGCCTCCGTGACCCGGTCCATGGCGGCCGAGAGGAGCGGCACGTTCACCCGGACGTTGCGCGAGAGCCGCGTGGAGGTGTCGATGTCCTGGGGGGCGAGATCGGCGGCGCCCGGCAGCAGCAGCACATCGTCGAACGTCAGCCCGAGCGTCGCGAACTTCTCCGGTACCTCACCCGCGTAACCAGTCATGACTGCCTTTCCCGCACCCGAGATCCACTCCCTCCGGGCCTGTACGGGCCCGGTTCTCCATGCTACGGCCCCGCCGAAGGTGCGGACCGCCCGGAAGCGGGGCCTGTGACGCGGCCCTCAGTGGCACCCGTCACGGGCGGGCGCCACGGGCCGGGTCAGCGGCCGGCGAGCGCGCGCAGCCGCGTCAGGGCACGGTGCTGCGCGACCCGGACCGCGCCCGGCGACATGCCGAGCTTCTCCCCGGTCTCCTCCGCGGTGAGCCCGATCGCGACCCGCAGCAGCACCAGCTCGCGCAGGTGCTCCGGGAGGTTCGCGAGGAGGCGGCGCGCCCACTCCGCGTCGCTGCTCTGGAGGGCGCGCTCCTCGGGACCGAGGGAGTCGTCGGGCCGCTCGGGCATCTCGTCGGAGGGGACGGCGGTGCTGCCGGGACGCCGCAGGGCCGCGCGCTGGAGATCCGCGATCTTGTGGTGGGCGATGGCCACGACGAACGCGTCGAACGGCCGCCCGGTGTCGCGGTAGCGCGGCAGGGCGCACAGGACCGCGAGGCACACCTCCTGCGCGAGGTCGTCCACGAAGTGGCGGGCCTCTCCGGGCAGGCGGGCGAGCCGCGTCCTGCAGTAGCGGAGGGCAAGCGGATGCACATGGGCCAGCAGGTCGTGGGTGGCCTGGGCGTCGCCGCCGGCCGCACGATGCACGAGGGTCCCTATCCCCGTGGCCTCGTCGTCGCGCATCGGTCCATGGTGCACCCTCGCCGCGCGGTCCGTGTCACCGCGGGCGGAGTTGTGCGTCGAAGCGTTATGTGCGGGGGCGCTCAGAGTCATGCTCCGGGCTGCCCTCCCCTCACGCCTGGCCGGCTCGTCCCCAAGGAGCGTCATGCCTTCAAGGATGCGTCAACGCCGGACGTTTTGAGTCCGCTCCCGCCGGACGGGGGGTGACGGCGCGCGCCGCGCTCCCCGTCCGGCCCCTCCCCGGGGCGCGTCAGCGGACCAGACCCCAGCGGAAGCCCAGGGCCACCGCGTGTGCGCGGTCGGAGGCGCCGAGCTTCTTGAACAGCCGGCGCGCGTGCGTCTTGACCGTGTCCTCGGACAGGAAGAGCTCCCGGCCGATCTCCGCGTTGGACCGGCCGTGGCTCATGCCCTCGAGCACCTGGATCTCGCGCGCGGTGAGCGTCGGGGCGGCCCCCATGTCCGAGGAGCGCAGACGGCGCGGGGCGAGCCGCCAGGTCGGGTCGGCCAGGGCCTGGGTGACCGTGGCGCGCAGCTCGGCGCGGGAGGCGTCCTTGTGGAGGTAGCCGCGCGCGCCCGCCGCGACGGCGAGCGCCACGCCGTCGAGGTCCTCCGCGACGGTGAGCATGATGATGCGCGCCCCCGGATCGGCGGACAGCAGCCGGCGGACGGTCTCAACACCGCCGAGGCCGGGCATACGGACGTCCATGAGGATCAGGTCGGAACGGTCGGCACCCCAGCGGCGGAGCACTTCCTCGCCGTTGGCCGCCGTCGTGACCCGCTCGACGCCGGGCACGGTCGCGACCGCGCGGCGCAGCGCCTCCCGGGCCAGGGGGGAGTCGTCGCAGACGAGGACGGAAGTCATGGCCGCCCTCCGCAGCTGATGGGCATCACCTTGTGCCTCCAGGCAGTTGTGTGTCGTCACCTGTGCGGCCGGCGAGCCGCGATGGCCGCCGTCAAACCGCTTCCGCCCTCTCAACGACGGTCACCCGAAAGAGTTACGGTCGCCAACCACAGAGTGAGAGCACTCTACGTGAGGGCTCTGTCACGGGGCAGCCGCGGTTGACCTGACGCGCCGAACATTCATTTTTGCCCTTTTTAGACCTTGCTGCCCATCTTTGGGTGTCTATGGATATATTCAGCGGGTAGTCATATTTACATCTACTCCGGCTGCGGTACCGAAGACGACCGATGATGATGGGACACCTGTCATGGCAGATTTCTCCCGCCTTCCCGGCCCGAACGCCGACCTGTGGGACTGGCAGCTCCTCGCTGCCTGCCGGGGCGTGGACAGCTCGCTGTTCTTCCATCCCGAGGGGGAGCGCGGCGCCGCGCGCACGTCCCGGGAGGAGGCGGCGAAGGAGGTCTGCATGCGCTGCCCCGTCCGGTCCGAGTGCGCCGCGCACGCCCTGTCCGTCCGCGAGCCGTACGGCGTGTGGGGCGGGCTGACCGAGGACGAGCGCGAGGAGCTGCTCGGCCGCGCGCGCCGTGATCTCGTGCGCTCCCCCGCGCGCACGGCGGCCCGCGAGGAGGCGTACGCCGACGCGGGCGGCGGCCCGTACGGGGACGGCGACGGGACCGTCTGACCCGCGCCCCTGGGAACGACGCCCGCGGGACCACTACCGTCCCCGGTATGACAACTGCTTTGGTGACGGGCGCCACCGCCGGGATCGGCGCCGCCTTCGCCCACCGGCTGGCCCGCGACCGGCACGACCTGGTGCTCGTCGCGCGGGACAGGGACGCGCTGCGGCGCCGGGCCGCGGAACTGCACGACCGGCACGGCGTCGAGGTGGACGTCCTGCGCGCCGACCTCGCCACCGACGACGGCATCGCGGCGGTCGAGGAACGGCTCGCCGACCACGCGCGGCCCGTCGGCCTCCTCGTCAACAACGCGGGGTTCGGGCTGCGCGGACGCTACCTCAAGGCGCCGGTCGCCGACGAGCTGCGGATGCTGAAGGTGCACTGCGAGGCCGTGCTGCGGCTCACCTCGGCCGCCGCCGTGCCGATGCAGGAGCGCGGGCGCGGCGGCGTGGTGAACGTGGCGTCGGTCGCGGCGTTCCTGCCGCGCGGGACGTACGGCGCGTCGAAGGCGTGGGTGGTGCAGTTCACGGAGGGCGCCGCCCGTGACCTCGCGGGCAGCGGGGTGCGGCTGATGGCGCTGTGTCCGGGGTTCGTGCGGACGGAGTTCCACGGCCGGGCGGGCATGCGGACCGACAGCATCCCGGGCTGGATGTGGCTCGACGCCGACCGCGTGGTGGACGCGGCGCTGCGGGACCTGGGGCGCGGCCGGACGGTCAGCATCCCCGACCTGCGCTACCGGGCGCTGATGGGTGCGGCCCGGCTCGTCCCGCGGAGCGCGCTCGGCGGCATCTCGTCACGGGCCGGCCGGAAGTACGGGCCGAAGCGGGGCGGGACACCGGACGGCGCGTGACAGGCCGGTGGGGCCGCCCGTTCCCCCTCGGGGGAGCGGGCGGCCCCACGGGACGCCGGGGCCGCGGTCGGCGGCCGGCGGTTCAGTGCGAGTGGCCGTGGCCGTGGCCGGCGGCCTGCTCCGGCTCCTCTTCCTTCTTCTCCACCACGAGGGTCTCGGTGGTGAGGAGGAGGGAGGCGATGGAGGCCGCGTTCTGCAGGGCGGAGCGGGTGACCTTCACCGGGTCGATGACGCCGTCCTTGACCAGGTCGCCGTAGACACCGGTGGCGGCGTTGTAGCCCTGCCCCTTGTCCAGGTCGGCGACCTTGGAGGTGATGACGTAGCCCTCAAGGCCGGCGTTCTCCGCGATCCAGCGCAGCGGCTCGACGGCGGCGCGGCGGACGATCGCGACACCGGTCGCCTCGTCGCCGGTGCGGCCGAGGTCGCCCTCCAGGACCTTCGCCGAGTGCACGAGGGAGGCGCCGCCGCCGGGGACGATGCCCTCCTCGACCGCCGCGCGGGTGGCCGAGATGGCGTCCTCCAGACGGTGCTTCTTCTCCTTCAGCTCCACCTCGGTGGCGGCGCCGACACGGATGACGCACACGCCGCCGGCGAGCTTCGCGAGGCGCTCCTGGAGCTTCTCGCGGTCCCAGTCGGAGTCGGTGTTCTCGATCTCGGCGCGGATCTGGGCGACCCGGGCCTCGATGTCGGCGGACTGGCCGGCGCCGTCGACGATGGTGGTGTCGTCCTTCGTCACGGTGACGCGGCGCGCGCTGCCGAGGACGTCGAGCCCGACCTGGTCGAGCTTGAGGCCGACCTCCTCGGAGATGACCTGGCCGCCGGTGAGGGTGGCCATGTCGCCCAGCATCGCCTTGCGGCGGTCGCCGAAGCCCGGGGCCTTGACGGCGACCGAGTTGAACGTGCCGCGGATCTTGTTGACGACCAGGGTGGACAGCGCCTCGCCGTCCACGTCCTCGGCGATGATCAGCAGCGGCCGGGAGGAACCGGCCTGCATGATCTTCTCCAGCAGCGGCAGGAGGTCCTGGATGGAGGAGATCTTGCCCTGGTGGATCAGGATGTAGGGGTCGTCGAGGACGGCCTCCATGCGCTCCTGGTCGGTGACCATGTAGTGCGACAGGTAGCCCTTGTCGAACGCCATGCCCTCGGTGAATTCCAGGTCGAGCCCGAAGGTCTGGGACTCCTCGACGGTGATGACACCGTCCTTGCCGACCTTGTCCATCGCCTCGGCGATCAGCTCGCCGACCTTCTTGTCCTGGGCGGACAGGGCGGCGACCGCGGCGATGTCCTCCTTGGAGTCGATCGGGCGGGCGCTGGCCTTCAGGTCCTCGGCGACCGCGGCGACGGCGGCGTCGATGCCGCGCTTGAGGCCGGAGGGGGACGCGCCGGCGGCGACGTTCCGCAGACCCTCGCGCACCAGCGCCTGCGCCAGGACGGTCGCGGTGGTGGTGCCGTCACCCGCGACGTCGTTGGTCTTGGTCGCGACCTCCTTGACGAGCTGCGCGCCGAGGTTCTCGTACGGGTCTTCGGTCTCGACCTCACGGGCGATGGTGACGCCGTCGTTCGTGATGGTCGGGGCGCCGAACTTCTTGTCGATGACGACATTGCGGCCCTTGGGGCCGATGGTCACCTTGACGGCGTCGGCGAGCTGGTTCACGCCGCGCTCGAGGGCGCGCCGGGCGTCCTCGTCGAACTTCAGGATCTTCGCCATGGCTGTGGGTGTCCCTTGTGCCTTTGACTCTGGGCCGGACGTGGGCGGTGCGCGCGCGTCGAGGCCGTGCCCCGGGACCCGGCCTGCCGGACGGGCCGGCTCGGGTACCGGGGCACGGTGGTGCGCCGCGTCTGCGTCGCCCTACTTCTCGATGATCGCGAGCACGTCGCGAGCGGAGAGGACGAGGTACTCCTCGTTGTTGTACTTGACCTCGGTGCCGCCGTACTTGCTGTACAGCACCACGTCGCCGACCTTCACGTCGAGCGGCAGGCGGTTGCCGTCCTCGAAGCGGCCGGGGCCGACGGCAAGGACGGTGCCCTCCTGGGGCTTCTCCTTGGCGGTGTCCGGGATGACCAGGCCCGAGGCCGTGGTCTGCTCGGCGTCGAGCGGCTGGACCACGATGCGGTCCTCGAGCGGCTTGATGGCAACCTTGCTGGCGGTCGTCACGATCCGACCTCCCCCTTCGGAGATCTCACGGGGCTTCTATGGCTGGATGGCGACCTGGTGGACCCGTCGTCGCGGGTGCCGAGTCCGCCCGTCGCGCGTAGCTGGCACTCTCGCATGAAGAGTGCCAGCGTCGAGACTATGCGTCCGTTAGCACTCAGTCAACTAGAGTGCCAACGCGCCGACGGCGCGCCCCGTGGACCGGCCCCGGGCGGCGCGCCGCAGGTCACGACGGGCGCGCCGGCGGCTCCGGCGCGCGGGGACGTCACACGTAGTCTTCCAAACGGGCGATGGCGAACCCCTGTTCGGTGACGGTGTCGAGGACGCGCCGGAGCAGGTCGGTCATGCTGCCGTCCCACTCCCCCTCGCCCCTGAAGTGGGTGAGGATGATGTCGCCCGGGTGCAGCCTGCCGTCGGGGCGGCCGTACTCCATCCGGTCGGGGAACGCCTCCTCCGCCCACAGCGGGACGACCTCGGCGCCGCACTCGGCGGCGGCGCGGAGGGTGTTCGCGTCGTAGGCGCCGTACGGCGGCCGGAAGAGGGTGGGGCGCTGCCCGAGTTCGCGTTCGAGCACGGCCTGCTGGCCGCAGATCTCGGCGAGCTGCTCGGCGTAGCTGAGGCGGGTCATCTCGCGGTGGTTGAGCGAGTGGTTCTGGCCGGTGTGGCCGTCGGCGAGGGCGTCGCGGAAATAGCCGTAGTCCTCGCGGGCGACCTCGTCGGCGAGGAAGCCGGTGTAGGGGATGCCGAGGTCGTCGAGCATGCGCAGCAGCGCGGGGTCCTTCTCGGCGCCGTCGTCGATGGTGAGGAAGACGATCTTCTCGTCGGTGGGAACGCCGACGATGACCGGGGGCAGACCGGGGCCGGTGATGTGCCCGGGCTCGGTGGTGAGTTCCGGCTTCTCCTCCGGCGGCTCCGGGGCGCGCAGGGGGACGGCGCGCAGCCCCCAGGCGCGGGCGGCGGTGACCCGCCGGGCGTGCTCGCGCTCCAGCGCCCGCGCGTACCCCTCGGTCACGCGGGCGGCCCGCTCGCTCGCCCGCCCCGGGACGGTGAGCAGCGGCACGGACGTGGCGGCGGACGCCTTGGGTGCGCCGTCGACGGTGGCGGACAGGCGGTGGTCCGGGCCGGCGTCCGTCTGCCGGAGGCCGAGCAGGTGGGCGGGGAGGCCGGGTCCCGCGCAGGTGAGCGCGAGTATCGCCGCGCCGCCGAGGGCGAGGCAGCGGCGGATCCGTCGTGGGCCCGGGCGTGCGGGCGGCCCGGCCGGCCCCCTGCTCTCCCCACCGGTTTCCATATGATCGTTTTGTCGTACTTGTCCGATCATCTTCATGGTTCGGGATGGTGCCACCGGCGCCCGCCCCGCCCCCGAACGCCGGTCCGGGCGACCGGGGAGAATGACCCGTGTGGCTGCACCGAACGACCCCGCCGACCCCGCCGCCGCGTTCCGCGCGCTGCTGACCGGAACGGGCCAGGACCTCCTGGCCGTCCTGCGCGACCTCCCGCCGGACGGGGAGCTCGCCGCGGTCACCCGGCTGCGCCGCACCCACCCGCCGGCCCTCGTCACGGCCGCGGTCGCGCAGGCCCGGCTGCGGCAGCGGGCGGCGGCCAAGTTCGGCGCCGACGCGGCACGCATGTACTTCACGCCCGGCGGCGTGGAGCAGGCGACGCGCGCCCCCGTCGCCGCCTGGCGCGCCGGCCGGTTCGCGGCCCTCGGCGTACGGCACCTGGCGGACCTCGGCTGCGGCATCGGCGGTGACGCCATCGCGCTGGCCCGCGCCGGGATCTCCGTCCTCGCCGTCGACCGCGACCCCCTGACCTGTGCCGTGGCCGAGGCGAACGCCGAGGCCCTCGGGCTCGGCGACCGCATCGAGGTGCGGCACGCCGACGTCACGGACATCGGGACGGCTGCGCGTCTCGCCGGGTTCGACGCGCTGTTCGCCGACCCGGCGCGGCGCGGCGGGCGCGGCCGGATCTTCGACCCCGAGGCGTACCTGCCGCCGCTGTCCTGGGCCGTCGCCGCGGCCCGCCACGTACCGTACGCCGCCCTGAAGACCGCCCCCGGCATCCCGCACGAGGCGGTGCCGGACGGCGCGGTCGCCGAGTGGGTGTCGCACCGGGGCGAGGTGAAGGAGGCCGTCCTGTGGTTCGGCACGGGCGCCGGCGCGCCACCGCGTTCCGCGACGCTGCTGCCGGGCGGCGCCGTCCTCACCGGCACCGGAGAGCGTCGGGCGCCCGCCGGGCCGCCGGGCCGCTGGCTGCACGAGCCGGACGGCGCCGTGATCCGCGCCCACCTCGTCGCGGAGGCGGCCGAGCGTCTCGGCGGCCGGCTGCTCGACCCGACGATCGCCTACATCACGACGGACGGCCCCCCGCCGCCCGCCGACCCGTTCACCACGGCCTACGCGCTGGACGACGTGCTGCCGTTCAACGTGAAACGGCTGCGCGCCCACCTGCGCGACCGCGGCGTCGGCACCGTGACGGTGAAGAAGCGCGGCGCGGCCCTCATGCCGGAGGAACTGATCCGCCGGCTGAAACTGCCGCCGGGACCGGCCTCGGCCACCGTGTTCCTGACACGGGTCGCGGGCACGGCGGCGATGCTGGTCGGCCACCCCGCACCGGCCACCGACGGAGACAGCCACCCCACCGGCTGAACCACCGCGGCCGTGCCCGAGCGTTTCCCACCCGCGTCGGAATCACGCCGGCTGCGTCCTGACCGACCGATCACCTGCAATCACTCAGCGGCGGCACGGGAAGCGCTGTCCACTCGCCGGCCGGGACAACTCGGGCGTGGCCGAGCGCAGGTGGGGGCCACCGGCACAAAGGCTCGTGACGTCCGCCACAAGTAGGCTTGTCGAACCCGCCTGGCGAGCCCCCGGAGACAGCATGCTGACCCGCCTCGAAGTCCACGGGTTCAAGAACCTGCTGAACCTGTCCATCGACTTCGGCCCCTTCACCTGCATCGCAGGAGAGAACGGCACCGGCAAGTCGAACGTTTTCGACGCCATCCAGTTCCTCTCCCTGCTCGCCGACCAGTCGATGATGGAGGCGGCGCAGGAAGTCCGCGGCGTGCACGGCGAGCGTCATGGCGACCCCCGTGACCTCTTCTGGAAGGGCTTCGCGCCCGGCCATCACCGGATGAAGTTCGCCGCCGAGATGATCGTCCCGCTGCACACGGAGGACGACTTCGGCCGGGCGGCGAAGGCCACGACCACGTTCCTGCGATATGAGCTCGAGGTGGGCTACCAGGAACCGTCCGGCCTGGACCGATTCGGTCGGCTCACCCTCCTGCACGAGACGCTGAGCCACATCACGAAGGGCAAGGCCCCCCAGCACCTCCTGTTCCGCCACAGCGCGAAACAGTTCCGCAACGTCGTGATCCAGGGTCACCGCAGCGGCGCCCCCTTCATCTCGACGACGAACGAAGCCGGTGAGTCGGTCGTCAGGATCCATCAGGACGGTGGCAGCCGGGGTCAGCCCAAGCCGGCCGCGGCGTCCCGGGCGCCCGCGACCGTCGTCTCCACCATCACCAGCAGTGACGACCCCACCATCCTGGCGGCTCGCCGCGAGATGCAGTCATGGCGACGGCTCGCTCTTGAGCCATCGGCTCTGCGCAGGTCCGACCGGTACGTCGACCCGCAGGTGATGGGCGCTGACGGCTCCCACTTGCCCGCGACGCTCTTCCGGGTGGCCCATGGCACCCCCGACGCGGACCCAGGCCAGGTGTACGCGAGAGTCGCGGGGCGCCTCTCGGACCTGACGGGTATCCATATCCGCGATCTGGACGTCGATCAGGACGAGGTCCGGGAGCTTCTCACAGTCAACGTGCGCGAGGTGGCCGGCATGACGCTGCCCGCACGCAGCCTGTCCGAGGGCACCCTGCGCTTCCTGGCTCTGTGCGTCCTGCTGGAAGACACGTCCGTGCGCGGTCTGATCTGCATGGAGGAGCCCGAGAACGGTATTCATCCCGCGAACCTCAACGCCATGGTCGACCTCGTCCAGGACCTTGCCGTCGACCCGACGGAGGAACCCGGGACGGACAACCCGTTCCGGCAGGTACTGATCAACACGCACTCCCCCGGCGTCGTGCAGCTCGTCAATCCCGAGGACCTCCTGTTCGCCGACACCGCGATTCACCAGTCCGAGAACGGCTCGCTGAACCGAGCGCTGCGTCTGCGTCCACTCGCCGAGACGTGGCGGACGACGAGGGGCGGCAGCGACTTCGTGACAAAGGCCGACGTCCTGCCGTACCTCACCACCCCCGTCGGAGCGCAGCTCACTCTCGACTGGGGGGTCGCGTGACCGCTCATGTCCTGTTCATCGGCGAGGGCAGCAGTGACAACGGCCTCGTGCCGCACATCGAATCCATTGCCGCGCGCAAGGGTCTCCATGTCTCGATCACTGTCCCCGACTTCGGCCTGCTGCGGCTGCCGATCGGCCATTCCGTCCGGGACAAACTGCGAGCGGCCCGTGATTTGAACGGCACGTATGACTTGGTGGTGGTGCAACGGGATGCCGACCGGGGTCCCGCCCGACACCGCCGGGTCGAGATCGAAGAAGCAGTGCGCGCGGAGTGGCCCGGCCTCCGGCACGTGGCCGTGGTACCTGTCCGCATGCTCGAAGCCTGGCTGCTTCTCGATGAGGCATGTCTGCGCCAGGTCGCCGAGAATCCACGCGGTCGTGTCACCCTCGATCTCCCCCAAGGCACTGCGGCGGAAAGGGTCACTGACCCCAAGCAACTGCTCAAGGACTCGCTCGCACGGGCAAGCGAGTACAAAGGGCGTCGCCTTGCCCAGTTCCAGAAGCGATTCCCGCAGCACCGGCTGCGCATGCTCGAACTGCTGGATCCCGAAGGGCCGGTGGCCTGTCTTCCGTCGTGGCGGGATTTCGTCAGTGACCTCGACGAGGCGTTCGAGCACCTGCGCGGATGACCAGCGCTCGTTCTCCGCACCGCGGCGGGGTGCCGTGGCGACGGGACGCCCCGCCGGGCAGGCCCTAACGCCGGGGCAGCAGGCAGAACGGGTGGCCCGCTGGGTCTGTCAGGACCCGCCAACGGTCCGGGGCGGGCTGGTGGGGCGGTTTGGCCGCCCCCAGGGTCAGCAGCCGTGCCTCCGCCTCGTCCAGGTCGTCGACCTCGAAGTCGAGGTGGATCTGCTGGGGCACGGTCTGGTCGGGCCAGTGCGGAGCGCGGTAGCCGTCGACCCGCTGGAAGCCGATGAACAGGCCGCCCTCACCGGCGAGTCCGATGAATTCGGCGGTGGACTCCGGGTGGGTCTCCCAACCGGTGGCCCGCTGGTAGAACGCCGCCAGCGCCGGCGGGTCGGGGCAGTCGAGCATGATCGCGCGCAGTGTCATCCGCAAAGTCATGGCACCTCCGGTCCGAGGTCCGGCGAGCGGATCACCATCATGCACGCCCCGGGGCCGCCGCGCCCGCTGCGGCCGTCAGCCGGGGACCGGCTCGAACCGCCAGCGGTGCACCGGGCGGTGCAGCAGCGACGCCGGCGGGTCGGGAAGCTCGGCCGGCTCCGCGCCGTCCGGCCACCAGGTGAGGACCAGCACCCGGTCCGGCGCCGCCCGGAACGTCTCCCGCCGCTCCGGGGCCGGCGTCAGCGACCGCTCCCGCGCCCAGGCCAGCAGCTCCGCGCCCCGGCCGGCCGCCGCGCGCGCCTCCCACATCAGCGTGACGGCCGCCATCAGTGGCCGCTCCCCGCCGGAACGTGCGGTTCGGTCACCGGCAGGGAGGAGTCGGCGGGCAGGTCGAGCGCCGAGGGCGTGCGCCCCCGGGCGACCATCTCGGCGCCGAGCGCCGCGACCATCGCGCCGTTGTCCGTGCACAGCCCGGGGCGCGGCACCCGCAGGACGATCCCGGCGTCGGCGCACCGTTCCTCCGCCATGGCGCGCAGCCGCGAGTTGGCCGCGACACCGCCGCCGATCATGAGGTGGTCGACGCCCTCGGCGCGGCACGCCTTGATCGCCTTGCGGGTCAGCACGTCCGTCACCGCCTCCTGGAACGACGCCGCCACGTCGGCGACCGGCACCGGCTCGCCCGCAGCACGCCGCGTCTCCACCCAGCGCGCCACGGCCGTCTTCAGCCCGGAGAACGAGAAGTCGAACGGCGCGTCCCGCGGCCCCGTCAGCCCGCGCGGGAACGCGATGGCGCGCGGATCGCCCTCCCGCGCCAGCCGGTCGATCACCGGGCCGCCGGGGAAGCCGAGCCCCAGCACCCGCGCCACCTTGTCGAACGCCTCGCCCGCCGCGTCGTCGATCGTCGCGCCGAGCGGCCGCACGTCGTGCGTGATGTCGGGGGCGAGGAGCAGCGACGAGTGCCCCCCGGAGACGAGGAGCGCCATCGTGGGCTGCGGCAGCGGGCCGTGTTCGAGCTGGTCGACGCAGATGTGCGACGCCAGGTGGTTCACGCCGTACAGGGGCTTGCCGAGGGCGTACGCGTACGCCTTGGCCGCCGTGACGCCGACCAGCAGGGCGCCGGCGAGCCCGGGTCCCGCGGTGACGGCGATCGCGTCCAGGTCGCTCGCGGCGACCTTCGCGTCGGCCAGGGCCCGCTCGATCGTGGGGACCATGGCCTCCAGGTGGGCGCGGCTCGCGATCTCCGGGACGACGCCGCCGTAGCGGGCGTGGTCGTCCACGCTGGAGGCGACCGCGTCGGCCAGCAGGGTCGTGCCCCGCACGATGCCGACGCCGGTCTCGTCGCAGGAGGTCTCGATGCCGAGGACCAGGGGTTCGTCAGCCATGCCGTGGGGTCGTCTCCTCGTTCCGGTCGTGGGCCAGGTCGCGGCGCATGACGAAGGCGTCGATGTTGCCCGGCTGGTAGTAGCCCCGGCGCACGCCGATCGTGCGGAAACCGAAGCGGGTGTACAGGGCCTGGGCGCGGGCGTTGTCGCGGCGGACCTCCAGGAGGACCTCGCGGCAGCCGAAGCCGCCCGCCGCCGACAGCAGCGCGGCCAGCAGGCGGGAGCCAAGGCCCGTCCCCTCGTGGGCGCCCGTGACGCCGATGGTGAGGACGTCGCCCGTGTCCCCGGCGACGCCGAGGCCGCCGTAGCCGGCGAGACGGCCGTCGGGGCGCTCGGCGACGAGGTAGCGGCGGGTCGGGGCGGTGCCCCGCGCGGCGGCCAGTTCGTTCCAGAACATGGCGGCCGACCAGGCGTCGTCGGGGAACAGCTCGGCCTCCAGGCCGAGCACGGCCCCGATGTCCCACCAGCGCATCTCCCGCAGCACGACATCGCCGCTCATGCGCGGGTGACCGCCTTGTAGCCCGCCGGCACCTTCGCGTCGGGGCGGCGGAGGTACTGGGGGCGCGGGGCGTCGAGGGGGTCGCCCGCCGCCAGCCGCTCGGCCGCGAGCGACGCGAGGGCGGCGGCCGACACGTGGGCGGGCAGGTCGTCCCGCACGGTGGCGAACGCGTCCCGGTACAGCGCGGCGCCGGCGCCCACGGCGGTCAGCGCCCGCGCGTCCGCCGGGAGGTCGGCGGCCCTGGCGACGGCCGGGCCGTCCAGGCGCGTACGGGCGTCGGCGAAGCGCGCCCAGTACACCTCCTTGCGGCGGGCGTCCGTGGCGACGGTGAACGGCCCTTCGAGCCCGGCGAGGCCCGCGCCGTACGCGAGGGCGTCGAGCGACCCCACGCCGTGCACCGGGATACCGAGCGCCGTGCCGAGCGCCGCGGCCGTCGCCAGCCCGACGCGCAGCCCGGTGTACGGGCCGGGGCCGGTGCCGACGGCGACGGCCGTCACCTTGCCCAGGGCGCGCCCCGCCTCCCGCAGCGCGCGGTCGACCGCCGGGAGCAGCAGCTCGCCGTGCCGGCGCGCGTCGGTCCCGCCGGCCTCGGCGAGGACGCGGCGGCCGTCGTGGAGGGCGGCGGTGACGGCGGGCGTGGCGGTGTCAAGGGCGAGCAGCAGCACGCTGCAAGGGTACGGCTCCCCGCCGGGGCCGCCGGTCCCTGGTAGCGTCGGCGGACGGTCAAGGACGGTCCGAGACGTCCCCCGGCGTCCCCGGGGACGCCGTCCCGAAAGGCAGGCAGGTCGATCGTGGCGCGCCACACCTCCGGTTCCGGCTCCGGCTTCTTCGTCACCGCGCTGACGGCCGCCGCGCTCGCCGTCGTGGCGTTCTTCGCGTACCAGGCGTCGGCCGCCGAGGACCGGCCGGCCGCCGCCGCGCCCCCGTCCGAGTCGCCGTCGGCGGACGCGGCCGGCGGGCAGGACGGGGGGCAGGGCAGCGGCGAGGACGCCGACGAGCCGTCCCCGACCGCGCTCCCCGAGGACTCCGGCGCGGGCCGCCGCGTCGTGTACGCGCTCGAACAGCGGCGCGTGTGGCTGGTGGACACCGACGAGGACGGCGGCGAGCAGGTCACCGGGACGTTCGAGGTGTTCCCCAGCTCGGTCAGCCCGGAGCCCGGCGAGTACGCCGTCACCTCGCGCAACCCGGCGGGCACCGGCTCGGACGGGGTGCCGATGGAGCATGCCGTGATCTTCCACCAGGACGCGGACGGCGTCGTCTTCGGCTTCTCCGCCGCCACGGACGGCTCGACGCCCGACCCCGACGGTGAGCAGCGCACGGGCGGCATCCGGCAGAGCCGGGCGGACGGGGCCGCGATGTGGCAGTTCGCCGAGGCGGGCACCACCGTCGTCGTCGTGCCCTGAGGCCGCCGGCGCCTCAGTCCGGCAGGCGCGTCCCGGCCCAGCGGTCGCCGACGCCCGTGAGGGTGACCCGGCGCACGTCGTCGCCGCCCGTGCCGCTGCGGTCGATCACGACGTGCAGCCGGTCGTCCGACAGCTCCTCGACCCGGCCCTCGCCCCACTCGACCACGACGACCGACTCCGGCAGCGCCACGTCCAGGTCGAGGTCCTCCATCTCCTCCAGGCCGCCGTCCAGCCGGTACGCGTCCACGTGCACGAGGGCGGGGCCGCCGGTGAGCGACGGGTGGACCCGCGCGATGACGAACGTCGGCGACGTGACCGCGCCCCGCACGCCGAGCCCTTCGCCGATGCCCCGGGTGAGCGTCGTCTTGCCGGCGCCCAGTTCACCCGTCAGGAGGACCAGGTCGCCCGCCCGCAGCAGCCCGGCGATCCCGCGCCCCAGATCCCGCATCGCGTCGGGTCCTTGGAGGGTGCGGGAGACGGTCTCAGACAGCAGGTTCATGGGACGGGATGCTACGCGCCAGCAGCGCGCCGAGACGCTCGTTGACCTGGTCGGGGGCTTCGAGCAGCAGCAGGTGCCCGGCGTCCGGGAGGCGGGCGAACTCGGCGTGCGGCAGTCCGGCGGCGATCCGCTCGCTGTGCGCGGGCGGTGTCACCTCGTCGCGCTCGCCGACCATCACGAGCACCGGCAGGTCCGCCGCGAGACCGGCGAGGACCGGCAGCGCGCGGGTCGTGTCGTGCTCCGCGAAGGCCGGGTAGAACTCGGCCACGACCTCGACGGGGACGGATTCGAGCAGCCGCTCGGCGAACCGCGCCACCCCCGGGTCCACGTCGTCCGGCCTGCCGAACGCGTACCGCCGCACCACGCCGCTGTACAGCTCGCCCGCCGCGCGGCGCCCCCGGTCCACGAGGCCCTGGCGCGCGCCGAGCGTCCGCAGCAGTCCCGGCAGCACGACGCGCACCGCGCGCGCGGCGGACGCCGGGAGGCCGTAGGTGACCTCGGCGAGCCGGCCGGCCGACGTGCCGATGAGCGCGATGCCGGCGACGCGTTCCGCCACGTAGTCGGGGAACTGCTCCGCGAGCGCCATCACCGTCATGCCGCCCATCGAGTGCCCCACCAGCACCACGGGTCCCTCCGGCACCGTCGCGTCGAGGACGGCCTTCAGGTCGCGGCCCAGCAGCCCGGTCGCGACCGGCCCGCCCACGGGGCCGCGCCCGGACCGGCCGTGCCCGCGCTGGTCCCAGTACACGGCCCGCGCGGCGCCGCGCAGCGCCGCCCGCTGGAAGTGCCACACGTCCTGCCCGAGGCAGTAGCCGTGGCAGAAGACGACGGTCGGCCGGCGGCGCGCGGCCCGGCGCCGCGGCCGGGCGGACCCCGCGGCCCTGGGCGCTGGGACGGTCAGCGGCGCGGCGACCGGCCCGCCCGCGCCGTCGCCCGCCGGCCGGGGCGCGGGTCCGGGCTCGTCGATCTCGTAGTACAGCTCGGTGCCGTCGTCCGCCGTGACGGTGCCCGGGGTGCCGCGCAGCGTGCCGTAGGGACCCGCGGCGTCCAGCGCGGCCAGCGCCTCACGGCGTACCGAACGGCTCGCGGTCAGCCGGTGCGCGGCCACCGTGGTGGCGACCGCGCCGAGCGCCGCTCCGGCCATGCCCACGCCCCGTGCCCACCTCACGTTCCCGTCGCTCCGGACACGCCGTGGTGGACGCGGGGGACGCGGGACCCGATGCGGGTGACGATCTCGTACCCGATGGTCCCGGCGGCCCGTGCCCAGTCCTCGGCGGTCGGCTCGCCCCGGTCGCCCGGGCCGAAGAGGATCGCCTCGTCGCCGGCCTCAGCGGTGTCCCCGCCGAGGTCCACGACGAACTGGTCCATGGCGACCCGCCCGGTGACGGTCCGCCACTTCCCGGCCACGAGCACCGGGCCGCTGCCCGACGCGTGCCGGGGGATGCCGTCCGCGTACCCGGCGGGGACCAGCGCGAGCGTGGTCTCACCGGGCGTCAGGTACTCGTGTCCGTAACTCACCCCGTGCCCGCCCGGGACGCGTTTCACGCCGGCGAGCGCCGCGCGCAGCGTCATGACGGGCCGCAGTCCGAGGTCCGCGGCGCTGCCCACGTCGGGCGACGGCGACAGGCCGTAGACCGAGATGCCGGTGCGCACCAGGTCGTAGTGCGCCTCCGGCAGGGTGAGGGTGGCCGGGGAGTTGGCGAAGTGCCGCACCTCGGGGTCGAGCCCGGCGCGGGCGGCGACGGCCAGCGCGTCCTCGAACACGGCCCGCTGCGCGGCGATCGAGGGGTGGCCCGGCTCGTCGGCGCAGGCGAAGTGCGACCACAGGCCGGTGACGGTGATCGCGCCGGACGTCTCGGCGGCCCGTGCGGCGGCGACCAGGCCGGGCCACTCGCGCGGCGGGCAGCCGCTGCGGCCGAGACCGGTGTCGATCTTCAGGTGCACCCGGGCGGTGCGCCCGGCCTCGCGTGCCGCCGCGACGGCGGCGGCCAGGTCCCACGGGGCGCTGACGGACACGTCCACGTCCGCCTCGATCGCCCGCAGCCAGGGGGCGTCCGGCGTCCACAGCCAGCACAGGAGCCGGCCGCGGTCGCCGGCGGCACGCAGCGCGAGGGCCTCACCGGGGGTGGCGACACCGAGCCAGTCGGCCCCCGCCTCGCGGGCGGCGCGAGCGCACGGCACGAGCCCGTGCCCGTACGCGTCGGCCTTCACGACGGCCATCAGACCGGCGCCGCCGGTGAGCCGTCCGCGCAGGGACCGGACGTTGGCGCGCAGCGCGGTCAGATCGATATCCGCCCGCAACCGCCCGCTTCCTTCTGGTGAGTGCTCGTTCACGTCCACCAGTGTCGCAGGAGATACCGTTCCGCGAACGTCAGACTGGGACCCATGAGGACTGCGTACCGGGTGGAGACCGTACGGGCGGCGGAGCGCGCGCTGATGGCCGCGTTGCCCGGGGGAACACTGATGGCGCGGGCGGCCGCCGGGCTCGCCGCCGTCGTCGCGCGGCGGCTCGGGCGCCGGCGGTACGGCGCGCGGGTGGTGCTGCTCGTCGGCGGCGGCGACAACGGGGGCGACGCGCTGTACGCGGGCGCCCGCCTCGCCCGGCGCGGCACGGCCGTCACCGCCGTCCTCCTGCGGCCCGACCGCGCGCACGCGGGAGGGCTCGCGGCGCTCCGGGCGGCGGGCGGCCGTACCACCGGCGCGGACGCGCCCGGCACGGGACCGCTGCTCGCGCGGGCCGACCTCGTCGTGGACGGCATCACCGGCATCGGCGGACGCGGCGGGCTGCGCCCCGACGCCGCCGCGCTAGTCGCACGGGTGGCGGCGGCGGGCGTGCCCGTGGTGGCGGTCGACCTGCCGAGCGGGGTGGACGCGGACAGCGGCGAGGTGCGGGGCGAGGCCGTACGGGCCGCGGTGACCGTGACGTTCGGCGCGTACAAGCCGGGGCTGCTGATCGACCCGGGCAGCGCGTACGCCGGTGAGGTGCTGCTCGTGGACATCGGGCTCGGGCCGCACCTGCCGCCGGAGGCGGACGCGGTGGCGCTGTCCGACGCGGACGTGGCGGCGCTGCTGCCGCGGCCCTCGGGGGAGAGCGACAAGTACCGGCGGGGGGTGGTCGGCGTGGTCGCCGGCTCGGAGCGCTACCCGGGCGCGGCCGTCCTCGCGGTGGCCGGGGCGCTGCGCGGCGGCGCGGGCGCGGTGCGGTACGCGGGGCCCGCGGCGCACGCGGTGGTCGGCCGCCATCCGGAGACGCTCGTCTCGGACGGGCCGCCGCACCGCGCGGGGCGGGTGCAGGCGTGGGTCGTCGGCCCGGGCGTCGGCGAGGACCCGGACGCGGCGGAGCGGGTCGGCGAGGTCCTGGCGTCGGACGTGCCGGTGCTGATCGACGCGGACGGCCTGCGCGGCCTCGACCCGGACCGGCTGCGCGCCAGGACCGCGCCGACCCTGATCACCCCGCACGCGGGCGAGGCGGCACGCCTGCTCGGCGCGGACCGGGCGGACGTGGAGGCGTCCCGCCTGGCCTCGGCACGGGAACTCGCGGCGCGCTACGGAGTGACGGCACTGCTCAAGGGCTCCACCACGGTCGTCGCGGACCCGGCGGGCCGCGTCCGCGTCAACACGACGGGCACGCCGTGGCTGGCGACGGCGGGCACGGGCGACGTGCTGTCGGGCCTGACGGGCGCTCTGCTGGCGACGGGCCTGTCACCCCTGGACGCGGCGTCGACGGGCGCGCACCTGCACGGCCTCGCGGGCTCGCTCGCCCCGGTGCCGCCGACGGCGTCGACGGTGGCCGAGGCACTCCCCGCCGCGTGGCGGCGGGTCGGGGCTCACGACACGGGGAAGGCGGACGTGTCGAGGACCGGGTAGGGCGCGGGCAGGGGCAGCGGCTCGCCGAGCTTCACCTCGACGGACACCTCGTACCGCTTCTCCTCCGGCACGGGCTCCGAGAAGGCATACGCGAACCCACGCGCCCGATGGACGAGCAGATACACCGGCACACCCGCCGCCGCGTACGTCCGGTATTTCGGCCCCGTGTCCGTCTCATGATTGCTGGACGTGACCTCCCCCGCCAGAGCCAGGAGATCCGCCGCGTACCAGCCACCGTGTGCCCGGCGGTAGGCGCGATCGAGATCCGTCGGCTCGCGGTGGAGCACGTGGAGATCCGGGATGACCAGCGCCCGTGTCCTGGCTTCCGGAGCCCCGACACGGAACCCGGTCCCGAATCCCGCGCGCCCCCGGCCGGCCGCCCTGAACTGCATGTAGACAGCGCCGATGATCTGATTGTGCTCCCAGTCCGCCGGCGGCGTCACGATCGGGACGCCGCCGAGGAACTCGGACCGCACCGGCTCCGGAGAGGCCCTTTCGATCGCCGCCAGCGCGTCGATCGGGTCGCGCGACTCGCTCATAACGCCCTGGTCCGGTGGATCAACGCGCCAGGAACACGGACGTGTCGAGGACCGGGTAGGGCGCGGGCAGGGGCAGCGGCTCGCCGAGCTTCACCTCGACGGACACCTCGTACCGCTTCTCCTCCGGCACGGGCTCCGAGAAGGCATACGCGAACCCACGCGCCCGATGGACGAGCAGATACACCGGCACACCCGCCGCCGCGTACGTCCGGTATTTCGGCCCCGTGTCCGTCTCATGATTGCTGGACGTGACCTCCCCCGCCAGAGCCAGCGTCCCGATCGGGAGCCATCCGCCATGGGCACCGCGGTACGCCTCGTCGAGGTCCGTGAGCGGCCGGCGGAGCACGTAGAGGTCGGGGATGACGAGCGCGACCGTTCCGTCGCCCTCACCCTCCGCGAAGCGGAAACCCGTGTTGGTGCCCACCTCGTCGATCCCGGCGGAGAGCAACTGGGACCCCAGCTTGAGCAACCCCTTGTTGTGCATGTGATCCGGCGTCGGTGACACGACCGGTACCCCCTCGAGGAACTCCAATCGAACCGGCGTCGGATACGCCTTCTCGATCGCGGCCAGCAGTTCGATGGGGTCGTGTTGCTCGTTCATCGGCTCGCTCACGGGATACGAATCGCTCACGGGATGTGCGGGCATTGCCATCGCGTCCCCTCCCTCTCGCTCCGACCAGGCTACGTGCCGGGCTCATCGCCCCGGGGTCATCCTCCGACGGAACAATCGTCCGACGCGCACCCGAACGGCCCATTTCACCCGATCCGATGATCTCTGCCCCGGCGGCTCCTCATGCCTCCGCGATCACCACCGCCGACGCCACGCCCGCGTCGTGGCTCAGCGACACGTGCCACGTCCGGACGCCAAGCTCCGCCGCCCGCGCCGCCACCGTGCCGCGCACCTCCAGCAGCGGGCGGCCCGACGCCTCCTGCCGCACCTCCGCGTCCGTCCACCGCAGCCCCGCCGGCGCCCCCAGCGCCTTCGCCAGCGCCTCCTTCGCCGCGAACCGCGCCGCCAGCGACGCGGCCCCCCGCCGCTCCCCCGACGGCAGCCACAGCTCCCCCGGGACGAACAGCCGCTCCGCCAGCTCGGGCGTCCGCTCCAGCGACCGCGCGAACCGGTCGATCTCCGCCACGTCGATCCCCACCCCGACGATCACGCCCGCACCACGCCCCCCTCGGCGTCCGTGATCTCGCAGCGCGCCTCGTCACCGTCCCGCCGCAGCACGACGACCTCATCGCCGCCCGCCGCGTCGAGCCGCAGCACCTCGCCGACGGACTCGCCGGCGAACGCCGCCCCGTCCGTCGCCACGAACGACTCCCCCGCCCCCACACCCACCACCAGCGGGAGGCCCCGCCGTGCCGCGACCACCGCGTCGGGATCGTCGGCGTGCACCGCGATCAGCGCGAACGAGCCCCGCAGCGACCGGCACACCTGACGCATCGCCTCCCCCGGCTCCCCGCACGACGAGAACGACTCCGCCAGCAGGTGCGCCACCACCTCGGTGTCCGTCCCCGACTCGAACCGGTGGCCGCGCGCCGCGATCCCGGCGCGCAGCGCCGCGTGGTTCTCGACCCCGCCGTCCCGGACGACGGCGACCCGGCCCGCGGCGTCGAGGTGCGGCTGCGCGTCGGTGTCCGCGGCGGGGCCGCCGCCCGTCACGCGCCCCACATGGCCGACGCCCGTGCCCGCCGCGGGGAGGGGCCGGTCGGCGATCAGGGCGCGCAGGTCGGCGAGCGTGCCCGCGCGGCGCGCCGCCGCAAGACCCCCGTCGGCGACGAGCGCGACGCCCGCGACACCGGCGGCGTCGTGGTCCGGGTCGCGGCCCGCGAGTCTGCCGAGGCCGCCGAGCAGCACGTCGAGAGCGGACTGGACCCCTGTGTAACCCACGCACCCGGACATGCGGGCAGATTAGCCCGCCCCGGAGAATGTGCGCGTGGCCACCTCACCCCGCCGGACGACCCCGTACATCGAGCTGACGCGCGCCCAGTGGAGCGCGGCCGGCGAGCGCGCCCCGCTGCCGCTGACGGCGGCCGAGCTGACGGCGCTGCGGGGGCTCGGCGATGTCACGGACCTGACCGAGGTCCGCGAGGTCCACCTGCCGCTCGTGCGGCTGCTGCAGCTGCACATCGAGGCCGCGGCCGGGCTGCGGAGCGCGGTCGGGGCGTTCCTCCACGGCGACGCCGACCCGGGTGCCGCCGAGCGCCGGGCCGGGCCGTTCGTCATCGCCGTGGCGGGCAGCGTGGCCGTGGGCAAGTCCACGATCTCCCGCCTGCTGCGGGCGCTGCTGGAGCGCGGCCCCGGCCGCCCGTCCGTCGCGCTCGTCACGACGGACGGCTTCCTGCTGCCGACCGACGAACTGCGGCGGCGCGGACTCCTGGCGCGCAAGGGCTTCCCCGAGTCGTACGACCGGCGGGCGCTGACCCGGTTCGTCGCCGAGGTGAAGTCCGGCAGGCCGGAGGTGTCGGCGCCCGTCTACTCGCACCTCACGTACGACATCGTGCCGGGCGAGCGGCTCGTCGTGCGGCGCCCGGACATCCTGATCCTGGAGGGCCTGAACGTCCTGCAGAGCGCGCCGCCCGGCCGCGTCGGGCTCGCCGACCACTTCGACTTCTCGCTGTACGTCGACGCGCGGCCGGCGGACATCCGCGCCTGGTACCTGGACCGGTTCCTGCGGCTGCGGGCCACGGCGTTCCGCGACCCGCGCTCGTACTTCAGGAAGTACGCCGAACTGCCCGAGGAGACGGCGCTCGCCATCGCGGGCACCACCTGGCGCACCGTGAACGAGCCGAACCTCGTCGCCAACATCGCGCCGACCCGCGCCCGGGCCACCCTCGTCCTGCGGAAGGGACCCGACCATGCCGTCCGCGCGGTGCGGCTGCGGCACCCCTGACCGGGTGCCGCGCGGCGCGTGCGCGTCAGCCGAGCTGGGACTTCACGACGTCGGCCAGGGTCGCCGCGACGGTCCGCGCCTGGTCGGCGTCGGCCGCCTCCACCATGACCCGGACCAGCGGTTCGGTGCCGGAGGGACGCAGCAGGACCCGGCCGGTGGCGCCGAGCTGCCGCTCGGCCTCGGCGACGGCGTCGGACAGCTCGCGGCAGTCGGCGACGCGCGACTTGTCGACGTCCCGCACGTTGACGAGGACCTGCGGGAGCCGTTCCATCACGCCGGCGAGGTCGGCGAGGGTGCGGCGCGTGGCGGCGACGCGGGCGGCGAGCAGCAGCCCGGTGAGGGTGCCGTCGCCGGTGGTCGCGTGGTCGAGGACGATGACGTGTCCCGACTGCTCGCCGCCCAGCGCGTAGCCGCCGCGCCGCATCTCCTCCAGGACGTACCGGTCGCCCACGGCGGTCTGCCGCAGCCGCAGGCCCTCCCGCTCCATGGCGAGGGTGAAGCCGAGGTTGGACATGACGGTGGCGACGACCGTGTCGTGCGGCAGGCGGCCCGCCTCCCGCAGGGCGAGGCCGAGGACGGCGAGGATCTGGTCGCCGTCGACGTCCCGGCCGGCCGCGTCGGCTGCGAGGCAGCGGTCGGCGTCGCCGTCCACCGCGATGCCGAGGTCGGCGCCGTGCTCCAGGACGGCGGCACGCAGCGCGCCGGGGTGCGTGGAGCCGAAGCCGTCGTTGATGTTGAGGCCGTCCGGCTCGGCGCCGATGGTGACGACCCGGGCGCCGGCCCGCGCGAACGCCTCGGGGGCGACGCGCGAGGCCGCGCCGTGCGCCGTGTCGATGACGACCTTCAGGCCGTCGAGGCGGTTCGGCAGGGCGCCCACGAGGTGGCTGACGTAGGTGTCGAAGCCCTCGTCGTAGTCGGTGACCCGGCCCACGCCGGAGCCGACGGGCCGCTCCCACGGCTCGCCCGCCGCGTGCTCGCGGTAGCCGGACTCGATGCGGTCCTCCAGGTCGTCGGCCAGCTTGTGGCCGCCCCTGGCGAAGAACTTGATGCCGTTGTCGGGCATCGGGTTGTGGCTCGCGGAGAGCATCACGCCGAAGTCGGCGCCCAGCGAGCCCGTGAGGTACGCGACGGCCGGGGTCGGCAGGACACCCACCCGCAGGACGTCGACGCCCGCGCTCGCGAGCCCGGCGACGACCGCGGCCTCCAGGAACTCGCCCGATGCCCGCGGGTCCCGGCCGACCACGGCCAGGGGCCGACCGGCGCCGTCGGTGCCCGGGGAGGCGAGCACGCCGGCCGCGGCCACCGACAGGCCCAGGGCCATCTCGGCGGTGAGATCCACGTTCGCAACGCCCCGTACACCGTCCGTGCCGAAGAGTCGTCCCACAGTGTTTCCTCCGAGTTCCCGAGTGCGACCGACGGCGTAAACCCTATAAAAGGAACGCCCCGGCAGCACGGACGTGCTGCCGGGGCGCCGGGAATGACCCGATCAGCGCTTGCTGTACTGGGTCCCCTTGCGGGCCTTCTTCAGACCGGCCTTCTTCCGCTCGACCGCGCGGGCGTCGCGGGTCAGGAAGCCGGCCTTCTTGAGCGGGCCGCGGTTGTTCTCGACGTCGGCCTCGTTCAGGGCGCGGGCGACACCGAGCCGCAGCGCGCCGGCCTGGCCGGAGATGCCGCCGCCGGAGATGCGGGCGACCACGTCGTAGCGGTCGTCGAGCTCCAGGACCTTGAAGGGCTCGTTGACGGACTGCTGGTGCACCTTGTTGGGGAAGTAGCCCTCGAGGGTGCGGCCGTTGATCTTCCACTTGCCGGTGCCCGGCAGGATGCGGACGCGGGCGATCGCGTTCTTCCGGCGGCCGGTGCCGGCGCCCGGCAGCGGGTCGCCGAAGCGGGCGGTCAGGTCCTCGGCGGAGGCGAACTCCTCCGGGGTGCTCTCGGTCGTGTACTCCTCGACCTCGGGAACCTCGGCGTCCAGGGTCTCAGGGGTGGGCTCGGCCACGATTCTCCTCGGATTCTTTTCTGTGAAGGGTGGCCGGACTACTGCGCGACCTGGGTGATCTCGAACGCCACCGGCTGCTGGGCGGCGTGCGGGTGCTCGGAGCCCGCGTAGACCTTGAGCTTGGAGAACATCTGCCGGCCGAGGGAGTTCTTCGGCAGCATGCCCTTCACCGCCTTCTCGACGGCCTTCTCCGGGTTCTTCTCCAGCAGGTCGCCGTACCGGACGGAACGGAGACCACCGGGGTAGCCGGAGTGACGGTAGGCGAGCTTCTGGGTCCGCTTGTTGCCGGAGAGGTGCACCTTGTCGGCGTTGACGATGATGACGAAGTCACCGGTGTCAACGTGCGGCGCGTACACCGGCTTGTGCTTGCCCCGCAGAAGGGTGGCGGCCTGGGAGGCCAGACGTCCCAGGACGACGTCGGTGGCGTCGATGACGTGCCACTGACGCTGGACGTCGCCGGGCTTGGGGCTGAACGTACGCACGGTCGTAGCCTTCGCTTCTTCAGTGTTGGGTTACCTGACAAGGCCACCCGGCGATCACAACAGAGAAGGCCGCACCCCGGTGACGCAACCGTGGTGCAGGCCCCTGGCAACCATCCTGGTGAACCGGCGCAAGGCCCGTCACGTGAGATCGAGCAAGCCATACGCATAGAGTCTTCAACGATGCAGACTACCGGCCCTCCGCCGGACGGGTCAAAACGGGTCGCCGCCCCCGTACGGTCCCGGGTGTTCACCGTTCCGTCATGTGATCCGACCGCAGGGTCGCCGGCGGGCGCTCTCCCCTTAGACTGCCGCCCATGAGTTACGGGCAGGGGGGACCGGGGTGGGTCCCGGGGGGTTCTCAGCAGCAGCCGCCTGACTGGAACGCGCTCGCGGCCGACGCCGAGCGGCGCCAGGGCCGCAGGCGCGCCTGGATCGTCGGCGGCGCCGTCCTCGGCGCGGTGGCCGTCGGCACCGTGGTCGCCCTCGTCATCGTCGGCCAGGGCGGCGACGGCGACCCGGAGGCGGCCGGCGCGGACACGACCCTGCCGGCCGAGCCGTCGGGGTCGGAGTCGGAGCGGCAGACGTTCGGCCGCACCTCCCTGCCGCCGCTGCCGCAGCCTCGCGAGTTCATCTCGGACGCGGACAAGGACCTCGCGCCGTTCGAACCGGACGGCTTCTTCTCCGGCGACACGATGGAGATCGAGGACCGGGCGTACACCGAGGTCGCGTCGGACGGCACCGAGGGGTGCGGGACGGACGTCCTGTCCGCCGACCTGTCGGCGGCCCTGACCGAGCTGGGGTGCGTGGGCACCGTGCGCGCCACCTACACCGGGGACGGCGTGGCGGTGACGGTGGGCGTCGTCCAGTTCCCGGACGAGGAGACGGCGGCGAGCGCCCGCGCGACCGAGGCCGGGGGCAACCTGCTCGCCCTCACCGGCGGCGACGCCCCCGCGTTCTGCGAGAACGGCGGCTGCCGCACCACGAAGAACCAGGTCGGCCGCTACACCTATTACACGATCGCGGGCAACGCCGACGGCTCCCCGGACAGCGGCGACGCCGACACCCCGGCGAAGCAGGCGTCCCTCGACGGGAACGACCACGCGTTCAACTGCATCATCCGCCGCGGCGAGGAGCAGGCGTCGGCCTCGGCGAGCGCCATCGTCGAGGAGCGCAACCGCGAGCAGGACGGCTGAGCCCCGCGCCGGGGAGGCCGCGGACGGCCTCCCCGGACGGCGCGGTCCCGGCGTTCAGCCCGGGTAGGGCACGGCCTCGCGGGCCGTCCTGAGCGCGCCGGTCCACCAGGCGAGCAGGTCGAGCAGGGTCTTGGCGTACCCGGCGGTGTCCGGGTCGAGCGGCGCGCCGTCCTGCCAGGCGGTGAAGTAGTTCGGGAAGGCGAGCCCGCTCTGGATGGTCACGGCGTGCAGTTCGGTCAGGACGTTCTCCAAGTGCAGCACCGCGTGCCGGCCGCCCGCCGCGCCGCCGTAGCTGACGAAGGCGGCGGGCTTCGCCGCCCACTGGGTGAAGTGCCAGTCGATGGCGGCCTTGAGGGACGCCGGGTAGCTGTGGTTGTACTCGGGCGTGACGATGATGAAGGCGTCGGCCTTCTCCAGCGCCGTCGTGAGGGGTGCCATGCCGGCCGGGCGCGGGTAGGAGTCGCCGGCGTACTTGGGGGGCGCGGCGGGCAGCGCCAGCGGGATGTCGATGTCGGCGAGATCGACGACCTCCACGTCGAAGCCGCCGTGCGCCCTGGCCTGCCCGGCGACCCATGAGGTGACGACCGGGCCGAACCGCCCGTCCCTGACGCTGCCGGTGATGATCGCGAGCCTGTGCTTCTTGTCCATGTCCACCACGATCGGGCGGCGTCCGGGCCGTAGCCAGACCGCGCCGAGGCTGGCCCCCGCAGGGCCACCCTGTCCGCGCCGGGGCGGCATATCGTGGGCGCATGGGAACGCCGTTGGGGGATTTCGTCCGGGCCAAGCGCGACAGCATCCAGCCGGCGACACTGGGGCTGCCCGACCACGGCAGGCGCCGGTCGCCGGGGCTGCGGCGCCTCGACCTCGCCACGCGGGCCGGCATCAGCGTCGAGTACCTGACCCGCATCGAGCAGGGCCGTGACCGCAACCCGTCCGTCGCGGTGCTGAACGCGCTCGCCGACGCCCTCAGTCTCGCCCCGGCCGAACGCGAGCACCTGCGCTACCTGGCGAAGATCACCGGCGGCGAGTGCACCGCGCACGCGCGGCCCGCGCCGCCGTCCCGCGAGGTGCGTCCCGCCGTACGGGAGACGCTGCGCCTGCTGGAGCCGGGCATCGCCGCGGTCACCAACCGGCTGGGCGACATCCTGGCGCACACCGGCGGCTTCGGCGCGCTGATGGACGGCACCGGGCTGCTCGATCCGGACGAGCCGAACCTCACCCGCTACGTCTTCACCGATTCCCGTGCCCGCGGCCTGTTCACCGACTGGGACGACATCGCGGACGAGGTGGCGTTCGACCTGTGGCGCGGGCCGTCCGCCGAGAGCGCCGAGTGGCTCACCGCCGAGCTGGCGCCCGCCGCCGGCCCCGACTTCACCCGGCGCATGAACCGCCACCTGGTCCCGCGGCGCGGGGTCCTGCGGCTCGCCCACCCGTCGGGGCACGCCCTGAGGCTGGACCGCGAGACGCTCGAACTCGCCGGTGACGGGCAGCAGATCGTCGTCCTGCTGCCCGCCGACGAGGCGACGGAACAGGCGCTCGGCCGGCTGCTCCGGCCCGCCCGCGGGAGCCTGCGGGCCATCTCCTGACCGCTCACCGGCCGGGCGGTGTCACGGTCCGACGAGGGTCCGCAGGTTGCGTGCCTCGCGGTTGCGCGCGGCCAGCCGATCGTCCGGCGGGTAGCCCACGGCCTCAAGGGTGAGGCCGTGGGGCCGTACGACGTGCACCGCCGAGTCGCGCACGCGGCCGGCGAGGACGGCGGCCGGCCAGTCCGGTGCCCGGTGGCCGTCGCCGACGAACAGCATGGCGCCGACGAGGGCGCGCACCATGTTGTGGCAGAACGCGTCCGCCTCGACGGTGCACTCGGCCGTGCCGTCGGCGAGGCGCTCCCAGCGCAGGGCGCGGAGGGTGCGGATGGTGGTGGCGCCCTCGCGCCGTTTGCAGTAGGCGGCGAAGTCGTGCTCGCCCAGGAGGCGTTCGGCGGCCTCGTTCATGGCGGGCACGTCGAGGGGCCAGTTGTGCCACAGGATGTGGTTGCGGCGCAGCGGGTCGACGCCGCCGGGGTGGTCGCTGACGCGGTAGGCGTAGCGGCGCCAGATCGCGGAGAAGCGCGCGTTGAAGTGGGGGGGCGCCTGGGTGGCGCGCCATACGCGCACGTCGTGCGGCAGGCGCCCGGCGAGGCGGCGCACGAGCCGGTCGCGCTGCTCGTCCCACACACCGTCCGGCAGATCGACGTGCGCGACCTGGCCGCGGGCGTGCACGCCGGCGTCCGTCCGTCCCGCGACGGTCAGCTCGTACCGGGTGCCGGGCGCGGAGCGCGTGACGACGCGCAGCGCGTCCTCGATCTCGCCCTGCACGGTGCGCCGGGAGTCCTGCCGCGCCCAGCCGGAGAACGCGGACCCGTCGTACGACAGGTCGAGCCGTACCCGGACCTGCCCCTCCTGTGGTTCGTCCTTCACGGCCCCGATCCTCTCAGAGGGCCGCGCCGGCGCCGGCGGCGCGGCGGCGGGCGTCCCGGGGGCGGGCGAGGTCGGGCAGGAGGGTGGCGAGGCCGGCGAGGGCGAGGGCGGCGCCGAGCCAGAGGGGGGCGCGCAGTCCGGCGAGGTCGATGGCGAGGCCGCCGAGCGCGGAGCCGGTGATGACGCCGAGGGTGATGAACGAGGAGTGGACGGTGTTCACGAGGGCGCCGGCGTTCGCCGCCCGCTGGACGCGCGTGACCATGGCCGGGTTCATCGTGACGCCGACCAGGCCGATGCCGAGCAGGCAGGCGACGGCACCGGGGCGGAGGTCGGCGAGGAGGGCGAAGCCGGTCAGGAAGAGGGCGTTGAGGGCGAGTCCGGTGACGAGGACGGGCAGCGCGTGGCGGTCGGCGAGGCGTCCGACGACGGTGTTGCCCGCGACGGTCGCCGCGCCGTACGCGACGAGGATGACGGGGACGGTGCCCTCGGTGAAGCCGGTGACCTCGGTGAGGATCGGGTTGACGTAGGAGAAGGCGGCGAACGTCGCCCCGATCACGCAGGTGCTGGTGGCCAGGCGCAGCCACAGGGTGGGGCTGCGGAAGACGGCCAGCTCGGAGCGGAACCCGCCCTCGGGGGCCGCCCGGTCGAGGCGGGGCAGGCCGGCCAGGGTGGCGAGCGCGGCGACGGCGGCGAGGCCCGTGATGGCCCAGAAGGCGGCGCGCCAGCCGAGGTGCCCGCCGACGAAGGTGGCGAACGGCAGGCCGATGAGGGTGCCGAGCATGAGTCCGCCGAGGGTCGTGGCGACGGCGCGGCCGCGTATGCCGGGATCGACGAGGCGGACGGTGGTGGAGATGGCGACGCCGAAGAACGCCTGGGACGCGGTGCCGGTGATGACGCGGGCCACGAGCATCGTGCCGTAGCCGGTGGCGGTGGCCGCGAGGACGTTGCCGGCGAGGAAGACGGCGAACAGGACGAGGAGCGCGGTGCGGGGCGGCACGCGCAGGAGGGCGACGGTGAGGAGGGGGCCGCCGACGGCCATGGCCACGGCGAACGCGGTGATGAGGTAGCCGATCCTCGGCACGGTGGTGCCCAGTCCTTCGGCCATCTGCGGCATGAGGCCGGCGACGGCGAACTCGCTGGTCACCATGGCGAGGACGCCGAGGGCGAGGAGGTGGATGGCGCGTGGCACGGGCTGCTCCCGGGTGAGGATTCTGGAACGGTCAGTACATAACGTGGGCGTGCGGAGCCGCGGTCCGGGCGCGGCCGGGGTCAGGCGCGGGGCGGGCGGAGGGCGTCGAGCGCGGTGGCGGCGATCGCGGTCAGCGCGGCGCGGTCGGCGCCGCCCTGGCTGGAGATCCTGATACCGCTGATCACGGCGTTCAGGAAGCGGGCGAGGTCGCCCGCTTCCCGGTCCCGGGTGACGGTGCCGTCGCGCTGGCCGGCGGCGACGACGTCGCGCAGGACGGCGAGCCGGTGGGCGTTGTCCCGGTCGAGGACGGCGGCGATCTCCGGGTCGCGGCCGGCCAGTTCGACGGTCGTGTTGACGGTGAGGCAGCCGATGCCGGTCTCCGTCTCCACGATCGAGTCGAGCAGCGCCCGCAGCCGGTCGGCCGGCGGCCGCGCGGTGTCGTCGAGGACGGCGGCCTGCCGCGCGTTCATCACGCTCATGTAGCGGGCGAGCGCGCGGCGGAAGAGGTCGTGCTTGCTGGTGAACGTGTTGTAGATGCTGCTGCGGCCGAGGCCGGTCGCCTCGCACAGGTCCTGGGTGGAGGTGGCCTCGTAGCCGCCCGTCCAGAACGCGCGCAGGGCGGCGTCCAGGGCGCGTTCCTCGTCGAAGTTCCTCGGGCGGGCCATGGACGGCACCCTAGCCGTTCTGGAACGGTCGGTGCAATACGTGGTGGGCGGGCCGGTCAGCCGTTCTCCGGGGGCGGCGCCGGGCGGCGCGCCCGGTGCAGCAGGAACGCCGCGCTCGCCAGGGCGGCCAGCCGCAGCAGCCACGGCCAGTCGTCCCGGAGGACCTCGCCCGCCGCACCCTCGGGCAGCGCCTCGCCCCAGTACCCGCCCGCACGGCCGCCGAGCCACAGGGCGTACGCGGTGGCGACGAGCGCGGGCATGCCGAACGCCGCCCACTGCCCGACGCGGCGGCTGAGGCGCGGCGACCAGTACGCGGCGGCCCAGCCGAGGCCGAGCAGGACCAGCTCACTGAGCACCGCCCCCGCCACCAGCAGGAGCACGCCCCCGAGTTCGACGACGCCACCGACCCGCCGCCCGGCGAACGCGGCGCGCGCCAGCCGCCGGCCGGCCGCCGGCCCCGCCTTCCGGGCCGCGGCGGCCGCCGCCTCGGCCTCGGCGGCCTGCGCCGCGCGGACCTGGGCCTCCCACTCGTCCCTGGTGAGCCGGACCGGGCCGCCGGCCGCCGGGCCGTCCGCCTCGTCCTCGGCGTCCTCGTCGTCCTCGAACCCGAGCGGCGGGCGCAGCATCTCGGGGATCTCGATGCCGCCCCGGAAGGCGCCGATGTCACCGTCGGGCCAGAACGTACGGCCGGGCGGCGCGGGCCGCGGGAACAGCGATGCGCCGCCGTCGCCGGTGCGCTGCGCCGGCAGCGGGACGGCGGGACCCTCGCCGGGCTCCGCCGAACCGTCCGCCGGGCGCCCGGGCTTCGTCAGCGGGACGGCGGGTGACGGCGCGTCGGGCCGCCCGGACGGCGCCGGCGCGGGCGCGCCGGCGCCGGGACGGGGCGCGCCCTGCGTACCGGCCGCCGCGGCGACCACGTCCTCCGGGCTGCCCATGCGGCCGAGGATGCGCCGCACCGAGGCGCGGCTCTCGGCCGTGCCCGCCGCCGCCCTGGCGCGGTGGATGTCGTCGCGCAGCCGGTTCACCAGCGCGGCGCGCTGCGCCGCCGACATGCTGGTGCCGTGCGCCAGGTCGCCGACGCGGCTGAGATAGTCAAGAACGAGCTGTTCGCCTTCGATGCCCACACCAACTGCCCTGCGCCTCGGGGAATCGCCTCCGACCAAACCGCATCGATGCTACTCGCGGGCGGGCCGCCACGCAGGGACGCGCGCGAAGCCGGCGGAACCCATGCGAACGCCGTTGTTCATCGCGGGTTCACCGAACGCCGCACAACCCGCTACCCACGGCTCGTTACATGGTGAACGTCCCTGCCTGATCCCCTTGCCGCGTCCGGGAGTTCCGCCATGCCCGCTGTGCTCGCCGGTCAGGCCGCGGCCGCCCGGCGCGCCGGACCGCGGCGGCCGTGCCCCGCCGGGCGGGCGGAGCGGGACGGGGCCGAGGACAAGCTGAAGAGCGGCGTGCACGCCCGCATCGGCGGCCGGCTCCACCGCCGGCGGTACGCGTTCGCCACCGCGCCGGCCACGCCCGTGGCCGCCACCTCCGCTCCGCGTCGGGGTTCCCGGGCCGCCGACCGTGCCGCGTTCTTCACTGCCGACACCGACAGCGAGGGAGTGCGCCATGGGCGCCTGGTTGAGTCCGACCCAGCCGAGAAGACCGTCCACCGCCCCGCAGCGGCCCGCGTTCCCCGACGGCCTGGACGAACGGTACGGCACCGCCGCGCCCGGCGGTGATCCCGGCACCGCGCCCCGCCTCGGCCCGCACGTGGACTTCGGTGACGACGACGCCGGCGCGGACGGCGGCTTCGGGACCGGCGCCGACGGCTACCGGGACGGCACGGACGGCCTCGGGACGAGCGGCGCCACCGCCCCCGGCATCACCCTCGGCACCAACCCCGTCGTCCTGCTCGCCGACTCCGACGAGCGCATCCGCCAGGGGCTCACGGCGCAGCTCGCCAAGTACCAGGTGTCCGTCGTGCACTGCGCCGACGGCGCGGCCGCCCTCCTGGAGGCCGGGCTGCGCAAGCCGGACGTCCTGCTCGTGTCCGCGGACCTGCCGGTGATCGACGGCGCGACGGTGCTGCGTCTGGTGCGGCGGCGGCTGTCGATCCCCGTCGTTCTCGGCGTGGGACCCGACGACACGGCGCAGGTCGGCCCGGCCCTCGCGGCGGGCGCGAGCGCCTGCGTGGCGCGGCCGTACCGGCCGCGCGAGGTGGCGCAGCTCCTGAGCCTGGCCGACCGGGGGCACCGGGGCTGGGACCAGCCGCTGGTGTGCGGGCCGCTCACGCTCGACCCCTCGACGTACGAGGTCCGGATGCACGGGGTCTCCACGGCCCGCCTGCCGTTGCGCGAGTTCCAGCTGTTGCATCTGCTCATGCTGCACAGTGAGAAAGTGATCACGCGCGACCGCATCAGGACGGAGCTGTGGGGCGAGGGCGCGCGGCGTTCGAACACCATCACCGTTCACATTCGGCGCCTCCGGGAGCGGCTGGGCGACGACCCGCACCACCCGGAGATCATCCAGACGGTGCGCGGCGTCGGATACCGCCTCGTGCCGCCGCAGAGCTGACCGGACGGCCCCTCGGCCCGGCGCGCCGGGAGCCGGCCGGGGGGCGTCCGGGTCTCACCGGGAAGGTCGTTTCCTTAACGATTCCAACTCTTTTTGTGAAACCCGGGGTTCCTTGGAACCTACCTTTCTGTTCACTTTCTGGCCCTCGCTGCTTCGCTGGCCCCTCTTACGTTCTCCTCGACACCTTCAAGTCGACGAACACGTCTCACACACCCGCCGGTCGTCGCGCCGGCCGGGACGCAACGAGGAGCAAAGGCCATGCGCAACTGGCGCGCCACCACCGCCGCGATAGCCGTCGTATCCGCCCTGGCCCTGGCCACGGCGTGCAGCAGCGAGAACGAGGACGACGGGGGCAGCGGCGGTGACAGCGGCGGCTCGGGCGGCGGCTCGACCGCGTCCGAGCTGTCCGGCACGATCGCCGGCGCCGGCGCCAGCTCCCAGGACGCCGCCCAGCAGGCGTGGATGGCGGGCTTCCTGGGCGCCAACCCGGACGTCACGATCACCTACGACCCGTCCGGCTCCGGCGCCGGGCGCGAGCAGTTCATCGCGGGCGGCGCGACCGCGTTCGCCGGCTCGGACGCCTACCTGGACGACGAGGAGCTGGCCGCCGCCACCGAGCGTTGCGGCGAGGTCGTCGAGGTCCCGGTCTACGTCTCGCCGATCGCCGTGGTCTTCAACCTCCCCGGCATCGACTCGCTGAACCTGAGCGCCGAGACCATCGCGGGCATCTTCGACCAGAAGATCACCAAGTGGAACGACGAGGCGATCGCCGCCGACAACCCGGACGCCGACCTGCCGGACCTCGCGATCACGCCGGTCAACCGCTCCGACGACTCCGGCACCACCGAGAACTTCACCGAGTACCTCGCGACCGTCGCCCCCGACGCGTGGCCGCACGAGGCCAGCGACGTGTGGCCGGTCGACGGCGGTGAGGCCGCGCAGGGCACCTCCGGTGTCATCCAGGCCGTCACGGGCGGCGAGGGCACCATCGGCTACGCCGACGCCAGCCAGGCCGGTGACCTGGGCACCGCCAGCGTCCAGGTGGGCGACGAGTTCGTGCCGTACTCCCCGGAGGCCGCCGCGGCCGTCCTGGAGGTCTCCGAGCGCGCCGAGGGCCGCGGCGAGTACGACTTCGCCTTCGACCTGGCCCGTGACACGACCGAGGCCGGCACCTACCCGATCGTCCTCGTGTCCTACGGCCTCGCCTGCACCTCGTACGACGACGCGGACACGGCCGAGCTGGTGAAGGCGTACTTCGACTACATCATCAGCGAGGAGGGCCAGGCCGCCGCCGCCGAGACCGCCGGCTCCGCCCCGATCTCCGACGCCCTCCGCGAGCAGCTCCAGACCGCCGTGGACGCCATCGGCTCCGCCTCCTGACCCGCCCGGCGGGCGGGTCCCGAGCGACCCGCCCGCCGTCCACCCCGATACGGCGGGTCCACCCCGACGGCGGGTGAACGGCCGGCCCCGACCTCGGCCGGCCGCCGTACAACGGCACGGCACGAGAAGGGACAAGAGAGTGCCCCCCACCACCGAGAAGACACGTCGCGCGCCGCAGCGCCCGGGGGACCGTGTCTTCGCCGGCGCTTCCACCGGGGCGGGCGTACTGATCCTCGTCATCCTGGCGGGGGTCGCTGCCTTCCTGGTCAGCGAGGCATGGCCGGCTCTGTGGGCGTCACCGGACGAGATACCCGGGGACGACGACAGCCTCGTGCTGTACGTCTGGCCCCTGCTGTTCGGCACCCTGCTTTCCGCGATCCTGGCGCTGGCCGTCGCCACGCCGCTGGCGGTGGCGATCGCCCTGTTCATCACGCATTACGCGCCGCGGCGGCTCGCCGTGGCACTCGGCTACCTGATCGACCTGCTCGCCGCGGTGCCGAGCATCATCTTCGGTCTGTGGGGCGTCGCCGTCCTCGCGCCGCGCACCGTCGACCCGTCCCAGTGGCTGGCCGACAACCTGGGCTTCATCCCGCTGTTCGAGGGTCCCGCCTCGGCGACGGGCCGGACGATGCTGGTCGCCGTCATCGTCCTCGCGGTGATGATCCTGCCGATCATCACCGCCGTGGTGCGGGAGGCGTTCCTGCAGACGCCGCGGCTGCACGAGGAGGCGTCGCTCGCCCTGGGGGCCACCCGGTGGGAGATGATCCGGATGGCGGTCCTGCCGTTCGGCCGCTCGGCGATCATCGGCGGCGCGATGCTCGGCCTCGGGCGTGCGCTCGGCGAGACCATGGCGATCGCGATCGTCCTGTCGGTCTCCGGCGGCGTGACGTTCAACCTGATCAGCAGCGGCAACCCGTCGTCCATCGCGGCCAACATCGCGCTGCGCTTCCCGGAGTCGTCCGGCATCGACGTGAACGTCCTCATCGCCTCCGGCCTCGTCCTCTTCGCCGTCACGCTCTTCGTCAACATGGGCGCCCGTGCGGTGATCAACCGGCGCCGCGACTTCTCGGGAGCCAACTGATGTCCTCCACGATCCCCGAGCAGGACGCCCCGGGGCGTGAGCGCGACGGCGGCCCCGCGGACGCCGCCGTACTGCCCGCCGTGCCGCTGACGCACGGCAGCCTCCCCCGCCTCGCGCCGCGTCTCACGGTGGCGGGGGCCGTCGTCGTGGCCGTCGCGCTGTGGGCGGTGGGGCTGAACACGGCGTGGGCCGCGATCATCGGCGCGGTCGGGTACACGGCGGTGATCTACGGCCTGTCGGCGTCCGTCGAGGGCCGCAGGCGCGCGTTCGACCGGTTCGTGACGGCGGTCGTCACCTCGGCGTTCCTGCTGGCGCTGCTGCCGCTGGTGTCGGTGGTGTGGACGGTGCTCGACCGGGGCCTCGCGCGGTTCGACAGCGAGTTCTTCACGTACTCGATGCGCGGCGTCGTCGGCGAGGGCGGCGGTGTGCACCACGCCATCTTCGGCACGCTGATCATCACCGGGCTCGGAACGCTCATCTCCGTGCCGATCGGCATGCTGACCGCGATCTACCTGATCGAGTACGGCCGCGGACGGCTGGCGCGGTGGATCACGTTCTTCGTGGACGTGATGACGGGCATCCCGTCGATCGTCGCCGGCCTCTTCGCGTACGCGCTCTTCGAGCTGTTCTACGGCCCCGGCATCCGCATGGGCATCAGCGGCGCGGTCGCGCTGAGCGTGCTGATGACGCCGATCGTCGTGCGGTCCACCGAGGAGATGCTGAAGCTCGTGCCGAACGAGCTGCGGGAGGCCGCGTACGCGCTGGCCGTGCCGAAGTGGCGGACGATCCTCAAGGTCGTGCTGCCCACCGCCCTCGCGGGCATCGCGACCGGCGTGACGCTGGCCATCGCCCGCGTCATCGGCGAGACGGCGCCCCTGCTGATCACGGTCGGCATCACGGCGAGCGACAACTTCAACCCCTTCGACGGCAACATGGCCACGCTCTCCGTCTTCTCGTACAGCCAGTACGCCTCGCCGGGATTCGAGCCCCAGGCCGCCCTGGACCGAGCCTGGTCCGCCGCGCTGCTGCTGATCATCATCGTCATGGTGCTGAACCTCGCGGCCCGGCTGATCTCCCGGCTGTTCGCCCCGAAGACGCGCGGCTGACGGCCGGCGGCTCACCAGAGAGAAAGCGATAGACAGTGGCCAAGCGCATCGAGGTCAAGGGTCTCGACATCTACTACGACAAGTTCCTGGCCGTCCAGGGCGTGTCGATGACGATCGAGCCGAAGTCGGTCACGGCCCTGATCGGCCCGTCCGGCTGCGGCAAGTCCACGTTCCTGCGCACCCTCAACCGCATGCACGAACTGGTGCCGAACGCGCGGGTCGAGGGCAAGGTCCTCATGGACAACGAGGACCTGTACGGCGCGAACGTCGACCCGGTGAACGTCCGCCGGCACATCGGCATGGTCTTCCAGCGGCCGAACCCGTTCCCCACCATGTCGATCTACGACAACGTGGCGGCCGGCGTGAAGCTCAACAGCAAGCGCATGAAGCGCTCCGAGCTGGACGCGCTGGTGGAGCGTTCCCTGCGGTCGGCGAACCTGTGGGACGAGGTCAAGGACCGCCTGAACCGCCCCGGTTCCGGGCTCTCCGGCGGCCAGCAGCAGCGCCTGTGCATCGCGCGGGCCATCGCGGTGGCGCCCGACGTGCTGCTGATGGACGAGCCGTGCTCCGCGCTCGACCCGATCTCCACCCAGGCCATCGAGGACCTGATGCTGGAGCTGAAGGAGCAGTACACGATCGTCATCGTCACGCACAACATGCAGCAGGCGGCGCGCGTCAGCGACATGACCGGCTTCTTCAACCTGCAGGCGGTCGGCGAGCCGGGCGGCCTCGTCGAGATCGACGAGACGACCAAGATCTTCTCCACGCCGAGCAACCAGGCGACCGAGGACTACATCTCGGGCCGCTTCGGGTGACGGGCGGGCGGACCGTCCGGCCCGTACGCCCCCCGCGCGCCCCCGGCACACCCGTCGTGCCGGGGGCGCGCGCCGTCACAGCTCGCGGGCGATGTGGTGGATCAGCTGGCGGGACTCCTCCGGGCCCAGCGAGAACTTCTCGCAGCGCCCGAAGAAGACCCGGTACCGCTCAAGGACGCCCTCCGCGTCGAGGAAGAACCCGCCCGTCGGCACGTCCACCTGCACCGTGTCGAGCTGGGGCACGACACCGAAGGCGTAGAGCACCGGCTGGATCGCCTCGAAGTAGTCCTCGTTGGTGAAGGGGACGACGCGCAGGGTGATGTTGGGCCGCTCCGAGTCGATCATGAGCTGTTCGAGCTGCCGGCGCGCGACCCGGCGGCCGCCGATGCGCATCCGCAGGGCCGCCTCGTGGAGGTAGACCCGGTACGGCGGGGGGTGGTCGCCCTCAAGGACCGTTTTGCGCCGCATGCGGTGCTGCGTGCGCAGCTCGATCTCCTCCTCCGGCAGGTCGACGAGGCCGCCACCGAAGATCGCGCGCGCGTAGCCCTCGGTCTGGAGCAGGCCGGGCACGGACACGGTGTGGAAGATCTGCATGGACACGGCGTGGTGTTCCAACTCGCAGGTGTCCATCCACAAGGGGGCAAGGATGCCACGGTACTCGTCCCACCAGAACTGGCCCCGGTGTTCCCGCGCGATGGCGCACAGCGCGTCGAGCAGGGGGCCGTCGGCGCACTCGTAGAACGTGGCGAGCCGGCGGATGCGCTCCTCGCTGACGCCGATGCGGCCGGATTCTATGTGGCTGATCTTGCCCTGGTCGGTCCCGAGCATGCCCGCGGCCTCGCGGGCGGTCCGCCCGGCCCGCTCGCGCAGTCGGCGCAGTTCGGTGCCCAGGCGGATCTGGCGTGCGGTGGGATTCTCCCTCGGCGGCATCGTGGCGTCCGGCCCTTCCCTCGGCGTGCCCCCGAGTCTGCCGTCACCTCACCCTCCGGGTCCACTCGACTGCGCAGGCGATTGACGCCGCCATTCGGGGGAGGGACAACAATGTTCCGTCTTTCGATGCCTCTTTACCCGAAGTTGTCGCGGAGTGTCACGTGCGGCCGGTGCCACCGGCCGGCCGGCCGGGTAGCGTGGGTGGGATGACCGTTCCGCACGCTGGTTCGCCCCGTACTCTCGCCGACGAGCTGCGCGCCCGCTCCGATGCGGAGCTCGCCGGACTGCTGCGGACCCGCGCCGACCTGCTGTCACCGCTGCCCGGCGACCTCTCCCAGCTCGCCACGCGCGCCGGCACCCGCGCGTCCGTCCTGCGCGCCCTGGAGCGGCTCGACACCTTCACCCTCCAGACCGCCGAGTCCCTCGCCGTCGCCCCCCAGCCCTGCACCACGCGCGCACTGGCCGACCTCATGCCCGGCGCCGGCGACCGGCTCCCCGCCGCCCTGGCCACCCTCCGCGACCACGCCCTGCTGTGGGGCCGCGACGACGCCCTGCGGCTCGTCCGCACGGCCCAGGAACTCCTCGCCCCCTCCCCCGCGCGCCCCGGCTCGACCGGCCTCGGCCCCACCCTCGCCGAGACGGCCGCCGGGATCTCGCCCCGCCGCATCCAGGAGCTGCTCACCGGCGCGGGACTGCCCGCCACCCACGACCCGGTCAGCGCCCTCGCCGCCCTCACCGGCCTGTTCAGCGACGACTCCCGCCTGGCCGCGCTGCTGGAGACCGCGCCCCCCGCGTCCCGCGCCGTCCTCGAACGCCTCACCTGGGGACCGCCCTACGGCGAGGTGTCGGCCCGCCCGGCACCCCACCTGCGCTGGCTGCTCGACCGCGGCCTGCTCATGCCGACGGCGCCCGGCACGGTCGTCCTGCCCCGCGAGGTCGCCCTGCGGCTGCGCGGCGGGCGCGCGCACCGCGACCTGTCCCCCGAACCGCCCGAGCTCATCCCCCTGGCCGGGCCGGGCGAGGCGGGCGCGGACGCGGCGGCGGCCGGCGCCGCGTACACGGCGGTCACCGTCGTCGAGGAACTGCTGGCCGACTGGGAGCGGGAGGCGCCCGCCGTGCTGCGCGCCGGCGGTCTCGGCGTCCGCGACCTCAAGCGGGCCGCCGTCGCGCTCGACCTGCCCGAGCCCGAGGCCGCCTTCTGGATCGAACTCGCCCACGCCGCCGGGCTGCTGGCCTCCGACGGGGAGGCCGACGAGCGGTACGCCCCCACGCCCGCGTACGACGCCTGGCTCGCCGGTCCGCCCGAGGCACGCTGGACCCGCCTGGTCACCGCGTGGCTCGCCGCGACCCGTGTGCCCGCCCTGGTCGGCGGCCGGGACGCGAAGGGCCGCGCCCTCACCGTCCTCGGGCCCGGGCTCGACCGGGGACCCGCGCCCGCCCTGCGGCGCCGCGTGCTCACCCTCCTCGCCACCGCGGGACCCGGTGTCGCGCCCGCGCCGGAGTCCGTCGCCGCCCGTATCGCGTGGGAACTCCCCCGCCGCTGCCCCGCCGACACCCGCGCCCTGCTCACGGACGCCGCCCTCGCGGAGGCCGAGCGGCTCGGCGTGACCGGCCGGGGCGCGCTCGCCGGTTTCGCACGCCCCCTCCTGGCGGCGGCGCACGGCACGGACACGGCCGGCGCGGCCGCCGACGCCGCCCGGCTCCTCGCGCCGCTGCTGCCGCGCCCCGTGGACCACGTGCTCCTCCAGGCCGACCTGACGGCCGTCGCGCCGGGGCCGCTGCTGCGGGACCTGCGGCAGGCCATGGCGGTCGTCGCCGACGTGGAGTCCACGGGCGGGGCGACGGTGTACCGGTTCACGCCCGGCTCGGTGCGCCGCGCGCTCGACGAGGGCTGGACGGCGCAGCAGGTGCACGCGTTCCTCGCCGAACGGTCCCGCACGCCCGTCCCGCAGCCCCTCACCTACCTCGTGGACGACACGGCAAGGCGGCACGGGCAGATGCGGGTGGGCGCCGCGGCCTCCTACGTGTGCTGCGAGGACGAGGCGCTGGTCGCGCAACTGCTCGCGGACCGCCGGACGGAGGCGCTGCGGCTGCGGTTGATCGCGCCGACGGTCCTGGTCTCCCCCGTGGCCCCCGACCACCTGCTGCTGCGGCTGCGGGAGGCCGGCTTCGCGCCGGCGGCGGAGGACGCGGCGGGCACCGTCGTCACCCTCACCGGCGAGCCGCGCCGCACACCGCCCCGCGCCGCCCCCGAACCGGCCCCCGACACCCCGCCCCGAGCGGACGACGCGCTGCTCGCCGCGGCGGTGCGGGCGATCAGGGCGGGGGACCACGCCTCGGGCGCCGGACCCGCCCCGCAGGGCGGCCGCCGTCCCGCGGCCGCCGAGGCGGTCGGCGCGCCGCCGCGCACCCCGGCCGAGGAGACGCTGCGCATCCTGCGGTCGGCCGCGGCGGGCGGGGCGCTCGTACGGATCGGCTACGTGGGGGCGGACGGCATCGCGGCGCAGCGGGTGCTGTCGCCGGTGCGGGTGGAGGGCGGCTTCGTGACGGCCTTCGACCACACGGCGGACGAGGTGCGCACCTACCCGCTGCACCGCATCACGGGCACGGTCGAGGTCACTGACTGACCGACGGCCCGTGCGAGGTCCGGCTCATGGGCTGGTCGCTGTCCCGGAGGGTGCCCCAGCCGTGCCAGCGGTCCACGGTGATGAGCGCGCTGACCCGGGCACGGTCGCGGGTCGGGTACGGGTTGCCGCTGTAGTGGCGCGACAGGCGGTCGATGTCGGCGAGGCCGGTGTCGTCGCGCAGTTCCGTGACGCGCCCGATGATGCTGACGTGCGTGTACCAGTCGTCACCGGCGAGGACGGTGAGGGTGACGCGCGGGTCGTTCCGCAGGTGGGCGAGGCGCCGGCGGCCCTCGTCCATGTTGACGAGGACGCGGCCGTCGTCCTCCCACAGGTACCAGGTGGCGGTGGAGACGGGCGCCCCGTCGGAGCGGACGGTGGCGATCACGCACGGGTTCGGCCGGCGGAGCAGGGCGACGGCCTCGGCGGGCAGGGGCGGCTTGGACACGGGACCTCCACGGGTTCGAACGGGACGGTACGGCCCTCAGCGTAGGTTCCACCACCCCCACGGCATCCCGGGACACGGAGCGGCGTCCCGGGAAGCGCCACCTCTCTGACCACTTCAATTGACGTACTTCAACTGAAGTGGTTTGATCGTCGCACGTCGAACGAGGAGGCGCGAGATCCGCAAGAACCCGGCCCGTCGGGCGGCCCTGCTGGACGCCGCCATCGAGGTCCTGGCCCGCGAAGGAGCGCGCGGACTCACCCAGCGAGCCGTCGACGCGGAGGCCGCGGTGCCCACCGGTACGACGTCCAACTACTTCCGCGACCGCGACGACCTGCTGATCCAGGCCGGCGTCCGCGTCTACGAGCGGCTCGACCCCGGTGAGGACGCTCTCGCCGAGGCGCTGAGCCGGGCACGTGACAGCGCGTCCTACAGCACGTTGCTGCGGGAGACCCTCCACCGGGTCACGGCCTTCCCCACAGGTCACCTGGCGATGCTGGAACTGCGCCTTGAGGCCATCAGACGGCCCGCGCTCCGCGCGCTGCTCACCGAACGGGTCCGCGCCGACATCGACGGCAGCGTCGCCCGGCACCGGGCCGCCGGCCTGCCGGGCGGGGCGACCGACGTCCAGTTGCTGTACCTCGCCATGAACTGGCTGGTGGTCGAGCGGCTCACCCTGCCCGGCGTCCTCACGGAGGCCGAGTGCGAGGCGCTGATCACACGCGTCGCCGCCATGCTCCCCGACACCCCCGCATGACCCGACCGATCGACGGAGAACCGTTTTGCGCAAGCTCGTCCACTTCATCGCGTCCACGCTCGACGGCTTCATCGCCGGCCCCGACGGCTCCGACCCGACCGGCCCCGGCGGCTTCTGGACCCCGTCCGAGGCGTACGTGCGGCACCTCGCCGAGGAGTACCCCGAGACGCTGCCGGGGCCGGCGAGGGCGGCGCTCGGCGTCACCGCAGTCGGCACGCACTTCGACACCGTCGTCGAGGGGCGCGGGAGTTACGCCGTCGGCCTCGCGGCCGGCGTGACCGACGCCTACCCCCACCTGCGGCACATCGTCTTCTCCCGGACCCTGACCGAGAGCCCCGACCCGCACGTCGAGATCGTCGCCGACGACCCGGCGGCGACCGTGCAGGACCTCAAGCGCGGTGCCGGCAAGGACATCTGGCTCGTCGGCGGCGGCGCACTGGCGGGTGCCCTGTACGGCGAGATCGACCGCCTGATCGTGAAGCTCAGCCCGCTCACGATCGGCACCGGCATACCGCTGTTCGGCCGGTCGGCGGCCTCCGGACCCACCGCCTGGGACCTCACCGGCCACACGGTCATCGACGGCGGGGCGATCTTCCTGACCTACGACCGGCAGCCGGGCACGCCGGGCTGAGCGGCCGGCCCGCCGCCGGATGACGGCCGGCGGTGGCGCCCGTACGCTGCCCGGGTGATCAGTGTTCCGGCCGCCCTGGCCGATTCCCATGCCCGGTACAACGGTGACGCGGGCCGCCGCTGGGTCGCGGAGCTTCCCGCGCTCGCCGAGCGCATGCTCGACCACTGGGGGCTCCGCCCGGCAGGCCCCGCCCGGCACGGGGCCGTCGCCCTCGTCCTGCCGGCCGTCACCCGGGACGGCACACCCGCCGTCCTCAAGCTCCAGCCCGTGGACGAGGAGAGCGAGGGCGAACCGGCCGCCCTCACGGCCTGGGGCGGTGACGGTGCCGTCCGGCTCCTCGCCCACGATCCGGCGACCGGCTCGATGCTGCTGGAACGGCTCTCCCACCGCTCCCTCGACAGCGTCGGCGACGAGCGCGAGGCCGTCACGCTCCTCACCACGCTGCTGGCCCGCCTCACCCGCGCCGACCCGCCGCCCGGCCTGCGGCACCTGCGGGACATCACCCACGGCATGCTCGACCGCCTGCCCGGCGCGCTGCGCCACGCGGACCCCGCGCACCACCGGCTGCTGGAGGACTGCGCCGCCGCGGTGCGCGAGGTGGCGGACGAGCCGGGCGACCGGCTCCTGCACTGGGACCTGCACTACGAGAACGTCCTCGCCCCGCTGCCCGGCGCCGACCGCGAACCATGGCTCGCGATCGACCCGAAACCGCTGGTCGGCGACCCGTGCTTCGAACTGCTGCCCGCGCTGAACAACCGCTTCGACCCGGCCCTCGTCCGGCCCCGCTTCGACCTGATGACCGGGATCCTCGGCGCCGACCGGGACCGCGCCCGTGCGTGGACCCTCGGCCGCGTCCTGCAGAACGCCCTGTGGTCCGTCGAGGGCGGCGAGGGCGGCCCCTCCCCCGTCCAGGTGGCGATCTGGGAAGCGCTCCGCTGACCGGCGGCGGGTGCGACACTGGAGGCTTGTCCGCCGCAGACCCCGTGCCCCAGTTCCGAAGGAGACGCGTGTGACCGGGCCGCTCATCGTCCAGAGCGACAAAACCCTGCTCCTTGAAGTCGACCACGAGCGTGCCGAGGAGTGCCGGCGCGCCATCGCCCCGTTCGCCGAGCTGGAGCGGTCGCCCGAGCACATCCACACCTACCGCCTCACGCCCCTCGGCCTGTGGAACGCCCGCGCCGCCGGGCACGACGCCGAGCAGGTCGTGGACGCGCTCGTCACGTATTCGCGCTATCCCGTGCCGCAGGCGCTCCTCGTCGACATCGCCGAGACGATGGCCAGGTACGGGCGGCTCACCCTCGTCAAGCACCCGGCGCACGGCCTCGTCCTGCAGACGACGGACCGACCCGTCCTGGAGGAGGTGCTGCGCAGCAAGCGGGTGCAGCCGCTGGTCGGGGCGCGGGTGGACGCGGACACGGTGGCCGTCCACCCGTCCGAGCGCGGGCAGATCAAGCAGGCGCTGCTGCGGCTCGGCTGGCCGGCGGAGGACCTGGCCGGCTATGTGGACGGCGAGGCGCACCCGATCGCGCTCGATGAGGACGGCTGGGCGCTGCGGCCCTACCAGCGGCAGGCCGTGGACGGCTTCTGGCACGGCGGCTCGGGCGTCGTGGTCCTGCCGTGCGGCGCGGGGAAGACACTGGTCGGCGCCGGGGCCATGGCGCGGGCCGGGTCGACGACGCTGATCCTCGTCACCAACACGGTGTCGGCCCGCCAGTGGAAGTCCGAGCTGGTGCGGCGCACCTCCCTCACCGAGGACGAGATCGGCGAGTACAGCGGCACCCGCAAGGAGATCAGGCCGGTCACCATCGCGACGTACCAGGTCCTCACGACGAAGCGGAAGGGTGTCTACCCGCACCTGGAGCTGTTCGACTCCCGCGACTGGGGGCTGATCGTCTACGACGAGGTGCACCTGCTGCCGGCGCCCGTGTTCAAGTTCACGGCGGACCTGCAGGCGCGGCGGCGGCTCGGGCTCACCGCGACGCTGGTGCGCGAGGACGGCCGGGAGTCGGACGTGTTCTCGCTCATCGGGCCGAAGCGGTTCGACGCGCCGTGGAAGGAGATCGAGGCGCAGGGGTACATCGCGCCGGCCGACTGCGTCGAGGTCCGCGTGGACCTGACCGAGTCGGAGCGGCTGGCGTACGCCATGGCCGAGCCGGAGGAGCGGTACCGCTTCTGCTCCACGACGGACGCGAAGCGGCGTGTCACCGAGGCCCTGGTGCGGCAGCACGCGGGGGAGCCGACGCTCGTCATCGGGCAGTACATCGACCAGCTCGACGACCTGGGCGAGCGGCTCGGTGTGCCCGTGATCAAGGGCGAGACGACCAACACGCAGCGCGAGCGGCTGTTCGACGCGTTCCGGGCGGGCGAGCTGTCCGTCCTGGTGGTCTCCAAGGTGGCGAACTTCTCCATCGACCTGCCCGAGGCGACCGTCGCGATCCAGGTGTCCGGCACGTTCGGGTCGCGGCAGGAGGAGGCCCAGCGGCTGGGCCGGGTGCTGCGGCCGAAGGCGGACGGGCACGAGGCGCGGTTCTACTCGGTGGTGGCGCGGGACACGATCGACCAGGAGTTCGCGGCGCACCGGCAGCGGTTCCTCGCGGAGCAGGGCTACGCCTACCGCATCGTGGACGCGGCCGACGTGCCGACGGTGTCCGGCGAGGAGCGGGCCGGCGAGGAGCGCGACGGCCTCTGACCGGCGCGTCCGGCTCAGGGCCGACGGTGCACGAGGGCGGGTCCCGGGGCGTCCACACGGCCGAGGACCACGATCTCGACGGCGGTGCCCGCGAGGACGCGCAGCGCGTGCAGCGCGCCGGTCACCGGGCCGCGGGGCTTCCGGGCGCCGTGCGCGGAGGCGGTGGAGGGGCGGGAGACGGGAGCGCCCAGGGGGGCGGCGGCAGCAGTGCTCATGTGCTCCAGCGTGCCGTCCGGGCGGGTGCCGGGGCATCGGCCGAAGGTCTGCTTCGCCCCCGGGGTTCCTCCGCCGCGGGGACGGCCGTCCCCTAGGGAGCCGGGGGTCGGGACCCCGACGCCTCCTCCGGGGGCGGCCCCCGGTCCGGTGGGCGGGGGGAATGGATTTGCGCGGCGCCGCGGGCCGGTCCTAAGCTCCCGTGCCTTGCCTCCTCCGGGCGGTCGCCCCGCCGGTAGGAGCCGGCCGGACGGAAACCGGCCGGCACGTCCGCACCGCGGACACCACGGATCCGCCCGCCCGCAGCCGCCGGAGGCACCGCCATGCCCGTTCCCCCCTCGTCGTCCCCGTCCGCCGCGTCGCCCCTGGAGGCGGAGCGGGCGCACCTCGCCGCCTCCCGGGCGGCCCTGCGCGCCATGCGGACCGAGACGGAGGCCCTCAACATCGCCGACGTCACGGCGAACTGGGTCAACGCCGAAGTCCTCGCCGCGGAGATCGAGGCGCGCATCGCCTCCCTGGCCGACCTGGCGGGCACCCCGCTCTTCTTCGGCCGCCTCGACTTCGAGCACGCCATCGACGAGGACGGCGAGCACGGCCGCCGCTTCTACATCGGCCGCCGCCACGTCCACGACGGGGACGGCGACCCGATGGTGATCGACTGGCGCGCGCCGGTGTCGCAGGCGTTCTACCGGGCGACGAAGGCCGACCCGCAGGACGTGGCGCTGCGCCGCCGCTTCGGCTACGACGGCGGCGACCTGACGGCGTACGAGGACGAGCACCTGACCGACCCCGCCGAGGGCGAACGGGCGAGCGCCCTGCTCCAGCGGGAGATCGAGCGGCCCCGCGTCGGCCCGATGCGCGACATCGTGGCGACGATCCAGCCCGAGCAGGACGAGCTGGTCCGCGCGCCGCTCAGCGGCACGGTCTGCGTGCAGGGCGCCCCCGGCACCGGGAAGACGGCGGTCGGCCTGCACCGTGTCGCCTACCTGCTGTACGCGCACAGGGAGCGGCTGGCCCGCGCCGGCACGCTCGTGATCGGGCCGAACAGTTCGTTCCTCCGGTACATCGAGCAGGTCCTGCCGACGCTGGGCGAGCTGGAGGTGCGGCAGACCACGGTGCAGGACCTCGTCGGCCGCGTCGAGGTGCGCGGCACGGACACGGCGGAGGCGGCGGCGGTCAAGGGCGACGCGCGGATGGCGGCGGTGCTGAGGCGGGCCGTGTGGTCGGGCGTGCGGATGCCGGACGAGGGCGTCGTCGTGGTGCGGGGCTCGCGGCGGTGGCGCGTCGCCGCGGAGCGGGTGGCGGAGCTGGTGCGCGAGCTGATGGAGCGTGACATCCGCTACGGCGCGGCCCGCGAGGCGCTGCCGCAGCGGATCGCGCACCTGGTCCTCGTGCAGATGGAGCAGGCGGGCGAGGCCCCGGACGACCGCGTGCAGAACGCGGTGGCCCGCACGCCGGCCGTGAAGGCGGCGGTGAAGGCGGCGCTGCCCCCGGTCGATCCGGCGAAGCTGGTGCTGCGGCTGCTGACCGACGCGGCGTTCCTCGCGGAGCAGGCAGACGGTGTCCTCGACGCGGACGAGCGGCGCGCCCTGCTGTGGGACCGGGCGCCGCGGAGCGTGAAGTCGGCCCCCTGGTCGGCGGCGGACGCGGTGCTCGTGGACGAGGCGCACGACCTGGTGGAGCGCACGCCGTCCCTCGGCCATGTGGTGCTGGACGAGGCGCAGGACCTGTCGCCGATGCAGTACCGGGCGGTGGGGCGGCGGTGCAGCACGGGGTCGGCCACGATCCTCGGCGACATCGCGCAGGGCACCACGCCGTGGGCGACGGACAGTTGGGCGGCGGCGCTCACGCACCTCGGGAAGCCCGACGGCCGGGTCGAGGAGCTGACGCAGGGATTCCGCGTGCCGCGCTCGGTGATCGCGTACGCGTCGCGGCTGCTGCCGTCGATCGCGCCGGACCTGTCGGAGGCGACCTCGGTCCGTGACGCGGCCGGCGCGTTCGGGATCAGGCAGGTGGCGGGCGTCGGGGACGTGGTGGCGGCGTGCCGGGAGTTCCTGGAGCGGGAGGGCTCCGTCGGCCTGATCGCCGCGGACACCCGGGCGCCGGCGCTGGAGCAGGCGCTGAAGGAGGCCGGGCTGCCCTGCCTCACGCCGGGCGAGGAGACGACGTCGGGCGCGCGGCTGACGCTCGTCCCCGCGTCGCTCGCGAAGGGTCTGGAGTACGACTGGGTGGTGCTGGACGAGCCGGCGGCCGTGGTGGCCGGCGAGCCGGACCGCCGCACGGGCCTGCGGCGCCTGTACGTCTGCCTGACGCGCGCCGTTTCCGGCCTGACGGTCACTCATGCCGAACCCCTCCCCGAGGAACTGGACTGATCCGCGACGGGGACCGGCGAACCGGACGTCTCCGTCGATCCCCGACTCTCCCACCCACCACTGACAATCGCGTCCTGACGCCCCATCACGGGCGTTCCGCCCGTCTCCGCCGGTCCCGCCGCACGCCACAGCCGCCGCACGAGAAGCACCCACAGCAGCCACAGCGTGACGGCGAGACCGGTGGCGCCGACCGCCGTGTGGGCGAGCAGCGTGGTGGGCGCGACCGGATCGAGCGTCACCTTGTCCACCCAGTACGGGCCGCCCCAGGACCAGTCCATCGGCGCCCCCTCGACCAGCCGCGCCCACAGCGTCCATGCCACGATGCGGCACGCACCGTAGACGAAGTACGCCCTGTAGCAGGCGAGGAGCACCCGGTCGGACAGGTGCAGCCGGCGCCGCAGCCATCCCCACGCGGGGTCGGACGGCACCACCTCGGTGAAGAAGTACCGTGCCCGCAGCACGCGGAAGCCGAGCAGCGCGAGCGCGAGCCAGAACAGGTCCCAGGCGAGACCGAGGCTGCCGTAGTAGGCGGCGGCGTCCCCGTACCGTCCGGCCTGGGCCGCGTACGCCCACATGCCGGCGCTGTAGTGCTGGGTGGTGAAGGGGAAGAACACCATCGTGCCGACGCTGTCGAACACGTCGGTGAGTACATGCGCGGTCGTCCCGGCGAAGAGGCCGAGCGCCCACGTTCGGCTGCGGAACAGCCACAGCACGAGCACCCCGAGGACGACGCCGAACATCAGCGAGTGCGTCGGTCCGGCGCCCGGCCAGCCCCGGTGGTAGTCCCACGGCCGGTCCGGCGCGATGACGAGGCTGCCGAGGCGTATGCCGTACACCGGCAGCTTGGTCAGCATGTCCGGCGCCAGCGAGCCGGTGAGGATCGCGAGGAACGAGACGGGCGCCTTGATGTGCTTGTGCAGGAGGTAGCTCTCCAGCTCGTGCGCCGCCCAGCTCATCGGGACCGCCGCCCGGCCGCCGCGACGCACACGACGGTGACCGCCGGGCCGACGAGCCAGTTGAGGACGGCCGAGGTCAGGAACACGCCGCCGCCGATGAGGACGAGGACGGCGGCCGCGTACCCGGCCGCCTCGGCCGCGCTCGTGCGCGGGGTCGCTTCCATGGGGTCTTCCGTTCTGCCGCTGTCGGACGTGCCGGTGCCGAACGGTAGGAGCGCGAGCGTGTACCGGGCGTCCCGCGCGCCGGTGATCACGCCCCGTCCGCCGGCGGGAGGACGGGGACGACGGGGTGGACGGGGCGACCTCCGCCCACCCTGGACGTGTAGGCTGCCCACTCATGAAGGCGGACGCGGTACGGGGGCACCTCGACGGCGTGCTGCTGGCGGTCCTGGAGGACGGCCCGCTGCACGGGTACGCGATCATCACGGCCGTCCAGCGGCGGAGCGGCGGCGCGCTGGAGCTGCGCACCGGCACGGTCTACCCGGCCCTGGCGCGGCTCGAGCGTCTCGGTCTCCTGCGCAGCCACTGGCAGACGTCGGCCGGCGAGCGCCGCCGCCGCGCCTACGAGCTGACCGGCGCGGGACGGCAGGCCCTGGCCGGGGAGCGGGCGGCGTGGCGGGAGTTCACGTCCGCCATCGGCGCCGTCCTGACCCCCGGCGCACCCGGTCCCGGGCTGCCCGCGTGACCCCGCGGGACGCCGTGGACGAGGCCGGCGAGGCGGCCGACCGGTACGCCGCCGCGCTCGACGCCGCCCTCCTCGGCCCGCCGCGCGCCAAGGCCCGCCTCGTCGGCGAGATCAGGGACGGCCTCGCGGACACGGTGGCCGGTCACCTGCGCCGGGGCCTGCCGCGCGGGCACGCCACCCGCGCCGCGCTGCACGAGTTCGGCGCCCCCGCCGACCTCGTCCCCGACTGCCAGCGGGAGCTGACCGCCGCCCAGATCCGCCGCACGGCCGTGTCCGCGGCGGCCGTCCTGCCCGTGCTCGTCCTGTGCGCGCTGCTGGCCGCCCGGACCCCGGGGGGCGGCGCGCACCGTCCGCTCTCCGTCGTCCTCCTGACCGTGACCGCGGCCGTGGTCGCGGCGCTCGCGGCGGCCACCCTGGCCGTCGTCACCGGCCCGGTCGCACGCCGTGTGCGCACCCCGCGCGGGCTCCCGCTCGCCGTCGCGTGGACGGGGACCGCAGCCGCCGTCACCCTGGGGATCACGTCCCTGCTGCTCGCCGCCGGCGCGGTCGTGGCCGGCGACTGGCCCCGCGCGGCGGCGGCCGGCGCGCTCACCGCCGCGTCGCACGCCGTCCTCGCGTCGTCCGCCCGTGCCTGCCGCCGCTGCGCCCGCCTCGCCTCGCGCCCCGTCCCGGCGGACAGCGCCTAAGCTCACTGCCCGTGAGCGCCGCCCCCGCACCGCCCGCCGCCCCACTGCCCGCCGCGTACCCCGGCGCGCTGCTCGTGCTGACGGCCGCCGCCGGCATGGTGGACGCCGTCAGCTACCTCGCGCTCGACCGCGTGTTCACCGGCAACATGACGGGGAACGTCCTGCTCCTCGGCTTCGCCCTGGCCGGCGCCGACGGGCTCCCGGTACTGCATCCGCTGGTGGCGTTCGCCGCCTTCGCCGCCGGGGCCGCGCTGACGGGCCGGCTGGTGCGCCGCACGGGCGGCGTACCCCGGCTGCCGCGCGTCGCCCTGTTCGTGCTGGCCGGCGAGCTGTGCCTCGCCGTCCTCCTCGCGGCGCTGTGGCCCGGCGCAGGACCCGGCGAGCCGGCCGCCACGGTCCTGACGGCCGTGCTCGCGCTGATGATGGGCGCGCAGACGGCCGCCGTGCGCCCCCTCGGCCTCACCGACCTCAGCACCGTCGTCATCACCTCGACCCTCGTCTCCCTGGTGACGGGCGCGGGTCCCGGCGACCGGGCCACCGTGCTGCGACGCGCCGGCGCCCTCGCGGCCATGACCGGCGGCGCACTGCTCGGTGCCCTGGCCACCACCCGCGCCGATCCCCGCGCGGCGCTCGCGCTCACCGCCGTGCTCATCACCGGCGCCCTGCTGCTCCTCCTCCGCGCACGCGCCGCCGACCGCGCGCGGGGTCGTGCTCCCGGCGCGCTGCCCGGGACACGCCACTGACCCGCCGGCCGGCCCGCCCCGCGCGAGAATGGTCGGCATGGCCGCCACCCCTCCCCCGGACTCCCCGCCCTCCGACCAGGAGGCGGCGCTGCTCCGCCGCTTCACCGCCCTCCCCGGGAACGCAGGACCCGCCGGCGAACGCCTCGGCCGCGAGCTCCTCGCCCGCTGGGCCGAACCCCACCGCCGCTACCACACGACCGCCCACCTGGCCGCCGTCCTCGGTCGCCTCGACGAGCTGGCCGGTCACCCCACCGATCCGATCGCCGTGGAGCTGGCCGCCTGGTTCCACGACGCGATCTACGACCCGTACTCGCCGGACAACGAGGAGATGAGCGCCCGCCTCGCCGAGGACCTCCTCGGTGCCGGGCGCCGCGCCGCCGAGGTCGCGCGGCTCGTACGCCTCACCGCCGGGCACGACCCGGACCCGGACGACCGCAACGGCGCCGCGCTCTGCGACGCCGACCTCGCCGTCCTGGCGGGCTCACCGGAGCAGTACGCGGCGTACGCGGCGGCCGTGCGCCAGGAGTACGCGTACGTGGACGACGACGCGTTCCGCGAGGGCCGCGCCGACGTGCTGCGCCGCCTCCTCGCGCTGCCCTCGCTGTTCCACACGCCCTACGCCGGTGAGCACTGGGAGCCGGCGGCACGCTTCAATCTGCGGGGTGAGCTGCAGCTTCTGACCGCCTGACCGGCCGCCCGGCCTCGTCCGCGACCGCCGCGCCGCGACCGTCGCCGGACGTCCGCGCCTGGAGCCACGCCCCGGTGAACGCCATCAGGAGCAACAGGGCGCCGAGCCACGCCGTCCACGTGTAGCCGAGTCCCGCGTCGATGACGACACCGCCGGCCCACGGGCCGAGCGTGTTGCCGGTGTTGAACGCGGAGGTGGTCGTGGCGCCGGCCAGCGTGGGCGCGGCCGCCCCGGCCACGTTCAGGATGCGGGTGTTCAGGCCAGGCGCGCACAGGAACGTGGCGATCCCGAGCAGCCCGGACAGCACGGCCACCGCGACGGCCGATTCGGCGGTGACGGCGACGGCCACCAGCACGGCGGCGGACGCGAGCAGCCCGGTGTACAGGGTGCCGAACATGTGCGCGTCCGCCAGCCGCCCACCGAGCAGCGTCCCGGTGAACGCGCCCACGCCGTACAGCACGAGCACGAGCGGCACCCAGTCCTCGTCGAGCCCGGAGACGTCGGTCAGCAGCGGGGCGAGGTAGGAGAAGAAGCAGAACGTGCCGGCCGCCATCAGCGCCGTGGTGCCGATCGCGAGCCACACCCGCAGGTCGCGGTAGACGCGGACCTCGTCCCGGAGCGACGTGCGTTCGCCCTCGGGCGCGGCCGGGGTCGCCGGCACGAACAGCAGGACGCCCACCAGCCCGATGACGGCCAGGGCGCCGACGGTCCAGAACGCGGCGCGCCAGCCCAGCGTCTGCCCGAGGGCCGCGCCGCCGGGGACGCCGGTGACGTTGGCGACGCTGAGGCCGCCGATGACGACGGCCATGGCCCGCGCGCGGGCCTCCTCGGGGACCAGCGAGACGACGACGGCCGCGCCGACCGCCCAGAAGCCGGCGCACGCGAGCGCGCTGACGACACGGCAGGCGAACAGCAGGGCGTAGCCGGGCGCGAGGGCGCCGACGACATGGCCGAGCGCGAAGACGGCGAGCAGTCCGGCGAGCGTCAGCCGCTTCGGCAGCCGCCGGGTGGCGACGGCGAGCAGCGGCGCGCCGACGACCATGCCGATGGCGAACGCCGAGATCAGCAGCCCGGCGGTCGGTATGGAGACGTCGAGGTCGCCGGCGACCTCGGGCAGCAGGCCGGACAGCATGAACTCGCTCGTGCCGAGCGCGAAGACGGCGGCACCGAGCACATGGACGGCGAACGGCAGCCGGCCGCGCGCCGCGGGTGCGGCGGACGGCGGCGCTGACGGCGTGGGGGCGTTGCGTGCGGAGGTGTCGGACACGGGGGACGGAACACCGCGTCGCCGCTCCCGCATTCCCAGCCGGGATGACATTCACATGAACGCCTGGCGGTGTCCGCCCCGGACACGCCGCCCATCGCTCCGCGCGCCCGCCGGTGAGCCGGGTGTCGCGGTCCCGGACCAGCGCTGACGTGCTACGGCCCGCTCCCCCTGCCACCCGGCCGGGTGCCGCTCTTGCGGCGGCGCAGGCCCGCCGCGTACAGGCGTTCGACCAGTTCGCGGGAGCGGACCGGGACGGCGCCGAGGCGCAGCGCGTCGGCGTACCGCTCGGCCGGGACGTCGTAGTGGTCCCGCTCGAACGCGCGGGGCGGCGAGCCGAGCCGCGCCGCGAACGCGTGCAGCTCGTCGTACGACACGTCGCTCACCAGGTGGGACCACAGCCGCCCGTGGCCCGGCCAGGCGGGCGGGTCGATGTAGACGGTCATCCGGCGCTCACCGCCGGGCCGAGGCGAGCGAGCCGACCGGCGCGGCGGCGCGCCCGGTGCGGCCGCAGACCCAGTGGGGGTCCTCGCCCAGCTCGGGCTCGACGTCCAGCGGGTGCGGCTCGTCGGCGCAGTACGGGCAGCGGGGCCACGGGCCGTGGGTCTCCAGCAGGGCGTCCTGCATGTCCTGGGCCAGCAGCCCGGGCACGAACACCGCGCCGCGCGGCCACTCGCCGGCCCACCACCGGCGGTGCGACACCGCCTCCTCCAGCCGGGAGACCTCGTCGGGTCCCGCCAGCCCGTCCGCCGCCAGATCGGCCAGCACCAGGGCGCGGCCGCGCTGGACGGCCTCTTCCGTTGTCGGCTCGTCCATGCCGACCATTGCACCAGAGAACGGCGGGGAACCCGCTCCGGGTACGGCCCGGACGTCCCGTCCACCGGCACGACGGCACCACTCCTTCGGGGCCTTGACGGCCCATCGGCATCGAAAATATGTTTCAACATGTGAGGAATGCGATGAAGGAAAATTTCGCCCGCCGGGCCGGCCGCCCGCGGCCCGTCCCCGTCGCGCCCCGCCCCGCGCCGCCCGAACCGGGCGCGCTCGCCGCCAAGGTCCGCACCATGGCCCCGTCCATGACCCGCTCCATGCAGCGCGTCGCCGAGACGGTCGCCGGCGACCCCGCGGGCTGCGCCGCCCTCACCGTGACCGGCCTCGCCGAGCGCACCGGCACCAGCGAGGCCACCGTCGTCCGCACGGCCCGCCTCCTCGGCTACCCGGGCTACCGCGACCTGCGCCTCGCCCTCGCCGGCCTCGCCGCGCAGCAGGCGTCCGGCGCCGCCCCCGCCGTCACGGCCGACATCTCCGTCGACGACCCGCTCGGCGACGTCGTCGCCAAGCTCGCGCAGGACGAGCGCCAGACCCTCACCGACACCGCGGGCGCCCTGGACGTGGCCCAGCTCGAAGCGGCCGTCGGCGCCCTGGCCGCCGCCCGCCGCGTCGACGTGTACGGCGCCGGCGCGTCCTCGCTCGTCGCCCAGGACCTCGCGCAGAAGCTCCTGCGCATCGGGCTCGTGGCCCACGCCCACGCCGACCCGCACCTCGCCGTCACGGGCGCGGTGCAGCTCCGCACCGGGGACGTGGCCGTCGCCGTCACCCATTCCGGGAGCACGGTCGACGTCATCGAGCCGCTCCAGGTCGCGTTCGACCGCGGGGCGACGACCGTGGCGATCACCGGGCGGCCCGACTCCGTCGTCACCCAGTACGCCGACCACGTCCTGACCACGTCCACGGCCAGGGAGAGCGAGCTGCGGCCGGCCGCCATGTCGAGCCGGACGAGCCAGCTCCTCGTCGTCGACTGCCTGTTCATCGGCGTCGCGCAGCGCACCTACGAGTCGGCCGCGCCCGCCCTGCACGCGAGCTACGAGGCCCTGGCCCACCGGCACGCCCCCCGCGAACGCTGACCGGGCCGCCCTGCCCGGTCACGTCCCCCCACACCACCCGCACCATCGCCCAGGAGAGAGCCGCTCCTTCATGTCCACCGACTTCGAGACGCTGACCACCGAGGCGTACCGTCCGGAACTGGCCGACATCGACCGGCAGCCCACCCTCGACATCGTCCGCCTGATGCACGCCGAGGACGCCCGCGTCCCGGCCGCCGTGGCCGGTCAGCTCCCCCGGATCGCCGACGCCATCGACGCCGTCGCCGACCGCATGGCGCGCGGCGGCCGCCTGCTCTACCTGGGCGCCGGCACGGCCGGCCGGCTCGGTGTGCTCGACGCCAGCGAGTGCCCGCCCACGTTCAACACCGCGCCCGGCGAGGTCGTCGGCCTCATCGCCGGCGGCCCGGCCGCGATGGTGGCGGCGGTCGAGGGCGCCGAGGACAGCGCCGAGCTGGCCGCCGCCGACCTGGACGCCGTCGGCCTGACGGCTGACGACGCGGTCGTCGGCGTGTCCGCGTCCGGCCGCACCCCGTACGCGGTCGGCGCCGTCACGCACGCCCGGGCCCGCGGCGCCCTCACGATCGGCCTGGCGTGCAACGCGGGCTCCCCGCTGGCCGCGGCGGCCGAGCACGGCATCGAGGTCGTCACCGGCCCCGAGCTGATCGCGGGCTCCACCCGGCTGAAGGCCGGCACCGCCCAGAAGCTCGTCCTCAACATGATCTCGACCGTCAGCATGATCCGCCTCGGCAAGACCTACGGGAACCTGATGGTCGACGTGCGCGCGTCCAACGAGAAGCTGCGTGCCCGCTCCCGCCGCATCGTCCAGCTCGCCACCGGCGCCCCGCCCGAGGAGGTCGAGCAGGCCCTCGGCGCCACCGACGGCGAGGTCAAGAACGCCATCCTCACCATCCTGGGCGACGTGGACGCCGGCACGGCCGACCGGCTCCTCACCCAGGCGCACGGCCACCTGCGGGCCGCGCTCAAGGCGGCCGCCCATGCCTGAGCCGACGCACGTCCCGCCGCCCGTCCTGGCCGCGGCGGGCATCGACCCGGAGTCCGTGGCCGCGTACGAGCCGCTCGGCGGCGGCACGTACAACACGGTCCACCGCATACGCCTGGCCGACGGCACCCGCCTCGTCCTGAAGCGACCGCCCGCGCCCCACCGGCCGCGCATGACGTACGAGGACGGGCTCATCGCGGCCGAGGCCGTCTTCTTCCGCGAGGCGGCGGCGCACGGCGCGGCGACCGTGCCGCGCGTCGTGTCGGCCGACGACGACCACCTGCTGATGACGGAGCTGCCCGGCGCGCCGTGGTTCCGGCCGGACGACGCGCCGGCGCCCGTACCGGCCGCGCTCCGCCCGCGTCTGCGGTACGAGCTGGGCGCAGCCGTGGCCCGGCTGCACGCCGTCACCGGCAGCCGCTGGGGCTACCCGGGCGGTGCCGTTCCCGCGGCGGCGGACTGGACGGGGACGTTCGGCGGCATGCTGGCGGCGCTGCTGGCCGACGCGGACCGCTACGACGCGCCGCTCCCCGTGGCCACCGACCGGGTGCGGGAGCTGGCGGCGGCGGCCTCGCCGGCGCTCGCGGAGGTCACGGTGCCGGCGCTCGTCCACTTCGACCTGTGGGAGGGCAACATCCTGCTGGACGGGGAGGGGCTGAGCGGTCTCATCGACGGTGAGCGGATGTTCTGGGGCGATCCGCTGGCCGAGTTCGCGTCCCTCACGCTGCTGTCCGCGCCCGAGCCCGACGACGCCCTCATCGCGGGGTACGCGTCCGAGGGCGGCCGCACGGACTTCGACGCCCCGGCGCGCGCCCGGATGGCGTTCTACCGCGCCTACCTCTACCTGATCATGCTGGTCGAGAGCGTCCCCCGCGCGTACCCGCCCGAGCGGACGGCGTACACCGTGGAGCGGGTGACGCCCCATCTGACGGCCGCTCTCGACGTGCTGGCCGACTTCGCCGGCACCGGCTCCTGAGCCCGCCGGCAACGCCGGGAGCCCGGCCCCGGGCGGTCCGATGACCGCCGGGGCCGGGCTCCCGGGATGTGCGGTGGTGCGGTGGCGGGACTCAGAAGTCCATGCCGCCGCCCATGCCGGCCGCGTCGGCGCCGGCACCGGCGCCGCCCTTCTCCGGCTTGTCGGCGATGACGGCCTCCGTGGTGAGGAACAGGGCCGCGATGGAGGCGGCGTTCTGCAGCGCGGAGCGGGTCACCTTGGCCGGGTCGATGATGCCCTCGGCCAGCAGGTCGACGTACTCGCCGGTCGCGGCGTTCAGGCCGTGACCCGGGGTCAGGCCGCGCACCTTCTCGACCACGACGCCGCCCTCGAGGCCGGCGTTCACGGCGATCTGCTTCAGCGGGGCCTCCAGGGCCAGCTTGACGGCGGCGGCACCGGTGGCCTCGTCGCCCTGCAGGTCCAGCTTGTCGAAGACCGAGGCGGCCTGCAGCAGGGCCACGCCACCGCCGGCGACGATGCCCTCCTCGACGGCGGCCTTCGCGTTGCGCACCGCGTCCTCGATGCGGTGCTTGCGCTCCTTCAGCTCGACCTCGGTCGCGGCACCGGCCTTGATGACGGCCACGCCGCCGGCCAGCTTCGCGAGGCGCTCCTGGAGCTTCTCGCGGTCGTAGTCCGAGTCGGAGTTCTCGATCTCGGCGCGGATCTGGTTGACCCGGCCCTGGACCTGCTCGCTGTCGCCGGCACCGTCGACGATGGTGGTCTCGTCCTTGGTGATGACGACCTTGCGGGCGCGGCCCAGCAGGTCGAGGGTCGCGTTCTCCAGCTTGAGGCCGACCTCCTCGGAGATGACCTGGCCGCCGGTGAGGATCGCGATGTCGCCCAGCATGGCCTTGCGGCGGTCGCCGAAGCCCGGGGCCTTGACGGCGACGGACTTGAAGGTGCCGCGGATCTTGTTGACGACCAGCGTGGACAGGGCCTCGCCCTCGACGTCCTCGGCGATGATCAGCAGCGGCTTGCCGGACTGCATGACCTTCTCCAGCAGCGGAAGGAGGTCCTTCACGTTGCTGACCTTGGAGTTGACGATGAGGATGTAGGGGTCCTCGAGCTCGGCCTCCATGCGCTCCATGTCGGTCGCGAAGTAGGCGGAGATGTAGCCCTTGTCGAAGCGCATGCCCTCGGTGAGCTCCAGCTCGAGCCCGAAGGTCTGCGACTCCTCGACGGTGATGACGCCTTCCTTGCCGACCTTGTCCATCGCCTCGGCGATCAGCTCGCCGATCTGCGTGTCACCGGCGGAGATGGAGGCGGTGGAGGCGATCTGCTCCTTGGTCTCGACCTCCTTGGCCTGGCCGAGCAGGGCCTCGGAGACCTTCTCCACGGCGGCCTCGATGCCCCGCTTCAGGGCCATCGGGTTCGCGCCGGCCGCGACGTTGCGCAGGCCCTCGCGCACCAGCGCCTGGGCCAGGACGGTCGCCGTGGTCGTGCCGTCACCGGCCACGTCGTCCGTCTTCTTCGCAACTTCCTTGACCAGCTCGGCGCCGATCTTCTCGTAGGAGTCCTCGAGCTCGATCTCCTTGGCGATCGACACACCGTCGTTGGTGATGGTGGGGGCGCCCCACTTCTTCTCCAGGACGACGTTCCGGCCCTTGGGGCCGAGCGTGACCTTGACGGCGTCGGCGAGCTGGTTCATCCCGCGCTCGAGGCCGCGCCGCGCCTCCTCGTTGAACGCGATGATCTTGGCCATGTGAAGTGGTCCTCCCAGAACAGGGGTGGATTGCGCCGGACCGCGCTGGCGCCCGCGACGGACGGCCCCACTCGCCCCGCGGTTCCTTGCTCCGCCTGGCTCCGGGACCTCACCGAACCGGTCCTTGCTGTCACTCTCACCTCTAGAGTGCTAACCCCATGATTAGCACTCTCCCCCGGCGAGTGCAAACCCCCCGGGCGTGTGACGCGCCAGGGTCCGCACCCCCCGGGAGGTGCGGACCCTGGTCGTCTCGTCGTGCGGAACGTCCGGCGGTTCAGGCGCTCACCCGGACCATGTCGGCCTGCGGCCCCTTCTGGCCCTGCGAGATCTCGAACTCGACCCGCTGTCCTTCCTCAAGGGTGCGGTAGCCGTCCATCTGGATCGCGCTGTAGTGCACGAAGACGTCCGCACCACCGTCTACCGCGATGAAGCCGTAGCCCTTCTCCGCGTTGAACCACTTGACGGTGCCCTGAGCCATTTCCTAACTCCCCATTTTGCCGGCCCTTTCACGGGGCCGCACTCCGCGGACCCGGGTCAGACCTGTCAGACCCCACCCCCGGCCGTAGGGGGTGTGCGCCGGAACGCGTGACCGCCGCTGAATGTATCGGGACGGACGCCCAGCGCAACAGGCCATTCGAGGGAGAATTCTTGGACCCGCGATCCGGGCAAATACCGTACGGGTGGCCATAGTTGGAGATTCCGCCAGGCACCAAAAGTGCCAACCCGACAATTGGTGCACGACTTTTCGGCGGGAGATTCGCGGGATGTGTCGCGAATTCATGTGTGCGTGACACGGGGGACAACGGGGAGCGCAGGCCACTTTAGCGCCCCCCGCGCGCGAATCCGCCCCGGAACCCGAGGTTCCGGGGCGGATCGCACACTTTTACGAACATCCGCCGGGCGCCGACCCGGTCTTTTTCCAACGGATCCGAACGTCCGCGAACACCGCCCGATCGCCGTCCGGACGCCGGCCCGGCACGGTCCGGTCGGAAACCGGACCGGTTCAGCAGCCGCCGGCGACGGCCGGGATGATCGAGATCCCCGTGCCGTCCGGTGTCGCCGTGTCCAGGCCCTCGGCGAACCGGACGTCGTCGTCGTTCACGTACACGTTCACGAAACGGCGGAGCCTGCCCTCGTCGTCCAAGACCCGGCCGGCGATGCCGCTGTGGCTGCGGTCGAGGTCGGACAGCACCTCGCGCAGCGTCGCGCCCTCGGCGGGCACCTCGGACCGGCCGCCGGTGTAGGTGCGGAGGATCGTGGGGATACGGACGGTGACACTCATGCCAGGCCAGCCTCTCGGAAGGCGTCCAGGGACGGACGGATGGTCGCGGTGGGACCGGTGGTGGGCGCCACCGCGTCCAGGGTCTTCAGGCCGTCGCCGGTGTTCACGACGACGGTGGTCAGCGCCGGGTCGAGGACGCCGGCCTCGATCAGCTTGCGGGTCACACCCAGCGTCACGCCGCCCGCCGTCTCCGTGAAGACGCCCTCGGTCCGCGCCAGCAGCTTGACGGCGGAGACGATCTCCTCGTCCGTGACGGACTCGACCGCCCCGCCCGTGCGCCGGGCGATGTCCAGGACGTACGGGCCGTCCGCCGGGTTGCCGATGGCGAGGGACTTGGCGATCGTGTCCGGCTTCACCGGCCGCACCACGTCGCGGCCCTCGCGCCAGGCGCGCGCCACCGGGGAGCAGCCCTCGGCCTGGGCGCCGAAGATCCGGTACGGCCGGTCCTCGACGAGTCCGACCTCGATCAGCTCCTTGAGGCCCTTGTCGATCTTGGTGAGCTGCGAGCCCGAGGCGATGGGGATGACGATCTGGTCCGGCAGCCGCCAGCCGAGCTGCTCGCAGATCTCGAACGCCAGGGTCTTCGAGCCCTCGCCGTAGTACGGGCGCAGGTTGACGTTGACGAAGCCCCAGCCCTCGCCGAGCGGGTCGCCGATCAGCTCGCTGCAGAAACGGTTCACGTCGTCGTAGGTGCCGTCGATGGCGACCACCTGGCCGCCGTAGACCGCGGCCATGACGACCTTGCCCGCCTCCAGGTCGTGCGGGATGAAGACGCAGGAGCGCAGGCCGGCCCGCGCGGCGGCGGCGCCGACGGCGCCCGCCAGGTTGCCGGTGGAGGAGCAGGACAGCGTGGTGAAGCCGAAGGCGCGGGCGGCCTCCAGGGCCTGGGCGACGACGCGGTCCTTGAAGGAGTGCGTCGGGTTGCCCGAGTCGTCCTTCACGTACAGGCCGCCCGTGACGCCGAGCTCGGCGGCGAGCCGGTCCGCCCTGATGAGCTGGGTGAAGCCGGGGTTGAGGTTCGGCTTGTCGGCCACGTCGGCGGGGACGGGCAGCAGCGGCGCGTAGCGCCAGATGTTCTTCGGCCCGGCCTCGATGCGGCGGCGCAGGCCCTCGGGGTCCCCCGTGGGGAGGTCGTAGGCGATCTCCAGGGGGCCGAAACAGGAGGAGCACGCGAAGATGGGCGCGAGGGGGAAACGTTCCCCGCACTCCCGGCAGGACAGCGCCGCGGCGGGTCCGAGATCGACGGTGGCGGCGGGTGACTGATCGGATTCGGTCAGCACGGACATGGGTGCGAGGCCCCTCTCCTCATCTTCCCCGCGGGCGGACTTCGCCCCGGGACGGAATTGGCACCTTCCCCACCGGGCGCCCCGCGTGCGAACGCGGAACCGGCGGAAGGGTTGCCGGGGCTTCAACGGGCCGTTCCCTCTGCCCCTCTGGATGAGCGGTATGCGGTTGTCGGCGAGGGACCCCCGATATGCGGAGGACACCTGCGCTGTTCGAGACTGTAACGGACGACCTCCACAATGGCTCGGGCCGTCCGATCCGCGAGACGCAGGGCAAAATCCGGCGCGTGAGCGGGTTCGGCTCCGCCCGGAAAGGGCAGACACGGCCATATGGAGTAAAAGTGGCCGAACGCGAACAGGAGCGACATTCGTGCTGGAAGAGGCAAGGACGTGGCTGCACCGCCGGTCCTGGAGCGCCGCTGACCGCCCGCTGCCGCAGCTGTTGAACGCGAAGCGGGCAGCAGGCGCGGCAGGGAGCATCAGCGTGGTCCTCCCCGCGCTCAACGAGGAGGCGACCGTCGGTGCCATCGTGGAGGCGCTGCGGCGCGACCTGATGGAGACCGTGCCACTGATCGACGAGCTGATCGTGGTGGATTCCGGATCCACCGACCGCACCTCCGAGACCGCCGCCGCGGCGGGCGCCAAGGTCGTGCACCGCGACGAGATCCTCCCGCGCATCCCGGCGGCCCCCGGCAAGGGCGAGGTGCTGTGGCGCTCACTGCTCGCGGCGAGCGGCGAGATCATCGCCTTCGTGGACGCCGACCTGCGGGACTTCGACTCGCGGTTCGTGTCGGGCATCCTCGGCCCGCTGCTGACCGAGCCGGACGTCCAGCTCGTGAAGGCGATGTACGACCGCCCGCTCGGCGACAAGCCCACCGGCGCGCACCAGGGCGGCCGCGTCACGGAGCTGGTGGCCCGCCCCCTGCTGAACCTGCACTGGCCGCAGCTCGCCGGCGTGGTGCAGCCCCTGGGCGGCGAGTACGCGGCCCGCAGGTCGCTCCTGGAGCGGCTGCCGTTCCCCGTCGGCTACGGCGTGGAGCTGGGCCTGCTCATCGACACGCTGCACGTCGCGGGTCTCGACGCGGTGGCCCAGGTGGACGTCGGGGTGCGCAAGCACCGCCACCAGGACGGGCAGGCCCTGGGCCGCATGTCCACGGCGATCATGCGGACCGCGCAGAGCCGCCTGCCCGGCACCGTGCTGCCGAAACGCGTGGGGCTCACCCAGTTCGAGCGCACGGAGGAGGGCGCCTTCTCCCCGCGCACGCACCCGATCGACGCCGACGAGCGGCCCCCGATGTGCGGGGTGCCGGAGTACGCGGCGCGCCGGCAGGCCGCGTGAGGCGGCTGCCGTGACGGCGCGCGGCGCGGGTCACGCGCCGGTACGCCCGGTCGCGGGGACGCGCGGGCGGTGTGACGGTTCCCACGTTTCGCCGGCCGTGCGGTCGGTTAGCCTCCGCCTCACCGGGGGCGTACGCCCGTGCCGAGCGCTGGAGGACCGATGACCGCGAAGCAGGTACTGGTCGCCTCGAACCGTGGTCCGGTGAGCTACTCCCCGGCCGACGACGGGTCCCTGGTCGCGAAGCGCGGCGGCGGCGGCCTCGTGTCGGGCCTGAGCGCGCTCGGCCCCGAGGCGGGTACCTGGGTGTGCGCGGCCCTCGGCGAGGGCGACAGGGAGGCGGCGGGGCACCACGGCGGGCGGCTTCCCGAGGCGGACACGGGCGGGCAGGCGGTGCGGATGCTGGACATCCCCGCCGAGACGTTCGACGCGGCCTACAACGGCGTCGCGAACTCCGTCCTGTGGTTCGTCCACCACCTGCTGTACCAGACGCCGTTCGAGCCGGTCTTCGACGCCGCCTTCGAGAAGCAGTGGGCCGGGTACGAGGCGTACAGCGAGGCGTTCGCTGACGCGCTGGCGGACGAGGCCGAGCGGGGCGCTGCCGTCCTCGTGCAGGACTACCACCTGTCGCTCGTGCCGGGGCTGCTGCGTCAGCGGCGCCCGGACCTGCGGATCGGCCACTTCTCGCACACGCCGTGGGCGCCGCCCGAGCTGTTCCGGATCCTGCCGGACGCCGTGGCGCGGCAGGTCCTGACGGGCATTCTGGGTGCCGACCGCGCGGCGTTCCTGACGCGGCGGTGGGCGGACGCGTTCGCGGCGTGCTGCGCGGACGTGCTGGGCGCCGAGGTCGGTCCCGACGGGTCGGTGACGTACGGGGGCCGTACGACGCGGATCGGTGTGCACAGGCTCGGCGCGGACGCCGGGTTCCTGCGGGAGCGGGCGTTCCGGCCCGACGTGGACGAGCGGCTCGCTGGGCTGCGGAAGCAGGTGGGCGACCGGCGCACCGTCGTGCGGGTGGACAGGACGGAGCTGTCGAAGAACATCGTGCGGGGCCTGCACGCGTTCCGACGGCTGCTGACGGACTCTCCCGAGTGGCGGGGCAGGGTGACGCATGTGGCGTTCGCGTACCCGTCGCGGCAGGACCTGGAGGTGTACCGCGCGTACACGGCCGAGGTGTCGCGGGTCGCGGACGGCATCAACGCGGAGTTCGCCGAGGGCGACTGGACGCCGGTGGTCCTGCATGTGCGGGACGACTTCGCGCGGTCGCTCGCCGCGTACCGGATGGCGGACGTGGCCCTCGTCAACCCGATCCGTGACGGCATGAACCTCGTCGCCAAGGAGGTGCCGGTCGTCTCGGAGCGGGGCGTGGCCCTCGTCCTGTCGACGGAGGCGGGCGCGGCGGCCGAGCTGTCCGATGACGCCATCATGGTCAACCCGTACGACATCCGGGGCACGGCGGAGGCGCTGCACCGCGCGCTGTCGATGCCGGCCGACGAACGGGAGCGGCGCACCAAGCGCCTCGCGGCGGCCGCGACGGCACTGCCGCCGTCCCGCTGGTTCCTCGACCAGCTCACGGCCCTGCGCGAGGGCTAGGGTCTGCCCGGCGGATCTTGGCGCGGCTCGCGGCGTCGGATGCGGTGCATCGCAAGGCGCCGGATCGCAGCTCATACCCGACCGTATTCGCGCGATACGGCAACGCAGCGAGGTGCCGTAGCCGGCGTCGCGAGACAGGCAAGACCCGCCGGACAGCCCCTAGGGCCTGCCCGGCGGAACTCGCGACGCCGGCAGCGGCACCTCGCCGCATCGCGCGCTTACGGACGGGCCTGAGCTGCCGTCCGGCACCTTCCGACGCACCGCGTCCCACGCCGCGAGCCCGCGCCATGACCCGCCGGACGGACCCCGAGGGCCGCGCCAGGCGAGGTCCGCCCCGTCGCGTCGCCCGGCACGGCGCGGCGTCTCGCCGCGTTGCCGCATCAGCCAAGCGCGCCCAGTACAACGACGACCCGACGCCTTCCGATGCACCGCCCCGGACGCCACGCCTCGACGGGCGACCCCGCCTGCCCCGGCACCGGGGTCCACCCGGCGGAACGTGCCCGTCCCGCGACGCCGGCAGCGGCACCTCGCCGTGTTGCCGGATCGCGCGCGAACGCCGCCCACCGGCACGCCTGCCACGGGGAGTCCCCGCACACCCCCGTGCCGGCGACCCGTACCGACGGCGTGCCACCGATCGCGGACGGCCGCACACCGGCGCGTTCCGCGGACGGACCGCCCGGCAGGGCCGGCAGCGGTGGGGGTCAGCGCAGGATGACCGACCGCCGCAGGTTGCGCGGGCGGTCCGGGTCGAGGCCGCGCCGCCGCGCGATCTCGACGGCGAGCCGCTGGGCGCGGACCAGCTCCGCCATCGGGTCGAGCCGCCCGCGCACCACCGAGACCCCCGTCCGTCCGATCTCGGCCGCGAAGCCGTCCGGCGCGCCGCCGAGCAGCCACACCACCCGCCCGGGCGCCGCGATGGCCAGCGGCCCGTGCCGGTACTCCGGCAGCGGGTACGCCTCGGTCCACGCGCCCGCCGCCTCCCGCAGCTTCAGCGCCGCCTCCTGCGCCAGCCCGTACGCCCACCCCGTGCCGAGGAACGTCCACTGCTCCGCCGCGACGGCCTCCGGGGGCAGGTCGTCGTCGAGCGCCGTGGCCGCGTCGGCGGCCGCGCGCTCCACGGACGCCACCCCCTCGGGGAGCGGCCCCTCGGCCTCCAGCGCCGCCCGCAGGAACGCCAGGGCGCTGGTCGCGAACCGCGTCTGCACGACCGACCACTCGTCCGCGTAGTCGAGGACCGCGACGTGCTGCGCCGCCCGCATCACCGGGGAGGCCGGGTCGGCCGTCAGCGCCAGGACCGGGACCGCGGGCCATGCCGCCCTGACCGCGCCGACCGCGTCGAGCACCTCCGTCGTCGTGCCCGACCGCGTGATCGCCACCACGCGGTCGTAGGCACGGGCCACCGGGAACTGCGACGCCGCGAACGCGTCCGTGACGCCCTGCCCGGCCCTCTCCCGCAGCGCCGCGTACGCCTGCGCCACGAACCAGGACGTCCCGCAGCCGGTGACGGCGACGCGCTCCCCCGGCCGGGGCAGCGCGGAGGCGCCGAACCCGGCCTCCCCGGCGGCGCGCGCATCGAGGGCGGCGCGCCGCCAGCACTCCGGCTGGGTCGCGATCTCGCGGGCGGTGAGCGGGATTTCGGTCATGCGCCATCCTCCTCGTCCCCCGCGCGGGGGACACGGTCGCCGGGTGCGTGAGGGAGCCCTGCCCGACGCGTGCCCGTCCACACCCCGGCGGACGGGGACTCCCCCGCACGGCCGCATCCCGCCTCCTGTCGGAGCCGCCGCCCGGGGTCTGTCCGGCGGGTCTCGGCGCGGGCTCGCGGCGTCGGACGCGGTGCATCGCAAGGCGCCGGACCGCAGCTCATACCCGTCGTGTCCCGCCGGGCAGACCCTAGACTGAACGGGTGAGCGCGGACGAGGACGAACGGGACACGGACGGCGAGCCGGACACCGGCGCCGGCCGCCCGCCGGAGTCCGCGCCCGGCGGCCTGACCGCCCGTGAGCGGGCCGTCCTCGCCGTGGAGCGCAGGGGCTGGCCCCGCCCCGGGCTCAAGGAGCGCGCGATCCGCGAACAGCTCGACCTCACCCCCACCCGCTACTACCAGCTCCTCAACGCCCTGCTGGACGATCCGCGCGCCCTCCGGCACGACCCGGTGACGGTCAACCGCCTCCGCCGGGTCCGGGACGCCCGCCGCGCCCGCCGCTGACCCCGCCGGTACAGTCGGGGCCATGGGCACCCTTCCCGTACCCGCAACCGACGAGGGACGCGCCGGGCTCGCCTCCCTCCTGAACCGTCCCGACCGCGCCCTCCTCGCGTTCGACTTCGACGGGACCCTCGCACCGATCGTGGCCGACCCCGCGCAGGCCCGCGCCCATCCGGACGCCGTCCCGGCGCTGGCCCGCATCGCGCCGAAGATCGCCGCGCTGGCCGTCATCACCGGGCGCCCCGCCGACACCGTGGTGCGGCTCGGCGGCTTCGACGGCCATCCCGAACTGGCCGGTCTCACCGTCCTCGGCGCCTACGGCGCGGAGCGGTGGGACGCCGCCACCGGTGAGCTCATCGCCCCCGAGCCGCCGCCCGGCATCGCCGCCGTCCGTGCCGAGGTCGACGAACTGGCCGCCCGTACCGGCTCCCACGTCGAGGACAAGCGCATCGCCCTCGCCGTCCACACCCGCCGCGCCGCCGACCCGGAGGCGGCCTTCGAGGAGCTGAGCGCGCCCCTGCGCCGTCTCGCCGACGACCACGGCCTCACGCTCGAACCGGGCCGCATGGTCCTCGAACTGCGCCCGCCCGGCATGGACAAGGGCACCGCCCTCACCGAACTGGCGCGGGCCACCGGCGCGGAGTGCGTGCTCTACGGCGGGGACGACCTGGGTGACCTGCCCGCCTTCGAGGCGATCGCACGGCTGCGGGCGGTCGGCATCCCGGGGCTGCGGGTGTGCAGCGGCAGCCAGGAGGTGGCACGGCTGGCGGCCGCGACCGACCTGACGGTGGACGGCCCGGAGGGCGTCGCCGCTTTCCTGGTGGCACTGGCCGAGCGCATCTGACCGCTCGATCCCGCCCGGCGGGCCTCTCCCGTCCCACGACGCCGACCACGGCACCTCGCGAGCACCGCATCCGAACGCCGCGGGCCTTCGGCACGGTCCGTGCGGCCCCGGGGCCGCACGGACCCGGCCGGCGCGCCGCCGCTCAGTCGCCGGTGCCGCACAGCGCGTGCTCGACGAGGTGCCGCGTCGCCGCGCTCAGCTCCTCCTGGGCCTGCGCGTCGGCGAAGCTCAGCGTGTAGACCCCGGCCTCGGCTGCGGCCCTGCCGTCGTCCGTGACGGCGCCCTCGGAGGACGTGCCGAACGACGTGCCGCCGTGGAACCATATGCCGCCGTCGCAGCCCTCCATGGGGCTCCAGGCCAGGCCGAGGCCGTAGCGGGTGCCGGGCCTGGCGGAGAAGTCGGGCGCCGGGACGGTCGTGCGCATCTCGGCCAGCTCCGCCGGGCCGAGGAGCCGGCCGTCCAGCAGCGCCCGGTGGAACGCGGTCATGTCCTCGGCGGTGCTGATGATCCCGCCGTCGGCGCCGCCCTCGACCGCCAGCGTCGTGTCGGTCAGCTCCTCCTGCCCCGGGAACTGGAGGTACGCCGTCGCGGTCGGCTGCGGGACGTAGGCCGAGGTGCCGGAGGTGAGGGTGTGGTCGAGCCCGAGCGGGGCGATGACACGCTCGTGCACCTCCCGCTCCCACGAGTGGCCGGTGACGCGTTCGACGATCATCCCGGCGAGGATGTAGTTCGTGTTGGAGTAGGACCAGCGGGTCTCGCTCCCGGGCGACGCGGCGTCCGGCAGCCAGCCCGGCTCCCGGGTCATGGCCAGGGCCACCTTGTCCTCGGGCGTCAGCACGTCGAACCGCCCCTCCTCGTACGCCTCGGGCGTGAGGGCCCCGGGGTCGCCGAACAGGATGTCGGTGTAGTTGGCGATGCCGCTGGTGTGCTGGAGGAGGTTCCGGACGGTGACGCGGCTGCCGTCGTTCCCGTGGCCGGTGACGACGCCGGGAAGCCACCGCTCCACGGTGTCCCCCAGGTCGAGCCGCCCCTCGGCGACGAGCTGGAGGACGACCACGGCCGTGAACGTCTTGGTGTCGCTGCCGATGCGGTAGTACGACCCCGGATCGACGCGCCGGGGGTCGTCGAGGTCGGTCACACCCGCCGCCGCGCGCTGCCCGCGCTCCCCGGCGACCGAGGCGGCGGCCACCACGGCCGTCGCGCCGGAGTCCACGACCGCCCGCGCGTCCCGTTCCAGGGAGCCGTGCCCCCTCGCCCCCGCGGCCGCCGCCGCATCACCTCCGACGACGCCACCCGCCGCCGCCCCGGCCGTGCACGCCACCGCCACGCCCACCGCGGTCAGCCCCGCCAGCGCCGTCAGACGCCACCTGTTGCCCTTCGTACCGGTACTGCCCCGTGTCACCTTCATGCTGTCCCGCCTCACGTTCATGACTGCAACGCTACGCAGCGTGACGACCCCGGTCCATCCGGTGAGCCGGAGAAAACGATCTCCGGTTTTCTCCACCCGCCTCCGGGGGCTGTCCCCACCCTCCGGCCCCACCCCCCGCCGGCGACCGACCTCCCGTAGTGGACTAGACCTCTTGGCGTCCTTCGGGCCAGACTTGCGCCTGTGACGCGCACCGAAGACGCACAGGACCACGTCATCGCCCTCGATGTGGGCGGTACCGCCATCAAGGCGGCGCTCTACGACCCCGGGTTCCGGCCGCTGGTCGAGATCCGCAGGCCCACCGGCGACCCGGCCGGCGCCGTGGACACCGTGCTCGGCGTCGCCGCCGAGCTGTACGACGCCGCCGTCACCCGCCTCGGCCGGCCACCCTCGGCGGCCGGTGTCTGCGTCCCCGGCCTCGTGGACGCGGCGGCTGGCATCGCCGTCTGGTCCGCCAACCTCGGCTGGCGCGACGTGCCGCTCCGCCGCCTCCTGACGGACCGGCTGGACGGCCTGCCCGTCGCCATCGGGCACGACCTGCGCACCGCCGGCCTCGCGGAGGCACGGCTCGGCGCGGGCGCGGGCCGCTCCCGCTTCCTGCTGGTCGCGCTCGGCACAGGCATCGCCGGAGCGATCGGCATCGACGGCGTGATCGAGGCCGGCGCCCACGGCGGGGCGGGCGAGATCGGGCACCTGATCGTCCGGCCGGGCGGCGCGCTCTGCGGCTGCGGCCGGCGCGGCTGCCTGGAGACCGTCGCCTCCGCCGCCGCCGTGGGCCGCGCCTGGGCGGCGGCCTGCGGCGACCCGGCCGCCGACGCCGCGCACGCCGCGCGCGCCGTCGCCGCGGGCGACCCCCGGGCCGCGGCCGTGTGGCGGACGGCGGTCGACGGCCTCGCCGACGGCCTGCTGGCCGCCGTCCGCCTGCTCGACCCGGGCACCGTCCTGCTCGGCGGCGGCCTCGCCGAGGCCGGGGACCTGCTCCTCGCTCCCGTGCGGGAGGCCCTCGCGGAGCGGATCGCCTTCCAGCGGATGCCCGAGATCCTCCCGGCGGCGCTCGGGGACTCCGCCGGCCGCCTGGGCGCCGCCCTCCTCGCCCACGACGCACGCCCGCTCCCCCTGACCGCGGAGGTAGACGCGCGATGAGCAGCACCACCACGCCCCGGCGCACCGTCCTGACCGGCGCCGGCGTCGTCCGCCCCGAGGGCGTCGTGCCCGGCGGGCGCGTGACCGTCGAGGGCACCCGGTTCGCGGCCGGTGCCCGCGACGAACCCGACGGCACCGAGGTGCTCGACCTGGCGGGCCACTGGATCGTGCCCGGCTTCGTCGACCAGCACGTGCACGGCGGGGGCGGCGCCTCGTTCTCCGCGGGCGACGCCGACGAGGCCCTGCGGGTCATCCGCACCCACCGCGCGCACGGCACGACGACGATGGCCGCATCCACCGTGACCGGCGCCCTGGACGACCTCGCGGCACAGGCCGGCGTCCTGTCGGAACTGGTCGAGCAGGGCGACCTCGCCGGACTCCACTTCGAGGGGCCGTTCATCTCCCCCGCCCGGCGCGGCGCCCACGACCCGGCGCTGCTGCGCGAGCCCGGCACGGCCGCCGTCCGCCGCCTCCTCGACGCCGCGCGCGGCACCGCCGTCATGGTGACGCTGGCCCCCGAGCTTCCCGGCGGCCTCGACGCCGTGCGGCTCCTGCGCGACCACGGCGTCACCGCGGCCGTCGGGCACACCGACGCGTCGTACGAACTGACGCGGCAGGCCGTGGACGCGGGCGCGACCGTGGCGTCCCACCTCTTCAACGCCATGCCGGCGCTCGGGCACCGCGCGCCGGGTCCGGTGGCCGCGCTGCTGGAGGACGAGCGGGTCGTCGTGGAACTCGTCGGCGACGGCGCCCACCTCCATCCGTCGGTCGTGAGCGTCGCCTTCCGCTCCGCAGGACCGGAGCGGGTCGCGCTGATCACCGACGCGATGGGGGCCGCGGGCATGGGCGATGGCCGGTACCCGCTGGGGCCGCTCGAGGTCGACGTGGTGGACGGGGTGGCGCGGCTGACGGAGGGCGGCGCGATCGCCGGTTCGACGCTGACGCTCGACATGGCGTTCCGGCGGGCCGTGACGGTGAACGGGCTTCCCGTGCCGGACGTCTCGCGCGCGCTGTCCGGCACGCCGGCGCGGGTGCTCGGGGTGGCGGACCGCACGGGCTCCATCGAGGAGGGGAAGGACGCGGACCTCGTGGTGCTGACGGAGGAGACCTTCGAGGTGGCGGGCGTCATGCGGCGCGGGGAGTGGGTGGTGCGGCCATGACCCTCGCGCCCGGCGCGGACTTACTCGAGGCGGCGCGCGCGGCCGGGCGCGCGCTGCCCGCCTTCAACGTGATCACGCTGGAGCACGCCGAGGCCGTCGTCGCGGCGGCCGAGACGGCCCGCGCGCCGCTGCTGCTCCAGGTCTCCGAGAACGCGGTCGCCCACCGGGGCGGGCGGCTCGCGCCGGTGGCGGCGGCGCTCGTCGCGCTGGCGGAGGCGGCGGCCGTCCCGCTCGGGCTGCACCTGGATCATGTGACGCGCCCCGAGCTGCTGCGGCAGGCACCGGGGGCGGGCTTCGGCTCGGTCATGTTCGACGGGTCGCGGCTGCCGTGGCGGGAGAACGTCGCGGCGACCGCGGCGGCGGTGGCGTTCGGGCACGCGCACGGGCTGCTGGTGGAGTCGGAGCTGGGCCGGGTCGGCGGCAAGCCGGGGGACGCGCACCTGCCCGGCGCGCGGACCGATCCGGCGGGCGCCGCGGCGTTCGTCCGGGCCACGGGGGTGGACGCGCTGGCCGTGGCGGTCGGCAGCCGCCACGCGATGACCGAGCGCACCGCCGTACTCGACCACGCGCTGATCGCGCGGCTGCGGGCCGCGGTGCCCGTGCCGCTCGTGCTGCACGGCTCGTCGGGCGTGCCGGACGGGGAGCTGCGGCGGGCCGTGGCCGCCGGCATCGGGAAGATCAACTTCGGCACGGTGCTGAACGCCGCGCTCACCGGGGCCGTCCGGGCGCACCTGGCGGCCGTGCCGCCGGACCGGGTGGACCCGCGGCCGTGGCTCGCGGACGGGCGCACGGCCATGACGCGGGCGGCGGTCCGGCTGCTCGGCGTGCTGGGGACGGCGGGGCCGCCTACTCCTCGTGGTCGCTGAGCCAGACCCGGTCGATGAGGACGTCGCAGGAGTCGGAGCACGTCATCTGGATCGTGTTCTCGCCCTCCTGGAGGTTCACGTAATTGAACGTCTTCACCCAGCTGTCGGCCCACTCGTCGGACCCCGTCGCCCAGTCCTTGAGATCGACGGCGTCGTCACGCTGCTCCCCGTTGACCGAGAAGGACAGCGACTGACCGTCCGAGACCGCGGAGTAGCTGACGTAGAACCAGTACTGATCGAGCGGTTCCCCGTCCAGCTCGAAGCTCCACGTGATGGTGGAGTTCTTCGCGTTGTGGAGGGCGATGTAGCTGCCGTCGTCGGAGCTCGCGTTCTCGACGGAGTCCTCCCAGCCGGCACCGGAGACCTGCAGGTTCTCGCGCCCGGCCGTCGGCAGCTCGCCGGCCTCGTCCTCGTCCTCGGTGGGCTCGTCGGACGGTTCGTCGTCGCCGCCCTGGCCGTCGCCGCCGGTGTCGCTCGGCGCGGTCGTCGGGTCGTCGCCGGCCCGGTCGTCCTCGTCACCGCCGCCGCTGAACGCGATGGCGCCGATCACACCGAGCAGGACCGCGCAGGCGACGGCGATCGCGCCGATCAGCAGTCCGTTGCGGCGCGGCGGCGGCGCCCCCCGGCGGCCGGCCGGCGGCGGGGTGTGCCGGGGGCCGCCCGGCATCGCCTGGGTCTCGGGAGCGGCGTACCTGGCGTCGGGACCGGCGCCGTTCGGCGGGGTCTGCGGCCGCTGCTGCTGCGGCGGGTAGCCGTAGCCGCCCTGCTGGCCACCGAAGGTCCGCTCGCCGACCGGGCGCACCTGGTTGTACGACGGCTGGCGCGGCGTCTGCCGCTGCGGGGCCGAGCCGTCGGCCGGCCGGTAGAGGTAGGCGAACGGGTCATCGCCTTCGTCGGGCGTTCCCGCGCCGGTGTGCCCCGAACTCATCGACTACCGCTCCTTCGATACGGGTGTACGCCGGCCGAGCCTACCGCGTTCGGGTGAAGGTCCGGCGCCTTCCGGACGGGCGGCGACGCCGGCCCGCCCCGTCTCATCCCGCCCGCCGGCGGCCTTGCGACCGGGAACGTTTCTCCACGTACATGCGCTGGTCGGCCGATTCCAGGATCTCCTCCGTCGTCATGCCGCAGGACGCCCACCCGATGCCGAAACTCGCCCCCACCCGCACCAGGCGGCCCTCCACCCGGATCGGCGGGATGATCGCGCTGCGCAGCCGCACGGCCAGGTCGGAGGCGTCCGCCGGGCCGAGGCCCTCGGCGAGCACGACGAACTCGTCACCGCCGAGCCGGGCGACCGTGTCGTTGTCCCGCACCCCCTGTTCGAGGCGGCGGGCCACCTCGACGAGCACCGCGTCGCCGCAGCCGTGACCGAACCGGTCGTTGATCGACTTGAAACCGTCGAGATCGCAGAAGAGAACGGCCAGCCCCTTGCCGTCGCCGCCCGGCATCTCGGGGGACCTGACGTGCTCGTGGTGGTCGTACGGGCGGTGGTCGTACGGCCGCCCGCCCGCCGCGCCGATCCCGCGGAACGCCTCCGCCGCGCGCGCCGCCGCCCCCTCGGCCCGGCGGCCGGCGAACCGCTCGGGCGGCACCTCGCAGACGCGGGCGCCGAGGCGGGCACGCAGCTCCGCGCTGTTGGGCAGGCCCGTGAGCGCGTCATGGCTCGCGCGGTGGGCGAGGGCCAGCTCGTGGCGCTTGCGCTCCTCTATGTCCTCGACGTGCGTGAGCTGCACCTGCGGCCCGTCCGCCGCGTCGGCGACGACCGAGTTGCGCACACTGACCCACACGTAGGAGCCGTCGCGGCGCGCGAGGCGCAGCTCGGCCCTGCCGCCCTCGGCCGAGGTCCGCAGCAGGACGCCGGTGTCCTCGGGGTGGACGAGGTCGGCGAAGCTGTAGCGCCGCAGCACGGCGACCGGGCGGCCCAGCAGGCGGCACAGGGCGTCGTTCACGCGTATGAGGCGGCCGGGGTTGTCGCCGCCGACCTCGGCGATGGCCATGCCGCTCGGCGCGTACTCGAACGCCTGCCGGAAGCTCTCCTCGCTGGCGCGCAGGGCCTGCTGCTCGCGTTCGAGGCGGACGAGGGCGCGCTGCATGTTGCCGCGGAGGCGGGCGTTGCTGATGGCGATGGCGGCCTGGGTGGCGTAGAGCTGGAGCGCCTCGCGGCCCCAGGGTCCGGGGCGCCGGCCGTTGCGGGGGCGGTCGACCTCAAGGACGGCGAGCAGTTCGCCGTCGGAGGCGTGCAGCGGCGCGAAGAGGCGGTCCATGGGGTGCCACTCGTCGGGGTAACGGGGGGCGGGTCCGGTGGTGTGCCACTGCGGCACGTCGTCGTGGTCGAGGACCCAGCCCTCGGTGTAGGGGATGAAGCGCAGCTCGCCCCAGCGCTCCCCCATGGCGAGGCGGCGCTCCCACGCCTCGCGGGGGCCGGTGCGGCCGGCGAGGGCGGCCTCGGCGCGCTCGTTGCCGGCGACGGCGGCCACCAGGAGATCGCCGTCGGGCCGGACGACGTTGACGGATGCCAGCTCGAACCCGAGCGCGGCGACGGCGCCGTCCGCGATGGTCTGGAGGGTGTCCGCCATGCTGCGGGCGGCGCTCAACTGGGTGACGACCTGGTGCAGCTCCCGCAGTGAGGCGAGGCGCACGTACGGCTCGGTCTCCGTTTCCATCACTCCCCCGGATGCGCGAAATGCACGTGCAGATACACCGGCTACTGAATCACAGCGAGCTGCTCGCCCGGTACACAGTGTCAACAATTAAGTGTCGAGTGTGATTCTTGTCACAGTGCGAGCCGGGTCGGTCGCGGGACGTAGGACGGGGCGGGAGAACACCCTCGTCCCCCCGCCCGATGCGGGTGGCGGGGTCACCCGGTTAGCGTTCAGGGGTGTCCACGTCACCTCACCCCAGGTCCCTGTCGTCGTCACCCTCCGTGTCCAGCGCCGCTCGCCCGCCCGACCCCGTCCCCACGCCGGACGACAGCGGCGGGATCGGTCCCGACGACTTCCGGGCGGCCATGGCGCGGCTGGCGGCGGGGGTGGTCCTGGTCACGGCGCACGACGACGAGGACGGCCCCCGCGGCGCCCCCGCCGGCATGACGGCGACGGCGTTCCTGTCCGTCTCGCTGGACCCGCCCCTGGTGCTCGTGAGCGTACGCACGGGCTCCCGCATGGACGAACTCCTCGAACGTCAGCCGCTGTGGGCCGCCGCCGTCCTCGGCGCCGGGCAGCGGACGACGGCGGCGCGGTTCGCGATGAAGGGACGGCTGAGCGACCGGCTGCTGTTCCAGGACGTGCCGCACACCCTCGGCGGGACGACGGGCGCGCCGCTCGTGAAGGGCGCCCTGACCGCGCTGGAGTGCCGTACCGAGCAGCGCGTCCCCGCCGGCGACCACACGCTGGTGATCGGCCGCGTCCTGACGGCGCTGCTGCCGCCGCCGGCCGACGGGCCGCTCCTCTACTACCGGGCCGGGTACCGGGTCCTCGGCTGACACAAGGCGGCCGCCGGGTCAGTCCCAGCCGCCCTGCCGGCCGCGGCCCCGCTTCACCTCCGCGCGGTGGTGCTTGGCGCGCAGCCGGCGCTCCGTGACCCCGCGCGGTGTCCTGCGCTCACGGCGCGGGGGCGCGGGCGGCGCGGACGCCTCGGCCAGCAGCGCCGCCATGCGCCGGGCCGCCGCGTCGCGGTTGAGCCACTGCGAGCGGTGCTCGCTCGCGCGGACGACGAGCACGCCGTCCCGCAGACGGCCCGCGAGGCGTTCGAGGGCGCGCTCCTTCCACACCTGGGGGAGGGCGCGGGTCGCCGCCAGGTCGAACCGCAGCTCGACCTGGCTGTCGCTGGTGTTCACGTGCTGGCCGCCGGGTCCCGAGGAGCGCGAGAACCGCCACCGCAGTTCGGACTCGGGAAGACCGACCGCGCCACGGATGGGGTAGGGACCGGACATGCCCTCCATGGTCCCCCGCTCCCCCGGACGGCGCATCCCTCTTTCGGCGGCGTCCCGGCACGCCGGTGGAACCCTCACACCCACTGCCTGCGTTGTGAGGGGTGAGAGTACCGTCATCGCACTAGCGATCCTGAGCGAACCGGATAAAGGGGATCAACCATGGGTGTCAGCCTGTCCAAGGGCGGCAATGTCTCGCTGACCAAGGCAGCTCCCGGCCTGACGGCCGTCACTGTCGGCCTCGGGTGGGACGTGCGCACCACCACCGGCGTGGACTTCGACCTCGACGCGAGCGCCCTCGGCGTGAACGCGGCGGGCAAGATCGTCTCCGACCAGCACTTCATCTTCTACAACAACCTGCGCACGCCGGACGGCACCATCGAGCACACCGGTGACAACCTGACCGGCCAGGGCGAGGGCGACGACGAGCAGATCAAGGTCAACCTGGCCGGTCTGCCCGCCGACGTCGACAAGGTGGTCTTCCCCGTCTCCATCCACCAGGCGGACACGCGGAACCAGAACTTCGGCCAGGTCCGCAACGCGTTCATCCGCGTCATGAACCAGAGCGACGGCGTCGAGATCGCCCGCTACGACCTCACCGAGGACGCCTCCACCGAGACCGCGATGGTCTTCGGCGAGCTGTACCGGAACGGCGCGGAGTGGAAGTTCCGCGCGGTCGGCCAGGGCTACGCCTCGGGCCTCGCGGGCATCGCCCAGGACTTCGGCGTCAACGTCTGACGCCCCGGGCGGGCAGCGGCTCCCCGGACCCCCGTGCCCCCGTCACCGGCGGCCACGGGGGGTCCGGCGCGTCCCGGCCGGGGCCGCGCGCCGGGTCAGCGTTCCCCCTCGGCCAGCACGCGGATGCCGAGCTGGGCGGCCAGGTGCGGCGCGAGGTCGATGAGCTGCTCCGGGCTGATCACCGCGCCCCGCAGCCGGTCCAGGCCGCGCGCGAGCGTCAGGGACGCGGTGCCGCGCAGGTCCACGTCCCGCAGGGCCTCGGCGCCGAGATCCGCGTCCCGCACCGCGCAGTCGGTGAACGAGACCCGCTCCAGGCGCGCGCCGGCGAAGTCCGGCTCGACCAGGACGCAGTTCTCGAACGCCACGTCGGTCAGCACGGCCTGCCGCAGGTTCAGGAACTCGATCTTCCCGCCGCGCACCAGGACGCGGGTCAGGACGGCCCCGGAGAGCTGCACGCCCCCGAGCCGCGCCTCCCGCACCTCCACGTCCCGCAGCGTGGCCTCCCCCAGGTCGGTGCCGACGCCGCGCACCTCCTCCAGGACGCCGTCCACGAACCGCGCCCGCTTGAGCCGCGCCCGGTCCAGCACGCAGCGGCGCACCGCGCAGTCGAGGAACGCCGCGCCGCGCGCCCGCGCGTCGCTCAGGTCGAGATCGGCGAATTCGAGCCCGTCGTAGTCGCCGTCCTCCTCCAGCCCGGCCCCGTCGAACGGCCGGGGCTCCGGCAGGGAGAACTGCGGCGCCCTGGGCCGCCGCACCGTCGGAGCACCCCGTCCACGCGTCATGGGGTCATCCTGGCGCACGCCACTGACAACCGGCCCGGCTCCCCCTTGATCTCAAGCGCCCTTGAACTCCTAGCGTGGCTCCCCTGCCCCACCGCCACGAGAAGGAGTGAGCCCGCCCATGCGCGCCATCCGCCTGCACGCCTTCGGCCCCGCCGAGAATCTGCGCATCGACGACGTCCCCGACCCCGTGCCGGGACCGGGCGAGGTGCGGATCGCCGTCGAGGCCGCAGGGGTCCACCTCATCGACACGATGCTGCGCCGCGGCCCCGGAGCCGCCGGCACGGCGCCCCTGCCGTTCCCCCGCAGCCTCCCCACCGTCCCCGGCCGCGAGGTCGCCGGCACGGTGGACGCGCTCGGCCCGGACACGGACCCCGCCTGGCTCGGCCGCCGCGTCGCCGCCCACCTCGGCCCCGTCCCCGGCGGCTACGCGGAACGCGCCGTCACCGCCGCGGCGAACCTCCACGCCCTGCCGGACGGGCTCGCGGCCGACCACGCCGTGGCCCTGCTCGGCACCGGCCGCATGACGATGGGCATCCTGCGGTTCGCCGACCTCACGCCGGACGACACGGTCCTCGTCCTGGCCGCCGCCGGCGGCATCGGCACCCTCCTGACGCAGTACGCGAAGCACCGCGGCGCCCGCGTCGTCGGCGCGGCCGGCGGTCCCGCGAAAGCCGGCGCCGTCGCCCGCCTCGGCGCCGATCTCGCCCTCGACTACCTCGCACCCGACTGGACGGACCGGGCACGCGCCGCGCTCGGCGACGCCCGGCCCGTCACCCTGCTGTGCGAGGGCGTCGGCGGCGATACGGCCCGCGCCGCCGTCGGGCTGGTCGCGCGCGGCGGCCGGCACCTGTCCTACGGCGCGGCCGCCGGGAGCGGCCCGCTCGTCCTCACGCCCGCCGAACAGGCCGACGGCGGCATCACGTCCCACGTCGTGGTCGGCCCCCCGCTGCTGGAGCGGATCGGCGGCCCGGGGAACCTCCGCCTCCTGGAGGAGGAGGCCCTGGCCCACGCGGCCGCCGGCACGTTCGTCCCGCTCGTCACCCGCTACCCGCTCGCCGAAGCGGCCCGCGCGCACCGCGACCTGGAGGACCGGGCCACCACCGGCAAGGTCGTCCTCACGACCGGCCCGTCCGGTACCTGACCCGGTCCTCCCGCGCCGCCGTCAGACCCGGACGGCCTCGATCAGCACCAGGCGCTCCGGGTGCTGCACGGGCGCCCGCACGCCGACCGCGTCGAGGACACGCCCCGGCAGCGTCACACCGCCGTCGGCCCACCACCCCGGCACACCGGCCGCCGGGCCGCGCACCTCGTCGCCGGGCGCGAGCGGCGTGACGCGGTAGTCGGCGTCCGGGTCGAGGCCGGGCAGCGCCACCCGCTCGGGCGGCGCCTGCACGGTGGTGGCGACCTGCGCGATCGCGTACACCGCGCGCGACGCGTCCTGCGCGACGACACCGTGCACCCACACCGCCGGGTCCGGGTGGTCACCGCGCACGACCGTGCCGCTGTGCAGCAGCCCGCGCAGCCGCTTGTGCAGCCGGATCCACTCCGCGAGCGCCGCGCGGTCCGCCGCGTCCGCCTTCGTCAGGTCCCACTCGATCCCGAAGTGCCCGAACAGCGCGGTGCCGGCCCGGAAGGCCAGGGTGTGCCTGCGGCCCGTCGTGTGGGCCTCGGGCGAGCCGACGTGCGAGCCGAGCAGTTCGGGGGGCAGCAGCAGCCCGGTGTACCGCTGGATGCGCTGCCGCTCCAGGGCGTCGATGCAGTCGCTGGTCCACACGCGGTCGGTGCGCTCCAGGATGCCGAGGTCGACGCGGCCGCCGCCGGACGAGCACGCCTCGATCTCCAGGCCGGGGTGGCGGGCGCGCAGCGTGTCGAGGAGCCGGTAGACGGCCTCCGTCTGGGCGTGCACGCCGGCCCGCCCGGTGGGCTGGTGCCCGGCCTCGACGAGGTCGCGGTTGTGGTCCCACTTGAGGTAGGTGAGCCGGTACTCCGTCACCAGGGCGTCGAGGCGCTCCAGGAGGTAGTCGAAGCACTCGGTCCTGCCGAGGTCGAGGACGTGCTGGTTGCGCGACTCGGGCGGCAGCCGGTCGCCGGTGGCCAGGACCCAGTCGGGGTGGGCGCGGAACAGGTCCGAGTTCGGGTTGACCATCTCCGGCTCGACCCACAGGCCGAACTCGAGGCCGAGGCCCCGCACGTAGTCGGCCAGCGGGTGCAGCCCGTCCGGCCACACCGTCTCGTCCACGTACCAGTCGCCGAGCCCCGCCTGGTCGTCGCGCCGGCCGCGGAACCAGCCGTCGTCCAGCACGAAGCGCTCGGCGCCCACCTCGGCGGCGGCGTCGGCGAGCTGCTTCAGCCGGTCGAGGTCGTGGTCGAAGTACACGGCCTCCCACACGTTGAGCGTGACGGGCCGCGGCGAGCGCGGGTGCCCGGGGCGCCCGCGCAGGTGGCCGTGGAACCGGCCGGCCAGTTCGTCGAGCCCGGTGCGGCCGTAGGCGCCGTAGACCCAGGGCGTGGTGTACGACTCGTCGCTGCCGAGCGCGATCTCGCCGGGCAGCAGCAGCTCGCCGCCGGCCAGCAGCGAGACGCCGTTGTTCGTGCGCTCGGCGAGGGACCTGCCGTTGCCGCTCCACGCCACGTGCAGGCCCCAGACCTCGCCGTGGCGGAAGCCGAAGTCCCGCTCGCCCGCCGCGTGGACGGTGACCGCGTCGGTGCCGGTGCGGCCCCTGCGGTTCTCGCGCAGGTGCGACCCGATGGTGAACGCGTGCCGCTGCGGGCTGCGTTCCCGCAGGTGGCGGCCGGTCATGTCGAGGAGTTCCACGGCGCGGTCGGGGATCGGGAGGGCGAGGAGCACCCCGTCCACGGTGAACGGCGGCGCGCCGGCGCCGGCCCGGCTGGTGACGGTGGCGCGCTGCCGGACGAGGCCGGACGCGGTCAGCTCGATCTCCAGGCGCAGCCGGAGTTCGGCGATCGGGTCCTCGGCGTCCACGACGGCCCGCCGGTCCTCGGCGCGCAGGGCGGTGACGGTGAAGGCGGTGGAGAAGTCGGCGCCGGCGCGGTGTCCCGTCAGGCCCGGCGTCCCCTGCCAGCCGGCGGAGTGCTCGGGCAGGGTGCTGACCGGGACGACGACGTCGACCGCGTTCCAGACGACCTGCGGGACGCCGGCCCGCACCAGTGCGGCGAGCGCGTCCTGCGACAGCTCGCCGAGATCGGCCCCCCAGTGCGCGACACGGGGCAGCCCGGTCCCGCCGCAGTCCAGCACCAGGCTGGTCCCCGCCGACCGGAAGTGAAGGTAGGTCCCGTCGCGCATCGACAATCCTCTGATCGAACCTGTTGACTCGTGCGCGATATTTTCCGCATCCGCCACCCCGCACCGTCAAGGCGGCCCCCGCCCCCACCACGCGGGGCGGCGTCCGGGATTACACGGCGCCACGCCGGGCCAGCATTCCGTACGGGACGACGGCGGCCCGCCGTCACCCTCTGTCCACGGAACGCGGGAGGACCGCCGCATGGACCAGCCAGGAACCGGCGACTGCCCCGGACCGCACCGGCAGTGCCAGGCGTGCGCCGGGCAGTGCGTCGAGTTCAGGGAGACGCTGTACGTGCCCGCGTCGGGCCGTGGTCAGGGTCTCGCGGCACCGCACCGCTGCCGCCACTGCCGGGGCGGCGGTCACACCTGCCGGGCGCCCGTCCCCTGCACGCCCCGGCACGAGTGAGGCGGCCCGGCGGCCGGTACGAGGACGGCCCCCGCCGGGGATCGCACCGCCCGGCGGGGGCCGTCGTCACGGGAGCCGCCTGTCGGATTCGAACCGACGACCTGCTGTTTACAAGACAGCTGCTCTGGCCGGCTGAGCTAAGGCGGCGACGTGAAGCCGCTCCAGCGTACACGGCGGGCGGCCACCGCGCCGGGGCCTTGTCCGAAAATCACCCCCTGCGCATCACGCTCCGTGTTCACCGGGCCGTTCTCGCTGCTTAACACGTGCGTCTTTTCCCCCGCCTACTGACAGAACGCCGTGTTTCGCGTTAGGTTGCGGGTGCCGTCCATACATATGGACGTCACACCTTCCTACTCGGATCGTCCGGCACGTTCCTGCCGGTAGAAGGAGACAACTGCACCATGGCAACCGTCACGTACGACAAGGCCACCCGCATCTACCCCGGCGGCGACAAGCCCGCCGTGGACCAGCTCGACATCGAGATCGCCGATGGCGAGTTCCTGGTGCTGGTCGGCCCGTCCGGCTGCGGCAAGTCCACCTCCCTGCGCATGCTCGCGGGCCTGGAGGACGTGAACGCCGGCGCCATCCGCATCGGTGACCGCGACGTCACCCACCTGCCGCCGAAGGACCGGGACATCGCCATGGTGTTCCAGAACTACGCGCTCTACCCGCACATGACCGTCGCCCAGAACATGGGCTTCGCCCTCAAGATCGCGGGCGTCAACAAGACGGACATCCGGACCAAGGTCGAGGAAGCCGCGAAGATCCTCGACCTCACCGAGTACCTCGACCGCAAGCCGAAGGCGCTCTCCGGCGGTCAGCGCCAGCGTGTCGCCATGGGCCGCGCCATCGTCCGCGAGCCGCAGGTCTTCCTCATGGACGAGCCGCTGTCGAACCTCGACGCCAAGCTCCGCGTCCAGACCCGTACGCAGATCGCCGGCCTCCAGCGCCGCCTCGGCGTCACCACGGTGTACGTCACGCACGACCAGGTCGAGGCCATGACCATGGGCGACCGCGTCGCGGTGCTGAAGGACGGTGTCCTGCAGCAGATCGACTCCCCGCGGAACATGTACGACAAGCCCGCCAACCTGTTCGTCGCCGGCTTCATCGGCTCCCCCGCCATGAACCTGATCGAGGTCCCGATCACCGACGGCGGCGTCAAGTTCGGCAACAGCGTCGTCCCGGTCGAGCGCACCGCGCTGACCGAGGCCCAGTCCAAGGGCGACACCCACGTCGTCGTCGGCTGCCGCCCCGAGCACTTCGCCGTGGTCACCGCCGGCGGCGAGGCCGCCTCCCTGGAGAAGGCCGACGAGAAGGAGGCCGCCGGCCTCGCCGTCACCGTCAACGTCGTCGAGGAGACCGGCGCCGACGGCTACATCTTCGGCACCGCGAAGATCGGCGGGGAGGACAAGGACCTCGTCATCCGCGTCGACAGCCGTGACGTCCCCGAGCGCGGCGCCACGCTGAACGTCGTCCCGCGGCCGGGCGAGACCCACGTGTTCGCCGCCGGCACCGGCGAGCGCCTGAGCTGACGCGAGCCCGCCGGGCGACCCGTACGACACCGGGGCCGCCGTTCCGCCACCCGCGGAGCGGCGGCCCCGTGCCGTTCCCGCGTCAACCCGGAGGCCGCTTCCTCCCCTTCTTCATCACTCGTCAGAGTGACCGAGTGTCACTGAAACGCTCCGCCTCGCTACCATCGTCGGGCCAGTGTCCCTTCGCGAGGAAGACCACCAGTGAATCAGGCACTCCGACACATCGGCCGCACGCTCGCCATCGCCCTCCCGGTCGTCCTGGTGCTGTCCGGGACCCTGGCCGTCTCCCGCGTCCCGTGGGTCGGCGGCCCCGCCGACGACACCGTCCTCACCGCCTCCACCGGCGAGGAGGAGCTGACCCCCGAGGCCGCCCTCCAGGAGCGTCTGCTCACCACCCTCCGCCAGGAGGACCCGAGCGTGGCCCTCACCGCCCTCCAGGAGGCCGTGGACAGCGACCCGTCGCTCGCCCCCCACTGCGCCGACATCGCGCAGGCCCTCGGCGAGGCGGCCGTCGAGAAGTACGGCAGCACCCGCCGTGCCCAGCAGCACGCCCGCCCGGTCTGTGACACCTCCTACGCCTCGGGCGTGGCCGCCGCCGAGTGACCCCGTAGGCTGCGGGCATGACGCAGGCCCCGCACGACGCCCCGCAGCCGACGCAGGCCGTGATCCTGGCCGGCGGTCAGGGTTCACGGCTCCGCCCCTACACGGACGACCGGCCCAAGCCCATGGTGGAGATCCCCGGCACGGGCGTCCCCATCATCGGGCACCAGCTCTCCTGGCTCGCCCGCGAGGGCGTGACGGACGCGGTGGTCTCCTGCGGCCACCTCGCCGACGTCCTGAGCGACTGGCTCGACCACGCCGACCTGCCCCTGCGCGTCAGCACCGTCGTGGAGTCCGAGCCCCTGGGGCGCGGCGGCGGCCTCAAGCACGCCGCCGCGGCCCTTCCCCGCCCCGGCGAACCCTGGTTCGCGACCAACGGCGACATCTGGACCCGCTTCTCCCTCCGGGAGATGGCCGCGTTCCACGCCGAGCGGGACGCCACGGCCACCCTGGCCCTCGCCCGCCCCCGCATCCCCTGGGGCGCGGTGGACACCGACGAGTTCGGCCATGTCCTCGACTTCATCGAGGCCCCGCCGTCGCCGTACCTCATCAACGCGGGCGTCTACGTGTTCGCCGCCTCGTTCACCCCCCTGCTGCCGGACCGGGGCGACCACGAGCGCACCACGTTCCCCCGTCTCGCCAGGGAACGCCGCCTCGCCGGCTTCCCCCTCCCCCAGGGCGCGTACTGGCGGGCGATCGACACCGCGAAGGACCTCACGGAAGCGGCCCGGGAGCTGGCGGGCGGCTGACACCGCACGCCGCGCCGCGGGGGAGAGTGCAACGCCGGCCGTCCCGGATGCTCGGCACGGCGCTGGCGCGATGATGGTCCCACTCGCTACCGGTTCGCCCAGGCGGCGAGACTGCGCCTCGCGGTCTCCACCGTGTCACCCGGGCTGGTGTTGAAGCAGATGGCGGCCCGAGGAGCATGCCGATGGACAACGTTGATGACACGTTCGAACAACAGGACGTTCTCCGGCACCACCCGAACCCCGGCGCCGATCATCACGCAATCGAAGTCGCCGCTCGACAATGCCTCCTTCAGCACCGCCTCCGCCGTCGCACCGAGGTCGATGACGCACGTCTCCACGGTGAAGCCAAGCGCCGTGAGCCCTGCGTGGTTCGCCGCGCTGGCGGCGCGAACCCGGGCAGCGTCCAGATCCGGCATCGTCCGGAAGTCGACCAGCGTCGGATCGACACCGACGAGCAGAATCCTTCGTTGTGCCGTCGGCAGAACGCCGGCGTTGCTGCGTGAGATGGCAGGTTCCTCGTTCGTCACCATGGCAGCGACTCTAGAAGTTCATGCGGGCTTGAGGTCAAGACACTGAGGCACCGACGGGGCCACTCCCTCACTCGGGCATTCCGTGGAGCGGGTTGCCTGGACGCCCGCGGCGCGCCGGCGGGCCGGTGACTCGTGTCACCGGCCCGCCGGACTCGTCACCTACCCCAGGACCTCACCTAACCGAGCAGCCCGCCGATGGGGCCGAGGCTGCTCTGCTCACCCCCGTCCTCAGCGGGCGCGTCCTGCTCGCCGGCGTCACCGGCGCCGTCGGGCTCCTGGCTGCCGGCGGGCTCCTCCGGCGTGCCGGTGTCCGCGGGCGGCGCGGTCTGCTCCGGCGCGGGAACGGTCTGCTCGACCGGCGGCGCCTGCTGACCCGCGTCCTCGGCGGCCTCCTCCGAGGCACCGGCACCGGCGGTCGGGCCGGTCGAGACGGACGCCTCGGAGCCCTCCGCCTCACCGGTCTCCCCGGCCGCCTCCTCCTCGGTCCCGTCCTCGGCGCCCGCGCCCGCGGACGGACCGCTGGACGCGCCGTCACGCCCGCCGGTCTCCTCCTCGGTGCCCGGCAGCGGCTGCCCCGGCAGGTGGTTGCGCGGCGGGCTGCCCGGCTCGGGCACCTCGGGGAACGCCGCCGACCGCACCGCGCTGCCCAGCATCGAGCCGATGAGCAGCGCGAGACCGATGAGCAGGGTGGCCAGCAGCGTGCCGCGCCGCAGGACCCGGCGCCGCAGGTCGCCGAGGGGGGCGCGCGGACCGAGCGTGCGCCATGCCTCGGTGGCCAGGCGGGAGTCGAGCGAGTAGACGGGGGCGCCGGCGATGATCAGCGGGCTCCAGGCGGCGCACAGGATGATGTCCGGGGTGTCGTACGCCGGCCCGTTGCGCCAGCTCACGGTGACCAGCAGGGCGAGGGACAGCGCCGCCCCGAGGGCGGCGGCGAACCGCTGCCACAGCCCGAAGACCGTGAGGACGCCCACGATGATCTGGAGGAACGCCACCGAAAGACCCGCGCCGATCGGGTGCGCGAGCGCCCACGCGTGCAGCGGCTCGGCGACGGTCCACGGCTGGAGCGAGTCGAGCCAGGTGTAGAGCGAGCCGCGCGCGCCGCCGTCGAAGTAGACGGGGTCGGTGAGCTTGCCCATGCCGGCGTAGATGGCGATGAAACCGAGCAGGACGCGCAGCGGCAGCAGGACGACGCCGAGGCTCATCCGGCTGGTGCGGCGGCCCGGCGCGTACGCGGTGCGGCGGCTGTCGGCGGCGCGGCGCGGCGCGGCCGCGGGAACGGCGTCGAGCGAGGCGGTGTCCGCCGGGTCGCCGCCGGTCGCGCCGGCCGGGGCGGGCACGGCGCCGTCCGACGCGCCGCGCGCCGGCGGCACGGCGGGCAGCGGGCGCGTCAGCTCGGGGGCGATCGGGGCGCGCGGCGCGACGATCGGCCGGACGCGCGGGAGCACCTGCGTGGCCGTCGCGATGTCGGCGCGGTCGGCTCCCGCGCCGCGGACGGCCTGGACCAGCGCGCCGGCGCCCGGGTCCCCGGGGGCGCTGCGGCCCGTCCACACGACGGGACGGCGGCGCCCCGCCGCCGCGACCGGCACCCGGCCGACACGGGCGAACGCGCCGACCGCTCCGCTCACCGGGGACGGGCCGGGGAGCTGCACCCGGAAACTGACATGGTTCACGACGACCTGGGCGGGGTCGCACGGCACCTTGACCATGCTCAGCACCGGTTCGTCCACCGCGGGCCCGCGAGGTGTTCTGGTGTCCACACTCATCTAACTGAGTGACAGGACTTAAGACACTGCCTCGGCCCCGGAAATCCTGTCCGCGACCCGTCAAACACCCGGTGCCGCCGGGAAGTCCCGGGCGGCACCGGGGCGTTCAGCCGCGGCGGCGGGCCGCCTCGTAGAGCACCACACCGGCGGCGACACCCGCGTTCAGCGACTCGGCGCCACCCGGCATCGGGATGCGGACGAGCACGTCGCAGGTCTCCCCGACGAGCCGGGAGAGCCCCTTGCCCTCGCTGCCGATGACGACGACGACCGGTCCGTCGAGCGCCGGCGTCTCCGCGACACCGGCCGCGCCGTCCGCGGCGAGACCGACGACCGTGAGCCCGGCCTTCTGGTAGTTCTGCAGCGTGCGGGTCAGGTTGGTGGCGCGCGCGACGGGCGTACGGGCCGCGGTGCCGGCCGACGTCTTCCACGCGGTGGCCGTCATCCCGGCGGCGCGGCGCTCGGGCACCACGACGCCGTGCCCGCCGAACGCGGCGGCCGACCGCACGATGGCGCCGAGGTTGCGCGGATCGGTGACCCCGTCGAGCGCGACGATGAGCGCGTCCTGCCCCGCGTCGGCGGCGGCGTCGAGCAGGTCGTCCGGGTGGGCGTACTCGTACGGCGGGACCTGGAGCGCGATGCCCTGGTGCGCGAGACCGCCGGTGATGCGGTCCAGCTCGGCCCGCGGGGCCTCCAGCAGGTTGATGCCGCCGCGGTCCATCGCGAGCTTGACGGCCTCGGTCACCCGGTCGTCCGTGTCGAGGAACTGCTGCACGTACAGCGTGGTCGCGGGGACGCCGCCGCGCAGCGCCTCCACCACGGGGTTGCGGCCGACGACCAGCTCGGACGAGGAACGGCCGCCGCCCCTCCCGTTCTTCGGGCGCCGCGCGGCCGCCTTCTCGCGCGCCTGCGCCGCCCGCTGCTTGGGGTGGCCCGTGCGCATCTCGGCGGCCGGCGTCGGCCCCTTGCCCTTCAGGCCCTTCCGGCGCTGCCCGCCGCTCCCGATCTGCGGCCCCTTCTTGTTGCTGGTGCGGCGGTTGGGGCGCGAGCTGTTGCCTGGCATGTCTCTTCGGTGTCCTAACTGAGTTCCCAGCGGGGACCACTGGGGGTGTCCTCGATGACCAGGCCGGCGGACTGGAGTTCATCACGGATGGCGTCGGCGGTCCCGTAGTCCCGCCGCTCGCGGGCGGCCTGCCGCTGCGCGAGCACGAGCCCGACCAGCGTGTCCACGACGCCGGTCAGCTCCGCTCCGCGCCCGGCGGACGGGCCGGCCCACACGGGGTCGAACGGGTCGAGGCCGAGCACGCCGAGCATGGCGCGCACCTGCGCGGCCAGCGACACGACGGACTCCTTGTCGCCCTCGGCCAGCGCGGCGTTGCCCTGCCGCACGGTGGTGTGCACGACGGCCAGGGCCTGCGGGACGCCCAGGTCCTCGTCCATGGCGGCGGCGAAGTCCGCCGGCACGGCGGCGGCGGGCGCGACCGGCCCCGCCTGCTCGACCGCGCGCGTCAGGAAGCCCTCGATCCGGGAGAACGCGGCGTCCGCCTCGGCGAGCGCGGCCTCGCTGTACTCGACGGTGGAACGGTAGTGCGGCGTCCCGAGGTAGTAGCGCAGCACGATCGGCCGCCACCTCGCGGCCATGTCGAGGACGAGGACCGAGTTCCCGAGGGACTTGCTCATCTTCTCGCCGGCCATGGTGACCCAGGCGTTGTGCACCCAGTAGCGGGCGAACGCGTCACCGAAGGCGCGGGACTGGGCGATCTCGTTCTCGTGGTGCGGGAAGACCAGGTCGATGCCGCCGCCGTGCACGTCGAACGTCTCGCCGAGGTAGGCGTGCGCCATGGCCGAGCACTCCAGGTGCCAGCCGGGGCGGCCGGGTCCCCACGGGGTCTCCCAGCTCGGCTCGCCGGGCTTGGCCGCCTTCCACAGCGCGAAGTCGCGCGGGTCGCGCTTGCCCGTCTCCCCCTCGCCCGCGGGCTGCAGGAGCTGGTCGAGGTCCTGGTTGGACAGCGAGAGGTAGCCCGGGAACGAGCGCACGTCGAAGTAGACGTTCCCGTCGGCCGGGTAGGCGTGGCCCCGGTCGATGAGGACGCGCATCATCGCGACCATCTCCGGGACGTGCCCGGTGGCACGGGGCTGGTGCGTGGGCGGGAGGCAGCCGAGGACGGCGTACGCGGCGTCGAAGGCGCGCTCGTTCTCGAAGGCGATGGCCCACCACGGCCGGTCCTGCTCGGCGCTCTTGGCGAGGATCTTGTCGTCGATGTCCGTGACGTTGCGGACGAACGTCACGTCGTAGCCGCGGTGGGCGAACCAGCGGCGCATGATGTCGAAGCTCACGCCCGACCGCACGTGCCCGATGTGCGGTGCCGCCTGGACGGTCGCGCCGCACAGGTAGATCGAGACACAGCCCGGCACGGCCGGGACGAAGTCACGGATCTGCCGGGCGCTGGTGTCATACAGGCGAAGGGTCACGTCTCAAGAGTAGTGGGCGGCCGGGCACGCCCCGCCCGCCCGAGTTCGTCAGGCCCGCGGGGGCAGCAGCAGCGCCGTCGCGATCGCGGCGAGGCCGTCGCCCCGGCCCGTCAGGCCGAGGCCGTCCGTCGTGGTGCCCGAGACGGACACCGGCGCGCCGGCGGCGGCCGACAGCGCCCGCTGGGCCTCGGCCCGCCGGGTGCCGATCTTGGGGCGGACGCCGATCACCTGGATCGCGACATTGCCGATGGTGAAGCCCTCCGCCACGACGATACGGGCGGCCTCGGAGAGCAGCGCCGTCCCCGCGGCGCCGGCCCACTCGGGCCGGTCGGTGCCGAAGTGGGCGCCGAGGTCGCCGAGGCCGGCGGCGGAGAAGAGGGCGTCGCACGCGGCGTGCGCGGCGACGTCGCCGTCCGAGTGGCCCGCGAGGCCGTACGCGGCGTCCGGCCAGTGCAGCCCGGCGCACCACAGCGGGCGCCCCTCCTCGAAGGCGTGCACGTCGGTCCCGACCCCGACGCGGGGCAGCGGCGCTCCGGCCGGCTCAGTGGGCATCGTCGGTCCTCCTGCGGGCGAGCACGGCCTCGGCGAGCACGAGGTCGAGCGGACGGGTGACCTTGAACGCCTCCTCGTGCCCGGGGACGAGGACGACCGGCAGGCCGAGCCGCTCGACGAGCCCGGCGCAGTCGGTGGCGTCGTCCTCGGCGTGCCGTGCGTGGGCGGCGGCCAGGGTGGCGCGGTCGAAGCCCTGCGGGGTCTGCACGGCGCGCAGCAGGGCGCGGTCGGGCGTCGCCACGACGGGCTCGGGAGCGCCGGGGACGGCGGCGGGCGCCGCGACGCGCTTCACGGTGTCGGTGACCGGGAGGGCGGGGACCACGGCGGGGGCGCCGGCCGCCACGGCGGCGACGACGGCGTCCACGGTCGCGGCCGGCACCAGGGGGCGGGCGGCGTCGTGGACGAGGACGACCGCCACGTCGTCGGGGAGCGCGGCGAGGCCGAGGCGCACGGACTCCTGGCGGGTGGCGCCGCCGGGGACCACGGCCAGCTCCGCCCCGGACGCGGGCGGGTGCTCGGCCAGGAGCGCGCGGACCTTCGCGAGCCCCTCCTCGTCACCGGGCGGGGCGACGACGACCACGAGGGAGACGGCGGCGGAGCTCGCCATGGCGTGCACGGCGTGGACGAGCATGGGTACGCCGCCCAGGGGACGCATCGCCTTGGGGATGCCGGGGCCGAGCCGGACCCCGCGCCCCGCGGCCGGAATGACGGCGGCCGTTCGGGGGAACCCGGCGTGCGACGGCGTGATGTGTGCCATGAATCGGTCCACAGGTTTGTTCGCGGGGCGGTCGTGGGTATGGCCTCAGCGTGCCGGGCACGCCCGACCGGAACCCTTCCGTGCTGTCCGGTCGAGCCGGCCCACGCGGCCGGGTCCCGGCACGCGCTCCGCGGAGCGGCGGAGCGGGGGGTTCACATGCCGCAGCGCCCTGTGGCACTGGCATGCCAGTCGGGCGCTGCGACAGTTCGGTGGCACACGGCTCCGGTGCGCGCACCGGGCGGCCGGGTCAGGAAGCGAGCACCTCGTCCAGGAGGGACTCGGCCTTGTCCTCGTTGGTGGCCTCGGCGAGCGCGAGCTCGCTGACCAGGATCTGGCGGGCCTTGGCGAGCATGCGCTTCTCACCCGCGGACAGGCCGCGCTCACGCTCGCGGCGCCACAGGTCGCGGACGACCTCGGCGACCTTGATGACGTCGCCCGAGGCCAGCTTCTCGAGATTCGCCTTGTAACGACGGGACCAGTTGGTCGGCTCCTCGGCGTACGGCGCGCGCAGCACCTCGAAGACCCGGTCCAGACCGTCCTGTCCGACTACATCGCGCACACCGACGAGTTCGGCGTTTTCCGCCGGCACGCGCACTTCCAGGTCACCCTGCGCGACCTTCAACACCAAGTAGATCTTGTCCACGCCCTTGATCGGGCGGGTTTCGATGGCCTCGATCGTCGCGGCCCCGTGATGGGGATAGACCACGGTGTCGCCAACCTTGAACGTCATGTGACAGGTACCCCTTCCGTGGCTCTCCATCCTAACACGGGAGGACCGTCCTCCGTATGACGTTTTCGCAGGTCAGACCCTATCTCGGGGGTTGACAACGGCCCCCGGGGCGTGCTTCGGGGCGACGGCTTCGGCGGGTATGCGCAGGTGGGAGCGGGGGTCCGGCGGTCCGGCTGGTTCGCGCCGCTATGCGCCGGGGCGCCGGAAAGAGTTCCGCCGACCACGGGAAACTGTCCGTTTTGTCCGGAGTTTGTCCAAAAATTGATCGCCATCGGACCGGTTTCGGGGGCCGCTCGCGCGAACGATGCGTGCGTTTGTCCCGTCATCGAAGAATTGATCATGACGCGGACGGCGGAATGCAGCCAATTACCGCACACCACTCCCGGGTGGGCCGGATGCGGATGGTGCGGGAGTGGTCGGTACTCTGAAGCCCCGAGAGATCATCCTGACCGTACCGAGGAGATGCCGCCGCCGTGAGCAGCAGCCTTCGACGCGGCGTGGCCGCCGCCTTCTTCGCGTTCCCGCTCGCCGGGCTGACGGCCTGCGGCGCCGGGCACGACGCCGACACGAGCCAGATCCGCCCCGACCAGGCGAACGCTCACGTGGACACCATCAAGGTCCAGAACGTGAACGTCGTCTACCCCGACGGCGGCGACCGGGCGGCCGTCGTCGCGCGGCTGTTCAACGACGGCGACGAGGACCAGACCCTGCAGGCCGTGCGGCTCCCCGGCGGCGACGGGGAAGCCCGGCTGATCCCGGCGGACGGATCGGGCGGCGTCGTCGTCCCGGCCCACGGCTCCGTCTCCCTCGGCGGCGAGGACCACGCGGCCGCCGTCATCGACGACCCGGAGAGCGCCGACATCTCGCTGGGCGAGGCGCAGGAGCTGGTCTTCGTGCTGAGCGAGACCGGCGACATCGAGCTGCGGGCGCGCGTCGTCCCGGACGACGGCGCCTTCGACTACTACGGGGGCTGGGGTCCCTCGCCGTCGGCCGGCGGCGAGGAGTCGCAGGCGCCGGGCCGTGAGCCCGCCGATGGCGCCGAGGCCGGGGACGAGGCGGGCGAGACCGGGGAGACCGGCGAGCCCAACGAGCAGGACCCGGACCAGGGCTCCGGCTCCGAGGAGGACGAGGCCGGCGGCGACAGCGCGGACGGCACGGAGCAGTCCGGGGACACCGGGCAGACCGACGGGACCGAGACCGACGGGACCGGGACCGACGGCACCGGGCAGACGGACGGCATCGAGCAGGACGGCGGGTCCGAGGACGGCACGCTCGGCTGAGACCGCACATGAGGAGGGCGGGTCCGTGGTCGCGGACCCGCCCTCCTCATGTCATGCCGTCACCGCTGTCACGGCTCGAACTTGTATCCGAGCCCCCGGACGGTGACCAGGTAGCGGGGTGCCCCCGGGTCGGGCTCGATCTTGGCCCGCAGCCGCTTGACGTGCACGTCGAGCGTCTTCGTGTCGCCCACGTAGTCGGCGCCCCAGACGCGGTCGATCAGCTGCATGCGGGTGAGGACGCGGCCCGCGTTGCGCAGGAGCATGGCCAGCAGGTCGAACTCCTTCAGCGGCAGGTCGACCTTGCGCCCGGCGACGGTGACGACGTGCCGGTCCACGTCCATGCGGACGGGTCCGGCCTCCAGGGCGGCCGGGCTCTCCTCCTCCGACTCCCCCTGCGGCGCAGGACGGCGCGGATGCGGGCGACCAGTTCCCGTGAGGAGAACGGTTTGGTGACGTAGTCGTCGGCGCCTATCTCGAGACCGACGACCTTGTCGATCTCGCTGTCCTTGGCGGTCACCATGATCACCGGGACATTGGAGCGGCCGCGCAGCTGGCGGCAGACCTCGGTGCCCGGCAGGCCGGGCAGCATCAGGTCGAGCAGGACGAGATCGGCGCCGTTGCGCTCGAACTCGTCCAGGCCATCGGGTCCGGTCGCCGCCACGGCGACCTCGAAGCCCTCCTTGCGGAGCATGTACGACAGGGCGTCGCTGAAGGATTCCTCATCCTCGACGACGAGAACTCGGGTCACGGGAGGACCTCCCGGGGAGAATCGTTGGTGCGGGTGGGATGCGGCTCCGGTCCCGTCTCCGCGGCGACGACCGTGTCGGCGCTGTCGGGGAACTCCGCCGGTTCGTGGAGGGCGCCGCCCAGCGCGTCCCGCTCACGGCGGGCCGCGTGCCGGCGCTCCTGTGCGCTGCCGGGGTCCGGCAGGCGCAGTGTGAAGGTGGAGCCCTGCCCCTCGGCGCTCCACACCATGACCTCCCCGCCGTGCGAGGCGGCCACGTGCTTGACGATGGCGAGCCCGAGACCGGTGCCGCCGGTGGCGCGGGACCTGGCCGGGTCGACGCGGTAGAAGCGCTCGAAGATGCGCTCGCGGTCCGTCTCGGGGATGCCGATGCCCTGGTCGGTGACGGCGATCTCGATGAGTTCGCCGCGCCGGCCCGGGGCGCGGGAGGCCGCGATGGCGACACGGGTGTGGGGCGGGCTGTAGTTGACCGCGTTCTCGACGAGGTTGCCGAGCGCGGCGGCGAGCTGGCCGCGGTTGCCCCAGACGGTGAGGCCCGCGGTACCGCCCGACGCGATGGTGATGGACTTGGTGCCGGCCTGCTGGCGGCAGCGGTCGATGGCCTCGGTGACCAGCTCCTCGACGGCGACCGGCTCGGCCGAGGCCAGCATGTCGTTGTCCTGGACGCGTGAGAGGTCGATCAGCTCCTGGATGAGGTTGGTGAGGCGGGTGGCCTCGTTCTGCATGCGGCCGGCGAAGCGGACGACGGCCTCGGGGTCGTCGGCGGCGTCGATCACGGCCTCGGACAGCAGGGACAGGGCGCCGGCCGGCGTCTTCAGCTCGTGGCTGACGTTGGCCACGAAGTCGCGGCGGACGGCCTCGATGCGGCGGGCCTCCGTCAGGTCCTCGACCAGGAGCAGGACGAGGCGCGCGCCGAGCGGCGCGGAGCGGGCGGAGACGGCGAGCACGTCGGGGCGGCCCACCCGGCCCTGGCGGGGCAGGTCCAGCTCCACCTGGCGGATCTCGCCGTCGCGGCGGGTGTCGCGGGCCATCTTGAGCATCGGTTCGACGGCCAGCCGCCCGCCGCGGACCAGCCCGAGGGCGTAGGCGGCCGAGCTGGCCTTCACCACGCCGTCGCGCTCGTCCAGCACGACCGCGGACGACCGCAGGACGGACAGGACGGTGTCGACGCCGGGTGGCAGCGTGGGCTCGACCGGCTGGACCGGGCGGGGCGGGCGCGTTCGCTCGCGCTCGCTCAGCCGGAATGCCAGCATGGCGATGACGCCGGTGCACAGACCGGCGATCGCCGCCACTGCGGCGACCGCCGCGTTCACGTCCATGGGCTCAGGGTATGCGCGTGACGGACGTCGGCCACAGGGACGAACGGAGATGCTCGTCCGGAGGCCGACGAGAGTTCACCTTGGTGACAGTGATGGTTCACTTGGCGGGTCGGCGGTGTCCGCTTTCCCGACCGAGGTTGGGACGCGACAGCAGCCCGGTGGTGAGGAAGGACGAACGGTCATGCGTGACGCGTATCACGAGGAGCTCGACGCGGTCAGCGACAGCCTGGTGGAGATGGCCAGGTTCGTCGGCTCGGCCATCGGCCGGGCGACGACCGCGATGCTGGACGCGGACCTGAAGCTGGCGGAGAGCGTGATCGCCGCCGACGATCGGGTGGACGAGATGCACCGCGACCTGGAGAACGCGGCGATAGCCCTCCTGGCGCGCCAGCAGCCGGTCGCGACGGACCTGCGGATCGTGGTGACGAGCCTGCGGATGAGCGCCGACCTGGAGCGCTGCGGCGACCTGGCGCAGCATGTCGCCAAGGTGGCGCGGCTGCGCTTCCCCGATTCGGCGGTGCCGCGCGACCTCTCGGCGACGATCCTCGAGATGGGGCAGCTGGCGCAGCGGCTGATGGCGAAGGCCACCGAGGTGCTGATCACGAAGGACGTCGACCTGGCGATGCAGCTCGAACAGGACGACGACGAGATGGACTCGCTGCACCGCACCCTGTTCAGCCACCTGCTGGACGAGCGCTGGAAGCACGGCATCGAGACCGCTGTGGACGTCACCCTGCTGGGCCGCTACTACGAGCGGTTCGCCGACCACGCGGTGTCGATCGCGCGGCGCATGGTGTTCCTGGTGACGGGTGAGCACGCCGACGAGTTCTCGCCGGAGCCGGAGCCCACGGTCTGAGCCGACGGTGCGCCCGCGCGCCCGTCGCGCGCGGTTGACCGGCGGGGGCGGGGCGCGCGTCCAATGGGGCGGGAGGCCGTCCGAGCCGGGCGGTCGCCGTTCCGCTGTCCGAGGAGAGGGTTCCATGGCTGCTTCACCGGCCTCACCTGCCCCGATCACGAAGGCCGAGCCCGTCACGCCGAAGGACCGCCGTCCGCTGCCGCTGCTGAGCGGCTGCGGCTGCTCGTCCGGCTGCAGCTGCGGCTGCCAGTCGGGCTCGGGCTGTCAGTGCGGGGGCAACTGCGGCTGACCCGTGGCGCCGCCCGTCCGCTCCGGCGCCCCGGTCACCGTCCGCCGGTCGGTGACCGGGGCGCTCGTGGTCCAGGGGAGGGCGGCGACCAGTTCGAACGCGCCGCCGGCCGGGCCGTGGGTGAGGGTGCCGCCGTCGAGGGCGGCGCGCTCCTCCAGCCCGGTGAGCCCGGCCCCGGCGCCGGGGATCGGCGTGGCATCCGCCGGGAAGCCCGCCAGAGGATTGCGCACGGTGACGGTCAGGCCCTGCCCCGGGCCGCCGGTGACCGTGACGGTGACGGGCGCGCCGGGCGCGTGCTTGCGGGCGTTCGTCAGACCCTCCTGGACGACGCGGTACGCCGTGCGCTGCACGGAGCCGCGCGGGGACGAGGCGTCCGTCGCGCCGTGGGAGCGGGTCAGGGTGACGCGCTGGCCGGCGCGCACGGCGTCCGTGACCAGGTCCTCCAGGCCGGCCATGCCGGCGCGGCCCCCGGCCGGCCCGCCGGACGCGTGGCCGCGCAGCACGGTGAGGACCTCGCGCAGCTCCTCCAGGGCCTGGTGGGCGGTGTCCCTGATGAGTTCGGCGCTGTCGTGGATCTCGGCGTCGGTCAGCGGCGGCGCGGTGTGCCCGTCTGTGCGGGGGCCGGTGCGGTGGGCGAGGGCACCCGCGTGGACGGACAGCAGGGAGATGCGGTGGGCGAGGACGTCGTGCATCTCGCGGGCGATGGCCTCGCGCTCGGCGTGCCGGGCGTCCGCCAGGCGGCGAGCGTGCTCGGCGCGCTCCCTGCGGGCGTCGTCGCGGTACCGGACGACGAGCTGCCGGCGGGCGCGGAGCGCCGCGCCCCAGGCATAGAAGAACAGGTAGTACGTGACCAGGAACGCGGCGGCCGCCCAGGGCGAGGTGTGCGATCCCGGGTCCTTGAAGACGAAGACGTACGGCAGGGACAGCGCGACGTGCGCGGCGAGGACGCCCCACGCGGTACGGCGGGGGACGCGCAGGCCGAGGCCGAGGATCGTGACGGTGAGGGCGCCGAAGACGGTGACCGAGACGGCGCCCACGGGTATCAGCGCGACCGCGAGAGCGAGGGGATGACGGCGGCGCCACCAGACGGCGGCGCACGCGAGGGCACCGAGGACGGGGTCGGCGACGAGGAGCCAGTGCGGCAGGTTCTCGCGCTCGGGCAGCCCGGCGGCCAGGACGGCCCACACGGCGGCGGACCAGACGAACAGGACGGTGTCGACGCACCAGTCGCGCGGGGTGCGGGGACCCGCGCCGTCGCCGTCGGCGAGCAGCGCTCCCGGCAGCAGCCAGGAACGCTGCCACGGGGCACGGGTCTCGTCCATGCCTTCGAGCGTAAGCGCCCACCCCGCGGACCGGCCCGGCCCGCCGCCGGCACCGGCCGGCGGCCGGCGGACCGGGGTGGGTCTACTTCTTCTTGCCCTGGTTCTTCACGGCCTCGATGGAGGCGCGGGCGGCCTCGGGGTCGAGGTAGGTGCCGCCGGGGGTGACCGGGCGGTAGTCGGCGTCCAGTTCGTACAGCAGCGGGATGCCGGTCGGGATGTTCAGGCCGACGATGTCGTCGTCCGAGACGCCGTCGAGGTGCTTCACGAGGGCGCGCAGGCTGTTGCCGTGGGCGGTGACCAGGACGGTGCGGCCGGTGTTCAGGTCGGGCACGATGCCGTCGTACCAGTACGGCAGCATGCGGACGACGACGTCCTTCAGGCACTCGGTGCGCGGGCGCAGCTCGCTCGGGATGGCCGCGTAGCGCGGGTCGTCGCTCTGGGACCACTCGGCGCCGTCCGCCAGCACCGGCGGCGGGGTGTCGTAGGAGCGGCGCCACTTCATGAACTGCTCCTCGCCGAACTCGGCGAGCGTCGCCGCCTTGTCCTTGCCCTGGAGCGCGCCGTAGTGGCGCTCGTTGAGGCGCCAGGAGCGGCGGACCGGGATCCACGCGCGGTCGGCCGCGTCGAGGGCGAGGGTGGCGGTGCGGATGGCGCGCTTCAGCACGGAGGTGTGCAGCACGTCGGGGAGGAGCCCGGCCTCCCTCAGCAGCTCACCGCCGCGGACCGCCTCCTTCTCGCCCTTGTCGTTGAGGTTGACATCCACCCAGCCGGTGAACAGGTTCTTGGCGTTCCACTCGCTCTCGCCGTGGCGGAGGAGGATCAGCTTGTACGGTGCGTCGGCCATGAGGCGAGCGTAAACGGCGCAGGTGGCGGGGCGAGGAGTGACCCCCTCAGCCGGACGGGCGGGTGAGGTGCGCGAACGCGTCCAGGTTGCGGGTGGACTCGCCGCGTGCGGTGCGCCAGGCGTACTCCTTCCTGATCGCGGTCGCGAAGCCGAGTTCGAGGAGCGTGTTGAACGAGTCGTCGGCCGCGGCGAGGACGCTGCCGAGGAGGCGGTCGATCTCGCCCGGACCGGTGGCGGCCAGGGGGAGGCGGCCCGCGAGGTAGATGTCCCCGAGGTGGTCGATCGCGAACGCGACGCCGAACAGGCGCGTGTTGCGCTGCAGGAGCCAGCGGTGGACGGCCTCGTGGTTCTCGTCCGGGCGGCGGATGACGAAGGCGTTGACGGACAGGGCGTGCCGGCCGACGACGAGGGAGCACGTGGTGGACAGCTTGCGGGTGCCGGGGAGGGAGACGACGTAGTGGCCGGGCCCCGGACTCTCCCAGTCGGCGCCGCTCGCGCGGAGCGCGTCCTCGACGGCGCGGCGGGGATCGGTGGACGGTGTCGGCATGGCCCCGATCGTAGGCCGGGCGGTGCCTGCCGCGGCGGCCGTCAGCCGGTGGCCCGGTGGCGGAAGCGGTGGGCCTCGCGCGCCGTCCGGTAGACGGTGAGGGTGTCGGCGGCCGACCGGTCCCAGCCGAAGCCGCGGGCGTGCCGTGCCGCCGCCGCGCCCAGGCGGTCGGCGAGGGTCGCGTCGTCGGCGAACCGGCGGAGCGCGCGGGCGTAGTCGGCGGGGTCGTGGCCGGGGATCAGGAAGCCGGTCGCACCGTCCTTGACGACGACCGGCAGGCCGCCGACCGCCGCGGCGACGACCGGGGTGCCGCACGCCTGCGCCTCCGCCGCAGCCAGGCCGAACGACTCGCTGTACGAGGGCATCACGAGGACGCTCGCCGCCCGATACCAGTCGGCGAGCACCGGCTGCGCCACGGGCGGCCGGAACCGCACCACGTCCGACAGGCCGAGGCGCGCGGCGAGCTTCTGGAGGCGTTCGGGACGGGCCAGGCCCGTGCCCGACGGGCCGCCGACGACCGGTACGACGAGCCGGCCGCGCAGCGCGGGGTCGTCGTCGATGAGCTGCCGGACGGCGTACAGCAGGATGTCGGGCGCCTTCAGCGGCTGGATGCGGCCCGCGAACAGCGGCACGACGGCGTCCGCCGGCAGGCCGAGGCGCGCGCGGGCGGCGCGGCGGCCGTCGGCGGGGTGGAAGCGGCCGAGGTTCACGCCGGGGTGGACGACGGTGGTGCGCAGGGGGTCGGCGTCGTAGTGGCGGACGAGGTCGGCGGCCTCCTCCGCGGTGTTGGCGATGAGCCGGTCGGCGGCGCGGACGAGCTGGGTCTCGCCGATGACGCGGGCGGCGGGCTCGGGGGTGTCGCCGGTGGCGAGGGCGGCGTTCTTCACCTTCGCCATGGTGTGCATCTGGTGGACGAGGGGGACGCCCCAGCGTTCCGCCGCGAGCCAGCCGACCTGGCCGGACAGCCAGTAGTGCGAGTGGACGAGGTCGAACCAGCCGGGCGTGCGGTCCGCCCAGATCCGCATCAGACCGTGGGTGAACGCGCAGAGCTGGGCCGGCAGCTCCTCCTTCGTCAGCCCCTCGTACGGGCCGGCGTCGACATGCCGTACGAGGACGCCGGGCGCCAGCTCGACGGCGGGGGGCAGGCCGCCGGAGGTGGCGCGGGTGAAGATCTCGACCTCGGTGCCGAGCCGGGCGAGCTGCCGTGACAGCTCGACGATGTAGACGTTCATGCCGCCCGCGTCGCCCGTCCCCGGCTGGTGCAGCGGTGACGTGTGCACGCTCAGCATGGCGACGCGGCGGACCTGGGGCACGGTTCTTCCCTTCCTCGGCGGGTGCGACCTGTCAGCCGGGGCACCGCCCTCCATTGTGCCCACCCGGTGTGGCCCGGTACTCCCGACCGGGTGCCCGCGGACCGCGTTCGTTACGCTCGCGCCATGCCGGAGGGGAACGCGACCAGGGGGACGACCCACCCCAACCGGCTGCGCCGCATGGACCGCTGGATCGCCGCCGTCCACGGCCCCGCCCTCCGCCGGGCCGCCGCCGCGCCGCTCGCCGTGGACCTGGGGTACGGGGCCGCGCCGTGGACGGCCGTCGAACTCCTCGGCCGGCTCCGCCGCGTCCGCCCCGACGCGCGGGTGACCGGCGTCGAGATCGACCCGGAGCGCGTGGCGGCGGCGCGGGCGTACGCACGGGAGGGGCTCACGTTCCTGCGCGGCGGGTTCGAGCTGCCGCTGCCCGGCGGTGAGCGGCCCGCCCTGGTCCGCGCGGCGAACGTGCTGCGCCAGTACGCGGAGGACGACGTGCCGGCGGCGTGGGAGCGGCTGTGCGGGCGGCTCGCGCCGGACGGGCTGCTGGTCGAGGGCACGTGCGACGAGCTGGGGCGGCGGCACGTGTGGGTGGCGCTCGGCCCGCGGGGGCCGCTGACGGTGACGTTCGCGGCGCGCCTCGCGGGCCTCGGCACACCGTCCGACCTGGCGGAACGCCTCCCGAAGGCGCTGATCCACCGCAATGTGCCGGGCGAGGCGGTGCACGCGTTCCTGCGGGACATGGACCGGGCGTGGGCGGCCGCCGCGCCGTACGCCGCGTTCGGTGCGCGTCAGCGCTGGCTGCGGACGGTGCGGGCGGTCGCGGGCGACTGGCCGGTGGCGGACGGACCCGGCCGGTGGCGGCAGGGCGAGATCACGGTCGCGTGGGCGGCTGTCGCCCCGCGCGGCGCAGCGTGACGACCGCCTCGTCCAGCAGCTCCCGGTCGGACGCGGCGCTCAGCCGCGCCCGGGCGTCGGGCGGGCGGAGCCACAGCAGGACGTCCACCTCGTCGTTGGGCGCGAACCGGCCGCGCACCGCCTCGGCCACCCAGTAGCGGACCTCCTTGGGGCGGCCGTCCACCAGGTAGGTGACGGTGGGCAGGGGGACGCCGAGGGCGCACGCCATGCCGGTCTCCTCGCGCACCTCGCGCACCGCGGCGTCCTCGGGGCTCTCGCCCGGGTCGAGCTTGCCCTTGGGGTGGGACCAGTCGTCGTAGCGGGGCCGGTGGATGACGGCCAGCTCGACGCCCGTCCGCCCGGCCGCCGGGCGCCACAGAACGCAGCCGGCGGCACGGATCGGCTCCCCGCTCCCGGCGGGGCGCGCCTCAGTCGCCGGAGGCACGGCGCATCCGGCGGCGGACGTCTATCAGGGCCTCCTGCACGTTGGTCAGCGGCCGGCCGGCGGCGTCCTCGGCGTGCCGGGTCCAGCCGCCGTCGGCGTCGAGGTGCCAGGACTCGGAGCCGTCCGACATGCCGGTGGCCAGCAGCCGCCCGAGGGTGGCGCGGTGGCCCGGGTCGGTGACGCGGACGAGGACCTCGATGCGGCGGTCGAGGTTGCGGTGCATGAGGTCGGCGCTGCCGATCCAGACCTCGTTCTCCCCGCCGGCGGTGAACGCGTACACGCGGGAGTGTTCGAGGAAGCGGCCGAGGACGCTGCGGACGCGGATCTGCTCGGAGAGGCCGGGCACGCCGGGCCGCAGCGCGCAGATGCCGCGCACCCACACGTCCACCGGTACGCCGGCCTGCGAGGCGCGGTACAGGGCGTCGATGATGGCCTCGTCCACGAGGGAGTTGACCTTGATGCGGATGGCCGCCGGGTGGCCCGCCCTGTGGTGGTCGATCTCGCGGCGGATGCGGGAGATCAGGCCGTCGCGCAGGGAGCGGGGGGCGACGAGGAGCCGGCGGTAGTTGTCGCGGCGGGAGTAGCCGGAGAGGCGGTTGAACAGGTCGGAGAGGTCGGCGCCCACCTCGGGGTCGCCCGTCAGCAGCCCGAGGTCCTCGTAGGTGCGGGCGGTCTTCGGGTGGTAGTTGCCGGTGCCGACGTGCGCGTAGCGCCGCAGCTCGTCGCCCTCCTGCCGGACGACGAGGGACAGCTTGCAGTGCGTCTTCAGGCCGACGAGGCCGTACACGACGTGGCAGCCGGCCTCCTCCAGCTTGCGTGCCCACTTGATGTTGGCGTGTTCGTCGAAGCGCGCCTTGATCTCGACGAGGACCAGCACCTGCTTGCCGGACTCCGCCGCGTCGATGAGGGCGTCGACGATCGGGGAGTCGCCGGACGTGCGGTACAGCGTCTGCTTGATCGCGAGGACGTCGGGGTCGGCGGCGGCCTGTTCGAGGAATGCCTGCACGGACGTCGAGAACGAGTCGTACGGGTGGTGCAGGAGGACGTCGCGCTCGCGGAGGGCGGCGAAGATGTCCGGCGCGGACGCCGACTCGACCTCGGCGAGGTCCCGGTGGGTGCGTGCGACGAACTTCGGATACTTGAGGTCGGGCCGGTCCTGGGCGGCGATGGCCCGCAGCCCGGTGAGGTCGAGCGGTCCCGGCACCGCGAAGACCTCCTCGCGGCCGATCTTCAGTTCGCGGATCAGGACGTCGAGGACCTCGGGGTCGATCGACTCCTCCACCTCCAGGCGCACCGGCGGGCCGAAGCGGCGGCGCAGCAGCTCCTTCTCCAGGGCCTGCAGGAGGTTCTCGGCGTCGTCCTCCTCGACCTCAAGGTCCTCGTTGCGCGTGACGCGGAAGACATGGTGGGCGAGGACCTCCATGCCGGGGAACAGCTCCTCCAGGTGCGCGGCGATCACGTCCTCGACGGGGACGTGGCGCTGCGGCGACGCCTCCATGAACCGCGTCAGCAGCGGCGGGACCTTGACGCGGGCGAAGTGCTTGTGGCCGGTCGCCGGGTTGCGGACCATGACGGCGAGGTTGAGCGAGAGCCCGGATATGTACGGGAAGGGGTGCGCCGGGTCGAGGGCCAGCGGGGTGAGCACCGGGAAGATCATCCGGCGGAAGAAGGAGAACAGCCGGGTCTGCTCACCCTCCGTCAGGTCCGGCCAGCGCAGGATGTGGATGCCCTCGGCGGCCAGCTCGGGGCCGACGACGTCCCGGAAGGCGGTGGCGTGCCGCGTCATCTGCTCGCGGGCCATCGACCAGATGCTGCCGAGCACCTCGCGCGGCGGCTGCCCGGTGAGGGAGCGGGTCGCGACGCCCGTGGCGATGCGCCGCTTGAGGCCCGCGACGCGGACCATGAAGAACTCGTCGAGGTTGCTCGCGAAGATGGACAGGAAGTTGGCGCGTTCCAGGAGGGGTGTACGGGGGTCCTCGGCCAGTTCGAGAACGCGCTCGTTGAACGCGAGCCAGCTCCGCTCCCGGTCGAGGAAGCGGTCGGCGGGCAGGTCGCCGCCGCCGGCGGGCGCCGAGCGCGCGGCGGGCGGCGCCGGCTTGGGCGGGGCGGGGGTGTCCGTCCGGACCTGGGCTCCTCGGGTCATGTCCCCCATTCTCGCGCCGTCCGGGCCAACGGGGCACGTCGGCGAGGTGAACAGAATGAACCGCGCCCCGCGGCCGCGCCGCGCGCCGGACGCCCGCGCCCCGCGCGCCCGGCCGGCGCGCGGGGGTCAGTGTTCGGTGCGGTACATCAGGTCGGTCTCGAACGTCCGGAAACCGAGGGTCTCGTAGACGCGGACGGCGGCCGCGTTGTCGGCGTCGACGTAGAGCATGGCGGTGGGCAGCGACCGGTCGGCCGCGAGGTGGCGGAGCCCGGCCATGGTGAGCGCGCGCCCGAGGCCCTTGCCCTGGGCGTCGGGCGCCACCCCGACGACGTACACCTCGCCGAGGCGTTCGGCCTCGTGGACCTTGGTCCAGTGGAAGCCGATGATGCGGTGCTCGTCGTCCTCGGGGACGGCGAGGAAGAAGCCCTCCGGGTCGAACCACGGCTCGGCCGTCCGCGCCTCCAGGTCGGTGCGCGTGAGGGAGCCCTGCTCGGGGTGGTGCGCGAACGCCGCCGCGTTGACGGCGAGCCAGGCGTCCTCGTCCTCGCCGGGCCGGAACGTCCGCAGCCGTACGCCCGGGGGCATCGACGCGTCGGCCGAGCCGAGGCCGCCGAGGGGGCGGCGGAGCTGCCGCAGTTCGCGGAACGGCGTGAGGCGCAGCGACTGGGCGAGGTGGCGGGCCGCGGCGTGGCCGCCGTGCGCCCACAGGCGGAGCCGGTTGCCGGACTCGGCGAGCAGCGCGGAGCCGAGGGCGCGGCCGTGGCGCCGGCCCCGGTGCCCGGGGTGGATGACGAGTTCGCCGGTGGGGGGTTCGACGACGTCGCGGCCGTCGAGCTGGGCGTAGCCCACGAGGGTGCCGTCGTCGTCGCGCAGCAGGAGGTGGCGTACGCCGGGGCGGGCGTCGCCGCGCAGGAGGAGGCGGCCCTGTTCGGAGACGGCGGACTGCCCGTCCCGCTCCGCCGCCGCGTCGATCAGCGCAAGGGTCTCGTCGCGTTCGCCGTCCGTCAGCCGGTCCCGTACCACGAGGTCGCTCATGGCTCCCGACTCTAAAGCCTGTCCGGCGGGGTCCGCCGCCCCGGCGCGGGCCCGCCGCGTCGGGGCGGGGACCGGGAGGACGCCGGGTCCGTCCGGTGGGCGCCGTGTGTTCCGGGGTTCCCGCACCCGTCATGGCGCGGTCACGCGCGCGCCCTGTGCCGCCGGGCGCACGGCCACTAGGGTGCGGCCGTCGGCACGTCAGACGCTCGATTCCCCCGATCCGGGAGGGACGCACCCCCACATGCAGCAGTCACGACACACACGACACCGACGACGCGCCCTCGGCCTGACCGCGGGCGCGTCCCTGCTCGCCGTCCTCGGGTCGCTCGCCGCCGCGCCGCCCGGCGCGCACGGCGAGGGCGGTCACGGGAACGGCGGCGGGCGGACCGTCGACCTCCAGCTCCTCGCCCTCAACGACCTGCACGGCGCCCTGGAACCGCCCACGGGGTCGAACGGCCAGGTGGTCCGGGAGAACGCGGACGGCACCACGCAGACCGTCACCGCCGGCGGCGCCGCGTACCTGGCGAGCGCCCTGCGCGACGCGCGGCGCGGCGAGTCCAGGTCCCTGACGGTGGCGGCCGGCGACCTGATCGGCGCCTCGCCGCTGCTGTCCGGGCTCTTCCACGACGAGCCGACGGTCGAGGCGCTGAACGCGCTCGACCTGGACGTCACGAGCGTCGGGAACCACGAGTTCGACGAGGGCTGGACGGAGCTGACGCGCCTCCAGGACGGCGGCTGCCACCCGGTCGACGGCTGCTACACGGAGGGCCGCACGTTCGACGGCGCGGACTTCCCGTACCTCGCGGCCAACGTCGTGGACGGGGACACGGGCGAGCCGATCCTCGCGCCGTACTCGATCCAGCGGGTGAACGGGGTCGCCGTCGGCTTCATCGGCGTGACGCTGGAGGGCACCGCCGACATCGTGACGCAGGCCGGCATCGAGGGCCTGGAGTTCCGCGACGAGGTGGAGACGATCGACCGCTACGCGGCGGAGCTGGAGCGGCGTGGCGTGCACGCGATCGTCGCGCTGGTCCACGAGGGCGGCTACCCCGCCGCCGAGGCGTACAACCACGACTGCGACGGCGCGGACGGCGGCCTCTCCGGCCCGGTCACGGACATCGCCGGGCGGGCCGACCCGGCGGTCGACGTGCTGATCACCGGCCACACGCACCAGCCGTACGTGTGCACGATCCCGGACCCCGCCGGGACCGACCGGCTGGTGACCTCGGCGGCGTCGAACGGACGGCTGTTCACCGAGCTGACGATGGACTACGACCGGCGCACCCGGGACATCGTGCGGGCCTCGGTGGCCGGCAGCAACCGCGTCGTGGACCGGGAGCGGACGCCCGCGTCCGACCTGACCGCGCTGATCGAGGAGTGGAACGCGCTGGCCGCGCCGGTCGCGGACGCGCCGATCGGCTGGATCTCCGAGGACATCGCGGGCCGCGGCTCGGGGCTCCCCGAGTTCCCGCTCGGCGACCTGATCGCGGACGCCCAGCTCGCGCACGCCCGGGGGATCGATCCGGACACGGACCTGGCGCTGATGAACCCGGGCGGCGTCCGGGCCGATCTCGTGCACGCGGCGTCGGGTGCCGAGGGCGACGGCGTCGTGACGTACGGGGAGGGCTTCGCGGTGCAGCCGTTCGCGAACACCGTGAACCTCATCGACCTCACCGGCGACCAGCTCCTGCGGGTGCTGCGCGAGCAGGTGAGCGGCGGGAACGAGGCGGTGCCGAAGATCCTCCAGCCGTCCGACGGCCTCGCCTACACGCTGGACCCGACGGCGTCGGGCGCGGACCGGATCGTGGCCGGTTCGGTGCGGGTGGCGGGCGAGCCGCTGGATCCGGGCGCGACGTACCGGGTCGCGGTCAACTCGTTCCTCGCGGGCGGCGGCGACGGCTTCGCGACGCTCGCCGAGGGCACGGACCCGGTGGTCGGGGAGGACGACATGACGGCGCTCGCCGACTATCTGACGGCGCACTCGTCGCCCGGAGCGCCGCTGGCAGCGCCGGCGGCGGACCGGATCACGGTCGTCGGACAGCCGTGACAGGGACGGATCAGGCCGGCAGGACGACGGCGGTGAGCAGCAGCCCGCCGCCGGCCGTCCACCGGCCGGGGAACGTCCGCAGCGGCGCGTCCTCGGGCAGCAGCCGCGCCGTGAACGTCCCGGTGTCCGGGTCGATCGTGATGCCGGCCTCGCCGAAGTCGAGCCAGCGGCGGGTGAGGGGGAACCACGCCTTGTAGACGCTCTCCTTGGCCGAGAAGAGCAGGCGGTCCCACGCGACGCCGGGCCGCCGGGCGGCCAGCTCGGTGAGCATCGCGCGCTCCTCGGGGAGGGAGATCAGCGGCAGGATGCCCGGGTCGGGGAGGGGGTCGGCCGGTTCGGCGTCGATGCCGATCCCCGCGAGGTCGGCGGCGCGGGCGACGGCGGCGCCGCGGTAGCCGGCGCAGTGGGTCATGCTGCCGACGAAGCCGGGGGGCCAGCCGGGCGCGCCGCGTTCGCCGGGGAGCAGGGGGACGCGTGGTGCGCCGAGCCGTGCGAGGGCCGTACGGGCGCAGGCGCGCACCGTGGCGTACTCCGCGCGCCGTTTCGGGACAGCGCGTGCGACGGCCGCCGCCTCGGCGGGGAACAGGTCCGGCTCGCCCGGCGGGTCGCCGAACGTCTCGGCCGTCTCGGCCGGCGCCCCGACCAGGCGCGCGAGCGGCCCGCTCACGCGGCCACCGCCGGCGGACCGGGCAGCGGCCGTGCCCGCCGGGCGGTCCGGGCGACCGGGGTCACACGCTCCCGCCCGGCCGCACACCCGCCACCCGAGGGTCCGGGACCGGACGGAGCGGCGAGCGGTGACACCCGTGGCGACGTCCGGCATCCGGCACCGGCGCGGCCCGGCCCGGACCGAGGTGCCGGCGCCGCGCTCCGTCCGCCGGGCACCGGTCCGCGCGGGCGGGCGCACCGCACCCCGTACGTCACCGGTGGCGCCGCCTCCCCGGCGGCCGGTCGTCGGCCCATCCGCTGCTCCCCCTCCACGACTGCCGCCGCCCACGCCAGGGTCTGTCCGGCGGATCCTGCCTGTCCCGCGACGCCGGCCACGGCACCTCGCCGCGTTGCCGCATCGCGCGGACACGACGGGCATGAGCTGCGATCCGGCGCCTCGCGACACACCGCATCCGACGCCGCGAGCCCGCGCCGGGACCCGCCGGACAGACCCTAGCGCCAGGACAGGTCCCGGCGCCCCGGGGCGGCCGCCGGGTTCGCGGCTAGGCTGGCCGTATGACGAGCGTGATCGCGAAGGAGCTGACGATCGGGCAGCTCGCGCAGCGCAGCGGTGTCGCCCCGTCCGCCCTGCGGTTCTACGAGGAGCAGGGGCTGATCAGCAGCCGCCGCACCTCGGGCAACCAGCGCCGGTACCCGCGCGACATGCTGCGCCGCGTGGCGTTCATCCGCGTCTCGCAGAACGTGGGGATGCCGCTGGGCGTGATCCGGGAGGCGCTGGAGCGGCTGCCCGAGGGCCGCACCCCGACCCGCGACGACTGGGCGCGCGTCTCGGCGGGCTGGCGGGCCGACCTGGACGCCCGCATCCGGCGGATGGTCCGGCTGCGGGACGGCCTGACCGACTGCATCGGCTGCGGCTGCCTGTCGCTGGAGAGCTGCATGCTCGCCAACCCGTACGACGTGCTCGCCGAGTCGGGCGGCTGCGGCCCGATCCGGCTCCAGGAGGACGGGACGTGCGCGCCCTGCGACGGCGACCACGCGGAGAAGTGCGCGGACCCCGGCGCCACCGTCCGCGAGACCGTCCGGCCCTGACCCGTCCGCCGGCTCAGCCCGCCGGGGGGCCGGGCAGTGCCGGGGGCTGTCCCGTCTCCGGTGGTGGCACGGCCGCGCCGGGGAGCGCCAGGACGGCCTCCGTGCCCCCGCCGTCGGCCGGCCGCAGGGTGATGTCGCCGCCGCACTCGCGCACGGTCCTCGCCACGATCGACAGGCCGAGCCCGGAACCGGGCAGGCTCCGCGCCCCCGGCGACCGCCAGAAGCGTTCGAACACGTGCGGCAGGTCGTCGGCGGCGATGCCCGGACCGTGGTCCCGGATGCGCAGGACTCCCCCCGCGAGAGTGATCTCGACCGAGCGGTCCCGCTCGTCCTCCGTCGTGGCACCGAATTTGACCGCGTTGTCGAGGAGGTTGACCACCGCGCGTTCGAGTCCGGCCGGTTCCGCACGGACGTACCAGGGGTCGAGCGCCGCCGTCAGCGTCATGCCGTGCGCCCGCAGCCGTGCCCGCGCGACGGCGCGCTGCGCGACATCGTGCAGGCCGACGACCTCCAGCCGGCCGCTGCCCGCCGCCCGCTCGGGCCGGGACAGCTCCTGCAGGTCGCCGATCAGCACACCCAGCTCGCCGAGCTGCGCCGTCACCGACGCGAGGAGCTGCCGCCGGTCGGCCTCCGGGAGCGGTCGGCCCGTCTCCTCGCTCCGCGCGAGCAGCTCGATGTTGGTGCGCAGCGACGTCAGCGGGGTCCGCAGCTCGTGGCCCGCGTCGGCGATCAGCCGCTGCTGGAGCGCGCGGGACGACGCCAGGGCCGCCGTCATCGCGTTGAACGAGCGCGACAGCCGCGCGATCTCGTCGTCGCCCTCGACGGGGATGCGGACGTTCAGGTCCTCGGTGCGCGCGATGTGCTCGACGGCGCCGGTCAGCCGGTCCACCGGGCGCAGCCCGGCACGGGCGAGCGCGACGCCCACCCCGGTCGCGCCGACCACCCCGGCGCCCGCCACGAGCGTGAGGATGAGGGCGAGGGACCGCAGCGGCCCGTTCACGTCGTCCAGCGGGCGGGCGACCATCACCGCGGCCGGCGGGCTCGCCCCCTGCACCGGGTAGGTGAGGACGCGGTACGTCCGGCCGTCCTCGCCCTCCGCGTCGTGCAGCGCCTGCGGCTGCCGCCGCTGCGCCACCGCCACGTCGTCCCCCGACACCTCGACGGTCGTCTCGCCGTTCAGGATGCAGCTCTCGCCGGACGCCATGACGATCTGCAGCACGCTCCCGAAGGACGGCAGCCGGCGGTCCTCCGGGACGTCCGGCGCCTCCGACCAGCACTGCCCCTGCAGCCCGGGGATCGGCGCGTCGCGGTTCTCCATGAGGGTGTCGTCGAGCGACGCGCGCAACTGGTCCCGCACGATGAACCACGCCGCCGCCGCGCAGACCGCGACCGCCACCGCGACCGCGACCGACGTCAGCAGCGCGAGCCGCGACCGCAGCGGCATCTGCCGGAACCGCCACCGCGTCCGCGCGCCGCCCCTCATGTGCGCAGGACGTAGCCGACGCCCCGGACGGTGTGCAGGATGCGCGGCTCGTGGCCGGCCTCGGTCTTGCGGCGCAGGTACATGATGTAGACGTCGAGGGAGTTGGACGACGGTTCGTAGTCGAAGCCCCACACGGCGTGCAGGATCTGCTCGCGCGTGAGGACCTGGCGCGGGTGCGTGAGGAACAGTTCGAGCAGGGTGAACTCCGTCCGCGTCAGTTCCATGCGCCGCTCGCCCCGCACGACCTCGCGCGTCGCCGGGTCCATCCGCAGGTCGGCGAAGGTGAGCTGCTGCGGCGCTCCGGCGTCCGCGCCCGCCTCCGCGCCGCCGGGCACGGCGTACGCGCTGCGCCGCAGCAGGGCGCGGAGGCGGGCCAGCAGCTCGTCCAGCTCGAACGGCTTCACCAGGTAATCGTCGGCGCCCGCGTCCAGGCCGCTCACCCGGTCGCCGACGGTGTCGCGCGCGGTCAGCATGAGGATCGGCACCCGGTCGTGCGCGGAACGCAGCCGGCGGGCCGTGGTCAGCCCGTCCATCCGGGGCATCAGCACGTCGAGGACGATCGCCTCGGGATCGAACAGGTCGCGCTTCGCGAGCGCGTCCATCCCGTCGACGGCCGTCTCGACGGCGTACCCCTCGAAGGCGAGGCTGCGCCGCAGGGCCTCCCGTACGGCGGGCTCGTCATCCACGATCAGCACGCGGGCACCGTCACTCATGCACCAAGTCTCGCACCGGGCACTGCCGCGTCACGAGCCCGAGCCGGCGGAGAAGCCCAGGTCGGACAGGACGTCGATGACCGTGTTGGACGGGATCGCGAAGCCGAGGCCGGCGCTGCCCGAGTCCTCCGACGTCGAGTACATGGCGGAGTTGATGCCGACGACCTCGCCCGCCGCGTTGACGAGCGCGCCGCCCGAGTTGCCCGGGTTCAGCGAGGCGTCGGTCTGGATCGCGCGGTAGGTCGTGGTGGACGAGCCGACGTCGCCGTTGTACTGGCCGCCGCCGAACTCGAACGGCCACTCCTGGCCGCCGCTCTGGCCGCCCTGGCCCCCGAACCCGCCGCTGCCGCTGCTGCTGCTGCCGCTGTCCTCCTTGGCCACGGTCACCTCGCGGTCGAGCGCCGAGACGATACCGCTGGTCACCGTGCCGGTCAGGCCCTCGGGCGAGCCGATCGCCACGACCTCGTCGCCCACCGCCACGCTGTCGGAGTCGCCCAGCGTCGCGGCCTGGAGACCGCTCACGTCCTCGGCCTGGATGAGCGCCAGATCGCTGTCCGGGTCCGTGCCGGTCACCGTGGCGCTCGCCGTCGAACCGTCGCTGAACGTGATCTCGATCCCGGAGCCGCCCGCGTCGGCGATCACATGGTTGTTGGTGACGATCTGCCCGTCCGAGGACAGGATGACGCCGGACCCGGTGGCGCTGCCCGTCGAGATCTCCACGACGCTCGGGCTCACGGCCGCGGCGACGGAGGCGATCGTGCCGTCCACCTGCTCGGACACCGAGGTGCCCGTGACCGACCCGGACGCCGAGGTGCCGCCGTCCGAACCGTCGAGCAGCGTCGCCGTGCCGCCGCCGACCGCCGCCGCGACGATCGCCACCGCCGCCAGCAGCGCCGCCGGCCTGCCCGCCCGCCCGCGCCGCTTCCCGCGGTGCTCGGGCGCCTCCCCGATCGGGGCGTACTCCGGCACCGGGGGCACGGGCGGCGGCGGGGGGACCGGCGGGTACGCGCCGTACGCGCCGTACGTCTCCTGGTGGCCGTACTGCTGGTACGGCTCCTGGTACGGCTCGGACGTGTACCGCTCCGAGCGGTCGGTGTCCTGCCGGGGGTGCAGGGGAATCGGCTTGTACACGTGTTCGTCGCTCATGCCACCGACTCTGCGGCCGCAACATGAGAGGAATCTGAGCCGTGCCTCAGAATCCCCTGCGGATCCGCCGGCGCCCCGCCGTCACGGGCAGCCGCACGACCTGCGCAGCCGCAGCGCCACCGGGAACTGCCGCAGCCGCTCCCCCACCGGCTCGTCCTGGTCGCCGATGGCCAGGTCGAGCGCCGCGCGCGCCATCGCCTCGCGGTCGGACCCGACCGTGGTGAGCGGCGGATCGGTGAGCGCCGCCTCCTTCACGTCGTCGAACCCGGCGACGGCCAGCTCGCCCGGCACGTCGATCCGCAGCTCGCGCGCCGCCCGCAGGACGCCGATCGCCTGGTCGTCCGTGGCGCAGAAGATCGCCGGCGGCCGGTCGGGGCCGGCCAGCAGGTCGAGGGCGACGCGGTAGGAGTCGTACCGGTTGTACGGGGACAGGACGAGCCGGCCCTCCGTGTGGACGCCGGCCTCCGCCATCGCGCGGCGCCACCCCGTCACGTGGTCGGTGACCGGGTCGCCCGACTCGGGCGTGGAGTCGAGGCCGCCCATGCAGGCGACGTACCGGCAGCCGTGGTCGACCAGCAGGTGCCGCACGAGCTGCTGCGCGCCGCCGATGTCGTCCAGGACGACGGCCACGTCGTCGATGGCGTCGGGCCGGCGGTGCAGCAGCACCACGCGGGCGTCCCACGCGTCGATCTCGACGGCGGCGCCCTCGCTCGGCCCCGAGCTGATCAGCACGAGGCCCGACACCCGCATCCCGAGGAACGCCCGCAGGTAGTGGACCTCGCGCTCCTCGCGGTAGTCGGAGTTCCCGACGAGGACCATCTTCCCGCGCTCGGCCGCGGCCTGCTCGACCGCGTGCGCCATCTCCGCGAAGAACGGCTGCCGCGCGTCCGGGACGATGAGACCGATGAGGTCGGTGCGCTGCGAGGCCATCGCCTGCGCGACCCGGTCGGGGCGGTACCCCAGCTCCTTGATCGCGGCGAGCACCCGCTCGCGCGTGGCCGCCGCCACAGGGCGCGGCCCGTTGTTGATGACATAGCTGACGACGGCGGTCGACGTCCCCGCCAGCCTCGCCACATCGTCCCGTGTCACCTTGGCCACAGGCGGAGTCTACGCGCGCAGCAGGCGGCCCGGTACCGGGTTCCGCCCACTGGACGCCGGTCAACTCCGCCGGGCCGCTGCCTCCTTGACGAGCTGCTCCGCCTCGCGCGTGACGGCGCGCGCGTGGCTGTCCTCGGCCGGCTTCTCCTTCTCGGGAACGACGAAGCGGTAGCCGACGTTGCGCACGGTGCCGATCAGCGCCTCGTGCTCGGGGCCGAGCTTCGCCCGCAGCCGCCGTACGTGCACGTCGACCGTGCGGGTGCCGCCGAAGTAGTCGTAGCCCCAGACCTCCTGGAGGAGCTGCGCGCGCGTGAAGACACGGCCCGGGTGCTGCGCCAGGTACTTCAGCAGCTCGAACTCCTTGAACGTCAGGTCGAGGACCCGGCCCTTCAGCTTCGCGCTGTACGTCGCCTCGTCCACGGACAGGTCGCCGTTGCGGATCTCCATCGGGCTGTCGTCAGCCGAGAGCTGCCGGCGCCCCGTCGCGAGCCGCAGCCGCGCCTCGACCTCCGCGGGTCCCGCCGTGTCCAGCACCACGTCGTCCACGCCCCAGTCGGCGGTGACGGCGGCGAGGCCGCCCTCGGTGACGATGAGCAGCAGCGGGCAGCCGGGTCCCGTGGAGCGCAGGAGCTGGCACAGGGAACGCACCTGCGGCAGGTCCTTGCGGCCGTCGATCAGGATCACGTCGGAGCTGGGGGCGTCCACGAGGGCGGGCCCCTCGGCGGGGGCGACCCGGACGTTGTGCAGGAGCAGCTCGAGTGCGGGCAGGACGTGGGAGGAGGGCTGGAGGGCGTTGGTCAGGAGAAGCAGCGAGCTCATGTCGGGGGCGTTCCTTCCTCAGTCCTTGCGAGGGACGATCGAGCGGCTCTGCCCGTAAAGCACGAAAGGACCCTCGACGGCATCGATGCCCGGGTCCTGCTTGCCGAGCAGCATAACCGAAACATTTCGCCGGGCGCACGGGCGCATGTCACTCCCCGTTCGCGCAGCGGGTGCCACGGCGCCCCCGCGCGGGGGGCCATCATGGTGCGGCGGCCCGATACGGCGGCAGGCAGCAGACGGAAGACCGAGAAGGAAGCGGAGGCCCGATGGCCAGCGGCACGATCCGGTACTGGGCGGCGGCGAAGGCCGCGGCCGGTACGGCCGAGGAGGGGTACGAGGCCACGACGCTCGCCGGCGCCCTGGACGCGGCCCGGCGGCGGCACGCCGACCGGCCCGAGTTCGAGCGGGTGCTGCTGCGCTGCTCCTTCCTGGTGGACGGCGAGCAGGTCGGCCGCGGAACGCACGACAGCGTGCGGCTGCCGGACGGCGCGACCGTCGAGGTCCTCCCGCCGTTCGCCGGCGGTGCGCGGTGACGGCGCAGGCGGGGGTGGCTCCCCCGGCACCGCCGCGCCGGCACCGGGCGCGGTCCCCGATCATCGCGCCGGGCGCGGCCCCCGCGGCGCTGACGGCGGTCCTCGCGGCCGCGCTGGCGGCGACGGCGCCGCTCGGGCAGGCCGCGGCGCTGCCCGCCGTCGTCCTGCTCCAGGCGGTGACGGCCGCCGGCTGGTTCCGGCTGAACGGCATGTGGCCGGCGCGCCAGGGGATCGCGCTGGCGTTCGCCGGCGGTCTCGCGGCGGACGCGGCGCTGCTGCTCGCCCCCGACGACCGGCTGCCGGAGGCGCTGACGGGGGTGCTCGGCGCCTGGTTCGCGCTGATCCTGATCCTGCAGCTGCGGCACCGCGGGTCGGCGGACGAGCGGCTCGACTCGCTGACGGCGACCGCCGCGTCCACCGTGCTGACGGTCGTGGCGGGCGGGCACCTGGCGGCGGCCGGGCTCTCGGGCGGCGCCGTGGCCGCGACGGCCGCGGGCGTGGCGGCGGCGACGCTGCTGCGGGCCGTGCCGGTGCCGGTCCTGTCGTTCGTGGCGGCGCTCGCCGCGGCGGCCGGCGCGGGCGTGGCGGCCGACCGCGTGTCGGACCTCGGGCAGGAGGCGGTCGCGTTCGCGGCCGCGGGCGGCGTCGCGGCGCTGATCGGGCTGCGTGTGGCGAGTTACGACTTCCCGTCCCGCTTCGTGCACTTCACGGCCGGGGTGGCGCTGCCGCTCACGGCCGCGGCGCCCGCGGTGTACCCGCTGGTCAGGTGGTTGCTGGAGTGACCGAGCCGTGCCGGGCGGCCCGGCGGCGCGTGTAACGTCCGTGCTGCAAGCGCGCCCGGCGGACCGTCCGGTCCGTCGCAGCCGCTACGCTCACCATCGTTCGCACCACAGACCATCCCGGGGGCCGGCCCATGCGCGCACTGCGAATAAGTCTGATCATCGTCGGTGTGCTGGTGGTCCTGGGCATCGTGGCCGACCGCGTGGCCGTCTCGTACGCGGAGGGCGAGGTCGGCTCCCAGGTGCGCGACACGTACGGGCTGACGGAGGACCCGAGCGTGAAGATCCAGGGGTTCCCGTTCCTCACCCAGGCGCTGAGCCGTGAGCTGCCGCACGTGGACCTCGGCATGGACTCCTACGAGGCGACCGTCGACGGCAATGTGCTGACGGTGACCGACCTGGAGGTCGAGCTGCGGGACATCGAGGTGGAGAGCGACTTCAGCGGCGCCGTCGCCGACCGCGCCACCGGCCACGGGGTCGTCAGCTACGAGGAGCTGACGCGCGTCTACGGCGAGACGCTCGGCGCCGAGTCGAACGGCTTCGGGGTCGAGGTCGCCTACGGCGGCGAGGAGGGCAAGGTCACCCTCGTCGTGACGACCACCGTGCTGGGCCAGAAGCTGGACATCGGCGACATCCCCGGTGAGATCACCGTGGCCGACGGCCAGGTCACCCTCGACGTGGACGAGAACGACATCCCGGAGGTCGCCGGGGTGGACACGCGTGCCCTGGCCGAGGAGCAGCTCGGCACCCCCCGCTCCGTCGACGACCTGCCCCAGGGCCTTGAGCTGACCGGCCTGGTGCCCACCGAGGAGGGCCTCGTCGCGGAGATCTCGGGCAGCCATCTGACCCTCGGCTGACGGGCCCCACCGTCCGTCCCACATGGCGGACGAGCACATCTCAGCATCCGGAAGCACCGTGACAGGGGCGGGACCCCCTCCGATACGATCGCCGCATGACGCGACAGGCTGCGGGCACCCCGGCCGGGGGACTGACGAAGCGACGGGCGGTGGATCTGTGCCGCGTCGCCGCCATGCTCTGTCGCCGCGACGGCTAGATCCGGCCACGCCACCGTCCCCCACGCCCTGCCGTACCGCGGCCCCGCTCCCGGCGCCGCGCGTGCGCACGGCCACGCCATGTCCCCCGCCAGAGCGCCGAAGGAGAAAACCATGAGCCGCAGTGACGTCCTCGTTGACGCCGACTGGGTCCAGGAGCACATCGACGACCCGAAGGTCGTCCTCGTCGAGGTCGACGAGGACACCTCCGCGTACGACAAGAACCACATCCGCGGCGCGGTCCGCATCGACTGGAAGACGGAGCTGCAGGACGCCGTCCGCCGCGACTTCGTCGACCAGGCCGGCTTCGAGAAACTGCTGTCCGCCAAGGGCATCGCGAACGACGACACCGTCGTCCTGTACGGCGGCAACAACAACTGGTTCGCCGCGTACGCCTACTGGTACTTCAAGCTGTACGGCCACGCGGACGTCCGGCTGCTCGACGGCGGCCGCAAGAAGTGGGAGCTCGACGCCCGCGAGCTGGTCGAGGAGGTGCCCGAGCGCGCCGCCACCGAGTACCGCGCGCAGCCGCAGGACACCTCGATCCGCGCGTTCCGCGACGAGGTCGTCGCCGCCATCGGCACCAAGAACCTGGTCGACGTCCGCTCCCCCGACGAGTTCACCGGCAAGCTGCTCGCCCCCGCGCACCTGCCGCAGGAGCAGTCCCAGGTCGCCGGCCACATCCCGTCGGCGCGGAACATCCCGTGGTCCAAGGCGGCCAACGACGACGGCACCTTCCGTTCCGACGAGGAGCTGAAGGAGCTGTACGAGGCCGAGGGCGTGGACCTGTCGAAGGACACGATCGCCTACTGCCGCATCGGCGAGCGCTCCTCGCACACCTGGTTCGTCCTGCGCGAGCTGCTCGGCGCGCCGAACGTCAAGAACTACGACGGCTCGTGGACCGAGTACGGCTCCCTGGTGGGCGTGCCGGTCGAGACCGGTCCGGCGAAGTAGTGACGCGGCCGCCCGCGGCCGCCCCCAGCCCACGCGACCGACGCGACAGGAGAAGAAGCGCGCCATGTGCGGAGCGAAGCCAGGCGGCCCCGACGCCGCCTCCATCAAGCCCGGTGAGACCACCATCCAGGGGTCCGTCACGCGGGACGGCGAGCCGGTGAACGGCTATGTCCGGCTGCTGGACAGCACCGGCGAGTTCACGGCCGAGGTGCCGACGTCGGCGACCGGCCAGTTCCGGTTCTTCGCCGCCGAGGGGACCTGGACGCTGCGCGCGCTGGTGCCCGGCGCGACGGTGGACCGGAAGGTCGTCGCCCAGCGCGGCGGCCTCACGGAGGTCACCATCGCCGTGTGAGGCGGCGCGTCACCACGTGCGCGAAGGCCGTGCCCGGTCCGGGCGCGGCCTTCGTCGTATCCCCCGATGCGATCCCGTCGGTCCCGGTGGCGGGCCGGCCCGGTGATCGGCTCGATGACTGATCGGCAGTGATCGGCAGTGGTCAGTAGACGAGCGCCCGTACGCCATCGGGCATGATCTCGCTCACGAAGACCTGTGCCCCGGCGATGCGTACGCCGTCCATCACATCCTCCTCCTCGATGCCCCTGCGGGCGGCGCACTGGGTGCACACCGTGATCCGGCCGCCCGCCATGACGCCGGCGATCAGGTCGGGCAGCGGCGCCGCGTGCGGCAGGGTGAACTCCGCCGCACGGCCGGGCAGCGCGAACCACGCGGACTCCCCCGTGAGCCAGAGCGAGACCTCCACTCCGGACGCGGCGGCGACCGCCGCCACGGTGAAGCCCTGCGAGCACCGCTCGGGGGCGTCGGCCCCCGCCGTCAGTTTGATCACCAGTTTCTCGGCCATGGCGGCACCGTAACCCCGGCTACACCGCTATCGCGTCGTGCCGCAGATGGCGCAGACCCAGTCGCCGGCCGGCCCCTGGTGCATCATTCCGCCACAGTTCGGACAATTCATGATCACATCCTTTCCACGCGCTTAGACGCGCGTCGAGCCAAACGCGTTCAGCCGCAGTGATCACGGAACGGTCAAGGCCGCGCCCGTCGCCGCGTAGGCCCCGGGCGGCCCACCCTCAGTGAGCTTCCCCGAAAGCCGGGGACTAGACTCACCGCGAGACCGTAAATTGTCGTGGCGTACCGCAGGCGTACGTCGCCACGCGTCGCAAGGAGCTCCCGTGCTGGAGGCATTCTTCATCACCCTCATGTGCCTGGTCATCGTCGGCACCGCCGCGTTCACCGGCCTCGTCGTGATGAAGCTCTACCAGGGCCAGCGCTGATCCGATGATCGAGATCCCGTCCGACCTGCACCCCGGCCTGGTCCCGCTCGCGTTCCTGCTCGGCACCTGGCAGGGCGCCGGCGTCGCCGCGCTGAACGCCGAGCGCACCGGTCCCGGCGAGGAGTCCTGCAACTTCGGGCAGGAGGTCACCTTCGCGCACGACGGCCGCCCCTTCCTCGAGTACGCCTCGCGGACCTGGCAGCTCGACGACGAGGGCAACCGCACCGAGCCCCTGGAGTCCGAGCACGGCTACTGGCGCGTGACCGACCGGCAGGTCGAGGTCGTCATGGTCCGCGACCAGGGTGTCGTCGAGATCTGGTACGGCGAACTGGCCGAGGGCAAGCCGCAGATCGACCTCGTGACGGACGCCGTCGCCCGGACGGCCGCGGCGCCCCCGTACAGCGGCGGCAAGCGCCTCTACGGCTATGTGAACGGCGACCTCCTGTGGGTCGGCGAGAAGTCCACGCCGGACACCCCGCTGCGCCCGTACATGTCGGCACAGCTCAAGAAGACGGTGAACCCGCGGGAGTGGGTCGCGGACCTGAAGGACCTGCCGGACGACGGCATCGCGTTCTTCCGCTGACCGGCACCCCCGCGGGCACGCTCACAGCGCCCGGGAGGCGCCCCCGTCCACGGCGACCAGCGAGCCGGTCACGTAGCTCGCCGCCGGTGACAGCAGGAACGCCGCCGTCCGCCCGAACTCGTCGGGCTCCCCGTAGCGGCCCAGCGGGATGCCGGCGACCGCGCGCTCGCGCGCGCCGGGGCCGCCCGCCTCGTCCAGTTGCACCATCCGGTCGGTGGCGATGCGGCCCGGCAGCAGCCCGACGACCCGGACCCCGCGCGGCCCGAACTCGTCCGCCATGTCCTTGGCGACCATCGCGAGCCCGGGGCGCAGCCCGTTGGAGATCCCGAGCCCGGTGATGGGCGAGCGCGCCGATCCGGACAGCACGAGCCCGATCGCGCCGCCCTCCGTCAGCCGGGCCGCGACCGTCCTGGCGGTCCGCACGGCGCCGAGGAACACGCTCTCGAACGCCGCGCGCCACTGCTCGTCGCTCGCCCCGGCCGCCGTCGCCGGGGGCGGGCCGCCGACCGAGACGAGCGCCCCGTCGAGGCGGCCGAACGTCTCCAGGGCGAGGTCCACGAGCCGTCCCGGCGCCGCCGGGTCGGCGAGGTCGGCGACCGTGCCCACGGCGCGGCCGGAGCCCCCGAGCGCCGCCACGGCCTCCTGCACGCGTTCCGCGTCGCGCGCGGAGGTGACGACCCGGGCGCCCTCGGCGACCAGCGCCGCGGCCGTCGCGCGGCCGAGGCCCCTGCTGCCGCCGGTGACGACGTAGACCTGTCCGGACAGACCGAGATCCATACCGCTGCGCTCCTGTTCCTGTCGCACGTCCTGCTGCCGGTGGCGGGCGCGCCGGCCCGCCACCGGCAGCATCTCCCGGCCGGGCCGCCCGGGACAACGCGCAAACGTTCGTGGCGTCCTTACGGCGGTTTGACACGCTCCGGAGCAGGATGGGCACCGCCTCCTCGCACGGACCCCGCTCCATCCCCTCGGACGGGGTCCGTGCCCTCCCGCCGTCCGGCGGCGCCGGCACCCCCGGCGTCCTCCTACACTGGGTTTTGTGGTGACCACCGACTGGCAGACCGATCTGCGCGCCCGCGGGTACCGGCTGACGCCGCAGCGCCAGCTCGTGCTGGAGGCCGTCGACACCCTGGAGCACTCCACCCCCGAGGACATCCTGACCGAGGTCCGCAAGTCGGCGGCCGGCGTCAACATCTCCACCGTCTACCGCACGCTGGAGCTGCTGGAGGAGCTGGGGCTCGTCTCCCACGCCCACCTGGGCCACGGCGCGCCCACGTACCACCTGGCCGAGCGGCACGACCACCTGCACCTGATGTGCCGCGACTGCGGCGAGGTGCTGGAGGCCGACCTCGACGTGGCCGGCCCGTTCGCGGAGCGGCTGCGGGAGCGCTTCGGGTTCGAGACGGACCTGCGGCACTTCGCGATCTTCGGGCGGTGCGCGAAGTGCACAGCCGCTCCCGGTGACGGGGACGGCGGCGGGGCCGCGGAGTGACGGGCGGGCGCCGCCGGGGCGCGGCGTAGGCTGGCCGCATGCCGTCGTACACGAGTCCGCTGCTGTCCCTGCCCGGAGCCGTGGCCGCCGAGAGCCCGGACACCGGGGTCGCCGCCCACTACGGCGACCTGTTCAAGGAGCAGCGCGCCCTCGACCGCGGCGAGGGATTCGTCGACCTGTCGCACCGCGCGGTCGTCACCGTCTCGGGGCCCGACCGGCTGAGCTGGCTGCACCTGCTGCTGACCCAGCACGTCGCCGACCTGGCGCCGGGCCACGCGACCGAGGCGCTGATCCTCTCCCCGAAGGGCCACATCGAGCACGCGCTGTACCTCGTGGACGACGGGGAGACGGTGTGGGCGCACACCGAGCCCGGCGCGGCGGACGCGCTGCTCGCCTACCTGCGGTCCATGGTCTTCTTCTACCGCGTGGAACTCGCCGACCGGACGGACGCGTTCGCCGTGGTCCACCTGCCGGCGGGGTCGATCGCGACCGTGCCGGACGGCGCCGTGGTGCGCGAGACGGCATGGGGACGCGACGTGTTCCTGCCGCGCGCCGCACTCGGTGACTTCGCCGCGGCGAACGGGCCGGCCGCCGGCGTCCTCGCGTACGAGGCGCTGCGCGTCGCGGGCCACCGGCCGCGCCTCGGCCGGGAGACGGACCACCGGACCATCCCGCACGAACTGGGCTGGCTCGACAGCGCCGTGCACCTGGACAAGGGCTGCTACCGGGGGCAGGAGACCGTCGCCCGGGTCCAGAACCTGGGCCGTCCGCCGCGACGGCTCGTCTTCCTCCACCTGGACGGCAGCGAGGTGAGCCTCCCGGAGCACGGCGACCCGGTGCGGCTGGCGTCGGACGGCCCCGAGGGGCGGGCCCTGGGCACCGTCACGTCGTCGGCGCGCCACCACGAGCTGGGGCCGATCGCGCTGGCCGTGATCAAGCGGAACGTGCCCGCCGACGCGGTGCTGCTCGCCGGGACGACGCCGGCGGCGCAGGAGACGATCGTCGAGCCCTGAGCCGCCGTACCGGTGGCCGCCGCGCCCGGTCAGATCTCCAGGAGCACGGTGAACGGGCCGTCGTTCGTCAGGGTCAGGCGCATGTCGGCGCCGAACCGCCCGGTGGCCACCTCGGCGCCCAGTGCGCGGAGTTCGCCGCACACGGCGTCCACGAGCGGCTCGGCCGTCCCGCCCGGCGCCGCGGCCTGCCAGGTCGGGCGGCGGCCCTTCCGGGCGTCACCGTAGAGGGTGAACTGCGAGACGACGAGCAGGGGCGCCCCGGTGTCCGAACACGACCGCTCGTCCGCGAGGACGCGGAGGGTCCACAGCTTGCGGGCGAGGCGCGCCGCGGTCTCCGGCGTGTCGTCGTGCGTGGCGCCCACCAGCACACAGAGACCTTGGCCCACGATCTCACCGACCGTCTCGCCCGCCACCTCGACCCGCGCGCCGTCCACACGCTGCACCACCGCTCGCATGCGCCCCATGATGCCGGACGGCCGGTACGCGTCGGTGTGCCAGCCGGATGGGTGCCACGACGCTGCACGCGGTGGGTACGGAGTGACACGATGCGTATCACGGAGGTACGCACCGCACCGCATGGGGACGAGGGGACACAACCGAATGATCACACCAGGCCCGGATCTCTGCCCGCCCGTGGAGCAGCCGGATCTGCGGACGCTGCGCCTGTCCGAACTGCGGGACGTGCGGCGTTCGGCCCAGCGGGAGGAGGCGGATCTGAGCTTCGTGCGGCGTCTGCTCCAGGGGCGCATCGACATCCTGGAGGCGGAGCGGCGGCGGCGGATCGCGCAGGACCGCGAGGTGCTCGACCAGTTGCCGAGGATCCTGGCCGACGGACCGGCGCGGCAGCGGTCGTCCGCGCGGCACGTGACGCTGCGGCCGCCCGCGGACGGCGTGTACCTGCGGCTCGCGGAGGAGATCCTCGGTCCCGTGCAGTGGTCGGATCTCGGCGCGCTGGACGACGAGGAGCTGCGGGCGGCGCTGGAGCGGCTCGCGGGGTACGAGGCGCAGGTGTCGCGGCGGCGGCAGTCGCTGCACCGTACGGCGGACGGCTGCGGCGCGGAGATCGCCCGCAGGTACCGTGAGGGGGAGGCGCAGGTCGAGGATCTGCTGACCTGACCCCGTTCCTCCGAGACCACCGAGGGTGCGCGCATGTCCGGTTCCGCCGCTGTTCTGGCCGAGGTCGTGAGGTCCGGTTTCGTGGAGGGGCGGCACCGGGGGGCGCTGGTGGTGCTGGGGGCCGACGGCTCGGTGGTCCGCGTGGTGGGCGACCCGGAGCTGCCCGTCTTCCCCCGGTCGAGCAACAAGCCGATGCAGGCGGCGGGCGTGCTGCGGGCGGGGCTCCCGCTGTCGGGGGAACGGCTCGCGCTCGCGGCGGCGAGCCACGCGGGCGAGGACTTCCACCGTGAGCTGGCGGCGCGCATGCTCGCCGAGCACGGGCTCACGGAGGCGGCCCTGCGCTGCCCGCCCGAGGGCGGCAGCCGGCTGGCCATGAACTGCTCGGGCAAGCACGCGGCCATGCTCGCCGCCTGCGCGGTGAACGGCTGGCCCACCGAGTCGTACACCGACCCGGGCCACCCCCTCCAGGTGCTGATCCGCGAGACCGCCGAGGCGGCCACGGGCGAGCCGGTCGCGCACACCGGGGTGGACGGCTGCGGGGCGCCGCTGTTCGCGTTCTCGCTGACGGGGCTGGCGCGGGCGTTCCGTGCGTTCGTCCTGGCCGCGCCGGACACGCCGGAGCGGCGCGTGGCGGACGCGATGCGCGCGCACCCGGAGTACGTCGGCGGCACCGCGCGGGCCGACTCGCTGCTGATGCGGGCGGTGCCCGGGGTGCTGTCGAAGGCGGGCGCCGAGGGCGTGCAGGCGGTGGCGCTGCCGGACGGGCGGGCGCTGGCCTTCAAGGTGGAGGACGGCGCGGCGCGGGCGCGGGGCCCGGTGCTGGCGTCCGTGCTGCGGTCGCTCGACGTGCCGGTCCCCGGGCCGGCGGCCGGGGCGCTCGTCTCCGCGGTGGAGGGCGGGGGCCGCGTGGTGGGCGAGGTGCGGGCCGTCGTCTGAGGCGCCGGGGAATTCCGTGGCCCGGCCGCGGGGGTGCGTCGTAGGCTGCCCGGCATGCCGCTGCTCAGCCGTTCCGTCGCCGACGATCCCGCCGCCATCGACGCCTGGCTGCGCGCCAAGCACACCGGGTTCCTCGTGTCCGCGCCGCTGTCGGACGAGGAGCTGGCCGAGCGGCGCGAGCGGACGGACTTCTCGCGGGGGCGCGGCGTCTTCGACGGCGACCGCTGCGTCGCGACGTTCCGCAGCTTCGACCAGGAGCTGACGGTGCCGGGGGGCGGCGTCGTCCGGTCGAACGCGGTGTCCGGCGTGACGGTGACCGGCACGCACCGCAGGCGCGGCCTGCTGACCGGCATGATGACCGAGGACCTCGCGGCGGCCCGGGAGCGGGGCGACACCGTGGCGACGCTGATCGCGGCGGAGTGGCGCATCTACGGGCGGTTCGGCTTCGGCCCCGCGGCCGGCTTCACCCAGTGGCGGGTGGACGTGCCCCTCGCCGGTCTCGGGGGCCGCCGCGCGGACACCGGCGCCGGGGGGAGCGTCGCCCTGGTGGACGGCGCCGCGGTGCGGGAGCTGGGGCCGGGTGTGTACGAGCGGCTGCGGCCGCAGCGGCCCGGTACGGTCACGCGGCCACCGCTGTACTGGGAGCGCCTGACGGGCGCCGTCCGTTTCCAGCCCGGCCCGTGGGTGGAGCCGTTCCACGCCGTCCACCGGGACGCGGACGGCGTCGCGCAGGGGCTCGTCACCTTCCGCGTCGACGACGTGTGGACGGACGACATGCCCGCGAACGTCGCGCGCGTCGAGCAGCTCGTCGCCGCCACGCCGGAGGCCGAGCGCGCCCTGTGGGGTTTCCTGCTGGGCCTCGACTGGGTGCGGACCGTGAAGTCGGGCGAGGCGCCGCACGACTCCCTCCTGCCCCTGCTGCTGCCGAACGCGCGCGCCGCGGTCATCGACCGGCGGAGCGACCTGCTGTGGCTGCGACCGCTGGACACGGCCGGGATGCTTGCGGCCAGGACGTACGGTGCCGAGGGCGAGCTGGTGCTTGACGTGCGCGATCCGCTCGGCCTGGCCGGCGGGCGGTTCCTGCTGTCGGCCTCCCCGGAGGGCGTGACGGCGGCGCCGACGGACCGGGACGCCGATCTGACGCTGGACACGGGCGCCCTCGCGCGTTTGTACCTGGGGGACGAGTCGGCGGTGCGGCTCGCGGCCGCCGGGCTGATCGAGGCGGGACGCGCGGAGGCGCCGGCCCGTGCGGATCAGCTCTTCCGCACGGACCGGCGCCCGTGGTGCCCCGACGACTTCTGACGCGTCCCGACCCGTCCCTGGCGTCCTCGGACCCCTTTCGGCGGTCCGGCGCGCGCCGCTGTCATATGGCTGTCACTCTCGGCCCGTCCCCGGTCACAGGCTGGTGAGGACCAGCGTCGCCAGCACGGATGTGCCGACGCAGGTGCAGGTGAAGTTCCGCCTGCCGAGACCGGTCCGCAGAATCAGCAGACCGATCAGCCCCGCGAACCCGAGGTGCCCCTCGATCGCCCTCTCCAGCGCGATGCCGAGGGCGGCCACGACGATCGTCGACACGAGCATTGCGTCCCTCCTTACATCACGACAACATGAAAGAAGTCCTTCGAAGTTGGTGAAGTTGTCCACCAACTACATGCTTGTTTTCCCCAGTTGGCGCGCGCTTGGAAACGTCTCGGTATCAACCTTCCTGATCTGTCCGAAAGTTGTAGGGTGTTGTGCCGTGAGCCAGCGGATCGCACCGGACGACGAGGCCGGCCGGGCCGCCGGTGGGCCCCCCTCTCCCGGCCACGTGGCGGGGGTGCTGCGCGAACGGATACGGGTGGGCAAGCTGCCGGAGCACACCCGGCTGCCCACCCAGCGGGCCCTCGTCGAGGAGTTCGGCACCAACCGGACCACCATCCGCCAGGCCCTCGCGATCCTGGAACGCGAGGGCTGGCTCAGCGCCCGCGGGCGCGGCGCGCCGGCCGTCGTCCGGGTCCCCGGGCAGGCCGGGCCGCGCCCGGCCGGGGTCGAGGTGGTGGACAGGATCGGCGTCGCCTTCCGCGCCGAGGACGTCTCGATCGACGCGTTCTGCCTGACCGCCGAGACGCTGAACGCCGCGCTCGCCGCGCCCCTGATGGCCATCTCGACCGGCCGCCTCGCGCCCCGCTCCATCTCCATCCGCGCCCTGCTGTCGGACCCGGACGGCCCCCTCGCGTACCCGAGGCTGGTCGCCGACCCGGCCGACCCGCGGCCCCTCGCGCGGCTGCGGCAGATCACCAGGACGTTCTCCGCGTCCCTGCGGCACCAGCTCACCTCGCTCGCCGAGATGGGGCTCGTGCCGAAGGTGAACGTCGAGATCCGGAGCGTCCCGATCACCCCCGTGCAGAAGGTCTACCTGCTGAACGGTGCCGAAGTGCTCACGGCCTACTACGAAGTGGTGCCGCGCGTGGTCGAGTACGAACAGGAACAGCTGGAGATCTATGACGTCCTCGGCCTGAGCTCCAAGATCTTCCGCTCCTCCTCCGACCCCGCGTTCGTCGAGGAGTCACAACGCTGGTTCGAGTCCCTCTGGTCAACGCTGGCAGAACCGCTCACACTCGGTTAGATGAGGGAACTCATCAGTAACGCCCGCTGTGTTCTCTTCGACTTCGACGGCCCGGTCTGCCGCCTCTTCGCCGTCCGCAGCGCCGAGTCGATCGCGCACCGGCTGCGCGCGCTCGCCGTGGAACTGTCCGCGGCCGGCCTCCTGACCGACGACCTGCTCGTCTCCCCCGACCCCCACGCGGTGCTGCGCGGCATCGCCCGCCGCCGGCCCGGCGGACCACTGGTGCGGCGGCTGGAGGCGGCGCTGACGGCCGAGGAGGTCTCCGCCGCCGACAGCGCGCACCCGACGCCGTACGCCGCGGCGCTCATCGCCGCCCTCGCGACGCGCGGCCGTCAGGTCGCCATCGCCACCAACAACTCGCCGCGCGCCGCCGAACACTACCTGCGCCGGCACGGACTGACGGGCTACCTCGGCGGCCGCGTGCACGGGCGCACGGACGACATGACGCGTCTGAAGCCGCACCCCGACTCGCTCCTGCGCGCCCTCGCCTCGACGGGCACGCGCCCCGGCCTCGCGCTGATGATCGGCGACAGCACGGCGGACCTCGGCGCGGCCCGCGCGGCGGGGGTCCCGTTCCTCGGCTACGCCCCGACACGGCCGCCCGCCGAGGCGTTCAGGGCCGCCGGCGCCGACCACGTCGTGGCCTCCCTGGAGGAGGTACTGGCGGCGCTGGTCGCTTCTCCGTTCGGATGAGTACCACTCTTTTGAGCCATCGGCATACGCCTCCGCCGGGCGTACCGTGCAGCTACCCGCGCACACCGGTGCGGCGGGCAGCGCGACCGCCGGGGGACGTACGCCATGAGCCAGCCGCCGACGCCGTCAACCGTCCTCCGCGGGCACCACCGCGTCTGGCAGGTCCTGCCGGCGGCCGGCGCGCTCGGCCGGCTCAAGGCGGGCCGGCCACGCCCCGGGGTGCACCGCTTCGACCCGCGCTGCTTCGGCAGCGAGGAGGACGTGCTGGTGGAGCTGGCGCTGCGCGGCATGGAGCGCATCGCGCCCGTCTACCGGCTGGGCACGGCCGACGGCGACCTGCGGGTCCACGGCTTCATCGAGGGCGAGCCGCTGTCCGTCTCCCGGCCGCCCGGCTCGCCCCTCGGCGGCGGGGAGCTGACGCAGCTCGCCGGCCTGTTCGGGCGGCTCGCCGCCATGCCGCCCGAGGCGATGGAACTGGTCCACCGCTGCCCCGCCGTGCTGCGCCCGCGCGGCAGCGCCGAGTTCCTGCGCGGCCTGATCCGGTTCACGCGGCGCCGCGTCTACGCCGTGCACCGGCCGGAGATCGGCGGCCTGTTCGCCGCGCTGCGGGTGTCCCCCGGGGTGCTGGCGGGGGACGGGCCGCTGGCGCGGGCGGCGGCACGGCTGACGGACCGGCCGTTCTGCCTCCTGCACGGCGACCTGCACCGGGACAACCTCATCGTCGCCGAGACGGACGGCAGGCTGTGGACGATCGACTGGGAACTGGCCCTCGTCGGCGACCCGCTGTACGACCTCGCCACCCACCTGCACCTGATGCGCTACCCGCCGGGCCAGGAGCGGGAGATGACGGAGCGCTGGGCGCGCGCCGTCGAGGAGGTGCTGCCGGGCGCGGCGGCCGGTCTGGCGCGTGACCTGCCGCGCTACCTGGCGTACAAGCGCGTGCAGTCGGTGTTCACGGACGTGGTGCGGCAGGCGTTCGCGGTACGCGCGGCGCCGGCCGGCGAGCTGGAGGCGCGGCTCGCGGTCGCCGCCCGTGTGGTCGGCGACGCGCTGCGGAAGGCGGCCCGCCCCCTCGGTACGGGCACGGTGCCGCCGCCGGGGGCCGTGGAGGCGGCGTACGCGGCCTGGCACGCCTCCCTCGGCGCACCGGCCGGACGCGCCGACGCTTAGGGCCTGTCCGGCGGATCCCGGCCGTCCCGCGACAGGACCCGCCGGACAGACCCCAGGGCCTGTCCGGCGAGCGGGGCGCGGGTCCTTCGGTCCGGCGCATCCGCGTGATATGCGGGGTTTGTGGACATTGAACAGGTTTCGCCGGACAGGGACGGCCGGCCCCGGGCGGCCCGGTGGCCGGACCGGCTGCGGGCGCGGTGGGGGGCGCGCGGCGCGCTCGCCGCGGTGAGCGTCGCGTTCGGCGCCGTCGCGCTGCTGCTCGTGCCGCCGACGCTGGCGCTCGGCTGGGACGAGATCGTGTACGTCAGCCGGTGGGACGCCTTCGGTCCGGCCGCGCCGTTCAGCGCGCCGCGCTCGCGCGGGACACCGCTGCTGGCCGCGCCGGTCGCGGCCGTCACCGACTCGGTGGTGGTGCTGCGCTGCTGGCTGACGGCCCTGGCGTCGCTCGCGCTGTACGCGGGCTTCCGGCCCTGGGTGGGGCAGGTGGCGAGCGGTCCCGCGGTACCGGTGGCGGCTGCTGCGTACGGCAGCCTGTGGTTCACCCTCTTCTACGCCTCCTCCGCGATGCCCAACCACTACGTCGCGATGGCCGCCGTGGCCGCCGTGGGGTGCGTCCGCAGGGAGCTGCACCTCTGGCTCGCGGCGGCCGTGGCGGTGGCCGGGCTGATGCGCGCCAGCGACGCCCTGTGGCTGGCGGCGCCGCTGCTGCTCGCGTCGTGGCGGCGGCCGAGGACGGTCGCCGCCGTGCTCGCCGGACTCGCCGCGGGCGTCGGCCCCTGGGTGGTGGAGGCGGAGCGGCGGTTCGGCGGCGTGGCCGAACGGCTCGCCGAGGCGAGCGACATCCAGGGCGGCACGGGGCTGACGTTCTCCCTGTTCGCCCACGCGACCGCGCTGGACGGTCCGCTGCTGTGCCGCCCGTGCGACGGCGATTCCCTCGCGTGGCCGATGCTGGGCTGGTGGCTCCTGCTGCCCCCGCTCGTGGCGCTCGGCCTCTACGCCGCGCGGCGGCAGGTGGGCCTGCTGGTCGTCACGGCCGGGTTCATGGCGTTCACCTACATCTTCCTCATCGACTACGCGGCGCCCCGCTTCCTGCTGCCGGTCTACGCGCTGCTGGCCCTGCCCGCCGTACTGGGGCTGGAACGCTACACATCACGGCTGTCGGCACCGGGCGCCGCGGCGCTTCTCGCACTCCTCGCCACGGGGCAGCTCGCGCTCCAACTGACCGTGCTGCGCGCGCACGCGGACATCCAGGCGGAAGCGCGCGCCGACTGGGAGCGCGTGGCCGGCGTCCTGCGGGACGAGGGTGTGGAACCGCCCTGCGTCCTGGGCGGGTCGCAGGCCATCCCCGTGGCACACACCCTGGGCTGCGCGACCACCGGCACGTCGCCCTCGGCGCCCGACGCGGTGGTGCTGCGCGAGGAGGACCCGCCGTCCCGTGCGCGCGACTGGCAGCTGACGGACGTCCCCGGCACGTACAACCCGGGCTGGCGCGTCGCCGTCCCACGGCCCTGAACGCCCGGGATGGGGACGCCCGGGTGTGGCGGAGTACGTAGGCTGGTCATATGGCAGCGCGGTACCGCTCCCGACTGCCGTTCGACCGAGGAGGACGTCCCCATGACCGGCCCGGTACCGGAGAGCAACGAACCCGCGCACGACCCCGAAGTGCTGCAGCTCGCCACGAAGATCTTCGATCTCGCCCGGGACGGCGACACCGACACCGTCGCGGCCTACGTGGACGCGGGGGTGCCCGCGAACCTCAGCAACGACAAGGGCGACACGCTCCTGATGCTCGCCGCCTACCACGGCCACGCGGAGACGGTCCGGGCGCTGCTCGCGCGCGGCGCCGACGCAGGCCGGGGCAACGACCGGGGGCAGACGCCGATCGCGGGCGCGGTGTTCAAGGGCGCGGCGGACGTGGTGCGGGTGCTCCTCGACGCGGGTGCCGACCCGGCGGCGGGCCAGCCGTCCGCCGTGGACACGGCGCGGATGTTCGGGCGGACGGAGCTGCTGGAGCTGTTCGGGGAACGCTGAGCGGGCGCCCGCGGCGGGCCGCCGGGGATTGTCAGTGGCCAGACCTAGGCTCGGTCCCGGACGGTGGGTGCGGGAGGTGCCGGAGATGGTGAGGACGCGACGTCCCGGTGCGGCGTACGGCTGCGCGCTCGACGCGGCGCTCGGTGTGGTCGGCGCCCGCGGGAAGGTGCTCGTCCTGTGGGCGCTGGACGAGTGCCCGCGCGATCCGGCCGGGCTGCGCCGGGCGCTGCCCGATGTGGCGGACGACGTCCTGGCGGCGCATCTGCGCGAGCTGGAGGAGGACGGGGTGGTGCGCCGCGACGCCACGGGCGGCGGGGAGACGCGCTACGCGCTCACGCCGGCCGGGGCGGCGCTGAGCGAGGCGCTGGTGCCGCTCGGCGCCTGGGGCAGGGAGCACGTCGTCGGCCTGTCCGCGTACCCCCCGCCCACGGCCTGACCACACCGTTTGGCGAACCGCGCGGGGGCGGTTACGCTCGACATGGAACGAAACCGTTCCGTTCCATCCACCGACGCTCCGCCCACCGCCCGGCCACCGTCTCCACCGGCCGTCCGAGGGGTACCCGCGCCCACAGATGGTACGAGACAGTTCCGTTCCATCCGTTCCAGCCGTTCCCTTCGAATCCTGTCCGCCCCGACACCCGAGGAGCCCGTCATCGTCCCCGCCGACCACCCCCTCCGCAGACCCCGCATGACGGACGAACGCGAGAGCGAAGTGCTCGCCGCCGTCGTCGACCTGCTCCACGAGGTGGGGTACGAGGGACTGACCATGGACGCCGTGGCCGCCGCCGCGCACTGCGGCAAGGCCACGCTCTACCGCCAGTGGCACAGCAAGCAGCAGCTCGTCGCCACCGCGCTGCGGGCCGGCCGCCCCGAGGGCATCGCCGTGCCCGACACCGGCAGCCTCAGGGACGACTTCCACACACTCCTGCTCCACATGTCGGGCAAGGCGACCCGCGAGACGAAGCTCATCAGCGGCCTCGCCCGCGCGACCCTCGACGACCCCGAACTCGGCCGCGTCCTGCGCGAGACGCTGATCGAGGACGTCCAGGCGGATTTGGAGACGATGGTCGCCCGGGCCGTGGCCCGCGGCGAGCTGGCCGGCCGGCCGGCCGCCACCGCCTGGCTGCCGCAGCTCGTGTTCTCGACCATGCTGAGCCGCCCGCTGTTCCAGGGGTCCTACGCCGACGCCGAGTACCTCGTCCGGTTCCTCGACGAAGCCCTCATGCCCGCCCTCCTGCACAGCTGACCGGAGACACACACCATGACCCAGACCGTCCTCACCAAGGAGACCGGGCCGCCCGAGGCCCCGGCGGAACGCCCGTCCCACCGCTGGTGGATCCTCGCCGTCATCGGCGTGGCCCAGCTCATGGTCGTCCTCGACGCGACCATCGTGAACATCGCCCTGCCGTCCGCCATGCAGGACCTCGACTTCTCGACGAGCGGCCGGCAGTGGATCGTCACCGCGTACGCCCTCGCCTTCGGCAGCCTCCTGCTGCTCGGCGGCCGCATAGCCGACCTGTTCGGCCGGAAGATCACCTTCCTGGTCGGCACCGTGGGCTTCGCCGTCGCCTCGGCGATCGGCGGCGCCGCGCCGAACTTCGAGGTGCTGGTCAGCGCCCGCGCCCTGCAGGGCGTCTTCGGCGCGCTCCTCGCCCCGGCCGCCCTGTCCCTGCTGAGCACGACCTTCACCGACACGCGGGAGCGGGCCAGGGCGTTCAGCGTCTACGGCGCGATCGCCGGCGCGGGCGGCGCCATCGGCCTGCTCCTCGGCGGCTTCCTCACCGAGCACCTGAACTGGCGCTGGACCCTCTACGTCAACCTCGTCTTCGCCGTCGTGGCGTTCATCGGCGGCTCCGCCCTGCTGGCCCGGACGCAGCGCGACCGCTCCATCCGCCTCGACGTCCCGGGGACCGTCCTCGTGTCGGCCGGCCTCTTCGGCGTGGTCTACGGCTTCGCGAACGTCGAGTCCCACGACTGGGGGCACCCCGCCTCGTGGGGCTTCCTGGTCGCCGGTGTCGTGCTGCTCGCCGTGTTCACGTGGTGGCAGACCCGTGCCGACCAGCCGCTGCTCCCGCTGCGCATCCTGCTGGACCGCAACCGGGCCGCGTCCTTCATCGCCGTCCTGATCAGCGGCGCGGGCATGTTCGGCGTCTTCCTCTTCCTGACGTTCTACCTCCAGTCCTCGCTCCACTACACGCCGGTGGAGACGGGCCTCGCGTTCCTGCCGATGATCGCGGCCCTGACGGTGGCCGCGACCAGCTCGGCGACCGCGCTGCTGCCGCGGGTCGGTCCGAAGCCGATCGTCCCGCTCGGCATGCTCGTGGCGGCGGCCGGCATGGCCTGGCTGACCAGCCTCGAACTGGACAGCAGCTACGCGGCGAACGTCCTGCCGCCGCTGATCGTCACCGGGCTCGGCATCGGCCTGATGATGGCCGCGGCCATGAACCTCGCCATCTCCGGCGTGACCACCGAGGACGCGGGCGTCGCCTCCGCCACCGTCAACACCATGCAGCAGATCGGCGGTTCCATCGGCACCGCCGTCCTCAGCAGCCTCGCCGCCGGTGCCGCGACGAGCTACATCGAGGGCAAGGACCCGACGGACCCGCTGGTCCAGGCGCAGGCCGGCCTGGAGAGCTACGCCACCGCGTACTGGTGGTCGGCCGCCTTCTTCGCCGTCGGCGCCGTCGTCTGCTTCTTCCTCTACCGGCGCGGCGTGCCCGAGCAGGCCGCCGGGGACGCGCCCGCCGTCCACATGTGACGGTGCCCCGCCGCCCTCCTCACCGGTCCCGTGTCACAGCGGGCCGGTGAGGATCTGCGGGGACAGGACCTTGATGTGGGTGTTGGCCCACCGCACCTGGCGCAGCGTCTCCGGATGGCAGGACGACGCCATCTCCAGCAGGCGGGCGTCCTTCGCCGCCTGTGCGGCCTGGGCCAGCATCTCCCAGTACAGCGAGACGCCGGACGCCGCGAGGTACAGCTCGCGCAGGTCGTGCAGGAGCAGCAGGCCCGGCTCGGGCCGGTGGCCCAGGGCCTCCGCCGCCCGCTCCCGCACGGCCGACAGCAGCGCCCCGGGGCCGCGCCCGCCGTGCTCCTGCAGGTCGAGCCCGTACGCGCCGCCCGTGTCGGCGAGCCGGGCGGCGTGCTCGCGCGACCAGCGCGCCAGGTCCTTCGCCACGTGGTGGACCTCGTGTTCGGTGGCGTGCCGCTCGGCGGCGCCCAGGAGGTCCTTCTCCAGAGAGCGTTCCGCGTGGTGGAGCGCCCGCAGGGTCAGCGTGATCCCGTTCACCGGCCCTCCTCCCCGGTCGTGTGCGTGACCCGTGCGTCCGGGCCGCCCACGGTCGGCGGTACGCCCTCGGGCGCGGCGGGTTCTGACCCCGCGGTCGTGGGCGCGGGGGCGGGCGTACCGTCCGAGCGCTCCACGAGGCGGACGCGGGCCACCGACGTCTTGAACAGCGGCTGCTTGGACACCGGGTCCCAGTCGGTGACCGTCGTCTCGTTCGCCGCACGCCCAGGACCGCCGTCCGCGTCCGGCGCGCGCCCCGGATCGTCCCAGTAGCCGTAGTGGAACGGCAGGAAGACCACGCCGTCGCGCATCGGCGTCACCCGCAGCCGCGCGCGGACCGCGCCGCGCGGGGAGACGACGTCCACCAGGTCGCCCTCCCCCAGGCCGTGGGCGCGGGCCTCGTCCGGCGACAGTTCGGCCCACACGTCGGGCGCCGCCGCGGCGAGCTGCGGCGCGCGGCCGGTCTTGGTGCGGGTGTGGAAGTGGTAGAGGGTGCGGCCCGTGGTGAGCCACAGCGGGTGGTCGGGCGTCACGTCCTCGTGCGGCGGCACGTACGCGGCGGCCTTGATGACGGCCTTGCCCTCCGGGTTCAGGGAGCGGTACTCGACGGGCTCGACGGCGGCGCCCGTCACGAGGTCCTTGCCGTAGCTCTCGCAGACGTCCGGGTGCGCCCACGGGACGCCGTCCGTGTACAGGCGCGCGGTGCCGCCCGGCGCGTCGTCCGGCGTGCAGGGCCACTGGACGCCGCTGCCGCCGCGCAGCAGCCCGTAGGAGAGGCCCGTGTAGTCGCACGGCCGTCCCGCGCTGCACCGCTTCCACGCCTCGAACGCCGACTCCGGGTCGTGCCACGTGACGAGCGGCCCGCCGTCCTTGTCGCGGAAGTCCATGCGGGCCGCGAAGTCGAGGAAGATGTCGAGGTCGGCGCGGGCCTCGCCGGGCGGCCGCACGGCCTGCTCGGACAGGTGGACGGTGCGGTCGGCGTTGGTGAACGTCCCGGTCTTCTCGCCCCAGGTGGCGGCCGGCAGCACGACGTCGGCGAGCTGCGCGGTCTCCGTGAGGAACAGGTCCTGCACCACCGTGAACAGCCTCTCCTGGCCGAGGACGGCGCGGATGCGGGACAGTTCCGGCAGGGACACGGCCGGGTTGGTGCCGCTGATCCACAGCATGCGCAGGGAGCCCTGCTCGGCGTACCGGAACATCTGGAGCGCGTGCGTGGGCGGCGCGTAGTGGGGGATGGTCTCCGGCGTCACGTTCCACACGCGGGCGAGGTCGGCGACGTGGGCGTCGTTCTGCCAGTTGCGGAAGCCGGGCAGGTCGCCGTTGGCACCGCACTCGCGGGTGTTCTGCGCGGTGGGCTGCCCGTTCATCTGGAGGAGCCCCGCGCCCGGGCGGCCCAGCATGCCGCGCAGCAGGTGCAGGTTGTTGACCTGGACGGCGGCCGCGGTCGCCTGGTGCGACTGGTACACGCCCTGGAGGACGGTCGACAGGAGCCGTTCCGCGCCGCCGAGCAGCTCGGCGGCCTCCTCGACCGCCGCCGCCGGGACGTCGCAGATCCCGGCCGCCCAGGCGGGTGTGCACGGCTCGACGCGGCGGGCCAGCTCGTCGAAGCCCACGGTGTGCGCCGCCACGAACGCGCGGTCCACGCGGTCGGTGCGGATGATCTCGTGGAGCAGCGCGTTCAGCAGCGCCACGTTCGTCCCGGGCCGGGGCGCGAGGTGCACGGCGGCGTGGCGGGCGACGACGGTGCGGCGCGGGTCGACGCACAGCAGCCGGGGCGGCCGCGGCCCCGCGAGCCGGTCCAGGACCCGCATCCACAGGACGGGCTGCGTCTCCGGCATGTTGTGCCCGAACAGGGCGATGACGTCCGCGTGGTCCACGTCCTCGTAGCTGCCGGGCTGGCCGTCGCAGCCGAACGTCTCCTTCAGCGCCTCGGCGGCCGTGGACGTGCACAGGCGGGTGTTGCCGTCGAGGTGGTTCGTGCCGATGCCGGCCCTGGCCATGACGGCGAGCGTGTAGTACTCCTCCAGGAAGAGCTGGCCCGAGGTGTAGAAGCCGATCGACCCGGGACCCCGCTCGTCCAGCAGCCCCCGGGCGCGGGAGACGATCCGGTCCATCGCCGTGTCCCAGTCGCACTCGGTGAGCCGGCCGGTGGCGTCCCGCACGAGGGGGCGCACCAGGCGGTCGCGCGAGCCGTTCGCCTGCCAGCCGTAGAGGTCCTTCGGGCCGAGCCGGCCCCGGTTCACCCGGTCGGCGGCGCGGCCGCGGACGCCGACGATCCGGCCGTCCCGCACGGCGATGTCCATCGCGTCGCCGTCCGAGTGGAGGATCGAGGCGGTCTGCACCCAGCGCTCCACCGCGTCGGGGGCCACGCCGTCGGCCAGGTGCGTGTCGGTGCGGGCCGGCCACGGGGTGCCGGGTCCGTAGGGGGTACGCACGCCCCAGGGCGCCGCGATCCGGTCCGTCGAGTCCTCCACCGCCACACTCCTCCGCGCGCGCCACCGGGCCACCGGCCCGGGTACCCGGGCGTGCGCGGGGCGAACCGGCACGTCCCGGGTGCACCCGGACGGCGCAGCGTCCGTCCGGGCGCGCGGAGGAGCGCGGGGCGGGTCAGCCGGTGACGCTCTCCGGCAGTTCGTCCGGCAGGACGAAGGGCAGCCCCTCGGGGAACAGCTTCTCGGTGAGGAACCCGTCCGCGTCCGCCAGGCCGTCCGTGAGGAGACCGTCGAGCGCCGCCGGGTCGTCGCCCAGCTCGATCACCCGGGCGTCCTCGGGCGGGGTGAACTCGAAGGCGCTGCCCGCCGGCGCGCTGTACTCGATCCGCGAGAACGCCACGTCGAACGACTGCCCGTCGGATCCCTCCACCGTCACGGCGAGCGGCACACCCGTCTCCGCGTCCACCGCGACCCGTGCCGCCGTGGGGCCGCCCTCGGTCCCGTGCGGCTCGACCAGCAGGTTGTAGGCGTCCCGGCCGGCCACCCTGGCCGTGCCGTCCACCGTGACGTCGGCGTGCTGCCGGGCGTCGGCGAGGAGTTGCTCCGCCGCCTCGGCCGGTGTCAGCTCACGGAACAGGTCGCCGCCCTCCGTACGGTCCTCCGCCGCCTCCTCGGGGACCTCGCCGTGCAGCACGAGGTCGCCGGCCGTGTCGTGGACCCACAGATCGGGGCCGTCGTGGATGACGACCAGCTCGTCCCCGCCGTCCTCCAGGGCGACGCGCTGCCGCTCCGGACCGTCGACGGCGACCTGCAGGGTGCTCTCCCCCGACGCCAGCGCCGCGAGCCGCCCGGCGGGGCCGTCGAGCGAGCCGAGGGCGCGCTCCAGCATGCCGCCGGCGTCCGGCAGGACACCGCCGGCGTCGATCCGCACCGTGCCCGTCAGGCGGGCCGTGTCCGACTCGGCGACACGGACGACCAGTTCCTCCGCCGTCACCTCCGGCAGGTCGGGTCCGCCCTCGTCCGCGAGCGCGGGCCACACCCCGACCCCCACCGCGGCGGCTCCCGCCGCCAGTGCCGCCGGCACGACCACCCGGCCGATGCCCTTGCGTGCAGCCATCTCTCGCCCCTCCACTGCGCCTTCCGATCCGGACACGCTCCAGTGCACCAGACCCGGCACGCGGGCGCATCCACCGTGAGGGGCACCGCGTGTACTCCCGACGGTGGAGGCCCGTCCCCCCGGGGTCCGGGTCCCGTGAGGGGGCATCGCCGGTCCCCGGACGGACGGGCCGTCAGGACGTGCGGTCCGCCACGGCGTCGCACAGCTCGGCGAGCGCCGCCTTCGCCGCCGTGTCGGGCAGCGGCTCCAGCGTCTGCCGCGCCTGCTCGGCGAACGACAGCGCGTCCTGCCGCGCCCGCTCAAGCGCCGGGTGCGCCCGCAGCCCGGCCAGGGCATCGGCGAGCCGGCCGTCGTCCGTCAGATCGCCGGCGAGCAGGTCGCACAGCGCCCGGTCCGCCGGTGACCCGCCGCGCGCCGCCATCTCCCGCAGCCGCAGCACCGGCAGGGTGACGACGCCCTCGCGCAGGTCCGTGCCGGGCGTCTTGCCGGACTCGGCGCCGTCGCTGCTGATGTCCAGGACGTCGTCGGCGAGCTGGAAGGCGATCCCGATCCGTTCCCCGTACTGCGCGAGGGTGTTGACAACGCCCTCGCCCGCGCCGGCCATCATGGCGCCGAGCCGGCCCGCCACGGCGATCAGCGACCCGGTCTTGCCCGCGATGACACCGAGGTGGTGCGCGATCGGGTCCTCGCCCTCCTGCGGCCCTGCCGTCTCCTGGATCTGTCCGGTCACCAGCCGTTCGAACGCCTCGGCCTGGATGCGGACGGCCTGGGTGCCCAGTTCGGCCACTATCGACGACGCGCGGGAGAAGAGGAAGTCACCGGTGAGGACGGCCACCGAGTTGTTCCACCGGGCGTTGGCGCTCGGCACGCCGCGGCGCACCTCGGCCTCGTCCATGATGTCGTCGTGGTAGAGCGTCGCGAGGTGTGTCAGCTCCACGACGACGGCGGACGGGACGACACCGGGCGCGTACGGGTCGCCGAACTGGGCCGCCAGCAGGAGCAGCAGCGGCCGGAACCGCTTGCCGCCGGCCCTGACCAGATGCTGCGCCGCTTCCGTTATGAAGACGACATCGCTCTTGGTGGCTTCGACGAGCCCGGCCTCGACGGCCGTCAGACCCGCCCGGACATCGGCTTCCAGGGCCGGGTCCCGCACGCTCACCCCGAAGGGCCCCACGACGGTCACGAGCGCTCTCCCCTGTCTTCCGGTGCGTTGTCCCCCGCAGCGTAGCCGGTCGGGAGTGGATCACCGCCGGGGACGTACCCGAGCGGGGCGAGCCGTCGTGGAGTCCCCGTACGTACCAGTCCCGCACGAATTTGCCATGGCCCCGTAACATGGCCTCGCCGCGGCGGGAAGCGGGGCTAGTCTGCCCGGAAGCGGCGATCGACAATGAGGGGAAGCCATGCACAGGACCATACGGTTCGCACTGCCCGTGGCCGCGGCGGCGTCGGCGCTGCTGCTGTCCGGATGCGCGAACGAGGACGCACCGTTCGGCATCGAGGCGGGAGACGCCTTCGACACCGACATTCCCGATGACACCGAGATCCCCGACATGCCGGAGTTCGACGAGGACGACCTCGGCGGGGACACCGGGGACCTCGGCAGCGACACAGGCGGCGACACCGGCGGCACGGGGGACCTCGGCGGGGACACGACGGCCACGTCGTTCGACGGCGACTGGTACGTCGACCTCACCGACACGGACAACTCCCACAACCTCTACATCGGCGGGACCACCGTCATGTTCATCGAGGACATGGGCTCGGAGGGCGACTACTGCAACCAGGGCACGATCGACTCCGCCGGGAACATCACGCTGGGCGGCTGCACGGTGTACGGCTCCGTGGAGTGGACCGACATGAGCGCCACGGCCACGCTGAACGGCGACGGGACGATGAGTGTCACCTGGGCGTCCGGCCTGCAGGAGACCTACCAGAACCAGTACGCGTACTGACGCGGCGCCGCGTCACGCGGTACGCCAGGAGGCACGACAGCGGCCCGGCCCCCCGTACGGGGAGCCGGGCCGCCGCCGTGTCGCGGGCCGCCCCCGGCTACCGGACGAACACGCCCGCCTGGCCCGCCAGATCGAGGAAGTACTGCGGCGCGACACCGAGCACCACCGTCACGGCCGCCGCGAGCCCGACGACCGTCATCGTGAGCGGGCTCGGGATCACCACCGAGGGCCCCTCGGCCTTCGGCTCGCTGAAGAACATCAGCACGATGACCCGGATGTAGAAGAACGCCGCGACCGCCGAGGCGAGCACGCCGACCACCACCAGGCCCATCGCGCCCGCGTCGGCCGCCGCCCGGAACACCGCGAACTTCCCCGCGAACCCGCTCGTCAGCGGAATGCCCGCGAACGCCAGCAGGAACAGCGCGAACACCGCGGCCAGCAGCGGCGAACGCCGCCCGAGCCCCGCCCACTTCGACAGGTGCGTCGCCTCGCCGCCCGCGTCCCGCACCAGCGTGACGACGGCGAACGCGCCGAGCGTCACGAACGAGTACGACGCCAGGTAGAACAGCACCGACGACACCCCGTCCTCGCTCACCGCGACGACACCCGCCAGGATGAAGCCGGCGTGCGCGATCGACGAGTACGCCAGCAGCCGCTTCACGTCGGTCTGCGTGATGGCGATGACCGCACCGGCCACCATGGAGGCGATCGCCACGCCCCACATCACCGGCTGCCAGTCCCAGCGCAGCCCCGGCAGCACCACGTACAGCAGCCGCAGCATCGCGCCGAACGCCGCGACCTTCGTGGCCGCCGCCATGAAGCCGGTCACCGGTGTCGGGGCGCCCTGGTAGACGTCCGGGGTCCACATGTGGAACGGCACCGCACCCACCTTGAACAGCAGCCCCACCAGCACCATCGAGCCGCCGATGAGGAGCAGCGCGTCGTTCCCCATGGTCGAGGCGAGCCCCGGGTCGACGCCCGACACGTCGCCGCTCACCACGTCGCCGATGCGCGTGTACGACAGCGAGCCCGCGTACCCGTACAGCAGGGCGATGCCGAACAGCAGGAACGCCGAGGCGAAAGCGCCCAGCAGGAAGTACTTGACGGCGGCCTCCTGCGACAGGAGGCGCCTGCGCCGCGCCAGCGCGCACAGCAGGTAGAGCGGCAGCGACAGCAGCTCCAGGGCGATGAACAGGACCAGCAGGTCGTTGGCCGCGGTGAAGAGCAGCATCCCGCCCACCGCGAACAGCAGCAGCGGGAAGATCTCCGTCGTCGTGTGCCCGGCGCGCACGGCCTCCTGCTCCGCGCGGCCCCCGGGTACGGCGGCGGCCTGGGCGGCGAAGGAGTCGGCGCGCGCGCCGTGGCCTGCGGGTTCGAGACGCCGCTCGGCGAACAGGAAGACCGCGACGAGTCCCACGAGGAGGATGACGCCCTGGAGGAACAGCGCCGGTCCGTCCACCGCGAGGGACCCCATGCCCTCGACACGCGCCTCGCTGGTGCCGTGCCCGCCGGCGGCGAGCGTCACGACGGCGGCGAAGGCGCTGGCCAGCGCAACCGCCGACAGCACGACCTCGGCCCCCCAGCGGCTGCGCCGGGGCAGGAACGCCTCGACCAGCACACCGAGCACCGCCGCCGCGAACACGATCAGGCTCGGCGACAGCGAACCCCAGGCGATGTCGGGTGCCTGCAGCTCACCCGGATTCATGCGGCACTCTCCTCGGTCCGGCGGTTTCGGTGGTCAGTGCGGTTCATCCGGCGGCCTCCCCGGCGTGCTCGTCCTGCTGGGCCGTCACGTCCTGCTGCGGCGGCGGGTCGGTGCGGTCGACGTCCGACAGCGTGTGCTCGACGGCCGGGTTCACCAGGTCGGTGAGGGGCCGCGGGTAGACCCCGAGGAGGACGACCAGCGCGATCAGCGGGCCGACGACGGCCAGCTCGCGCACCCGGAGGTCGGGCAGCCGTTCAAGGCCCTGCCGCACCGGCCCGGTCATGGTGCGCTGGTAGAGCAGCAGGACGTACAGCGCGGCCAGGACGATGCCGGCGCACGCGACGATCCCGACCGCCTGCCACCTGCTGAACGTGCCGACCAGCACCAGGAACTCGCTGACGAACGGCCCGGTGCCCGGCAGCGACAGCGTCGCGAGGCCGCCGACGAGGAACGTGCCGGCGAGCACGGGCGCCGTCTTCTGCACCCCGCCGTAGTCCGCGATGAGCCGCGAGCCGCGCCGCGCGATGAGGAAGCCAGCCACCAGCATCAGCGCGGCCGTCGCCACCCCGTGGTTGATCATGTACAGCGCCGCGCCGCCCTGGCCCTGGCTCGTCATCGCGAAGACGCCGAGCACGATGAACCCGAAGTGGCTGACCGACGCGTAGGCGATGAGCCGCTTGATGTCCCGCTGCCCGATGGCGAGCAGCGCGCCGTAGACGATGCTGACGAGCGCCAGCGCGACGACGACCGGCGTCGCCCAGTCGCTCGCCTCGGGGAACAGGCCGAGGCAGAACCGCAGCATCGCGAACGTGCCGACCTTGTCGACCACGGCCGTGATCAGCACGGCGACCGGCGCGGTGGACTCGCCCATGGCGTTCGGCAGCCAGGTGTGCAGCGGCCACAGCGGCGCCTTCACGGCGAACGCGGCGAAGAAGCCGAGGAACAGCCAGCGTTCCGTGTCGGTGGCGAGGTCGAGCTCGCCCGAGCCGCGCGCGTCCAGGAGGGCCTGGAGGGAGAACGTGCCGGTGCCGAGCTGGTCCGCCGTCGCCACGTACAGGCCGATGACGGCCGCGAGCATCACGAGGCCGCCGGCCAGGTTGTACAGGAGGAACTTGACGGCCGCGTACGACCGCTGGCGCGCCTGCCCCTCCTCGCCCTGCTCGCCGGCCCGGTCCCCGAAGCCGCCGATGAGGAAGTACATCGGGATGAGCATGGCTTCGAAGAAGATGTAGAAGAGGAAGACGTCGGTCGCGGCGAACGACAGGATCACCATCGCCTCGACCATGAGGATGAGGGCGAAGAAGCCCTGGGTGGGCCGCCACCTGCGGGTCGCGGGCGCCTCGCCCTCGACCGGGTCGGCGTCGTTCCAGCCCGCGCCGATGAGGAACGGCACCAGCACCGCCGTCAGCGCGATCATCGCGACACCGATGCCGTCGACGCCCAGCTCGTACCGGACGCCGAAGTCCTCGATCCACGCGCGCGACTCGGTGAGCTGGAACCGGTCGGCGCCCGCACCGGTGTCGAACCGCAGCACGACCGCCGCCGCGAGGGCGAGGGTGATGAGCGAGAAGCCGAACGCCAGCCACTTCGCGGCGCTCCGCCGCGCGGCGGGCACCGCGGCCGTCAGCACGGCCCCGATGGCCGGCGCGGCGGCCGTGGCCGTCAGCAGGGGAAATGACATGACTCAGACCGCCCTCATCAGCAGGGTGGCGGCGACCAGCAGGGCCACACCGCCGAACATGGAGACCGCGTAGGAGCGGGCGAACCCGTTCTGCACGCGCCGCAGACGTCCCGACAGCCCGCCGAACGAGGCGGCCGTCCCGTTGACCAGGCCGTCGACCAGCTTGTGGTCCACGTAGACGAGGCCCCGGGTGAGGTAGCTGCCGGTCTGGACGAACGCCGCGTGGTTGAAGTCGTCCTGGAGCAGGTCGCGCCGTGCCGCGCGGGTGAGGAGGTTCCCGGTGGGCGCGACGGCCGGCACCGGGCGGCGCCCGTACTGGAACCACGCGCCGGCGACACCGAGCAGCATCACGGCGGTCGCCGCGATCGACACCTCGCCGTGGCTGACCGGCGAGTCGCCGTGCGCGAGGCCGGTGACGGGCTCCAGCCAGTGGACGAACGACTCGCCCGCGTCGAAGAGGAAGCCCGCGGCGACCGACCCGGCCGCCAGCACGATCATCGGCACGGTCATGCTGAGCGGCGACTCGTGCGGGTGCGGCTCGTGCCCGTTCGCGTCGGGCTGCCAGCGCTTCTCGCCGAAGAACGTCATCAGCATGATCCGCGTCATGTAGTAGGCGGTGAGCGCGGCGCCGAGCAGCATGACGCCGCCGAGGATCCAGCCCTCGGTGCCGCCCTTCGCGAACCCGGCGTAGATGATCTCGTCCTTCGAGAAGAAGCCGGAGAGATAGGGGAAGCCGATGATCGCGAGATAGGCGAGGCCGAACGTGGCGAAGGTGACCGGCATGTGCTTGCGCAGACCGCCGTACCGCCGCATGTCCACCTCGTCGTTCATGCCGTGCATGATCGAGCCGGCGCCGAGGAAGAGGCCCGCCTTGAAGAAGCCGTGCGTCACCAGGTGCATGATCGCGAAGACGTAGCCGAGCGGGCCGAGGCCGGCGGCCAGCATCATGTAGCCGATCTGCGACATCGTGGACCCGGCGAGTGCCTTCTTGATGTCGTCCTTCGCGCACCCGACGACCGCGCCGAACAGCAGCGTCACCGCGCCGACGACGACCACGACCGTCTGGGCGTCCGGCGCCGCGTCGAACACGGCGGCGGACCGCGTCACCAGGTAGACGCCGGCCGTGACCATGGTGGCGGCGTGGATGAGCGCGGAGACGGGCGTCGGGCCCTCCATCGCGTCACCGAGCCACGACTGGAGCGGCACCTGCGCGGACTTGCCGCAGGCGGCGAGCAGGAGCATCAGGCCGATGCCGGTGAGGGTGGCCTCGCTGGTGCCCGTCGCGCCCGGCAGGACCTCGGCGAACGCGAAGCTGCCGAACGTCGTGAACATCAGCAGGATCGCGATGGACAGGCCGACGTCGCCGACCCGGTTGACCACGAACGCCTTCTTCGCCGCCGTCGCCGCGCTCGGTCTGTGCTGCCAGAAGCCGATGAGGAGGAAGCTGGCGAGACCGACGCCCTCCCAGCCGACGTACAGCAGCAGGTAGTTGTCGGCGAGGACGAGGATCAGCATGGCGGCGAGGAACAGGTTCAGGTAGCCGAAGAAGCGGCGGCGCCGCTCGTCGTGCTCCATGTAGCCCACCGAGTAGAGGTGGATCAGCGTCCCCACGCCCGTGATCAGCAGGACGAACGTCATGGACAGCTGGTCGAGCTGGAAGCCGACGTCCGCGCGGAAGTCCGCGACCGGCACCCAGCTGAACAGGTGCTGGCGCAGCGTCCGTTCCTCGCCCTCCCGGCCCAGCAGGTCGAAGAAGAGCGCCGCTGCCAGCACGAGCGAGACGGCCGCCATGGCGAGCCCGAACCAGTGGCCCGCACGGTCCAGGCGCCTGCCGCCGAGCAGCAGCACGGCGGCGCCGAGCAGCGGCGCCCCGACGAGCAGTCCGATCAATGACTCCACGAGATGGCTCCCACGTTTTCCGTTGGCCCTACAGCTTCATCAGGCTGGCGTCGTCGACCGAGGCCGAATGCCGGGAGCGGTAGACCATGACGATGATCGCCAGCCCCACGACGACTTCCGCCGCGGCGACGACCATCACGAAGAACGCCATGATCTGGCCGTCGAGATTGCCGTGCATGCGGGAGAAGGTGACCAGCGCGAGGTTGGCGGCGTTGAGCATCATCTCGATGCACATGAAGACGACGATGGCGTTGCGCCGCAGCAGCACTCCGCACGCGCCCAGCGTGAACAGGAGCGCGGACAGGTAGAGGTAGTTCTCCGGGTTCACTTGCGGGCCTCCTCGGCGTCCGTGCTCTCCGCACCGCGCGCGCCCGGGGTGCCGTCCGCACCGTCCAGCGCGGGACCCGTGCCCGTGCCGGCACTCCGGCCGGGGGCGGTCGGGGCCGGACGGCCCTGGTAGCGGGCGGTGCGGCGCTCCAGGGCGGCGAGGTCGGCGAGCGCCTCGCCGTGCACCTCGCGGATCTGGCCGCGGCCGCGGAGGGTGGCGTTGACGGTGAGTTCGGACGGCGTGCCGTCCGGCAGCAGACCGGGGATGTCCACGGCGTTGTGCCGGGCGTAGACACCGGGCGCGGGCAGCGGCGGCACCTGGGTGCCGCGGCGCACGCGCTCCTCGGCCTGCTCGCGCTGCGTCTTGTTGCGCTCGACGCGCTCGCGGTGCGTCAGGAGCGTCGCGCCGACGGCGGCCACGGTCAGCAGCAGGCCCGTCACCTCGAACGCGACGGCGTACCGCGTGAACAGGAGCGAGGCGAGGCCCTGCACGTTCCCGCCAGCGTTGGCCTCGGCCAGGCCGGTGAACGAGCCCGACGCCGCCTGCCCGATGCCGGCGATCAGCAGCAGCCCGAGGCCGAGCCCGCAGCCGGCGGCGAGCCACCGCTGGCCCGTCAGGGTCTCCCGCAGGGAGTCCGTCGCGCTGACACCCACCAGCATCAGGACGAACAGGAACAGCATCATGACCGCGCCGGTGTAGACGACGATCTGGACGACGCCGAGGAAGTAGGCGCCGTTCGCGAGGTAGAAGAGCGCGAGGATCACCATCGTGCCCGCGAGGCACAGCGCCGAGTGCACGGCGCGGCGCAGCAGCAGGGTGCCGAGGCCGCCGAGCACGGCCAGCGGCCCGAGGATCCAGAACTGGACGGCCTCGCCCGTGGAGGTGGACGTCTCGGCGGCCAGTGCCGTGAGGCCGGTCATGCGCGGACCCCCGGTCCCTGCGCCGGGTCGGTCAGCCTGCTCGCCGCCGTCACCGGGTCCTCGTCGGCCTCGTCCGCGGGCGCCTCGCCCTTGGAGACGGCCCGCTGCCGCTGCGTGCCGGGCGCGGCGCCCGTGACCTCGCCCCGGTAGTACGACTGCTCGTCGGTGCCCGGGTACATGGCGTGCGGCGCCTCGACCATGCCGTCGCGCAGGCCGGCGAGCAGCTCGTCCTTCGTGTAGATGAGGGACGCGCGGGTGCGGTCGGCCAGCTCGTACTCGTTCGTCATGGTGAGGGCGCGCGTCGGGCACGCCTCCACGCACAGGCCGCACAGGATGCAGCGCAGGTAGTTGATCTGGTAGACGCGGCCGTAGCGCTCGCCCGGGGAGTAGCGCTCCTCCTCGGTGTTGTCGGCGCCCTCGACGTAGATCGCGTCGGCGGGACAGGCCCAGGCGCACAGCTCGCAGCCGATGCACTTCTCCAGGCCGTCCGGGTGGCGGTTGAGCTGGTGACGGCCGTGGAACCGCGGGGCCGTCGGCTTCTTGACCTCCGGGTACTGCTCCGTGAGGCGCTTCTTGAACATGGCCTTGAAGGTCACGCCGAAGCCGCCCACCGGATTGCGGAACTCAGGCATCGCCGGCCTCCTTCTCTGGGTTGCCGGTGCTGGGGGACGACGGAGCCTGCGACTCCGCGGGCGAGGGGGCACCGCCCACGGTCGCCGGCGCGCGCGAGGGGCGGCGCGGGACCGGGGGCAGGGTCTGTCCTGGCAGCGGCGGCACGGGGAACCCGCCCGCCATCGGGTCGAACGGCGCGGCGGCGGCGTCCGCGCCCCGCCGCTCCTCGTCCTCCTGGTCCGCGCGGTCGCGGAAGACGTCCACGACGAACGACAGCAGCAGCAGGACGAGGACGCCGCCGCCGACCCACAGGAGGATGTCGCGGAACGCGTAGTCCTCGTTCTGCATGGCGCGGACGGTGGCGACGAGCATCAGCCACACCAGCGCGATGGGGATGAGGACCTTCCAGCCCAGGACCATGAACTGGTCGTAGCGGACGCGCGGCAGCGAGGCGCGCACCCACATGAAGAAGAAGATGACGGCCGCCGTCTTCACGAGGAACCACAGCAGCGGCCACCAGCCGGAGTTGGCGCCCTCCCAGAAGCTGAGCGGCACGGGCGCGCGCCAGCCGCCGAGGAAGAACGTCGTCATGAGCATGGACACGGTGACCGTGTGCACGTACTCCGACATCATGAAGAACGCGAACTTGATCGACGAGTACTCCGTCAGGTACCCGCCGACCAGGTCGCCCTCGGACTCCGGCATGTCGAACGGCGGGCGGTGCGCCTCGCCGACCATCGCCACCATGTACATGAGGAACGAGACGGGCAGCAGGATCACGAACCAGCGGTCCTCCTGCGCGTCCACGATGGCCGAGGTGGACATCGACCCGGAGTAGAGGAAGACGGCGGCGAAGCTCAGCCCCATCGCCACCTCGTAGCTGATGATCTGGGCCGTGGCGCGGACGCCGCCGAGCAGCGGGTACGTCGAGCCCGACGACCAGCCGGCGAGCACCGTGCCGTACACGGCGATCGCGGAGGTGGCCAGGACGTACAGCAGGGCGACGGGGAGGTCGGTGAGCTGGAGGACGGTCTCCGTGCCGAAGATGCTCACCGGGTCGTCCGCGGGGCCGAAGGGGATCACCGCGATCGCCATGAACGCCGGGATGGCGGCCAGCAGCGGCGCGAGGATGTACACCACCTTGTCGGCGCCCTTGACGGTGATGTCCTCCTTCAGCATCAGCTTCACGCCGTCGGCGAGCGACTGGAGCATGCCCCAGGGGCCGTGGCGGTTGGGGCCGATGCGCAGCTGCATCCAGCCGAGGACCTTGCGCTCCATGACGATGCTGACCAGCACCAGCAGCATCAGGATCGCGAAGCAGCCCACCGCCTTGACGACGATCAGCCAGAACGGGTCCTGCCCGAACATGGACAGGTCGGGTTCGAGTGCGAGCATCACGCGGACACCTCCTGGGCGGCCGGCGCCCCGGCCGCCGCGTCACGGTCCTGGTCGGCGCCGGGGTCCGTGCCGTCGTCCGTGTCCTTCTCCACGGGGGCCGGGGCCAGGCTCACCGGGCGGCCGGGGACGGTGCCGAGATCCGCGAGGAGGCCGGAGCCGGTCGAGTCGAGCGGCAGCCACACGACGCGCTCCGGCATCTCGGGGGTGACGCGCAGCGGCAGCGTCACCGTGCCGGCGGGTCCGGTGACGGCCAGCGGATCGCCGTCGGCGACCCCCGCCTCGCGGGCCGTCGCTGGCGCGAGCCGCGCGACGGCCGCGTGCCGGGTCGCGGCGAGCGCGGTGTCGCCGTACTGGAGCCGCCCCTGGTCGAGCAGCAGCCGGTGCCCGGCCAGCACGGCCTCGCCCGCCGCCGGGCGCGGCAGGTCGGCCGGGGTGGCGGTCGGGCCGAGCGGCAGGTCGCCGGTCCACGGGGGCAGGCCGTCCAGCTCGGCGCGGGCCGCCGTCACGTCCGGCAGGCCGAGCGGCGCGCTCGCCGAGCCCTCGGTGGCGGCCAGTTCGTCCGCCAGCATGTGCAGCGCACGGCCGTCCGTCTGCACGAAGCGGCGCGTCATCTGGTCCGGCTTGATGGCCGCGGCGAACGACCGGGCGCGGCCCTCCCAGTTGAGGAACGTCCCGTCCTTCTCCACCACGGCGGCCACCGGCAGGACGACATGGGCGCGCTCCGTCACCTCGGACGGCCGCTGCTCCAGGCTGACGAGGAACCCGCCGGCGGCCACCGCGTCCAGGGCGGCCCGCGCGAGCGCCGGGTCCGGCAGGTCCGTGACCTCGACACCGCCGACGACCAGGGCGCCGATCGCGCCGCCCGCCGCCGCCTCGACGATGGCCGCGGTGTCGCGCCCGGTGCCGTCCGGCAGGGCGGGCAGGCCCCACACCCCGGCGATCTCCTGCCGGGCGCGCGGCGAGGTCGCGGGCCGTCCGCCGGGCAGCAGCCCCGGCAGGGCACCGGCCTCGACGGCGCCGCGCTCCCCCGCGCGCCGGGGGATCCACACGAGCCGCGCGCCGGTCGCCGCGGCCAGGGCCACGGCGGTGGTGCAGCCGCCGGTGACCTGGGCGAGCCGTTCGCCCACCACGATCACCGCGCCCTCGGCGCGCAGCGCGTCGGCGGCGGCGCGGCCGTGCCCGTCCAGGCTGTCGGAGCCGGCGGCCAGCGCCTCCAGCCAGTCCGGCTCGGTGCCGGGCGCGGCCGGCAGCAGGGTGCCGCCAGCCTTGGCGAGGCCGGGCGTGATGTGGGTGGCGACGGAGAAGACCCGCGTGCCGTGCTTGCGGTGGCCCTTGCGCAGCCGCAGGAAGACGCCGGGGGCCTCCTCCTCCGACTCGAAGCCGGCCAGCAGGACGGCGGGCGCCCGCTCCAGGTCGGTGTGGGTGACCCCGGTGCCGTCCAGGTCGACGCCGCGCCCCGCGACCTGGGCGGCGAGGAACGCCGCCTCCTCCGCGCTGTGCGGCCTGGCCCGGAAGTCGATGTCGTTGGTGCCGAGCGCGACCCGTGCGAACTTGGCGTAGGCGTAGGCGTCCTCGACGGTGACCCGGCCGCCGGTGAGGACGGCGGCGCCGCGCTCCCGCGCCCCGGCCAGCCCCTCGGCGGCCACCCGCAGCGCCTCGGGCCAGCTCGCCTCGCGCAGCCGGCCGGTGTCCGCGTCGCGGACCAGGGGCGTCGTGAGCCGGTCGGCGGTCTGGGCGTAGCGGAACGCGAAGCGGCCCTTGTCGCAGATCCACTCCTCGTTGACCTCGGGGTCGGCGGCGGCCATGCGGCGCATGACCTTGCCCCGCCGGTGGTCCGTCCTGGTCGCGCAGCCGCCGGCGCAGTGCTCGCACACGGACGGCGAGGAGACGAGGTCGAAGGGGCGGGCGCGGAACCGGTACGCGGCCGAGGTGAGCGCCCCCACGGGACAGATCTGGATGGTGTTGCCGGAGAAGTAGGACTCGAACGGGTCGCCCCGGCCCGTCCCGACCTGCTGGAGGGCGCCGCGCTCGACGAGTTCGATCATCGGGTCGCCGGCGATCTGCTTCGAGAAGCGGGTGCAGCGGGCGCACAGCACGCAGCGCTCCCGGTCGAGGAGGATCTGCGCCGAGATCGGCACGGGCTTCTCGAACGTCCGCTTCACGCCGTCGAACCGGGAGTCGGCGTCGCCCGTGGACATGGCCTGGTTCTGCAGGGGGCACTCGCCGCCCTTGTCGCACACCGGGCAGTCCAGCGGGTGGTTGATCAGCAGCAGCTCCATCACGCCGCGCTGCGCCTTGCCGGCGACGGCCGACGTGAGCTGCGTGCGGACGACCATGCCCTCGGTGCAGGTGATGGTGCACGAGGCCATCGGCTTGCGCTGGCCCTCGACCTCCACGATGCACTGGCGGCAGGCGCCGGCCGGGTCGAGCAGCGGGTGGTCGCAGAAGCGGGGGATCTCGATGCCGAGTTCCTCGGCGGCGCGGATGACCAGCGTGCCCTTGGGCACGGAGACCTCGATGCCGTCGATGGTGAGCGTCACCAGGTCCTCGGCCGTGGCCGCCGCCGTTCCGTCGGTGGTGACCGTCACGCGTTCACCTCCAGGTGAGCCGATGCCGTCGTGCCGTCGTCCGCCCAGGCGGTGGACTTGGCGGGGTCGAAGGGGCAGCCGCGGCCGGTGATGTGCCGCTCGTACTCCTCGCGGAAGTACTTCAGCGAGGAGAAGATGGGGCTCGCGGCGCCGTCGCCGAGGGCGCAGAATGACTTGCCGTTGATGTTGTCGGCGATGTCGGCGATCTTGTCGATGTCGCTGAGCAGGCCCTTGCCGGCCTCGATGTCGCGCAGCAGTTGGACGAGCCAGTAGGTGCCCTCGCGGCAGGGGGTGCACTTGCCGCAGGACTCGTGCGCGTAGAACTCGGTCCAGCGCGTCACGGCCCGGACCACGCAGGTCGTCTCGTCGAACACCTGGAGGGCCTTGGTGCCGAGCATGGAGCCGGCCGCGCCGACCCCCTCGTAGTCGAGGGGCACGTCCAGGTGCTCCTCGGTGAACATGGGGGTGGACGAGCCGCCCGGCGTCCAGAACTTGAGGCGGTGGCCCGGCCGGATGCCGCCGCCGAGGTCGAGGAGCTGGCGCAGCGTCACGCCGAGGGGCGCCTCGTACTGGCCGGGGCGGGCGACGTGGCCGGACAGGGAGTAGAGCGTGAAGCCGGGCGACTTCTCGCTGCCCATCGTGCGGAACCACTCCTTGCCCCGGTCGATGATCGCGGGAACCGACGCGATGGACTCGACGTTGTTCACGACGGTGGGGCAGGCGTAGAGGCCGGCGACGGCCGGGAAGGGCGGGCGCAGCCTGGGCTGGCCGCGGCGGCCCTCCAGGGAGTCGAGGAGCGCGGTCTCCTCGCCGCAGATGTACGCGCCCGCGCCGGCGTGGACGGTGATGTCGAGGTCGCCGCCCTCGCCCAGCGCCCCCTTGCCGACGAAGCCGGCGGCGTACGCCTCGGCGACGGCGTTCTGCAGCCGCCGCAGCACGGGGACGACCTCGCCGCGGAGGTAGATGAAGGCGTGGTGGGAGCGGATCGCGTGGCAGGCGATGACGATGCCCTCGATGAGGGAGTGCGGGTTGGCGTAGAGGAGGGGGATGTCCTTGCAGGTGCCGGGCTCGGACTCGTCGGCGTTGACGACGAGGTAGTGGGGCTTGCCGTCGCCCTGCGGGATGAACTGCCATTTCATCCCGGTGGGGAAGCCGGCGCCGCCCCGGCCGCGGAGGCCGGCGTCCTTCACGTGGGCGATCACGTCGTCGGGGGCCATGGCGAGGGCCTTGCCGAGGGCGCGGTAGCCGCCGTGGTCGCGGTAGACCTCGATGGACCAGGACTTGTCCTTGTCCCAGAAGGACGACAGGACGGGGGTCAGGATCCTCGCCGGGTCGCCGGCCTGCGCGGCCGCCGCGGGGGTCGGGGTCATCGCTCGTCCTCCTCGTCCGTGCGGCGGCGGCCGGCCACCGGTCCGGCCGGGTGGCCGGGGTCCGAGGCCGCGCTCGGCTGCGGTGCGTCGTGGGAGCTGGGGTGCGTCGCGGGCGGCCGTCCGCCGGGGGCCGAGTCGGCGTCCGGGCCTGCCGGGCGCCGGGCGCCGGCGGCGGTACGGGCCGCGGGCTCGTCGCCCTTGGCGAGCCGCAGCCCGGCCAGCGAGGCGGGTCCCGCGCTGCCGCCTGCGGCGACGGCGCCGGGCCGCGGGTCGGGGAAGCCGGCGAGCACGCGGGCCGTCGCGCGGAAGCCGCACAGGGGGGCGCCGCGCGTGGGGACGACCTCCTCGCCGGCCCGCAGCCGGTCCACCAGCTCCCGGGCCGACTCGACGGTCTGGTTGTCGAAGAACTCCCAGTCGACCATCACGACGGGCGCGAAGTCGCAGGCCGCGTTGCACTCGATGTGTTCGAGGGTGACCCGGCCGTCCTCGGTGGTCTCGCCGTTGCCGATGCCGAGGTGGCGCTGGAGGTCGGCGAAGATCGCGTCGCCCCCGAGCACGGCGCACAGGGTGTTGGTGCAGACCCCGACCTGGTGCTCGCCGGACGGCTTGCGCCGGTACATGGAGTAGAAGGTCGCGACCGCCGTGACCTCGGCGGTGGTGAGGCCGAGGACGTCCGCGCAGAACTGCATGCCGGTGCGCGTGACGTACCCCTCCTCCGACTGCACGAGGTGCAGCAGCGGCAGCAGCGCCGAACGGCTGTCGGGGTAACGGCCGATCACCTCGGCGGCATCCGCCTCCAGACGGGAGCGGACGTCCTCCGGGTAGGGCGGGGCCGGCGGCTGCGGCAGGCCCAGGCTGACCTCGGTCATCGGTCGACGCCTCCCATCACGGGGTCGATGGACGCCACGGCGACGATCACGTCGGCGACCATGCCGCCCTCGCACATCGCGGCCATGGACTGGAGATTGGTGAAGGACGGGTCGCGGAAGTGGACCCGGAACGGGCGGGTCCCGCCGTCGCTGACGATGTGCGCGCCCAGTTCGCCCTTGGGGGACTCCACCGCCGTGTAGACCTGGCCCGGCGGGACGCGGAACCCCTCGGTGACGAGCTTGAAGTGGTGGATCAGGGCCTCCATCGAGGTGCCCATGATCTTCTTGATGTGGTCCAGCGAGTTGCCGAGGCCGTCGGGGCCGAGCGCGAGCTGCGCGGGCCACGCGATCTTCTTGTCGGCGACCATCACGGGGCCGGGGGCGGCGAGGCGCTCGATGCACTGCTCGATGATCCGCAGCGACTGCCGCATCTCCTCCAGCCGCAGGACGAAGCGGCCGAACGAGTCGCAGGTGTCGGTGGTGGGGACCTCGAAGTCGTACGTCTCGTAGCCGCAGTACGGGTCGGACTTCCGCAGGTCGTGCGGGAGTCCGGCGGACCGCAGGATCGGGCCGGTGGCGCCGAGGGCGAGGCAGCCGGCGAGGTCGAGGTGGCCCACGTCCTGGAGGCGGGCGCGGAACACCGGGTTCCCCGTGCAGAGCTGGTCGTACTCGGGGAGGTTCTTGCGCATCGTCCTGACGAACTCGCGCAGCGCGTCGATCGCGCCGGGCGGCAGGTCCTGCGCGAGGCCGCCGGGCCGGACGAACGCGTGGTTCATGCGCAGGCCGGTGATCAGCTCGAAGATGTCGAGGCACAGCTCCCGGTCGCGGAAGCCGTAGATCATGACGGTGGTCGCGCCCAGTTCCATGCCGCCGGTGGCAATGGCGACGAAGTGGGAGGACAGGCGGTTCAGCTCCATCAGCAGGACGCGGATGACGCCGGCGCGCTCGGGGACCTCGTCGGTGATGCCGAGGAGCTTCTCGACGCCGAGGCAGTACACCGTCTCGTTGAAGAACGGCGTGAGGTAGTCCATGCGGGTCACGAACGTCGTGCCCTGCGTCCAGGTGCGGTACTCGAGGTTCTTCTCGATGCCGGTGTGGAGGTAGCCGATGCCGGCGCGGGCCTCGGTGACCGTCTCGCCGTCGATCTCCAGGATGAGCCGCAGCACGCCGTGGGTCGACGGGTGCTGGGGACCCATGTTGACGACGATGCGTTCGTCGTCGGCCTGCTCGGCGGCGCGGGTGACCTCGTCCCAGTCGCCGCCGGTGACGGTGTAGACGGTGCCCTCGGTCGTCTCGCGGGCGCCCGCCGGGCGGGTGGCGTGAGTGGTCATCAGCTGTACGACCTCCGCTGGTCGGGAGCCGGGATCTGGGCGCCCTTGTACTCGACGGGGATGCCGCCGAGCGGGTAGTCCTTGCGCTGCGGGAAGCCCTGCCAGTCGTCGGGCATCATGATCCGCGTGAGGGCGGGGTGGCCGTCGAAGACGATGCCGAAGAAGTCGTACGCCTCGCGCTCGTGCCAGTCGTTGGTCGGGTAGACCGCGACGACCGAGGGGATGTGCGGGTCGGCGTCGGGGACGCTGACCTCGATCCGGATGATCCGCCCGTGCGTGAGCGAGCGCAGGTGGTAGACGGCGTGGAGTTCGCGGCCCGTGTCGTGCGGGTTGTGCACACCGCTGACGCCGGTGCACAGCTCGAAGCGGAGGGCGGGGTCGTCCCGCAGGGTGCGGGCGACCACGGGGAGGTGCTCGCGCGCGATGTGGAACGTCAGCTCGCCCCGGTCCACGACCGTCTTCTCGACGACGGCGGCGGGGTCGAGGCCCTGTTCCTCCAGGGCGCCCTCCAGTTCGTCGGCGACCTCGTCGAAGTAGCCGCCGTACGGGCGGGCCGATGCGCCCGGCATCCGTACGGTGCGGACCAGCCCGCCGTATCCGGTGGTGTCCACACCGTTGTCGGCGCCGAACATGCCGCGCCGCCGGGCGATGGCCTCGCCGCTGCCGCCGGCCCGCTCCAGCGCGGCGTCGGTGGCGCCCGCGGCCCGCGGGCGGCCGCCGGAGCCGGCCGGGTCTGGTGTCTTGTCGCTCACGCTCATCGGCTCGTCCCGTCCCCGGTCACCATGGCGCTCGGTGCGCCGGTCACCGCAGGAGTCCCTTCATCTCGATGGTCGGCAGGGCCTTGAGGGCCGCCTCCTCCGCCTCGCGGGCGGCCCGCTCGCGATTGATGCCGAGCTTCTCCTCGCGGATCTTGGCGTGGAGCTTGAGGATCGCGTCCATGAGCATCTCGGGACGCGGGGGGCAGCCGGGGAGGTAGATGTCCACGGGGACGACGTGGTCGACGCCCTGGACGATGGCGTAGTTGTTGAACATGCCGCCCGACGAGGCGCACACCCCCATGGAGATGACCCACTTGGGGTTCGGCATCTGGTCGTAGACCTGCCGCAGCACCGGCGCCATCTTCTGGCTGACGCGGCCGGCCACGATCATGAGGTCGGCCTGCCGGGGCGAGCCGCGGAAGACCTCCATGCCGAAGCGCGCCAGGTCGTAGCGGCCCGCGCCGGTCGTCATCATCTCGATGGCGCAGCAGGCCAGGCCGAACGTGGCGGGGAAGACCGACGACTTGCGGGCGAGGCCCGCCAGGTTCTCGACCGTGTCGAGGATGAAACCACCGGGGATTTTGTCTTCGAGACCCATCAGCAGCGCCCTTCGCTCAGTCCCATTCGAGGCCGCCACGGCGCCAGTCGTACGCGTAGGCGGCACCGATCAGACCGACGAACACCAGCATTTCCACAAGCCCGAACATCCCCAGCGAGTCGAAGTGCACGGCCCAGGGATAGAGGAAGACGATCTCGATGTCGAAGATGATGAAGAGCATCGCCGTCAGGTAGTACTTGACGGGGAACCGCCCGCCGCCCTCGGGCTGGGGGGTCGGTTCGACACCGCACTCGTACGCCGCGAGTTTCGCCCTGTTGTACCGCTTGGGGCCGATGACCGCGGCGGCCACCACGGAGAAGACGGCGAAGGCGGCTGCCAGGGCCCCCAGTACGAGGATGGGAACGTACGCGTTCACCGCACCCCGCTCCTTCCAGTCGTCGGCGACTGTTGCGCGACGATCACCGTTGAAGATCATCGCTATGTGAGTCAGTTCACAAGGCTGCAGGCATCTTAAGCCCGCACCCCTGTGATCTTCGACACGGGGTCACCCATGAACTTCTGTGATCTCTTTCACCCGACCAAGACGCACAAGCCCGCGCAGGTCCCGACACGGCACACAAGGTGCCGGATCGGCTACGAAGTGGTGAATCAAGGGCGCATTCAGGCCACTGACGGACCGATCCTCCTATCATCTGCCCTGCCCGGCGAGCAAATTCGCATCAGGGACGCCGACGTGATAGAGGCCGCGCGGTGACGGCGGGCGGGCCGCGGCCGGCGCCCCGTAGGCTGTCGGCACGTGTCAGACATAACGCTCACGACGGCCGTCATCCTGTGCGCCGTCGCCTTCCTCGCCGGCTGGGTGGACGCCGTCGTCGGGGGCGGCGGCCTCATCCAGCTCCCGGCCCTGCTCATCGGCCTGCCCGCGCACCTGCCGCCCACCTACGCCCTCGGCACCAACAAGGTCGTCTCCGTGTGCGGCACGACGGTCGCCGCGCTCACCTACGCCCGCAAAGCGCCCCTCGACCTCCGCCTCGCCCTGCGCCTCGCGTCCCTCGCGCTCGTCTCGGCGGCCGGCGGCGCGCTGTTTGCATCCGCGGTGGACAAACAGGTCCTCCAGCCGCTGATCATGGTCGTGCTGCTCGCGGTGGCCGGATTCGTCGTGCTGCGCCCCCAGTTCGGCACCGCGCCCGCGGGCACCCCGTCACGGCGCCGGAGTGTTCTCGCGACACTCGTGACGGGCATCGGCATCGGTTTCTACGACGGTCTGATCGGTCCGGGCACCGGCACGTTCCTCGTGATCGCCCTCGTGGGCCTCGCCCGCATGAGCATGCTGACCGCCTCCGCCACCGCCAAGGTCGTGAACGTCGGCACAAACGTGGGGGGCCTGCTCGTCTTCGCCGCCAACGGCTCCGTGCTGTGGGGCCTGTTCCCCTTCATGGCCGCGCTCAACATGGCCGGCGGCTGGACGGGCGCCAGGACGGCCGTGCGCCGCGGCAGCGGTTTCGTCCGGATCGTCCTGCTGGTCGTCGTGACCGCGCTCGTGGCCCGGCTCGCGTACGACCAGTGGTGGGCCTAGCCGCCGGGAAGGGCGTGAGGTGTGCCACGGGCGCGGTGGTTGACAGGAGCCGGACATTGTCCCGGGCGCCCGCGCCGTGGTAGGCCCGCCGCACCGGTCGGACAATCCGGACAACGCGCAGGACATCGCGGTCACAACACCGCGAAGATCACCATCCGCCCGAAACGACACTTCGGACAAAAAGGCCATCAACTCGTCGCGTACACGCCGACTGTGGCGCATGCCACGTGAATTGAGATCGAACGCCCGGTACTGGTAGCCAAGGTGACCATGTCCCCGATTCGTTATCGAGGCCGGCACCGCAAACCCCGTCGGCCGCGCACCAACAGCCTGCTCCGCGGCGGCGTCCTCACCGGCGTCGTGGGCACCGTCGCTGTCACCGGCGCCACGGCCCCCGCCTCCGCAGCCGAGCAGCCCGCCGAGTCCACCGCGGAACTGCCCGTCCTGCGGGGCGCCCTGTCCGACAGCACCACCGTCGCCGCCGAGGCCACGCGCCTGTGGGCCGGCGAGACCGCGCTGCGCGAGGCACGGACCGCCGCGCAGGAGCGCGCCGTCGAGGAGGCCGAGGACGCCGCGGCGCGGCTGCGCGCCGAGCGTGCCGAGGAGGAGGAGGAGGCCCGCCGGGCGGCCGCGCAGGCCGCCCAGGAGGCCGCCGACGCCCGTGCCGAGGAAGAGGCCGCCGGGTCCACGGCCGGCGAGGACAGCGGCTCCTCCGCCGGCGAGGCCGCCGCGCAGGACGCCACCACCCTGTCGGCGCCCGCCCCGAGCGGCGACGCCTCCGCCGTCGTCGCGTTCGTCCAGTCGCACGTCGGCGACGGCTACGCCATGGGCGGCACCGGCCCGTCCACCTGGGACTGCTCCGGCCTCGTCCAGGCCGCCTACGCGTCGGTGGGCGTCTCGCTCCCCCGCGTCTCCGGCGCCCAGTCCACGGCCGGCACCCAGGTCTCCCTCGACGCCCTCCAGCCGGGCGACATCCTCTACTGGGGCGGCGCGGGCAGCGCCTACCACGTCGCGATCTACGTCGGCGGCGGCTCGTTCATCGGCGCGCAGAACGCGAGCACCGGCGTCGTGCAGCACGACATGAGCTACGACCCGCCCACCGGCGCGGTGCGGGTGCTCTGACACGCGCGAGAGGCCGGCCCCGGGACAACCCCCGGGACCGGCCCCTCGTCGTCGCTCCCCGCAGCGCGCGGGGCACCGGCGTCAGGCCCGCGGCGTCACCTTCGTCAGACCGTTGATGACGCGGTCCATCGCGTCCCCGCCCGCCGGATCGGTCAGGTTCGCCAGCAGCTTGAGGCAGAACCGCATGAGCACCGGGTGGCTGAGCCCGCGCTCGGCGGCCAGCTTCATGACCTTCGGGTTGCTGATGAGCTTCACGAACGCGCGGCCGAGCGTGTAGTAGCCGCCGTAGGTCTCCTTCAGGACCTTCGGGTAGCCGAGCAGCGCCACCTCGCGCTGGGCCGGGGTCTGGCGGGCCAGCGCCTGGCTGACGACCTCGGCCGCGATCCGGCCCGACTCCATGGCGTACGCGATGCCCTCGCCGTTGAACGGGTTCACGAGCCCGCCCGCGTCACCCACGAGCAGCAACCCCCGCGCGTAGTGCGGCTTGCGGTTGAACGCCATCGGGAGCGCGGCGCCCCGGATGGGCCCCGTCATGTTGTCCGGCGTGAAGCCCCACTCGTCCGGCAGCGAGGCGCACCAGGTGCGCAGGACCTCGCGCCAGTCCAGCTCCTTGAAGTCGGGCGAGCTGTTGAGCACCCCGAGCCCCACGTTGGACGTGCCGTCGCCCATGCCGAAGATCCAGCCGTAGCCCGGCAGCAGCCGCTCCTGCCCGCCGCGCCGGTCCCACAGCTCGAACCAGGACTCCAGGTAGTCGTCGTCGTGGCGCGGCGAGGTGAAGTACGTCCGCACCGCGACGCCCATCGGCCGCTTCTCGTCCCGGTGCAGCCCCATCGCGAGGGACAGGCGCGAGGAGTTGCCGTCGGCGGCGACGACGACCTGCGCGCGGAACGACGCCGGCCGCTTGTCCTCGCCGAGCTTCGCCGTGACGCCCGTGATCCGGCCGGTGCGGTCGTCCCGCAGGGGACCCGACACGTTGCACCGCTGGATCAGGCGCGCGCCGGCCTTCTCCGCGGCCTCGGCGAGCTGCTGGTCGAAGTCGTCGCGCTTGCGGACGAGTCCGTAGTCCGGGTAGGAGGCCAGCTCGGGCCAGTCGAGCTGCATCCGCCGGCCGCCGCCGATGACGCGCAACCCCTTGTTGCGCAGCCAGCCGGCCTCCTCGGAGATGTCGATGCCCATCGCCACGAGCTGCTTGACGGCCCGTGGGGTGAGGCCGTCGCCGCACACCTTCTCGCGCGGGAAGGCGGTCTTCTCCAGCAGCAGCACGTCCAGGCCCGCCTGGGCCAGGTGGAACGCGGTCGCCGAGCCGGCCGGCCCGGCGCCGACGACGATCACGTCGGCGGAGTACTCGGTCAGGGGCGTCTCGGCGGTCTCGGCCACGTCGGGGCTCTCCGATCGGTCGGCGGAAGGGAAATGGGGGAAGGAAGGGCGGGGGGAGCGAGCAGAGGGAGGAGCGCGGAAGTGCGGCGAGTCTATGCGGGGCGGTCGCCGCGGTCCCGTACGGCCCGGTGCAGGGCGACGATGCCGCCGGACAGGTTCCGCCAGGCGATCCTCGACCAGCCGGCGTCCCGCAGGACGGCGGCGAGCCCCCGCTGGTCGGGCCAGGCGCGGATGGACTCCGCGAGGTAGACGTACGCGTCGGGGTTGCTCGAGACGGCGGTCGCGACGGGCGGCAGCGCGCGCATGAGGTACTCGTTGTAGACGGTGCGGAACGGCGCCCACGTCGGGTGGCTGAACTCGCAGACCACGAGCCGCCCGCCGGGCCGCGTCACCCGCAGCATCTCGCGCAGGGCGTCCTCGGTGGCGGACAGGTTCCGCAGGCCGAAGGAGATGCTCACCGCGTCGAACACGCCGTCACGGAACGGCAGGCGCTGCGCGTCCCCGGCGGTGAACGGCAGCCACGGCACGCGCCGCTTGCCCTCGGCGAGCATGCCGCGGCTGAAGTCGCACGGCACGGTGAACGCCCCGGCCAGCGCGAACGGCATCGTGGAGGTGCCGGTGCCCGCGGCCAGGTCGAGGATCCGCTCCCCCGGGCGCGCCGCGACGGCGTCGGCGACCGCGCGGCGCCAGCGGCGGTTCTGACCGAGGGCCAGAACGTCGTTGGTCCGGTCGTAGCGGGCCGCGACGGCGTCGAACATCGCGGCGACTTCGGTGGGCTGCTTGTCCAGCGTCGCTCGAATCACGCGTCCATTCTCGCGGATGCGGTCGTCCTCCGTTCGGGCGACTTGCCCCGCGACGGGATGAACCGGCCGCCCCCGCGCGGCTACCGTGCCGGGCATGACCCATCTCACCCGTGTCCTGCGCGCGGTGTCGCTGACGGCGACGGCCGGTGGCGCGGTCCTCGGCGCGGCGGGCGGCGCGTACGCCGACAGCCCGCCCGCCGGCGCGCTCACGTCCGTGGCCGGTGCCCTCGACACCACCGGCGCCGTCCTCGGCAGCTCGACGGAGGCGGCCCTGCGGCCGGCGCTCGCCCTGCCGCTCGACCCCCTGTCCGGCGCGACGAGCGACCCCCTGTCGAACACGGTCGGCACCCAGGTCGCCGACCTGCCGCCGGTCTCGACGGGGGTCGTCACCCAGCCGCTGACCGAGGGCGCCGGAGCCGGCGAGCTGCCGGGGGAGATCGTCGGCGGGCTGCTCGGCGGCCTTCCCGTCACGCCGGCGCTCTGACGGGGGCGGGCCCGGCGCCGGCCGGTCGGCCCGCCGTCGTCCGGCCGCCCGGGCGCGTCCTGGCGGCCGTCACTCGTCGCGTTCCTCCTCGCGCTCGGCCACGTCCTCCTCGTACGCGTCGACCTCGCTGAGCGACATGGCCTGAACGATCTCCTCGACCAGCGCGCGGGCCTCGTCCTCGTCGATGCCGTCGGCGAGGTCGAGGACCCGCCGTGTCCACATGTCGATGCTGTCCCTGTCGGCGTATGCGTCCATGGGGCCATTGGACCCCGGCACCACCGGCGACGGCGGGTCCGTCGTGGTGCATGCTCGGAGGATGACCCATTCGGCGGAAACGCTCCTGGAGATCCACGGCATACCCGTCCTCGACGCCGGCGGCGGACGGCAGCTCACCGACGCGGAGGCCGCGGCCGAGGTCGTCGGCGCGGCGCTCGGGCTCGGCGCCGAGCTGGTGATCGTCCCGGTGCGCCGCCTGCCCCCGGCGTTCTTCGACCTGCGCACGGGCCTCGCCGACATCGTCACGCAGACCTTCATCGACTACCGGCTGCGCCTCGCCTACGAGGGCGCCGTCGACGCGCATGTGGCGCGGGATCCGGCGTTCGCCGAGGCCGTCCGCCGGGGGAACGCGGGGCGCCACGTGTGGTTCGTCCCCCATCGCGCCGAACTCACCGAACGCCTCCTGCGCCACGGCTGACCGCCGGCCCCCGGGGCACAAGGGGAAATGCCGCCGGCGGTGTTCCGGCGGGCGTCCCGATGTCCCGCCGTATCCCGGAACACGCGAAAGCCCCCGCCGACGGCGAGGGGCTTCCTGGCGTGGTCATCGCCGAGGTGGTGGCCTCAGACGATGGTGACGTTCTCCGCCTGCGGACCCTTGGGACCCTGGGTGACGTCGAACGTCACCGTCTGGCTCTCCTCGAGGGACCGGAAGCCGGAGGCGTTGATGGCGGAGTAGTGGACAAAGACGTCGGGGCCGCCGCCGTCCTGGGCGATGAAGCCAAAGCCCTTCTCGGCGTTGAACCACTTGACGGTTCCGGTAGCCATATAAGCCCTCCCTGGGCCTAAAAGGGTCGCCCTGCTCCAGAACCCGCAAGGAAGCCTGAAAACGACGAAAGCCCGCGGCTACATGCTCCGCAGGCTCGTACTGCAAGGGAAACCAAACTGTAACTCGATACGAGCCTAGCACGGGGTGTGCACAGTCGGAAGGGGATAGATCACCCGCTGAGTGGATGGTCCCCGGATGTCCCGGCCGACCGGCTCGCACGATCAGAGGCGTACCCTGCCGAAGGTGACTACACACCCCAGTGCTCGCCCCCGTGTCGGCCACATCCAGTTCCTCAACTGCCTCCCCCTCTACTGGGGGCTCGCGAGGACCGGCGCGCTCCTCGACCTCACCCTCACCAAGGACACCCCGGAGCGGCTCGGCGAGATGCTCGTCGACGACCGGCTCGACATCGGTCCCGTCACGCTCATGGAGTACCTGCGGCACGCGGACGAGCTGGTCGCCCTCCCCGACATCGCGGTGGGCTGCGACGGCCCGGTCATGTCCTGCGTCATCGTCTCGAAGGTGCCCCTGCGGGACCTCGACGGCGCGCGGGTCGCCCTCGGCTCGACGTCCCGCACCTCCGTGCGCCTCGCGCAGCTCCTCCTCGCCGAGCGGTACGGCGTCTCGCCCGACTACTACACCTGCCCCCGGACCTCGGGCTGATGATGCGGGAGGCCGAGGCCGGCGTCCTCATCGGCGACGCCGCGCTGCGCGCCTCCCTGCACGACGCGCCGCGGCTCGGGCTCCAGGTGCACGACCTGGGCTCGATGTGGCACGCGTGGACGGGGATGCCGTTCGTCTTCGCGATCTGGGGCGTCCGGCGGGACTACCTGGCGCGCGAGCCGGAGACCGTGCGGGAGGTCCACCGGGCGTTCCTCGCCTCGCGCGACCTGTCGATGGAGGAGGTCGGCAAGGTCGCCGAGCAGGCGGCGCACTGGGAGGACTTCGACGCGGAGGTGCTGGAGCGCTACTTCAGGACGCTGAAGTTCTCCCTGGGGGAGCGGCAGCTCGCCGCCATCGACGAGTTCGCGCACCGGACGGGCTTCGCCGACGGCGCGGGCCGCGTACACCTCCTCGGCCGGGACTGACGGCCCGCCCGGCGGCACGGGCCGCCTCCGCGCCCCCGCGGGCGCGCGGCGTACGCTGGACCGGTCGCCGCATCGTCACGCCGGGAAGGACCCCGCCCATGGGCCAGAGCGCCGAGCTCACGACCGTCCTCGACCGTGCCGCCGACGGGGGCCGGATCAGCGCCGAGGAGGCCCTGGAGCTGTACCGCTCCGCCCCGCTGCACGCCCTCGGCCGCGCCGCCGACGCCGCGCGCCGCAAGCGCTACGCCGGCACCGAGCACATCGCCACGTACATCATCGAACGCAACATCAACTACACCAACGCGTGCGTCACGGCGTGCAAGTTCTGTGCCTTCTACGCCCCGCCGAAGAGCGAGAAGGTGTGGACGCGCGACCTCGACGAGATCCTGCGGCGGTGCGCCGAGACCGTCGAACTCGGCGGCACCCAGATCATGTTCCAGGGCGGTCACCACCCCGACTTCGGTGTGGAGTACTACGAGCGGCACTTCAGCGCCATCAAGGAGGCGTTCCCGCAGCTCGTGATCCACTCGCTCGGCGCTTCCGAGGTGGAGCACATGGCGCGGATCTCGGGGGTGAGCGCCGAGGAGGCGATCCGCCGGCTGCACGCCGCCGGGCTCGACTCGTTCGCCGGCGCCGGCGCCGAACTGCTCCCCGCCCGGCCGCGCACGGCCATCGCGCCGCTCAAGGAGTCGGGCGAGCGGTGGCTCGAGATCATGGAGACGGCGCACCGCCTCGGGGTCGAGTCCACGACGACGATGCTCATGGGCACCGGCGAGACCAACGCGGAACGCATCGAGCACCTGCGGATGATCCGTGACGTGCAGGACCGTACGGGCGGGTTCCGCGCGTTCATCCCCTACACCTACCAGCCGGAGAACAACCACCTCCGCGGCAGGACGCAGGCCACCCTCTTCGAGTACCTGCGGATCATCGCGGTGGCCCGCCTGTTCCTCGACAACGTGGCGCACATCCAGGGCTCCTGGCTCACGACGGGCAAGGAGGTCGGCCAACTGTCGCTGCACTACGGCGCGGACGACCTGGGCTCGGTCATGCTGGAGGAGAACGTCGTCTCGTCCGCCGGCGCCCGTCACCGGTCGAACCGCCTGGAGCTGCTGCACCTCATCCGCGCCGCCGGCCGTGTCCCGGCCCAGCGGTCCACGACGTACGAGCACCTCGTCGTGCACGACGACCCGGCGCGGGACCCGGCGGACGACCGGGTGGTCTCGCACCTCTCCTCGACCGCGATCGAGGGCGGCACGGCCCACCCGGAACTGACGCTGCTGACCTGACGCCCCCGCGCCGGTCGCTACAGCGCCCGCTGCGCGGGCGGCCTCCCGACGCGGACGAACGACATGACCGTCACGCGGTAGCCGGTGTGGCCGGTGCTGCCGCAGTGCCGCACGCACCACACGTCGGGCACGTCCCGGCTCGTGTCGGCGGGCGACTCCTCCAGGCACGTCGTGCACTCCGCCGCCCAGATCGGGGCGCCGCCGTTCGGGTCGGGGGCCAGGACCCAGTCGGCGGAGCGTGTCACCATCACGGGGCACCCGCCCGCCCGGCGCCCGGGGCGCCCTGGGCGAGGTCGAACCGGCAGAAGACGCTCTTGCCGCCGGACGCCCGGGGCGCCCACCAGGTCGCGTCGGCCAGGCTCTGGACGATGAACAGGCCGCGGCCCCCCTCCAGGAGCGGGTCGGAGTCCAGCGGGTCGAGCGGGTCGATCGGGTCACCGGACGGCAGGGTCGGGGGGGTCGGGTTCTCGTCCGCCACCTCGAGGAACAGCCGGCGCGGCCAGTACCGGAAGGTGACGGTGATCCGCCCGGCGCCGGCCCCCGCGGCGTACCGTACGGCGTTCCCGACGAGTTCGGACACGCACAGCTCGACGTCGTCGGCGAGGCGCGGGAGTTCCCAGTCGTGCAGGGTGTCGCGGGCCGCGTGGCGGGCCAGCGGCGGGGTGTCGGTCGAGTCGGCGGTCAGGGTGAGCGAGCGGAACCGGTAGGCGCTGGAGAACGCCACCGGCAGCAGGGACGCGGCCGCGTCCTCCGTCTCCGGCCATGGCGACGGCATGGTGGACCCCCTCCATGAGCCAAGCCAAGTCCTCATGCTCCAAGTCAAGAGGGCGGACGGCCCGGCTGGCGACGGTCGCAAGGGGGTTCACATGCACACACGGGGGTTCACCGCGGTGCGCGGGGCGATCCCGCCGTGAGCCCCCTCGCAACGGCACCCGCAGACCACCGCACACACGCGCGAACCACCCCATAGCGCCACCACGCCGGCGGACCATCGCACCGGAGGCTCTCGCTCTGTGCGACACCGCCATCTCACGGGGGCGCACAGGGGGCGCACGCACCACGCCCACACCACCTCCCGGTGGGCGGAACGCACACCGCCCCCCGCCGCGGTGTGCGGCGGGGGCGGTGCGGGGCGGTGCGGGTCAGGCCACCAGTTCCCCGCGCGGGGACTTCGGGGCGGCAGGCTCACCGGCCGCCTCGTCCTCCGTGTCGAACTCGAAGCTGCGGGCACGGTCGTACGCGTCCCGGTCGAGGATCTTCTCGCGTGCCGCGACGATCACCGGGACGGCCGCCTGGCCGGCCACGTTGGTGGCGGTCCGCATCATGTCCAGGATCGGGTCGATCGCCAGCAGCAGGCCCACGCCCTCCAGCGGCAGGCCGAGCGTCGAGAGCGTCAGCGTCGTCATGATCGTGGCGCCGGTCAGGCCGGCGGTGGCCGCCGAGCCCACGACGGAGACGAAGACGATCAGGAGGTAGTCCTGCGCGCTCAGGGAGATGCCGAAGATCTCCGCGACGAAGATCGCCGACAGGGCCGGGTAGATCGCGGCGCAGCCGTCCATCTTGGTCGTCGCGCCGAACGGGACGGCGAACGAGTTGTACTCGCGCGGGACGCCGAGCCGCTCGGTGACCTTCTGCGTCACCGGGAGCGTGCCGATGGACGAGCGGGAGACGAACGCGAGCTGGATCGCAGGCCACGCCGCGCGGAAGAACTGCAGCGGACCGACGCCCGCGGCGAAGCGGAGCAGCAGCGGGTAGACGCCGAACAGCACCAGCGCGCAGCCGATGTACACGTCCACCGTGAAGGTCGCGTAGTCGCCGATCAGGTCCCAGCCGTACTCGTTGATCGCGCGGCCGATCAGGCCGACCGTGCCGAGGGGCGCGAGGCGGATGACCCACCACAGGGCCTTCTGCAGCAGCGCGAGCAGGGTCTCGCCCAGGGAGATCAGGGACTCGGCGCGCTCGCCGAGCTTCAACGCCGCGACACCGACGACCGCGCCGAGGAACACGATCTGCAGCACTTCGAGGTTGGCGAACGGGGTGACGACGTCGGTCGGGACGATGCCGGTCAGGAAGTCGAGCCAGGAGCCCTTGCTCTCCGGCATCGAGCCGTCCGCCGGGGTCAGGCCCGTGCCGTGCCCGGGGTCGGTGAGCACGCCGATCAGGAGGCCGATGGCCACGGCGATGAGCGACGTGACGAGGAACCACAGGAGCGTGCGGCCGGCGAGGCGCGCGGCGTTCGACACGTTGCGCAGGCTCGTGATCGACACCGCGATCGCGAGGAAGACGAGCGGGCCGACCGCGAGACGCAGGAGCTGGACGAACGTGCCGCCGATCTCCTCCAGGGTCCGGCCGAGCCAGTCGGACCCGGTACTGCGGGCGATCCAGCCCAGGACGACACCGAGGACGAGGCCGGCCAGGATCTGGACCCAGAACGGCGGCAGGGATATACGGGGACGATGTCTCGGCGCGGCGGTCGCGTCCGGGGCGGAGGACGGGGAGGACACAGGCATACTCCGGTCAGGAAGGTGTCTGGGAGTGGAGTTCCCGGGCACGCCGGATACGGGCGTGCGAAGGGGGCGAAGAAGGTCGCTGGGCGGGGGATCGGCCGCTAGGGGTGGACGGTCGTCAGCGACAGGCCGCGGTGAGACAGCGGCAGAGATCGATGTGCAGGCGCGCCACGAGCAGAACGCCCGGGACAGAGGTGTGCGCGGCTGCGGAATTCATAAAAAGTACGGTAACACTCGAACGTGAGCACGTCACGGGCCGCCCACCTGTCGGCGGGCGGCCCGGGTGCTGCGGGGCGGGGCGGCGGCCCCGGTCAGTCGCCGTCCTCCATGGAACGGTTCGCGTTCAGGCGCGTCATGGCGCGCTCCACGTGGGGCGCGACCTGCTGCGACATCGCGTCGCGCTGACCGCGCAGCACGATGAAGCTGATCGGCGCCGAGACGACCAGCGCGACCAGGACCAGCCACAGCGGGTTCGCCGCGCCGAGGGACTCGGGGACGACACCCGCGCTCGCCAGGATCGCGACCACGACGAAGCAGGCGGCGAAGACGGCCAGCCGCAGGAGCGAGTAACGCAGCGCGGCGTGCCGCGGACGGGCGGTGGCGGCGGGGGTGGTGGTGTCGGGGGTGCTGCTCACGGTCGGATTCCTCCTTCGCGTGCCGTCCCGGTACGCGTCGCCGGTCTGTCCCTCCAGTCAAGCACGGTGCCGCGCGGCCGCGGCGGGTGGGTCAGCCGAGCGGCAGCCACAGCGTGATGTCGTCGCGGAAGTCGCCCTCGCCGACACGGATCGCGGCGGGCTGGCGGCCGATCTCGCGGTAGCCGCAGGCGGCGTAGAAGCGGTCGAGGCCGGTGCCGCCGCGGCAGGTGAGGCGTATGCCGGTGAACGCCGGGTCCACGCGCCGCGCGGCGGACGCGGCGGCGGCCAGCAGTTCGCGGCCGGTGCCGCCGCCCTGGTGGGCCGGGTGGACCATGACCGTCTCCAGGTTCACCCAGTGGAGCTTCAGCGGGTGAGTGTTGCGGCGGAGGAAGGCGGTGGCGACGGGCCGGCCGGCGTCGGTGTGCCCGAGGAGCAGCCGCGTGGTGCCGTCGGCCATGCCGATGAGGTGGCGGCGCAGGGCGGGTTCGACGTCCTGCGCGGTGACGGGCGGGACGAAGCCGACGGCGCCGCCGGCGTTCGTCACGTCCGTCCACAGGTCGGCGAGGTCGCGGCGCAGCGCCGGGGTGACGGCCGGGTCGAGGAGGAACCGCAGCCGGTACCGCCGCGCGGCGCCGGCCGCGGGGGTCGTCTCCGCGGGAGTGGGGCGCACGGCGGTCACACCCGCATGGGCTGCGGCGACTCGCGCCGCGCCGGGTCGGGTCCCTCGTACTCCCTGACGATCTCGTAGCGCGTGTTGCGCTCGACGGGGCGGAACCCGGCGTCGCGGATGAGGTCGAGGAGGTCGTCGCGGGTGAGCTTGTTGGGCGTGCCGTAGTTGTCCGCGTCGTGGGTGATCTTGTACTCGACGACCGAGCCGTCCATGTCGTCGGCGCCGTGCTGGAGGGCGAGCTGCGCGGTCTGCAGGCCGTGCATGACCCAGAAGACCTTGACGTGCGGGACGTTGTCGAAGAGCAGGCGGGACACCGCGAACGTCCGCAGGGCCTCGGCGCCGGTCGCCATGGTCGTGCGGGCCTGGAGGCGGTTGCGGACCTTGCCGTCCTTCATGTCGACGAAGTCGTGCTGGTAGCGCAGCGGGATGAAGACCTGGAAACCGCCGGTCTCGTCCTGGAGCTCCCGCAGCCGCAGGACGTGGTCGACGCGGTGGCGCGGCTCCTCGATGTGGCCGTAGAGCATGGTGCAGGGCGTCTTCAGGCCCTTCTCGTGGGCCAGGCGGTGGATGCGCGACCAGTCCTCCCAGTGGGTGCGGTGGTCGACGATGTGCTGCCGCACCTCCCAGTCGAAGATCTCCGCACCGCCGCCGGTGAGCGATTCGAGCCCGGCGTCGATCAGTTCGTCGAGGATCTCGGACGCCGAGAGACCGGAGATGGTCTCGAAGTGGTGGATCTCGGTCGCGGTGAAGGCCTTCAGGGACACGGTGTCCGGCAGGGCCTCCTTCAGCGCGCGCAGGGACCGCGGGTAGTAGCGCCACGGCAGCGTGGGGTGGAGGCCGTTGACGATGTGCAGCTCGGTGAGGCGGTCGCCCTCCATCGCCTTCGCGAGGCGCACCGCCTCCTCGATGCGCATGGTGTACGCGTCCTTCTCGCCCGGCTTGCGCTGGAACGAGCAGTAGGCGCACGAGGCCGTGCACACATTGGTCATGTTCAGGTGGCGGTTGACGTTGAAGTGGACGACATCGCCGTTCAGCCGCGTCCGCACCTCGTGGGCGAGGCCGCCGAGCCAGGCCAGGTCGTCGGACTCGTACAGCGCGATCCCGTCCTCGCGGGACAGCCGCTCACCCGCGCGGACCTTCTCCTCCAGCTCCCGCTTGAGCCCAGCGTCCATGCGTCGCGTCTCCTTCTCGCCGAGGTCGCTCCGCCGACGAGCCTACGCCCGCTCGGCGCCGGGAAGCTCGCCGACCCGGTTCTCCCACTTCGTGGACAGCACGACGGTCGTCCGGGTGCGCGACACGCCCTTGGTGCCCGACAGGCGGCGGACCGTGCGTTCGAGGCCGTCCACGTCGCCCGCGCGCACCTTGAGCATGAACGAGTCGTCCCCGGCGATGAACCAGCAGTCCTCGATCTCGCCGAACTCCCGCAGCCGGTCCGCCACGTCCTCGTGGTCCACCGAGTCCGTGAGCTGGATGCCGATCAGCGCGGTCACCCCGAGGCCGAGCGACCGCGCATCCACGGTGGCCCGGTAACCGGTGAGGACGCCGGCGGCCTCCAGGCGGTTGATGCGGTCGGTGACGCTCGGCCCGGACAGGCCGACGAGCCGGCCCAGCTCGGCGTACGAGGCGCGGCCGTTCTCCCGGAGGGCCTGGATCAGCTGTCTGTCCACCGCGTCCATCGCGCAGAGCCTTCCTCACTCCCCGGTGCCCCAGGGTTCCAGTCGTCCGGTCGCTTGCACAGAAGAATCTAAGGCATCGGCACGCGGCGGCCTGCGACTGGGAGGCCGGCCACCGTCCCCGGCCCCGGGACGCGGCGCCCGGACGGGGCTCAGGCGCGCCCGCCGCCCAGGGCGCCGCCCCACCTGCGGTACAGCCCGTGCGGCACCCCCACCGCGTCCAGTGCCCGGCCCGCCACGAAGTCCACCAGGTCCTGGATGTGCGCGGCCCCCGCGTAGAACGCCGGTGACGCGGGCAGCACGACCGCGCCGGCCGCGTCCAGGTCGGCGAGCTGCCGCAGCGTCGGCCCGTTCAGCGGGGTCTCGCGCACCGCCACGACGAGCGGGCGCCGTTCCTTCAGCGTCACCGCCGCCGCCCGCTGCAGCAGGTCCTTCGACAGCCCGAGCGACACCCCGGCGACCGCGGCGACGGACGCCGGGACGATCAGCATCCCGCGCGCCGGGTAGGACCCGGACGACGGCCCGGCCGCCAGGTCACCGGCCGGCCAGTACCGCACGTCGGCGAGCCCGTCCTCGGTCACCGGGAACGTCTCCGGCTTGCCGTCGGCACCCCGCGCCAGCCACGCCCTGAGGTCGGCGCGCCAGTGCGCGTCGCGGAACGGGGCGCCCGTCTCGTCCAGCAGGGTCAGCCGGGCCGCCCGGCTCACCACCAGGTCCACCGCCTCCCCGGCGTCGAGCAGCGCCCGCAGCGCGGCGGCCGCGTACGGGGTGCCCGACGCGCCGGACACCCCCACGATCCAGGGGCGGCGCGTCCGGTCGGGGCCGCCCGCGGGCGGCGAGTGCCTGGCGTCCATGCGCCGAGGCTAGCCCGTCACACGATCCACCGGGGTCTTCACCCGACCGTGACGGGCGGCGCACCGGGGGAGGTCCGGCGTCGGCCCGGCGGAGGAGCCGTGGAGACTGAAATAGCACCGGAGTGTGATGTGACCGCGGTGTTCAGTCACTACTGTGTGCCCCGCACAGCGCCCCCACGGACCTGGAGTGCCGCCATCAGTACCCGCCGACCGCACCACCGAACGTCACTCCGCATCCGGCTGACCGCCCTCGGCGGCGCGGCGCTCCTGACGGCCGCGACCGCGGCGTGCCAGGCGGCGGCGGGCGCCGGCACCGACGGCGCGGGGGCGACGCGCGAGGACGTCGCCGACGCGGTCGAGGAGCTGCTGTCCTGGGAGTCCCTGACCATCGGCGCCGGCATCGACGCGACCCCCGGGCAGGTGGCCGACTACCTCGCCCGGTCCGCCGGCGGCGACGGCGCCCCGGCGCAGGACGGTGACGACGCGGCCCGGCTGCTGTCCGCCCTGGAGCTGACCGTGGCCGTCGGCGACCCGGAGCGCGAGCGGAGCATGAACGACACCGGCCCCGGCGATCCCCTCGACGGCGCCGTCACGGTCAACTTCGGCGGACGCGACGTCACCGGCGTCAAGTCCATCGGGGAGAGCACCTACATCCGCGTCGGCGCCGAGGCGCTGGTGGCCGACGTGTACGGCGGCGACGAGGCGGCGGTCGCCCGCGCGCACCGGCTGGAGGAGGACGCGGACCGGCTGCCCGACGCCGTCTCGGCCGCGGCCGGCGCCCTCGCCGGCAACTGGACCGAGGTCGACCCCTACCAGTTCGACGCCTACGCCGAGGCCCTGCAGGACGCGGGGGCCTGGACGCCGGCACGGCCGCGCTCGTCGGCGCCACCCTCACCGACACCGCCGCGCTGCTCGACCCCGGGGCACAGCTCGAACTGGCCGGCGGGATCGCCGACGCCGCGGCGGGCGAGGGACGGCTCACCCACCGGGGCACCGCCGACGGCGCCGAGCAGATCGACCTCACGCTGCCGGCCACCGCCGCCTGGGACGCCCTCGAACCGCTGCTGACCGTCGTGAACGACCAGGCCGAGCGGTTCGGCCTGCCGCGTCTCGTGGACCGGCCGGCCGACGGGGACGGCACCGTCACGGCCCGCCTGGAGATCAGGGGGGGCGTGCTGACCGACGCCACCGTCGACCTCGGTCAGTTCGGCGGCGCCGACGCCGGCACGCTGCCCCTCGACCTGTCCCTCGCGGGCGGCTCCGCGCTGTCGCTGAAGGCCCCCGAGTCGGACGGGCCGCTCGACCCGCGCGAGCTGACCGTCGCCCTGATGTACCTGAGCGCCGAGGCGGCGGAGCGGAACGAGGACCCGGACCGGGCCGACGTGCCGGGTCCCGTCCAGCCCTGACCGGGACGCGGCCGGCCGCCGCGTCCCCCATGTCCGGCACCGACCGGTTTGTCAGTGGCCCGTTCTACGCTGGACGCATGCCGGAACTCCCCGAGGTGGAGGCTCTGCGCGTGTTCCTCGACGGCCGTGCGACCGGCCGGCGGGTGGCCCGCGCCCTGCCCGTCGCCTTCCATGTCCTGAAGACCTACGACCCGCCGCTCACCGCCGCCGAGGGACGCGCCGTCACCGCGGTCGCGCGGCACGGCACGTTCCTCGACCTCGCGCTCGGCCCGGGCCCCGGGTCCGGCGCGGCGTCCGACGGACCGCTGCACCTCGTCGTCCACCTCGCGCGGACCGGCCGGCTGCGCTGGCACGACCGGCTGCCGGCCGCCCCGCCGCGCCCCGGGAAGGGGCCGCTCGCCCTGCGCGTCGCCCTCGACGGCCCGGACGGCCCCGGCTTCGACCTCACCGAGGCCGGCACGCAGAAGCGCCTCGCCGTGCACTGCGTCCGCGACCCGGCCGAGGTCCCCGGCGTGGCGCGCCTCGGCCCCGACCCGCTCGACCCCTCGTTCACCGCCGCGTCGCTCGCGGCCCTGCTGGCCGGGCGGAACCGGCGGATCAAGGGCGTCCTGCGGGACCAGGGCGTCCTCGCCGGCGTGGGCAACGCGTACTCCGACGAGATCCTGCACGCCGCCCGGATGTCCCCGTTCCGGCAGGCGGACCGGCTCACCGGGGAGGAGACCGCCCGGCTCCACGCCGCGCTCACCACCACCCTGCGCGACGCCGTCGACCGCTCCCTCGGCGTCGCCGCCGGCCGGCCGAAGGGCGAGAAGAAGTCCGGTCTGCGCGTCCACGGCCGCACCGGCGAGCCGTGCCCCGAGTGCGGCGGCACGATACGCGAGGTCGCCTACCGCGACTCGTCGCTCCAGTACTGCCCCGCCTGCCAGACGGGCGGCCGGCTCCTCGCGGACCGCCGCATGTCCCGCCTCCTCAAGTGAGACGGGCTCGCGGCGGTGACGGCCGCCGGTCCGTCAGGCGTCGCCGTCCACGGAGACCCCGTAGTGCTGCGCGATGCCGGCCAGCCCGTCCGTGAAGGCCCGGCTGACCGCGGAGAACCACCAGCCGTCCTCCTCGCGGACCAGCTCGCCCAGCGTGACGCCCGTCGCTCCCGTCGGCCCCGAGGGGAAGCCGTAGCACAGCAGTTCGGTGTCGGTCCGGTCGCCGAGCAGCCGGGTGTGCAGCAGGCTGACGCGCGACAGGTCGCCCGTACCGCCCTGCGACTCGTCCACGGACAGGGCGAACACGACGCGCTCCGCCCGCCCCGGCAGCTTCCGCAGCCCGACCGTGAAGACGGCCTCCGGGTCGTCACCGCCCAGCTCGACGCCCACGCCCTCCGGGCCGGGATTGTTGTAGAAGACGAAGTGGTCGTCGGACAGCACGGCGCCCGCCCCGTCCACGACGAACGCGCTGCCGTCCACGTCCACCCCCGCGCCGTCCGGCGTCCGCCAGTCGAGGCAGACGCGGAACGTGTCGACGCCCGGCAGCACTTCGGCCAGCCGCATCCGCTGCCCGGTCGCCAGCGGCAGCCGGCCGCCCTCCGGACGCGGGCAGTTGGCCAGCAGGACCGACCGCGGATCGATCCGCGTCGGCTCGTACGCGACGGGCTCGGCCAGCGCCGGCACGGCGACCGCGCCGTGCGCCGCCGCTCCCCGGGTCAGGTCCCGCAGCCGCTCCGCGACCTTGGCGGCGCTCGCCGGCCGGTCGGCGGGCCGCTTCGCCAGCATGGCGAGGATCAGGTCGTCCCAGCCGGCCGGCAGTTCCGGGCGCAGCGTCGTGGGCGGCGCCGGCAGCTCCTCCATCTGCTGCCGCAGCAACTGGTACAGGGACGGACCGAGGAACGGCGGCCGGCCGGTGGCCAGCGCGTACAGCACGCACCCGGCGGCGTACAGGTCGCTGCGCGCGTCGACCGTGCGGCCCTCGACCTGCTCGGGCGACATGTACGAGGGCGTACCGACCACCACACCGGTGGACGTGAGGCGCGCGTGGTCCGTGGACTCGGCGAGGACGGCCGCGATCCCGAAGTCGAGCACCCGCGCCAGCCCGTCCGGGCCGACCATCACATTGGCCGGTTTCAGGTCGCGGTGGACGACCCCCGAGTCGTGCGCGACGGCCAGGGCGCGGCAGATGTGCTCGCCCCAGCGCGCCACATCGGCGAGCGGCGGCAGCTCCGCCCGGAGGACCTGTTCCAGCGAACGGCCCCGCAGCCGTTCCATCACCAGGTAGAGGAACGGTTCGCCGTCCTCCTCCGAGCGCGACTCGCCGGTGTCGTGCACGGTGACGATGAACGGACTCGACAGCCCCGCCAGGAGCTTCGCCTCCCGCTCGAACCGCTCCTTGGCCCGGGGATCGCGCCCGACCGCGGCGGCACCGACCACCTTCACGGCGACGGGCCGCTCCAGCCGTACGTCGAACGCCTCCCAGACCGTGCCCATGGCACCGGCGCCGAGCCGTTCCCCGATCCGGTAGCGGCCGTCGAGAAGCCGGTCCCGCATACCCACGCACCCCCGATCTCCGCCCGGCGGACGGCCTGTGCATCCGCCACCGGTACCGCTACTTTAAGCGCCTCGACATACCGGCGGAGGGGACCCCGATGAGCTCTGGGGGCGCAAGCGTTCCATGGCAGGACAGACCCGGACCAGCCGTTCCGCCACCGGCGCGCGGGCCGTTCGCCGGGCCGCCGCCCCCGCCCCCGCCGCCGGAGCCAGGCCGGCCGCGCCGCCACCCGTGGGGCCCCGCCGCGCTGCTCGCGGCCCTCGTCCTGACCGCGGCGGCGGTGCTGTTCCTCGTGGTACGGCTCACCGGGTCGTCCGGCGAGGACCGCGCGATGGACGAGCCCCTGCGCTTCGTCGCCGTCACCGGCACGACGGAGGGCGCCTGCGCAGCCCCGGACGACCCGGCCACCATCACCGCGGACGACCCGGCCGAGTGCCTCACCCTCGACCGTGACCGGAGCATGACCGTCGCACGCCTGGAGGACGCCCGCGCCGACTACGCCACCGACAGCGGCAGCGGCTGGGTCGTCGACCTCGTCCTGCTGCCCGAGGACGCGCGGACGTTCGGCGACCTGACCGCCACCATCGCGAACAGCCGCCTCACCGACGACGCCGCGCCGGCACGGCTGGCCATCATCCAGGGCGGCGAGCTCCTCGCCTCCCCCGCCGTGCTGGACCGCATCGACGGCGGCGAGGTCGTCATCAGCGGCTCCTTCACCCGTGACGAGGCCGAGGACCTGGCCGGGGAACTGAGCCCCTGAGCGGCAACCGGCGATTGTCGTACCCCCTGGCTAGGGTGACGACAACCGCCGAACGACCACCCCCGGCCAGGGGGCAGGCCACCGTCAGGGGATGCCATGAGCCAGTCCGCCACGACCCCGCCCGCGGCACCGGGCACCACCGGGCCGCTCACCGACGCCCAGCTCGAACAGCACCGCAGAGAACTCACCGCGCACTGCTACCGCATGCTCGGCTCCGCCTTCGAGGCGGAGGACGCCGTCCAGGAGACCATGGTCCGCGCCTGGCGCGGCCTGGACCGCTTCGAGGGCCGCTCGTCGCTGCGCTCCTGGCTCTACCGCATCGCGACCAACGTCTGCCTCACCATGCTCAGCGGCAGCAGCCGCCGCGCCCGTCCCATGGACCTCTCCTCCCCCACCCCGATCGCCTCGGCCACGCTCGGCCCGCCGCTGCCGGAATCCGTCTGGATCGAGCCCATGCCGGACAGCCTCGTCCTGCCCGCCGCCGATCCGGCCGAGCGGGCCGAGACCCGTGAGTCCGTGCGCCTGGCCCTCATCGCGGCCCTCCAGCACCTCGCGCCGCGCCAGCGCGCCGTCCTGCTGCTGCGGGAGGTCCTGGGCTGGCGGGCGGCCGAGGTCGCCGAACTCCTCGGTACGACCGTCGCCTCCGTCAACAGCGCCCTCCAGCGGGCGCGCGCCACCCTCGCCGGCACCGGCCTGACGGAGACCGGTCAGGACGGCGCGGACGACGGCGGCGCCCTGACCGCGGAGCAGAAGGGCCTGCTCGCCCGCTACCTCGACGCGTTCGAGCGCTACGACCTCGACAGCCTGACGGCGCTGCTCCGCGAGGACGCCACCCTCTCCATGCCGCCGTACGACCTGTGGTTCCGCGGCCCGGAGGACATCCGCGGCTGGATGGCGGGCCCCGGCATCGCGTGCGCCGGGTCGCGCCTCATACCCACCCGCGCGAACGGCCTCCCCGCCTTCGGCCACTACCGCGCCGATCCGGCGGGCGGGCACACCGCGTGGGCGCTGCAGGTGATCGAGGTGTCCGGCGACCGCATCACCGGCATCAACAGCTTCCTCGACACCGCGCGGCTCTTCCCGCTCTTCGACCTGCCCCACCACCTCCCGCCGGGGCGGACCGACGGGGCGGGGGCCGAGTGAGGCGGCGCCACGCGGGTCAGGCGGCGTCGAGCACGTCGCCGAGTCCCAGCACCACGAGGAGGTCCCGCAGGTCACCCGCCACATGACGGAACGTGAGCCGGCAGCCGAGCCGGCCGGCCGTCAGCCGCATCCTGGCCACCGCCTCCACGGCGGCGGGCGAGGGCGCCGCCGTCAGCGCCGCCAGATCCACCGTCACCGCGTCCGCGCCCACCCGGCGCACGGCCGCGGCCAGCCGTCCGCACAACCCCGGCACGTCCCCCCGCACCAGGGGACCCCGCACCACGAACTCCACAGCTCTCACCGGCGGCCTCCTCATCTGCCGGGAAGACCCGCCGCCCACCGCGGACTCATCGCCCCGCGTGCGGGAGGCTCCCGTCAGGGGCCTGCGTCAGCCGGAGCGGCCGGTGATCCGGTGCCCCCGGGGCGCGGTGACCGTCCCGACGAGCACACTCCCGGGACCCGGACGCATGGCGAGCCGGACGGTGCCGCCGGGGCCGAGCCCACCGGCCGGCACGCCCCGGTTCACACCAGCGGCTTGATCCACCGCTCCCACTCCTCCTGCGGCCGGTAGCCCCGGGCCGACCAGGCGTGGTGCGCGAGGGCGTTGTCGCGCAGCACCATCGCGTCGGCCCGCCGCCCGCCCAGCTCCGCGAACCGGCGCTCCGCAGCGTCCAGGAGCGCCGTGGCCACACCGCGCCTGCGCCACGCGGGGGCGACGGCGAGCCGGTACAGATGGCACCGCCACCCGTCGAAACCGGCGATCACCGTGCCCACGACGCTCTCCTCCGCCGTCCCGGCGAGCAGCAGCGCGCCGGCGTCGCGCTCCACGAGCCGGCCGACGCCGGCCGGATCGTCGCTGATGCTCACGCCCTCGGCCGCGTGCCGCCAGAACGCCAGGACCGCCTCGATGTCCGCCGGGACGGCCGCCCGGACCCGTACCGCACTCCCGTCCGCCTCATGCTTCCCGTTCGTCACCCGGCCATCCGAACACGCTGCCCGGCCCGTCGCCACCCGATTCCACGCCGGCGGGCACCGGCTCCTCCCCGTCACCGGCCAGCGTGAACCAGACCACCTTCCCGCGCCCGGGCAGGTGCCGGCACACACCCCAGTCGCTGGCGAACAGCGCCATCAGCAGCAGCCCGCGTCCGTGCTCCGCCTCGTCGTCAGGCTGGGGCCGCACCGCCGGCGGCCCGCCCGGCGCGCCGTCCCGCACCAGGACCCGGACGCCGCCGGCGGGCGACCACTCCGCGTAGAGGGCCACCGGGTCGGCCGAGTGGCCGTCCCGCGACGCCGTGACCGCGTTGGTGACCACCTCGGACGTCAGCAGCGCGGCCGTCTCGACCAGTTCGGACCCCGGCCGCACCACCGGCGCCAGCGCCGTGCGCACCGCGTCCCTGGCGCCCCGCACCCACCGCGGCTCGGGCGGGAAGGTGAGCGAGAAATCGGCCCCCTGCCGCACCGCCGCGAACTCCGGCACAGCGATCGAACACATGCTGACCTGACCTTCCCATGACACCTGACCGGCCAGACCGGACTGTTTCGGACACCCGGTGCCCGACCACGCCCCGCGCTCGCGGACACCGACAGATACCTGTGCAGCGCACCGCGATCTAACCGTGTCGAGGAGTGATAAATCCCTCCCGCCCCACCGGCATGAACCGCACCACCCGGCACCCCGTCCACCGTCCCGTCACGGCCCACTCCGGCCAACTCCCCCCGCGCGGAGGCAGAACGTCGGTGAAGAGCGCTAACGTCGGGTGAGGAGGTAATAGACTCGCCGCTGTTGAGAGGGCGCGATTATGAGCTATGGCGACGACTACGACGACACGCGCGCCCGAGGCGTCCCCGCGCAGACCCGTACGCGCCTTCCCGACCAGCCGGATCCGGGCCCGCGCCGTTCCGGCCCCTCGACCGGCCGCAGCATCGGCGCGATCGTGTGCGTCGTCGTCCTCCTGCTCGCGGCCATCGTCTTCGCCAACCAGAACCGCCAGGACGACGGCGGGGAAGCGTCGGACGACGGCGGCTCGTCCGCCACGGCGGACGGCGGTGAGGACCGCGCCGAGTCGACGGCCCCTTCCGGACAGCAGCCCGTGGACGGCTCGTTCAACGGCATCCCCACCGGCTACGCGCAGGACGCCCAGGGCGCCCAGAGCGCGGCGGCCAACTACGCCGTCGCCCTCGGCGGCACGGAGATGTTCGACCCGGACCGCCGCCGCACCATCGTGGAGACCATCAGTTCCGCCACCACGCGCGACGAACTCATGGCCGGCCTCGACTCCGACTACAGCCAGGATCTCAACGAGCGCATCGGGCTGAACGCGGACGGCACCGCCCCCGCCGGCATCACCTTCGTCAACCGCACCCTCCCCGTCGGCTCCACCACCACCGCGACCACCGACACCACCGCCTCCGTGTCGGTCTGGTGCATGGGCCTCTTCGGACTCGCCGGAACGGATTCGCAAACGCCCGTCCGCACCAGTTGGTTCACGCTCCACTTCGAACTCGTCTGGGAAGACGGAGACTGGAAGGTGCTGAGCACCGAGCAGACCGAGGGACCGGCCCCGGTCAACGGCGACGACGTCGTGTCCGGGGCGGAGGAGATCGCCGAAGCGGTCGAGACGTACGGAGGGTTCACCTATGCGCGCTAGCACACGCCTCCGCGTGCTCCTGCCGCTGCGCCGCGCCGCCGCCCTGGCCCCCGCGGCCGCCGGCGGCCTCATCGGCATGTCCGCCCTCGTCCTCGCGACCGCGTCCACCGCGCGCGCCGACGAGACCGACGAACCGGACCCGGACGACCCGAGCGGCGACACCACGGCGCCGACGGACACGGTGACTCCCGACTGCTCCCTCATCCCCGGCGGAGCACAGGACTTCTGCGACGACGACCCCGCCAACGGCGGCGGTTCCGGACTGGACAGCCCGCTCGACGACTCGCTCGACCCCCTGTCCTCCCTCGCCCGCGGCTGCGCCGACGCCGCCGCCTGGATCGTCAACGAGCTGTCGGAGCTGGTCGACTCCACCACCAACGTCGACTTCACGAACACCTCGTTCCTCCGCCAGTACGCCGTCGTCTTCGCCGCCTCCACCGTCCTCACGCTGATCCTCTGGCTCCTCGCCGTCGTGAAGCGAGCGATCCGCGGTGTCCCCCTCACCACCTCGTTCTCCGAGGCCATCGGCTACCTCTGGCTGACCGTCATGGCCTCCGCGTTCACCCCGCTGATCCTCTACTCCGTCGTCTCCGCGACGGACGGCATGACCGAGGGCATCGTCGCCGGCACGGGGGACAACTCGGACGCGTTCTTCGGCGACTTCGCCGACGCCCTCCAGGCCGGCGAGGACATCGGCGGCGGCCCGATCATGCTGATCGTCGTCTCCCTGATCTCGATCCTCGCCGCCGGCGTCCTCGCCCTCGAACTCGTCATCCGCGCCGCCATGCTGTACGTCGGCGCGCTCCTCGGCACCGCCGTCTACGCCGGTCTCGTCGACAAGAACCTCTGGGGCCACGTCCGCCGATGGGCCGGCATCATGATCGCCGTCATCCTCATCAAACCGGTCATCGTGATCGTCCTCGGCCTCGCCGCCGCACTCACCACCGGCGAGGACGACGGCCCCACCGCCGTCTCCTCGATCGTCTCCGGCCTCGCCATCATCCTGCTGGCCATCTTCGCCTCCGCGATGATCTACCGATTCGTCCCGGGCTTCGGCGACGAGATCGTGAGCCAGCGCGCCATGCGCCAGGACACCTCGAGCCGTGCCGCCGGCGCCGCGCTCTCCACACCCGCCACCATGCTCCGCCAGGGCATGTCCACCCACGGCACCCGCGACGGCGCGGCCGGCGGCGCGGCGGCCGCGTCCGGCGCCGGCGGCGGCGCGAGCCGCCCCGCGAACCCGCTGGCCGGCGGCGTCGCCGCCCACGGCAGCCGTACGGGCCAGAGCACCCCACCGTCCGGCGGCAGCGGCGGACCGGGGCCTGCAGCGGGCACGGGAAACCGAGGAGGTAGTGGATGACCGCCCCACCGCACACCCTCACCAGGCGCCGCACCTACCTCATCGGCCGGGCGCGCCCCCAGTCCATCGTCGGCCGCAACCGCGAGACCGGCGAGATCGCGCTCATCGTCGCCGGCGCGTTCCTCGGCATGGTGAGCGGCCTCGTCATCCCGGTGCTCCCCGTCCGCATCGCGGGCCTGGCCGGCTTCCCGATCCTGGCCCTGGCCGCCGTCTACATGCCCTACCGGGGCCGCACGTTCTACAGGTGGTTCGAGATCAACCGCTATTTCCGCCGCACGCAGCGCAAGGGTGCGACCTACCGCTCCGCCGCCCCCGAGGCCGGTGTCCGGCTGGACGGGGCGGAGGTCGAGATCGGCACACCGCCCGGCGTCGGCCCCATCCAGTGGCTGGCCGCCGCGTTCGGCCCGGACGAGCTGGCCGTCCTCCTCCACACCGAACGCCGCACCATCACCGCCGCCATCGAGATCGAGGGCCCCGGCGTCGGCCTGCGCGACAGCGAGGACCAGGAGGCGCTGGTCGAACGTTTCGGCACCCTCCTGAAGCACGTCGCCAACGGCGACGGCCACGTCTCCCGCCTCCAGATGCTGGCCCGCACCCTCCCCGCCGACCCCGACGCCCACGCCAACGACGTCCGGGAGCGCGGCGACGCCACCGCCCCCCACTGGATCCAGGACTCGTACGAGCAGCTCCAGTCGATGGTGTCCACGTCGAGCGAGCAGCACCGCGCCTACCTCGTCGCCTGCATGCACCACTCCCGCGAGCTGGCGAACGAGGCGCACAGCATCGCCAGGGCGGCCCGCTCCGGCCGGGGCAGGGGCCGCGGCCGCGGCATGTCGCAGGACGAGGCGCTCGCCGTCATCATGGCCCGCGAGCTGACCGACATCTGCGCCCGGCTCGCCGAGGCCGACATCCGCGTGCGGCAGCCGCTGGGCGAGGCGCGGCTCGCGTCCCTCGTCCACTCCATGTACGACCCGGACCACCCGATCGACCACATCCAGGCCATGTCCCGGCGCAACGCCTGGCCCGCCGAGCTCGACGCCCGCGAGCCGACGTTCCTCCAGGCGAAGACCCGCGAGTCGGAGACCCGCGAGCCGTGGTGCCACGCGACGGCCTGGGTCAAGGAGTGGCCGATGACCCCGGTCGGCGTGAATTTCCTCGCGCCGCTCCTCGTCCACACCCCCGACGTGATCCGCACGGTCGCCGTCTGCATGGACCTGGAGCCCACCGAGATCGCCATCGAGCGGATGCTCACCGAGAAGACGAACGACGCCGCCGAGGCGTCGCGCGCCGCCAAGATGAACCGCACCGTCGACCCCCGCGACATCGCCGCCCACGGCCGCATCGACCAGCGGGGCGACGACCTCGCCTCCGGCGCGGCGGGCGTCAACCTCGTCGGCTACCTCACCGTCTCCTCGCCCGACCCGGAGGCCCTCGCCCGCGACAAGCGCACGATCCGCGCCTCCGCCGGCAAGTCGTACCTGAAGCTGGAGTGGTGCGACCGCGAGCACCACCGCGCGTTCGTCAACACCCTGCCGTTCGCGACGGGGATCAGACGATGACCACGCCCGGCGCCCGCCGCCCGGGGACGCAGAAGGAGGTACGGACATGCCCGCGCGCGATCCGCTGAGCCTCATCACGGAGGCGTTCACCGGCCTGCTCTTCGGCCGCACCGAGACCACCCGGCTCCCCGTCCGTACCTCCACCGGCCAGGCCCAGGCCGTCTACCTCCCGACCGCGGCCCCCGGCCTCGGCGACTCGGGCGTCATCATCGGCCGCGAGGTGTACAGCGGCAAGGGCTACATCTACGACCCGTTCCAGCTCTACGGCCAGCAGCTCCCCGCCCCGCACTGGCTGGTCCTCGGCGAGTCGGGCAACGGCAAGTCCGCCCTGGAGAAGACGTACGTCCTGCGCCAGCTCAGGTTCCGCGACCGCCAGGTCGTCGTCCTGGACGCCCAGGGCGAGGACGGCGTCGGCGAATGGAACCTGATCGCCCAGGAACTCGGCATCACACCGATCCGCCTCGATCCGATGGCCACCCTCGACGGCAACGTCCGCCTCAATCCGCTCGACCCCGCCATCACCACCACGGGCCAGCTCGCGCTGCTGCGGACCATCATCGAGGTGGCCCTCGGCCGTTTGCTGGACGAGCGTTCCGGCTTCGCCCTGAAGGTCGCCCACGCCTACGTCAACCAGACGACGACCGACCGGCAGCCGATCCTCACGGACATCGTGGAGCGCCTCCGGCATCCGCTGCCCGAGGCCGCCGACGCCATGAACGTCGATCTGGAGGACGTCCGCGCCTGGGGCCTGGACGTGGCGCTGGTCCTCGACCGCCTGGTCGACGGCGACCTGCGCGGCATGTTCGACGGCCCGACGACCGTCGGCATCGACCTGGACGCGCCGCTCATCGTCTTCGACCTGTCCCACATCGACCGCAACTCCATCGCCATGCCGATCCTCATGGCGATCGTCGGTGTCTGGCTGGAGCACACCTGGATCAGGCCGGACCGCAGGAAGCGCATCTTCCTGGTGGAGGAGGCCTGGCACATCATCAACTCGCCCTCGGTGGCGCAGTTGTTCCAGCGGCTGCTGAAGTTCGGCCGCCGTCTGGGTCTGTCGTTCGTCGCCGTCGTCCACCACCTGTCGGACGTCATCGACGGCGCGGCGGCGAAGGAGGCCGCCGCAATCCTCAAGATGGCGTCGACCCGCACGATCTACGCCCAGAAGTCCGACGAGGCCCGCGCCACCGGGCAGGTCCTCGGCCTGCCGCGCTGGGCCGTGGAGATCATCCCGACCCTCACGCCCGGCATGGCCGTCTGGGACGTCAACGGCAACGTGCAGGTCGTCAAGCACCTCGTCACCGAGGCCGAACGGCCCCTCGTCTTCACCGACCGCGCCATGACCGAGTCGTCGGCCCCCCGCGCGGAGGACCCGTTCGACCAGGACGCCGACGACCCGTTCGAGGCCGAGACGGAGGCGCGCGTCATGTCGTTCGAGAAGCACCAGGGCGTCGGCTAGCCGGGGAGAGCAGTGACCGAAGCACCGCGCGCCGCACGCGGCGGCGTCCCGGACGCCCTCCTCATCGGCGGGCTCGCCCTGATGCTGGCGCTGACCGCGCTCATCTGGACCGCGACGGGCCTCGCCGGCCTCGTCACGGGCGGGGCGTGGCCGTCCGGCGTGACGTTCTTCTCCACGGCGGGCGCCGTCCGTTCGTTCCTCACCGCGCCGGGGGACGTCCCCGCGGCCTGGCCGGAAGCCGCGCCCGAGGACCTGCCCGGCGCTGCCGCCGTCTGGGGTGCCTTCCTGGTGCAGGTCATCCTCGTGTTCTGCACGGCTCTTGCCCTGTACGTACGGATCGCCCGCTGGCGTGCCCGCCGCGGCGCGCCCCGTCCACAGCCTGTGGACCGGTCACGACCTGCCGACCGTGCACAGCCCGTGGAGCAGTCGTGGGAAGCGGAACAGGTCCCCGCCGCGGTGCCGGAGCCTGAGCCCCTCGCCGCGCCGGCGGTGCCTGTGCCCGTCCCGGTGCCCGCCCGCGAGGACCACGCGACCGCCGTCCTCACGGCACCCCCGGGGCTCGTCGTCGTCGACCCGGACGGCTCCCTGTGGACGCGGACGGGGCGCCGCCGCACGAAATCCGGTCCCGTGCACGTCTACGACCCGGGGCACGCCACCGACTCGACGGTGCGGCTGCGCTGGTCCCCGCTGCGCGGCTGCGAGGACATGCCGGTGGCCCGCCGCCGGGCCACGGCACTGCTCGACCCCGTGCGCCCGGTGGAGCCCGTCTTCACCCTGGACGCCTCCACCGCGGAGACGCTCCTCCGGTGCTATCTCCACGCGGCGGCACTCGCCGGGCAGCCGCTGCAGCAGGTCCACCGCTGGGCGCTCGGCCGCTCGGCCGGCGAGCCCGCGAAGATCCTGCGGACACATCCCCGGGCGGCGGGTGGCGCCGTCATGGAGCTGGAGAGCGCACTGACCGGCCACCCGGTCCGCAGGGACGCCGCGCTGGACCTCGTCGCACGTGCCCTGACCGGCCTGGAGCAGGTGCACATCCGCCAGGCGTGCAGCCCGGGACGCGTCGATGTCCTCGCGCTGGACAACCTGGCGGGCGAGGGCGGCACCCTCTACATCGCGGGTGCCCATCGCGAGACGGCGCCGCTGCGGCACGCGCTGGTGGCCGAGCTGTCCGTCGCCTGGCCTGGCCTGACGGTCATCGGCGGGCCGGTCTGAGCGCCAGCTCGTACGTGCGGTAGCCCGGCGCGCCGGGTTCGCGCTGCACCTCGCTGATGGCGGTGAACCCGAGGGAACGGTAGAACCGGGCCGCCCTCGTGTTGTCCTCGTGGACGCGCAGCCGGATCTCCCGGCCGGCCGCCCCCTCGACGACGGTCTCCATCAGCGAGTGGGCGAGGCCGGTTCCCCGGTGGGCGGGCAGCACGTAGACGCCGACGACGGTGACACGCCCGTAGCGGCGGTAATGCCCCAGCATTCCGCCCCATTCACCGGCTTCGGTCTCGCCGATGAGCGTCACCGTCTCGTCGTCGGCGGCGCGCCGCTCCCATTCGCTCCTGGGGAGCCGGATCGCTTCCTCGTACGCCTCGTAGAACGCCAGCGGCGCCACGGGGTCGCGGAGAGCCGCGAGCCGAAGCGCGCGGAACTCCCACCAGTCCTCCCGCGCTGTGCGCCGCACCGTGTAGGTCATGCGGCCGATCGTCGCACCCGGGACTCCACCACGCAAACAAAGCAGGGTCCGTTGACGAATCAACGGACCCTGCTTTTTCAATAATTGTCCGGCGGTGACCTACTCTCCCACACGGTCCCCCATGCAGTACCATCGGCGCTGGAGAGCTTAGCTTCCGGGTTCGGAATGTAACCGGGCGTTTCCTCTCCGCCATGACCACCGGAACACCTATGGGTGCACCAGCCAGGCCGGCTTCGAACTTCACAGTGGACGCGAGCATCTATGGACAAGCCCTCGGCCTATTAGTACCGGTCAACTCCACCCCTCACAGGGCTTCCATCTCCGGCCTATCAACCCGCTCGTCAAACGGGGGCCTTACCCCATCAAAGTGGGTGGGAGTCCTCATCTCGAAGCAGGCTTCCCGCTTAGATGCTTTCAGCGGTTATCCCTCCCGAACGTAGCCAACCAGCCATGCCCTTGGCAGGACAACTGGCACACCAGAGGTTCGTCCGTCCCGGTCCTCTCGTACTAGGGACAGCCCTTCTCAAGACTCCAACGCGCACAGCGGATAGGGACCGAACTGTCTCACGACGTTCTAAACCCAGCTCGCGTACCGCTTTAATGGGCGAACAGCCCAACCCTTGGGACCAACTCCAGCCCCAGGATGCGACGAGCCGACATCGAGGTGCCAAACCATCCCGTCGATACGGACTCTTGGGGAAGATCAGCCTGTTATCCCCGGGGTACCTTTTATCCGATGAGCGACGGCGCTCCCACAAGCCACCGCCGGATCACTAGTCCCTGCTTTCGCACCTGCTCGACCCGCCAGTCTCACAGTCAAGCTCCCTTGTGCACTTACACTCACCACCTGATAACCAACCAGGCTGAGGGAACCTTTGGGCGCCTCCGTTACTCTTTAGGAGGCAACCGCCCCAGTTAAACTACCCACCAGACACTGTCCCCGATCCGGATCACGGACCCAGGTTAGACATCCAGCACGACCAGAGTGGTATTTCAACAACGACTCCACCCAAGCTGGCGCTCAAGCTTCACAGTCTCCCACCTATCCTACACAAGCCGAACCGAACACCAATATCAAGCTATAGTAAAGGTCCCGGGGTCTTTCCGTCCTGCTGCGCGAAACGAGCATCTTTACTCGTAATGCAATTTCACCGGGCCTATGGTTGAGACAGTCGAGAAGTCGTTACGCCATTCGTGCAGGTCGGAACTTACCCGACAAGGAATTTCGCTACCTTAGGATGGTTATAGTTACCACCGCCGTTTACTGGCGCTTAAGTTCCCAGCCTCGCCCCCGAAAGAGCTAACCGGTCCCCTTAACGTTCCAGCACCGGGCAGGCGTCAGTCCGTATACATCGCCTTACAGCTTCGCACGGACCTGTGTTTTTAGTAAACAGTCGCTTCTCGCTGGTCTCTGCGGCCACCCCCAGCTCCAACCGAAAAGGTCTTCACCAGAAGCGGCCCCCCTTCTCCCGAAGTTACGGGGGCAATTTGCCGAGTTCCTTAACCATAGTTCACCCGAACGCCTCGGTATACTCTACCTGACCACCTGAGTCGGTTTCGGGTACGGGCCACCATGAAACATCGCTAGAGGCTTTTCTCGACAGCATAGGATCATCCACTTCACCACAATCGGCTCCGCATCAGGCCTCACCCTCAATGTCGCACGGATTTACCTGCACGACGGGCCACACCCTTACCCCGGGACAACCACCGCCCGGGATGGACTACCTTCCTGCGTCACCCCATCACTCACCTACTACCCCCTCGGACCACCGGCTCCACCACCACACCACCCGAAGGCAACATGGGGCTTCACGGGCTTAGCATCAGGAGATTCAGCGCTGGCGCTTCACAGCGGGTACCGGAATATCAACCGGTTATCCATCGACTACGCCTGTCGGCCTCGCCTTAGGCCCCGACTTACCCTGGGCAGATCAACTTGACCCAGGAACCCTTAGTCA